>CAISWQ010000047.1 GCA_903889245.1 uncultured Lentisphaerota bacterium | reverse complement strand
TACTCCCACTGCGCCTCCGTCGGCAGACTCGCTTTCCAATTTCCTATTTCACATTTCACATTTATCTTCCCAATAAACTCCTGGCAGTCGTTCCAACTTACGTTCTCAACCGGCAGATTGGGAATCGTCTTGCCGCCAAATTCCAATATTTTGTCCTTCTTGAAATGCGCCGGATTCTTACCCATTACCACTTCCCACTGCGCCTGCGTCACCGCCGATTTGCCCATCCAGAAACCCTTGGTCAGTGTCACCCGATGCTGCGGGCCTTCATTGTCAAAACGCTCGGCCTCATTTACCGGGCTGCCCATCAGAAATTCGCCCGCCGGTATCCACGCGAACTCCATCGTTACGCCGCCGCCGAGGTTCACCGTCATGGTTTTGCCGGGCTGGTGACTTTTTGCGGCTTGCGCTGCTGGAGAGGGCTCCCGAACTTCGGACACCGAGGCCGGTTTCGCGGTCGGTGGCGGCTCGACTTTCCGGGGCTTGGAAACCGCGACCGCCGGTTTTTCCGAGCCTTGGGAAAGTTCTGCCGCAATAGCTTCGAGGTGTTGGGTCACGACTCCGCAATCTGCCACGCGTCGTTCCTTGCGCGGTTGGAGCGCCGCCCGCACCAGAGCATCCCACGCCGGCACGATGTCATCATGAATCTGGCTGGGCAATTCAAAGCCCGGTTCGCGTTGACCAGTCAGCAGGCGGAAGGTCAACAAGCCCAGTGCATAGAGGTCGCTGCGCGCGTCGGCCTCTTCGCCGCGCTTCTGTTCCGGGCTCATGTATTCAAAGGTGCCGAGCAGCGAGCGGGTCGAGGAGCCGTCCCGCTTGGGTCCTGTCAGCGTCGCCTGCTCGCCAAGGCTCGCGCTCAAGCGGACGGAATTTTCCACGCGCGACTGCAACCACTCCGCGCCCACCAGCCGCACCAACCCGAAGTCGGCAATCTTGGCTGTGAAGCCCAAGGAAGATGGTGGATGGTTGATGGATGATGGCGGATGTCCAGAAATCAGCAGAATGTTGGAGGGCTTGAGATCGCGGTGGACCACGCCGCGCTCATGGGCGTAGGCCAAGCCGCTGACGATCTGCTGCAAGATGCCGAGCAGAAGCTGTTGCGGCAGGCGGCCCCCAGTCGCTTCGGCCCATTCTGCCAACGAAACGACGCTGTGCCCCTCTGCTTCAGGTTTCAGGTTTCCGGTTTCAGGTTTAAGGCGAATGCCGTTCGCCAACTCCATACGCAACCAGTAACGGCCCTCGGTTTCGCCGAAGTCGTCCACATGCAGGAGGTGGGGATGCCGCAGTTGCGCCATGACGCGCGCCTCGCGGCGGAAGCGCTCCAGCGCGGCGGTCGTCGCCAGCAAATCGGGCGGCAGCAACTTCAAGGCGAAATTGATACCGAGGGTGGTGTGCTCGGCCTCATAGACCTCGCCCATGCCGCCGCGGCCGAGCAGGCGGATGAGCTTGTATTGGCCCAGTTGCGTGCCGGGTTCCAAAGCCTCCTCCGGCTTTTTACCCAGCGGCTTGATGATGGTTTTTTCTTCCTCGTCCAGCATAGCCCGTCCATCCCCGTCAGCGTGCGGCGAGTGTAGCCCATGCGCCCCCCTCACCGCCAGAATCTTCTGGCGGCGCCGTTTGTAGCGCGCCCGCCAGAGTACTTTTTGAATGAGGAAAGCAGGAAGGCAGGAAAAAGAAGCGGTCCTTCCACGCTTCTGTAGCGGCGACCTATGGTCGCCGTCGGCGGGCATAGCCCGCCGCTACAGGTGAACAGCGAAGACGGGAAGAAGCCCCTTCCCTCCTTCGCGCCTTCCCTGTTCAAATCCTCCGCCATCTTTTCACCCCGCCGCGTACACCCTCGATGTTCGATATTCGGTGTTCAATGTTCGTTGTTCGCTGCCGGCCACGACGGAGCGTGGCCCTCCAGTTTTTTACCTGTGTGTGGAGGGACGCGCTCCGTCGCGTCCGCCTGTTTATCAAAGGAATGGAGACAAAGGAATGCGGAGCATGGCTGGCTCATTCCTTTGTCTTCATTCCCTTGTCGGCCGGCCTATCGTTGACGACCAACGGCGGGCATAGCCCGCCGCTACAGCAGGCTGGCAGAAAAATAATGGGCAGAAAAATTCAGCAGCCAATCCATCGCGCCTTTCCCCTCCCCATCTTTCTGCGGAATTGCACACTTGTTCAAGTGTGCAATTCCCTCCCTTGGAAACTAATCACTTGGACCGATTCCGGCTTCTTTATCGTGAAGCGTTGGTGTCGGGACGCGTGGCGGTACGCGGCGCGCCGTTGACGGGGATGGCGGTCAGGTGCCGCTGCGTGGGCAGGTAGAGCACGCCCTCCGCCACGGCTGGCGTAATCGGGATTGAGGCGAGCCGCGTACGCGAGAGCACTTCCGGCTGCCGTCCGGCTTTCAGCACCCACAGCACACCGGCCTCGGTGCCAATATAAATTTTGCCATCGGCGACGAAGGCCGAGGAACCCCAGACCTTCGCGCCCAGTGGATGCGTCCAGACGCGCCGGCCAGTGGCAGACTCAAAGCAATGCAGGTCGCCGCCGTTGTCGGGAATATAAAGCAAGCTGTCGCTGATCGCCGCCGTCGCCAAACTGCGGCCGAGCTCCCGCGACTCCCAGATTTTCTTGCCGGTCGCGGCGTCCATGCACGAGAGGCAGCCGCGCCCGACGCCGTGTATCGGGCTCTGGCCCAGCGCCACATAGAGCCGGCCGCCCTCGAACACCGGCGTGCCGATGATTTCGCTGGGGCCATCCGGCCGCGTGCGGTTGTGCATCGAATAGGGCAGCGGCCGGCCATCGCGGAACCGGAAGTCCGGCGGATTGCCATCGCTTGACCAGACCTTTTTCAGCGCCTGCACCTCCGCGGACGGCTGCGGGACCTCGAAGGCGTAGAGTACGCCGTCGCCCGCGCCGAAGAAAATCAGCGTGCGCCCGCCGACGTGACCGGCGACCGGCGATGACCAGTTGCAGTGCAACGTCCGTTCGCCAATCTGTTCATTGTCCTTGGCGACAAGGCGGCCGGTGTGTTTATCGAGCACGATCAGGGTCGGCGCCTGCGGCGCAGGCATTTTCGCGTGGCGATCATCGAGTCCGTTGGAGGTGCAGGCGAACAGCAGGTCGCCGACGAGCAGGAGCGTGCTGCCACAGACATCGTGCGGGATCACGCCAAGTTCGGTCAGCAGGTCATAGCGCCAGACGATATCGCCATCGGTCGGGCCCAGCACCTGGTCGGCGGCGTTGCTGGAGGAAAGGCCCATGTAGCCGAGCTCGTCGCGGAACGGCCCGGTGTTGCCGCGCGCCTGACCATCGCGCGCCAGGCACAGGATCTCGCCGCGGTTGCCGACCACATAGACGCGGTCGCCATCCACGACCGGGCCGGAGCAGATGCCGCAGCGCCACTGATCGAAGTGGAACGGCGGCTTGACGCCCGCCATGAACCGCGGGCTCGCCAACTGCCACAGCAATTTGCCCGTCGCCTGTTCGAGGCACAGCACCGCGCCGCCGCCGGAGGGCGTGTAGCCCGGCCGGTTGATCGCCCGATCATCGGTGCCGAGAAAAATCCGGCCGCGGTCGAGAGTCGGGATGCTGTACTGGTGGACGCCCAGCTTGATTTCCCAGAGCGGTTCGAGCGCGCCGGGATCGGCGGGCAACTTCGACGCCGCGCTCACCATGTTCGCCTGCGTGCCCCCACCCCAGCGGATCACCGGCTCGCCGGCGACGGCCCAACGCAGCAGCAGAAGGATGGACAAGCAACGCCACATGCGCCGCGTGTAACATCTGCCGCCCCCGCCTGCCAGATTATTTTCGGAGAGCTGGCTGGCTGCGCCCCTCGTCGCCCCATCGCCGGCCCTGACGCGGGGTTGAACATTCCGCGGGGCGCGTGCTATAGTCCGCGCGCTTTCAATTCAGGAGTGCACGATGAAAAAACTTTTCGCGGGTCTGGCGGGCGTGGCGGTGGCGGCGCAGGTGGCGTGGGCGGGCGGCACGGTCGTGGTTGCGCCGGCGCGCATCAACCTGATCCAAGTGGGCATGGACCTGGTCGCGCGCCACGGCGTGACGCTGGTCAGTTATCAGGGCGAAGCCGCGACGGCCAAGCCGCTCATCCACGTCTGGAACGGCAAGGAATGGGACTTCGTGCCGCTCGACGCGTTTCAGTCGGGCGCGTTCCTGCCTGCGAAGCCCACGCAGACGCTGGTCATCGGCGATGAGAAGCTGGTGCCGGAGGTGCTCGCGCCGATGTCGGCCTGGGCGGGCAAGCTGCAGAAGATCACGAACCTGGCCACGCCGGAGTTGCTCAACAGCGTGGGCGCCGCGCTGAAATTCCGCGCCGAGGACTGGCAGTGGTTCGCCACCCGCTACAACATGAAGGCCGAGGATCTCAACGCGGAGCTGCGCAAGGGCAGCGTCTATGACCACAAGATCGGCAAGCCGATCATGCTGCGCCGCGAGGGACCGCTCGCCACCACGGGCAGCACGCCGCCGCCGGCCCTCCTCGACACGACGGAAGAAAAGAAGACCGAAAAGCCGGCCACCGATACGCCTGCCGTGAAGTGAACCGGGCCATGCGCGGCATCTCTCATCCTCGTTCCAGCGGTTTAAGCGCGGCGCTGGCCGCGCTTCTGCTTGGCGCGGCGGCCGGCTGCGTGCGCGTGCCGACCGCCGAGGAGCAGAGCAAGATCGTCACCCGCCTGATCACCGCCACGGCCAACGGCCAGACGCTGCTGCGCTGGGAGACGCGCCCGGGTCTGGAGTACACCGTGCTCTGGGCCAGCCGCTTCACGGCGGCGGAGTGGAAGCCACTGGAGAACGCGATCAAGCTGCGCGGCACCGGCGAACCGATCGAGTTGAAAATTCCCGAAGACCCCAACCGTCCGCGCACCTACAAGCTGCTCGCCGTGCCACGACCCACCAGCAGCAAACGCTGACGGCGGCTTTCGCTTTTCAGAAACCCGCCACGTGGACGAGCAGCTTGCCCGTGAACAATGGCGGTACCAGCACGGGCGGAACGACCGCGCCCCTCGGCAAACAACATCGTCTCTACCTTTTCGCACGCGGCTGCTGTAGCGGCGCGCTATGCGCGCCGTGGCGGGTTATGAGTTCGGCGGCCATAGGCCGCCGCTACAGTGATCTTGAAGACCGTACTTGCCGTCACCCACCGCCGCCGGCCGTCGGCACGCTGTTGGTGGCCGCGCGTTCGTCCACCGCCTTGAACACCGCCATGAGCGGACGGTGGTCGGAGGCCTGCAACATCAGCGGATGCCGGATGGCCGTGGTCTTGGCGCGCACGAGTTCGGGCTTCATGCCGCGGCTGACGAGGATGTAGTCGAGCCGCTCATATTCATCCCACGCAGCGGTGAAGTGCGTCCACGCGTCGCCGAACGGATCGGCCGGGCGCACGTCCTCCAGATAGACGGTGCGCTCGCCCTTGACCTCGTGCAGCGCGGCGGAGCTGGGTGTGTCGTTGAAATCGCCGAGCACCACGAGGTTCAGGTCGGGCTGCTCCTTGAGCGCGGCGCGGACGTGGTTGTTGAGCAGGCGCGCCTCGTTGCGCCGCATCTCGGTCTGGCCGAGCTGGTGAAAGACCTTGCTCTTGAGATGCGCCACCAGGATGCGGCATTTGTACGCCGGATTCACCTGGATGGTCACATCGAGGAAACCACGGGCGACCGGCACCTGCGCCGGGCCAATGCGATACAGGTCGTTGGTGTGGGGGTTACGCTCCACGATCGGGAAGCGGCTCAACAACGCGAGGTTCGCCTGCCGCCGCCCGCGGTGCAGATACTCGACGTGCGGATAAGCGAGCCCCCGCCCTTTCAGTTCCTCGCGGAAGCTGGCAAAGAATTCCGGCGCGCCCATCTCCTGCACCGCGAGCACGTCGGGCCGGGCGGTGGCCAGCACTTCGATGATGGCGCTGCGCTCGGCTTCGGGCTTGGGATCATCATCCTTGCCGCCGCCGTCACGGTCCTCGTTGCCGTAGAGCCGCAGGTTATAGGTCATCACGGAGAATTCGCCAGACGCCGGGCGCGCGGGCGCCAGCGCCGCCGCGGCGACAGTTTCGGGAGCGCGGGGCGAACACCCTGCGGCGAGCAGTCCCGCCAAGGCCACCCCGGCCAGCCAGCCGCGCGCAAGGTCAGCGCTTGTAGGCCTTCTCGATCCGCTGCGCCACATCCTTGTAGCGGATGTCCGTTCCATAAATTTCTTTGAAGCGCTCGACGGCCTTGTCGTTCTGGCCTATCGCCTCGTGCAACAGGCCCATCTCATAGACGATGTCCTTCTTCGTGTCGTCCATCAGGGACAGTTCCGACGCCGCCTTCTCGAGCTGCTCGAGCGCGATATCGAACTGCTGCTTGCTCTTGAAGCAGAGCGCGAGGTAGTAGAGCGCGCGCGTGCGTCGCTGCGGGTTGCGCTGCGCCAGTTGGAATTCCTCGAGCGCCTCCATGATCATGCTGCGCTCGTAGTAGAGCACGCCGAGGTCATACTTGAACTGCAGATCGTTCGGGTAGCGCGTCACCAGGTCCTTGGCATTCTCGAACACGAAGTCGGCCTTGGCCTGCTGCTGCGCCGCCACGCTCGCCTCGTCGCCGGCGGTCTGCGCGGCCTCGATCGCGGTCTCGAACTTCTGGATGGTGATGTTGCTGATGGCGCGGTCCACCTGCGGGTCGGCGCGGCCGGCGATCTTCTGCGCCTCGCGCAGCACCTCGAGCGCCTCGTCGAAGCGCTTGGCGCGCGCGCAGTGCTCGGCCAGCACACGGCGGTAGTTGATGTTCTCCGGCTCGCGCTGCACGCGCTGCTGGAACTCCGTGATCAACTGGTCGAGGTCCGACGATGACTGCACCGCCTTGGCCGCGCGTTCGAGCTCCTCGGCCTCCTTCTTGTCCTTGATGAGGTCGCGGTGATCCTTGGCCTCCTCCCAGCCGCCCTTCTTCATCGTGTCGAGGGCGATGGAGTCCTTGTAGTTCTTGACGGAGAGCGGGTCGTTGGGCTTCAGCCGCGCGACGACCTCGTAGCACAGGCGCGACTCGTGCGTCTGGCCGATCTCGCGGTAGAGCTGGCCCAGCCAGCGCAGCAGCTCGATGTTTTCGGGGTCATACTCGCGCGCCACTTCCAGCGTCTGCACCGCCGCCTCCGGCAGCCCGGCGGCGACCGCCGCCTGCGCGAAGAGCATGACGAATTTCGGCTGGAGCGGATCGGCCTTGAGCAGCTTCTCGGCCTTCTTGAGCGCCTCGTCCGGCTTCTTCTTGAGCGAGAGTTGCACGCCGAGGACGCCCGGCAGGTTGCCCAGCAGCGCCGTCGCGTGCTTGCTGGCCCCGCCGCCGCCCGCGTTGAACTTCTTCACCTCGGCAGCGCGCAGATACTTACGAGCCTCCAGCAGCCGCGGCTCCTGTTCCAGCACCACTTCCAGCATGCTGATCGCGTAATCCAGATTGTCGCGCTCATAGGCGGAGAGCGCCTTCGTGAACGAATCCCGCAAGCGGCGCGAGACATCATCGAGTTTCACTTCGGCCATAGTGCTGATCCCTTCGTTGTCGTCGGCATCGTGTACCGCCGCCACGCCGCGCGGTCAAGCAGTTTTGCGGCGGGCGCGTCCCAGGTTTGGAAAAATCGCGTTTTCTTTTTCCAATCCCTGGAAAACCCGCTGCCGCCACACTCGCACCTTGTCACTTTGCGTAGAGCCACTTGCCATCTATCTGGTCGTAGATTCCCGGGAAGACTTTGTGCGGCATGCCGAGGCCGTGGACGATTTTCTTATCCTCGACGCGCAGGGCGTTGTAGCCGGCGTAGACGGCGGCGGGCGGGCACGTCTCGTCGGCAAAGCCCACGGCGACGCGGACGGGGCACTTGATGCGCGCGGCAAAATGCGCGCCATCGAAGTAGGGCGCGACCTTCGTCGCGGCGGCTTTGTCCTCGGCCTTCACGTTCTCGGTCAGCTTGGGCCAGCCGGAGTCGCGGCCCGCCTGGCAGCCGAGCAGATCGGTGATTGCCGGCACGTAGATGGCGCCGCGCGTGAAGTGCGGATTGAGCCCGCACAGGATGAAGCCGAAGCCGCCGCCCTGGCTGGTGCCGCTATAAAAGAAGCGCGCCTGGTCCACATCCGGCCGCGCAGCGACGAAATTCACGGCGCGGTTGATACCGAGGATGATGCGGTAATAGAAATAGGTCTCGCGGCTGGCCGCGCCGGACTGGCAGTAGCGCGGCGCGCCGAACTGCGCGGTGAGGCGCTTATCCTGTTCCGCATAGAGGCGGCTCTGCTCGTTGGTGTTCGTCGCCGGCGCGAAGGGATGGACGTTCATCACGAGGCTGATGTAGCCGCGGTCGGCCGCGCCGGTGTTCGGGCCGATCACACCCGGCCCGGCGCCCGGCACATTGACCGTGACCGGGAACGGGCCCTTCCCTTTCGGAACGGCGAGGAAGCCATAGACGCGCAGGCCATCGAACGTGGCGAAGCTGACGCGGAAGGCTTCGTGCTTGTCGTTGCACGCTTTTTCGAGGCGCTCGACGCGCGCGTCGGCGGGCACCTGGACATCGAGTTTCTTCACTGCCGCGTCCCAGAACGCGTCGAAGTCGGCGGGGCGCGCGGAGCCGGCGGTGATCTCGCCGGGGCAGTAGGCCGCGCCATAGACGCCGCGCACGTCCTTCTTGTCGATCTTGATCGAAGCCACACACTTGAGGATGCCGGGCTTGTCGAGTTGGCCGGTACACGTCACCGGATTGCCCTTGGCGAGATCGAAGACCTCATTTTTGATGACCTGCGGGCCGAAGTTCGAGAGGTTCACGGAGAGGCGACCGGCCTTGAGCGGCTGCTTATCGGCGCCGAGCACGCGCACCGTGAAGGTCGCGGGTGCCTCGCACGCATAGAGCGCGTTGGCGTGATCCGTCGTGATCTCGATTGACTGCGCCAGCGCCAGCCCGGGCGCCAACGCACACAACCCCAGCAGCATTTTCTTCATCAGCATTTCCTTTTTCGTCTTTAGTGAAAACACGGGTAGCTCACGACGCCAAGCAACAGGGCAGAAGCTTGCAGCCTATTTTTTCGCGGCGGCGGCCTTGGCTTTGGCCTGGTTCGCGGCCAGCAGGGCGGCCCAAGCGGCCTTGACCTCCGGCGCCTGGGCCAGGAGATAATCGCGCTCGTTCTTCTGCGCCGCCTGCACGGTTTTCTGGAGCTGTTTGAATTTCGCGTCTTCCTGGGCGAGCCGTTTCTTTTCCGCATCGGCCTTCGCGCCTTTGCGGTTGACGACGGGGAACGCCTTCGCGAGGGCTTCCATCGCGCAGGCACGCACATCGACCAGCGCCTGGAATTTCTCGTCGGCCTTCATCAGGCGGTCGCGAACCTTCACCTCGGCCGCGGCATAGGCTTCCTGCAGATTACCCGAGCGATCGAGGGCGGGCCGCGCGGTCTGGCGCGCGAGCAGCTTGCCCTTCTCCGCCGCCCAGTCCGGGTTGGGTATGGCGTGCCACAGCTTCACCTCGCGAAACAACGCGGCCCCGCTCACCGCGAAAGCCAGATCTGTTTTCGCCCGGTTGAGGCCGGGATGCGTGCCGCACAAAAAGAATTTGTCGTCCACGCGGGCCAGCATCTCCGCGCCGTTGAGCTCCACGACCATCGTGTGCCAGGTATCCGGCGCGAGCGTGGCGCCTGTCTCGTCGAGGATAGGCGCGTAGGTGCGGGGATTCTTGCGGTCGGCGTTCTTAAGCATGACCATCGCGTCCGGGCGTATCTGGATGGAACTGTTGTGGCCGCCGACATCGTTGAGACCGATGTGCAGGCGGGCGTCGCCCTTGCACATGAAGGAGAACTGCGCCACCGCCGTGATGTTGCTGAACGGCGTCTTGATCACGGCAGCGTGATGATCATCGGGGCGCTCGGTGCCGGCGAGTACGCCGTTTTCAATCTTCCATGAGCCGATGGCCACCTTCCACTTGTTGGTGTCGAGCGCGCCGCTGAACGCTTCCTCCAGCCAGCACGAGCCGCGCTGCACCATCAGCGGCTGCACCTCGCCCGCCAAGGCCGTCGCCACGCCAAGGAACATGGCCACGGGAATCCAACCCAACGAAACGCGTCGTATCCCAACCCGGTCAGTGTGGTGATTTTTCATGGGCGCATTCTCACGCGCCGCCCGACCTAGTCAAGCCCCGATTCGGACTGTTTCCAACGTGCGTGTGGACGCGCCGGAACCACAACAAGCGCGCTCCCCAAACCCGCTCCTCTTCTTCGTGGGCGGGGCTTCCAGCCCCGCGAACCCAAACCCGTCACCACTCAACTGCAACCCCTCGCAGGGACGCAACTCCACTCACACCTAGACTTGGAAGTTGGCCGCGTTCTCACGCACGCGGCTACAGGAGCGGTCTCCGCCTTTTCACGGCGACCTCACCTTTGCCTGACCTCTGACTTCTGATCTCTGCGGCGCGCCGCGCCCGCTTTGCGCTGTCGCCCGCTTTGCGCTGTCGCCCGCTTTGCGCTTGAAAACCAAACCTGCTCTGCTAAAGCTGCCGCATGAACAAAACCTTCCACGTCTCGCGCCGGATGTTCCTCCAACGTTGTTCGCTGGCTGCCGCGGCCTCGGGGCTGCCGCTCTGGTTCGTCGAGCGCGACCTCTCCGCCGCCGAGGCGCCCAAGCCCAGCGCCAGTCCCAACGCGCGGCCCACCATCGGGCTCATCGGCTGCGGCGGCATGGGTACAGGCGATGCCAGCAACGCATCGCGCTTCGGCGAGGTCGTCGCCGTCTGCGATGTGGACCGCAACCACGCCGAGGGTGCGGCGAAGAAATTCACCAAGAACGGCAAGAAGCCCGCGGTCTATGGCGATTTCCGCAAGCTGCTCGAGCGTGGCGAGATCAACGCCATCGTGCAGGGGACGCCGGATCACTGGCATACGCTCGTCAACATCGCGGCGGCGAAGGCGAAGAAGGATATCTACGGCGAGAAGCCGCTGACGCTGACGCTCGACGAGGGCCGGCACGTCATCAAGGCCGTGCGCGAGAACAAGGTGGTGTTCCAGTGCGGCACACAGCAGCGCAGCAGCAAGCGGTTCCACCTCACGTGCGAGCTTGTGCGCAACGGGCGCATCGGCCAGCTCAAGGAAGTCCATGTGTTCGTCCCCGGCGGCATCCTCGGCAATAACTTCAAGAGCGTGCCCGTGCCGCAGGAGCTCAACTACGACTTCTGGCTCGGCCAGGCACCGAAGGAGGAATATTTCACCGAGCGCTGCCACCGCACGTTCCGCTGGTGGTGGGATTATGCCGGCGGACCCGTCACCGACTGGGGTGCGCACCACAACGACATCGCGCGCTGGGCGATCGGACTCGAAGGCCCGACGGCTATCGAGGCGCGCGTCGTCACGCCGCCGTTGCCGAACGGCTACACGACGCCGAGCGAGTTCGAGGCCACGCTCACGTGGGCCAACGGCGTGAAACAGATCGTGAAGACCACGCTCGATGACAGCCCGTTCGGCCAGCACCTCAAGGAGAACGGCCAGCGCAACGGCCTCAAGTTCATCGGCACAAACGGCTGGATCTGGGTCAACCGCGAGGAAATCACCGCCAGCGACAAGCAGCTCCTGATCGACCCGCTGCCGGAGAGCGCCATCAAGTTGGAATATAGCAAGGATCACATGACGAACTTCATCACCAGCATGAGTTCGCGCAAGGATCCCATCGCCAGCGTCGAGACCGCGCACCGCTCGGCGAGTATCGGCCATCTCATCATCATCGCGCTGCGCACCGGCCGCAAACTCCAGTGGGACCCGGCCGCGGAAACCTTCACCGGCGAAGGCGCTGCCGAGGCCAACAAGCATATCGCCCGCGAAATGCGCAAGCCCTACGACTACAGCTTCGCCGGCTGACACGCGCGGTTTCCAGGCCTTGGAAAAAAGCCGCGCGAATTTTCCAAGGCTTGGAAAGTTTACGGAGTGAGGCGCTTGAGCGCGGCTTCAAGCGCGTGCCACGGCATCGTGGCGCACTTCACCCGCAGCGGGAACTCGGCGACGCCGCGCAGTGCCACGAGGTCGCCGAGCTCCTCCTCGCTCGCGGCGCGCTCGCCGCGCAGCACCGCGAGGAACGCGGCGGATTTTTTGCGGATGTCGGCCAGCGGCAGGTCGTTGACGGCTTCCGCCATCATCGAGGCCGAGGCCGTGCAGATCGCGCAGCCCTGGCACTGGATCTTCACGCCGGTCAGTTTGTCACCGGCGATGTGCGCCGCCAGCTTGAGGTGGTCGCCGCAGAGCGGATTCTCCTCGTCCACCAGCGCCTCGCCCTCCGCCAGCTCGCCACTGCAGCGCGGATGGCGGTAATGGTCGAGGATCACTTCCTGATAGAGGTCGTCAAGTTGCATGGAAGAATTTCCTGACGGCGAGCAGCGCCGCGGCCAGGCGGTCCACGTCGTCGCGGTCGTTATAGAGGTAGAAGCTCGCGCGGCTGACCGCCGGCACGCCGAGCCGGCGCAGCAGCGGTTGCGCGCACATATGGCCCGCGCGGATCGCAAGGCCATCGCGGTCGAGGAACTGCGCGACGTCGTGCGGATGCACGCCCTCGAGCGCGAACGAGACGACGCCGAGCCGCTCCGGCGCGCGGCCGAAAATCTTCAGGTCCGGCACCGCGCCGAGTTTTTCCAGCGCGTAGGCGGTCAGCGCCAGCTCGTGCTGCCGCAGCGCGTCGTGGCCGAGCTTCGCGAGATAGTCCACCGCCGCCCCCAGCCCGATGGCGCCGGCGATATGCGGTGTGCCGGCCTCGAATTTCTGCGGCGGCTCGGCCCACGTCGCGTGGTCGTCCCAGACGCGGCTGATCATCTCGCCGCCGGTCAGCAGCGGGTCCATCGCGTCGAGCAGCTCCGGCTTGGCATAGAGGACACCGATGCCGGTCGGGCCGAGCATTTTGTGGCCGGAGAAAACCAGGAAGTCGGCGTCGAGCGCCGCCACGTTGAGCGGCAGATGCGGCACGCTCTGCGCGCCATCCACCAGCACGCGCGCGCCGGCGGCGTGCGCCTCGCGGATCAGCTCCGCGATGGGATTGATCGTGCCGAGCACGTTCGAGGCGTGCGTCACGGCGAGCAGCTTGACGCGCGGCGTCAGCAGGCGGCGGAACGCCTCGCGGTCCAGCGTGCCATCCGCCAGCACCGGGACGAGCCGCAGCGTGGCGCCCTTTGCGCGCGCGGCCTGCTGCCACGGGATCAGGTTGCTGTGGTGCTCCATCTCGGTGACGAGCAGTTCATCGCCGGCGTTCAGAAATTTCCGCGCCCAGCCGTGGGCAACGAGGTTGATGCCTTCCGTTGCGCCGTGCGTGAACACGATTTGCTTTGGCGACGGCGCGCCGATGAAGGCGGCGATCTTCTGCCGTGCCTCCTCATAGAGGCCGGTCGCCTCCGCCGCGAGCCGGTGGACGGCGCGGTGGACGTTGCCGGCGCTCTCCTCGTAGTAGCGGCGCGTCGCCTTGAGCACGTCGCGCGGCTTCTGCGTGGTCGCCGCGTTGTCGAGATAGACCAGCCGCCGGCCGTCGTCGAAGACGCGGCCCAGCGCAGGAAAGTCGGCGCGCAGCTTGAGGGGCTCAAAACTCATGACGCCGCCTCCATCTTCCGCGCCACTGCCGCGCGCAGATGCTCCTGCACGCACGCGGGCGAGGCCTTGGCGCTCACTTCCTCGAAGAAGGCGTCCACGAGCAGCCGCCGCGCCTCGGCTTCCGGCACGCCGCGGGCGCGCAGGTAAAAAAGCTGTTCCGGATCGAGGCTGCCGGTGGCCGAGCCGTGGCTGCACTTGAGGTCATCGGCATCGATCTCCAGCCCCGGCAGCGAGTCGGCGCGCGCGCCCTCGGTCAGCACGAGGTTGCGGTTCATCTGAAAGGCATCCACGCGGACCGCGCCGCGCGCCGCCTGGATCAGGCCCTGATAGATCGTATGACTTTGATCGCGCACGGCCCCCTTATACAGCAGATGGCTGGTCGTGTCCGGCGAGGAATGCCGCTGGATGGTGCGCTGGTCCACGTGTTGCGCGCCATCGGCAAAATAGAGGCCGCTCAAATGCGCCTCGGCGCGCGCGCCGGCCACATCGCAGCCTGCGGTCAGCTTGACCGCGCGCCCGCCGAGCACCGCCGTCACCCAGTCGGCGCGGCCGCGCCCGGCCACCTGCACTGCATCCTCGGCGATGCAAAGCGTGGCCCTGTTCCATTCGTGCAGCGCGACGCGCTCCAGCGTGGCGCCGGCGCCCACGTGGAATTCGTGCGCGCCGATCACCGCCAGCTTGGGAGCGGACGCGACGAAGCGCGTCCCTCCAGTCGCAACGTCATTCTTCGTGGAGGGCCACACTCCGTCGTGGCCGTTTTTCCAAGGCTTGGAAAAATCGCCCCTGCCGGTTTCCAAGGTTTGGAAACGTTCCACCAGCGTCAGGCGGGCACCGGGTTCGACGGCGACGACCAGCCGCGGAATTTGCAACTGGCCGCTCGCGGAAAACCGCCAGTTCACCAGCAGGCGCGTTGGCGCGCCGGTGCTGGCGCGCACGAAGAAGCCGGCGTTCCAGAACGCCTGGCCCAGCGCCGCGAATTTGCGACGGTGCTGCGGCTTGCTCACGGGCAGGCGCGCCAGCGCCTCCGCGAGCGGATAGACGTCGAGCGCGCCGGACCGGTTCAGGATGCTGAAGGTTCCATCGCCCACTTCCACGACCGCGTCGAATTCATCCTGCCACTCCGCCTCCGGCAGCATAGGGTTGGCACGCTGCGGTACGGCGGGCTGCAGTCCGCCCAGGGGGAAGAGCTTCGCCGGCGAGTGCCGCCATTCCTCGTCGCGCGCGCCCGGCGCCGGCAGCGCGTTGAACAGCTCGAACGCCGCGGCGCGGTGCGGCTCCGCGCCGAGCCGCGCGAGCGCGGCGTCGTCGAAAGTCGCCAGCTCAAAGCCTGTCTGTTCCAACGTTTGCATGATCAGCCCACGCTATGTTCGAGTTTGAGTTCCAGCAGCTTCACCGCCTCGACGGCGAACTCCAGCGGCAGTTCCTTGAGCACTTCCTTGCAGAAGCCGTGGACGATCAGCGCCGTCGCGGTCTCCTCGTCGAGCCCGCGGCTGCGCAGATAGAAAAGCTGCTCCTCGCTGATGCGCGAGGTGGTGGCCTCGTGCTCGGTGACCGCCGTCGCGTTGCGCGACTCGATCACCGGGAACGTATTCGCGCTGCAATGCGGCCCGAGCAGCATCGAGTCGCAGCAGGTGTGGTTGCGCGCGCCGGCGGCCTGCGGCAGAACCTTGACCAGCCCGCGGTAGGTGTTCGCCGACTGCCCGCCGGAGATGCCCTTCGAGACGATCGTGCTGCGCGTGCGCGGCCCGAGGTGAATCATCTTCGTGCCGGTATCGGCCTGCATCTTGTTGTTCGTGAAGGCGACCGAATAGAATTCGCCGACCGAATCCGCGCCTTCCAAAATCACGCTCGGATATTTCCACGTGATGGCCGCGCCGACCTCGACCTGCGTCCACGAGATGTGCGACCGCGCGCCGCGGCAGTGGCCGCGCTTGGTGACGAAGTTATAGATGCCGCCTTTTCCTCCCGCGTCGCCTGCGAACCAGTTCTGCACTGTGGAATATTTGATCTGCGCGCCATCGAGCGCGACGAGCTCGACAATGGCGGCGTGGAGTTGGTTTTCGTCGCGCGCCGGCGCGGTGCAGCCTTCGATGTAGGAGACGTAGCTCTCCGGCTCGGCGACGATCAGCGTCCGCTCGAACTGGCCGGTGCGGATGGCGTTGATGCGGAAGTAGGTCGAAAGCTCGACCGGGCAGCGCACGCCGCGCGGGATGAAACAGAACGAACCATCGGTGAAGACCGCGGAGTTCAGCGCGGCATAGAAGTTGTCGGTCGGCGGCACGACGCTGCCGAGATACCGGCGCACCAGGTCGCCGTGCTCGCGGAGCGCCTCCGACATCGAGCAGAAGATGATGCCGAGCTTCTTGAGCCGCTCGCACTGTGTGGTGGCCACGGAGACGCTGTCGAAGACCGCGTCCACGGCGATGCCGGCGAGCGCGCCGCGCTCGTGCAGCGGCACGCCGAGCTTCTCGAAGGTCTTCGCCAGTTCGGGATCCACCTCGCCCGGTTTCGCGCTCTGGCGCGGGGCGCTGTAGTAGCGGATGTCCTGGTAATCAATCGGCGGATACTCGGCGCGCGCCCAGTGCGGCTCCTTGAGCGTCTGCCAGTGGCGGAACGCCTTGAGCCGCCACTCGGTCATCCAGGCCGGCTCGCCCTTCTTGGCGCTGATCAGACGGACGATGTCCTCGTTCAGGCCCTTGGGCACCGCATCCTCGGCAATGTCGGTGACGAAGCCGTAGCGGTAGTCCTGCACCAGCTTGCTATCGGTCTGGAGCGCTCCGCTCACGCGACCGCCTCCGCGCCGACCTGCCCGCGAATCCAGTCGTAGCCGTGCTGTTCGAGATTCTTCACCGCCTCCGGGCCGCCGGAGAACACGATGCGGCCCTCCATCAGCACGTGGAGATGGTCGGGCTTGATCAAGGTGAGCAGCCGCTCGTAGTGCGTGATCACCAGCAGCGTCAGGTCCGGGCCGCGCAGGCGGTTGACGCCCTCCGCGACAATCCGGAGCGCATCGATGTCGAGGCCGGAATCGGTCTCGTCGAGTACGCCGAGCGCGGGCTTGAGCAGCAGCATCTGCAGAATTTCCAACCGCTTTTTTTCGCCGCCGGAAAAGCCATCGTTCAAGCCGCGGTCGAGAAAAGCCTCGCTCATCTCCAAAGATTTCATCTGCTCGCGGACGCCCTTGAGGAAGCTGCCGGCGCCGGTGGTCTTGCCGCGCACGGCCTCGACCGCCGCCTTGAGGAAGCGCGCGACGCTGACGCCGGGTACCGCCACGGGATATTGGAACGCGAGGAAGACGCCGCGCTTCGCGCGCTCTTCCGGCGCGAGGCCGAGCAGGCTCTGGCTGCGGAACAGCAGGTCGCCGCCAGTGACGGCGTAGTCGGGATGGCCCATGATGACGTTCGCGAGCGTGCTCTTGCCGGAGCCGTTCGGCCCCATCAGCGCGTGCGTCTCGCCGCGCCGCAGGACCAGATCCACGCCCTTGAGGATGTCCTTCGCGCCGTTCCGCACGCGCAGGTCGCGCAGTTCAAATTCCACTTCGCCGCTCATGTTGTCGTTCCTTTTGCCGTCACATCAAAACCCAGTTCGATCCGCAGATCCTCGTCCATCATCATCGGGTTCCAGGCCGGCTCCCAGACCAGCTCGACCTCCACGGTCTTCACGCCGCGCAGCAGCTTCACCATGTCGCGCGCGTTGGAAATCAGCAGGTCCCCATAGGGACAGCCCGGTGAGGTCAGCGTCATCAGCACCTTCACGCAGCCAACGCCGACCTCGACACCATAGATCAACCCGAGGTCCACGATGTTGATCTGGAGATCCGGATCGACGACCCAGCGCAGGGCTTCGCGGACGTGCTCCTCGGTCCAGCCGCCCGCCGGCGGTTCGCCGGTGAAGCCGAACGCCCGCCGCTGGTCAGCGTCGGGCTCTGGCTTGGCCGCGTCCATGTCCGCCCGCCTTCAGATCCGCCAGGGTGATGCGCTCGAACGGTGCGACCACCGCGTCGTTGAGCCGCAGCAGCGGCGCGCGCACGGTGCAGTCCCGGCGCTGATCGCAGTCGCAGCCGCTCTGGCAGCCCGCGAGTTGGATGGGCCCATCCATCGCGGCCACCACGTCACCGAGGGTCACCTTCGCCGGCGCCTGCCGCAACTGGTAGCCGCCGGCGACGCCCTTGACCGACTCCACCAGGCCGTTACGCGCCAGGTCCTGCATCACCTTGCCCAGCAGCGCCGCCGGGATGCGGTGCCGCGCCGCGATGCTGGCCGCGCTGACCGGCCGGCCGCGCACCGCCGCGCCCGCCAGGTGCAGCAGCGCCATCAACCCGTACTCCGCCCGTTTGCTTAGCAGTATCATAACAGAGACCTTTCTTATCCGCGTTGCGCCGCACCCTACACCGGTGCGGTGGAATGTCAAGAGGGGCCGTCCCCGGCCAGAAGACCATCAGGGCGCGAGCCGCTCGATGCGCCAGCCGGAGGCAACCCGGGTGAAGCGGAAACGATCATGCCAGCGGAAACGCCGCCCTTGCCAGAACTCGATCACGGTGGGCACGACGCGATAGCCACCCCAGAAAGGCGGGAGCGGCACCGGGCCACCCCTGAACTTCGCCTCATACTCATCGCATTGGCGCTCGAACTCATCACGGCTGGCAAGCACGCTGCTCTGCTTGGAGGCCCAAGCGCCAATCTGACTACTGTGGAGTCGCGAATGGAAATAGCGCTCGGACTCCTCGTGGCTGACACGCGTGACCGCACCCTCGACCCGCACCTGCCGGATCAATTCGACCCAGTGAAAGGCGAGCGCTGCGCGTGGATTGGCCTCCAATTCATGCGCCTTGCGACTTTCATAATTGGTGTAAAAGACGAAGCCACGCTCGTCCACCCCTTTGAGCAGCATCAGGCGGGAAGACGGCAGGCCCTCGGGAGTGGCCGTGGCGAGGCTGACGGAGTCCGGCCAATAGCAACCGGCGCGGCGCGCAAAACTGTACCAGCGCCGAAACTGCCGCAACGGATCCGGATCAAGATTTTCCAGATGCAAGCCGCGATAGATGCCGGGCAGCGCACATAGCTTGGTGATAATGGACATGGGCGGAGGTTTGCCGGAGGCGACTGCAAAGTCAAGTGCGCGGCGGGGGTGGCGGCGCCACCAACAACCAGAAGCCTCTCGCTTTATAGCCACCCTGCCGGGCCTGGAGAAATTCCACTGACGAACCAGCCAGGCGCTGCCGCAACTCCCCCACCCGCGCCTCCGGCACAATGACGCCGGCTGGCGCCGGGGTGGCGCGCAAGTAGCGGATGACCTCGTCCGCATTGGCCAGGGCGCCCACAGAATGACCTAGATAGAAGACCAGCGCGCCCGTATCACGCTCATCATCGCTGGCGAAGCCGACGCGGCCGGTGGGTCCCAGTCGCTGCGCCACCAGATCGGCCAGCGGCCGGTAGGATTTCGCCGCGTCGCAGACCGGCAGCACAGCGGCCAGATTGACCATGATTAACACCATGAACATCTGCGGCCCAAGCCAGACAACGGAGGACAGCAAGCCTCGGCGCCGCAGCCGCAAGAGATGCCGCAGAAAGAGCAGCGCCAAGCCCAGTGCCAGAACGGCCAGCACCGCGCTATAGATGGTCAGGGACAGACCCGGCCAGCAGTTGTAGTCCCGCCAACTCCAGCGCATCAGGTTTCCGACCAACACACCTGCAGGCGCAAGCAGCGCGACGGCCATCAGGAAGCCAGTGGTGAGATCCAGAAGAGCCAATTCCCAACCGCGTACCGCATCACGCCGTAACGTATCCTCCAGCCAGAGGCCGGTCATCAGCAAGGCCAGTGGAAACAACGGCAGGAGATAGCAGGCTGTTTTTGCCGAGGACACATGTAGCACCGCTGTCATCGCCACGAGCGCGAGGCGCAGGAACAGCGCAAGCTCACCGCGGTAGGCGCTGCCACGGCGGAACCACTGCACCAACGCCGCCGCCACGAGCAGCGTCCACGGCAGCAGGCGCACGGGCGCACTCTTGAGGTAATACCAAAGCGGTTCTTTGTGCACGAAGTAGGGATCGTGCGGCAACGCGGGGTCACTGAAGGCGAGGAAGCGGCCAAACTGGTTGTCCCAGAAAACGCTGACCAGGTAGGCGCGCCCGCCTGCTTCCCATAAGGCGGCCACCCATGGCGCCAGCACGAGCGCCAGCAACGGCAGGTACGCCAGCGACAGCACGCACAACAACGTCCACTCGCGCCGCCAGAGCAGAAACAATCCGACGGCTACCCAGACCAAACCGGGACCGAGCAGCCCCTTGGCATAAAAGGCCACCGCGGTCGCCAACAGGAACATAAAAAAGCGCAACAGGCGGTAGGCGGTCGCGATGTATGCGCGCCAGAAGAGCCAGAGCGACACCAGAACCATAAAGGCCAGGGCCGTATCGGTGAGTACAATCCTGGCATATTCCGCCATCAACAAGGTGGTGGCACAGAGTGCGGCAGCGATCAACCCGGCGCGTTCACGGCCCAGTGCGCGGCCAAACAGCCAGAGCAAGAGGACGCTGCCCAGACCGTAGAGCGCCGCAGGCAAGCGCACCAAGCCTTCATTGACCGTGCCAAACAACCGGCACAGGATGGCGCCGGTCCAATGGAGCAGCGGCGGTTTCTCGAGGTAGGGCGTGCCGTTGAGCGCCGGCAGTGTCCAGGACTCGCCGCGAGCCATGGCGGCAATCATGGCGCCTTCGCGCGTGTCATTGGCCGACCACAGCGAGTGATCGGCCAGACCGAACACAAAGAAAAGGCCGAGCAACGCCAGCATCGCGTTGCGTTCACGCGAACTCAACTGGGCCTCTGTTGCCATCGGGCAGTTCCTTCAAGGGCAGGCGCTCACTTCCCAAGGGTTGGAAACCAAACGTGCGTTTTTTCCAAGACTTGGACAACCGCGCGCTCACGGGCGCGATTCGGCTGGAAATTTCACCTCCACTACGATCGTGTCGGGTGTCTGCGGGAAATCAGTTGGCAACAGCGCATCGCGAATCTCCCCCAGGCGCCTGGTGAAATCTGGCGGATCCACGAAGCCATAGAGCTTGCCGCGGCATTCCCTGGCCACCGCCCGGAGTTGTGCAAACGAATCGAGGCTACCGCGCCGCTGCGGTTCGGCATCCATGCCATAGGCGAGTTCATTTCGCATCTGGAAGGCAATGGCATCGCGTTGAGTGTAGTAGAGCAACGCCGGGCGGTAGTCGAAGAACATCACCAACTGGTCGTGCGGTTGCAGGCGTTGTGCGATCTGCTTGTAGAGCTGCGAATTGTTCAGATGCAGAAAGACGTTGAAGTTCAAACCGGCCAGCGGGGAGCAGAGCAGCGCCAAGGCCAGCATCAGGCTGCTGACGAACAGCCAGACGCCGGCAAAGGTGCGCAGGGCGCGACGCGCCAGCCAGAGCGCCAGCGCGACCGGCAGGAACAGCAGCACGCTCACACCGGCGATCTGCGGCACGCGCGCCGGTACCAGTTGAAACCAGCTACCCGCCCACAGCAGCGCCAGCATCAGGACGACCACAAACGGAGCCGCCAAGCCGATGCTCCAGAGACGGCGATCACGCGGTTCATCACGCAACGGCTCACCCAAGCCCCAGCGGCCGATCAACAGGCCCAAGGCGGGGAAAGCCGGCAGGATATAACTCATCAACTTCCCGCTGCTGATGGAGAAGAAGACGATTACGATCACGGACCAGCACACGAGGAAGCGCGTCAGACTGTCGTGGCGGCCCCAGCCGCGCGCGAGGGCGCGGACACCGAACAAGGTCCACGGCAACAGCATCACCGGCGTCAACGCGAGGAAGAACCACCATGGTTCCGGGTGGCCCTGAATGGAACGCGTGCCGGTAAAACGCTGGAGATGCTCATCAATCACGAAGTATTTGATGAAACCCGGATTATGTTGCTCCAGCCACCATAACCAGGGAATGAGTACACCCACGAACAGTGCGCCAGCCACCAGTAACCACCAAGTCCAAAGCTGGCGCAGGCGGCGTTCCCAGAGCAGCCAGCAAAATACTGCCGCGCCCGGCAGAACGATGGCCACCGCGCCCTTGGTCATAAAACCGAGCACACCGGCGCCCGCCGCCAGTAACAAACCGTTACGTCGCTGCACGGGTGTCGCCCCGGCGGCATAGGCATGAAACAACGCCACGCAGACCAGGGCGAACCAGAACACGAGGAACGTATCGGTCATCAACAGCCCAAGACCGGTGAAAACACCCGCCAACGTGAGCATCGTCATCAACGCCGGTGTGGCCACCGCGCGCGACCAGTGTCGCCGCACCAGCCAGCGCAGCAGCAACAGGGTCCCGCCCAGCGGCAGCAGCAACGGCAACCGTGACGCCCAGTCCGACGGGCCGAAGAGGACGAGGGCGGGTGCCGTCAGCCAATAACTCAAAATGGGTTTTTCGTAATAGCGAAAACCCATCATGCGCATTTCCATCCAGTTGCCCTTTTCAATCATTTCGCGCGGAATCTCGGCATAGCGCCCCTCGTCCGGGTCGAAGCATCCGCGCCAGAACAGGAACAGGCCGTAGGCTGCCACCAGCAAGACCAAGGCGATGAGCATCAGCCTGCGTTCCTTGGGTTGAAAGGTGCTAAACATGGTGCGCGACACTCTAGCAACGCGGAAAAAAAATGCACGAAAATTGTCACCTGAAAAAGGGGCGAGGGCCGGGATTGGGACCCGGCCCTCGCGGGTGTGTGCCAGCGCGGTGGGTGCATCCGCGCTGTTCTTCGCCGCACGGGGTAATGCGGCAAAAGCATCAGCGGAAGACCGCTACTCCTCACCTACAGCCAACAGCCTTCCGTCGCGCGCTATGCTAGTAGAGCCGCTGCCGGGGGCAAGCAAACGGCGCGCTTTTACCGTCCTAAACCACGCTAGGACTCTGTCCTAGAACGCTGGTGACACGCGCCCGGCTTGACGCTCCGTAGGCTGCAAGCTAGGGTCACCGCCGTGGCAACCAACCCATCCATTCCACGCTGGCTCCTGGCGGGGGCACTCTTCATCTCCATCGCTGGCCTCGGCTTTCATGAACTCTGGACGCCGGATGAACCACGTGAAGCCGCGTTGACCTTGGAGATGAGTCGCAGTGGAGACTGGATTATTCCCCACCTCGCCGGCGAACCGTTCGTGGAAAAACCCCCGCTCTACTATGATCTGACCGCGCTCTGGTTACGACTAAGCCCCTTTGATACGCCCCAAGCAGGCTGGTTGCGACTGACCAGCGCTTTCTTCGGGCTGGGCACACTCCTCATGACTTGGCTGCTTGCCCGACGGTTGCTAGGTCGCGATCAGGCGCTGCCCGCCATACTCGTGCTGGCCACGTTGCCGGGTTTTGTCCATGTGTCACACTGGCTGCTAACCGATGTCGCCTTGATGTTTTTTGTCACTGCCGCACTCGCCGCGTTATCCGGAGCTTATCTGGGCCAGCGTCCCGCGTTGCTGGCGCTGGCGGGTATGCTCGCCGCCGCCGCTTTCCTGACGAAAGGGCTGGTCGGCCCCATCTTCATCGCGCTGGGCGGGTTGCCTCTGCTGCTGATTTCCAAGCCTTGGAAAAAATCCGGCGCGCTTTTCCAAGGCCTGGAAACCGACGCCCAACGTCAGACCGCAAACCTGCCCGCCAGCGGCAACACCGCTCCGTCCAGCCTGGGCGTCTGGAGCAGCTATCATCTGGCCGCGCTGGTTTCCTTCGCGTTGCCAGTGGCCGCGTGGGCGGCGGCCTTCTGGCACACCGGCGGTCGCGAACTGTTCATGGAGTGGTTCTGGACCAATCACTTTGGCCGCTTCAGCGGCGCGGCCATACAACTGGGCCATCTCAAAGGTCCGTTGTTTTACCTTGGTGCCCTGCCACTCTATCTCCTGCCGTGGTTGCCGCTTATCCTCTGGTGGTTCTGGCGCGCCCTGCGCGAACGCCAGTGGCCACGACCCCTGCTCGCGCCGCTGCTGTGGGGACTCGGGGGCACGCTGTTGCTCTCGCTCTCCGCCACAAAGCGCGAAATCTATCTGGCGCCACTGCTGCCGGCGTTTGCCCTGCTCACCGCACGAGCGCTACAGACCGAACTACCCCGTGCCCTCGCCTGGTGCGCCAGCCGCCGTTACCTCATCGCCTTGGTCGTCCTCTACCTGCTTGGTCTGCTGGTGGCCGAACCCTTCGTGGACCGCCATAAGAACTACGGCGACGCCTTCCGCGAGTTCAACCGCCAGCTCGCCGCCCGCTCCACCATCCGCGCCGCAGGCTGGCAACTCGACGAGACCACGCTCGCCGGATTTTGCTGGTATGCCGACCGCGAAATACCGGTACTGACCAACCGCGCCGAGGTTGCCGCCGTGCTGGCCGGCCAGCACGCCCTGTTCAACGCCGTCATTGTGTTGCAGAAGACTGCTGAACCCCTGCCCTCCGCATTCGCCGCCTCACAAGAAACCGCTGTCCGCATGGGCCAGCGGCGGACCTTGCTGCTTTTAAGCGGCACGCGTGATAACTTTCCACCCGCCCCCGACAATCCGAGGAACCCGACGAAATGAAAACAGTTTGTGCTGCCAGTGTCGTGCTCGGCCGCGAAGCGTTTGCCCCACTCGGCGAGGTAGTCATCGCGCCTGACCGCGAGATCAACGCCGCCATCGTACGCGACGCCGACGCGCTCATCACCCGTTCCAAGACCACGGTCAACCGTGCGCTGCTCGCAGGCAGCAGCGTCCGCTTCGTCGGCACCGCGACTGCCGGCTTTGATCACTTCGAGACCGACTGGCTGGAGCAGGCCGGCGTGACCTGGTACAACGCCGCCGGCTGCAACGCCAACTCCGTCGCCGAGTATATCGCCACCGCGCTGCTCCACCTTGCGCAGCGCGACGGCTTCAAGCTGGCGGGCCTGACGCTCGGCATTGTCGGCGTCGGCCAGGTCGGCAGCCGCGTGGCCCAGAAGGCGCGGCTCCTCGGCCTGCGCGTGCTGCTCAACGATCCGCCGCTCGCCGAAAAAACCGGTGATCCGCTCTACCGCCCGCTCGAGGAAATCCTGCCGCAGTGCGACCTGCTCACCCTGCACACGCCGCTTGAGCGCAAGAGCGCGCATCCGACCTTCCACCTCGCCGATGAAAAATTCTTCCAGCAGCTCAAGCCCGGCGCCATCTTCCTCAACGCCTCGCGCGGCGAAGTGATGGACACGGCGGCGGTGCTCGCCGCGCTCCAGTCCGGCAAGGTCCGCCGCGCCATCTGCGACGTGTGGGAAAACGAACCCGTGATCTCGCGCGAACTGCTCGCCGCCGCGGTGCTCGGCTCGCCGCACATCGCCGGTTATTCCTACGAGGGCCTCTACAACGGCACCGTCCAGTGCCACGCCGCGCTCTGCCGCCACTTCGGCCTGGCGCCCCAGTGGACGCCGCCGCGCTCCGTCACCCACCCCACCCTGCCCGCCATCGAGACCGATGCCACCGGCGTCGCGCTGGAGACCGCGCTCGCCCGCGTCATCCTCGCCGCCTACGACATCACCGCCGACGACCGCAACCTGCGCGGCGGCGCGCAGTTGGATGACAAGGCCTGGGGTAAGCACTTCGACGCGCTGCGCAAGAACTATCCCGAACGCCGCGAATTCGCCGCCCGCACCGCGCGCATCCAGAACGCCTCGCCGCTGCTGCTCGCGCTCCTGCGCGGCTTCGGCTTCCAGGCCGAGGTGGCGTGAGTTTTCCAAGCCTTGGAAAAACCTGCGGGAATTTTTCCAAGGCTTGGAACGGTCAGCGGTGAAATTTTCCAAACCCTGGAAAAATCAGCCCCGGCGTTTTCCAATCCCTGGAAACCGCGCGCTATGGCATCACGCGCGCTTCAGGCCGAGGACGTCCTGCATCGTGTAGAGACCGGCGGGTTTGCCGGCGAGCCAGCGCGCGGCGCGGAGCGCGCCGAGCGCAAAGGTGTCGCGACTCGTGGCGCGATGGCTCAGCTCGAGGCTTTCGCCATCGGCGGCAAAGAGTACCGTGTGGTCACCGACGAAATCGCCGCCGCGTACCGCGTGGAATCCAATTTGTTCCGCCGGACGCTCGCCGACGATGCCGTCGCGGCCGTGGACGGCGACCTTCTGCAAATTCCAGCCGGCGCCGGCGGCAGCCGCCTCGCCGAGGCCGAGCGCCGTGCCGCTCGGCGAATCTTTTTTACGGCGATGGTGGCGCTCGATGATCTCGATGTCGTAGCCTTTATCCTTGAGCGCGGCGGCGGCTTCCTGCACCAGCGCGAACAGCAGGTTGACGCCGAGGCTCATGTTCGGCGACATGACGACCGGGATTTGTTTGGCTGCATCAGCAATCAGTTGTTTTTCCACGGCGCTCAAACCCGTCGCGCCGATGACCACCGGCTTGCGCCACCCGGCGAGGCGCGCGGCATTGCCAGATGCGCCTTGGTGCGAGGAAAAATCCACGACCACGTCGCACGCCGGTGCAACCTCGGCGAGGTCACTGGCGATTTTGATGCCGGCCGCGCCCACGCCGGCGACGAGGCCCGCGTCCTGCCCGCGCTCCGGGCAATCCCAGAGGTCCACCGCGCCGCCCAGTTGCAACCCCGGTACGGCCTGGCCCTGCACCAGCCGGACCAGCGCGCGGCCCATCCGGCCCGCGGCGCCAACGATGACGACTTTTTGCATGTTGATTCTCCGAAAGCGGCGCGAGTGTAGCGGCGCGGCGCCGCTTTTCCAAGCCCCGGAAAACCGCTGCCCGCGTGACATCCGCGCGCTTGCATGTTATTAAACGCCCGCCTGACCAGATACCCATGAATGTCAATGAAATCGTAGGGTTGAAACAGCAAGCGCTCGACGAGGCCCGTACCGCGGCCGACGCCGCCGCGCTGGAAGCCGTCCGCATCAAGTGGCTCGGCCGCAGCGGGCAGTTGCCCGCGATCATGAAGGGCCTCGGCGCGCTCGCGCCCGACGTGCGCCGCGAGGCCGGCCGCGCCGCGAACGAACTCAAGAACGAACTGACCGCGCTGCTCGATGAGCGCAAGACCGCGTTCGAGTCCGCCGGCGCGCGCGCCGCCACCGCCAGCTTCGATGCCACACTGCCCGGCCGCTGGCGCGCGTCCGGCTCGCTGCACCCGATCACGCAGGTCATCGAGCGCGCCACCGCGATTTTCCGTACGATGGGCTTCACGGTCGCCAGCGGGCCGGATATCGAGACGGTCTTCAACAACTTCACGGCGCTGAACACGCCGGCGAGCCATCCCTCGCGCTCGCCGAGCGATACGTTCTATCTCCAGGACGACCTCATCCTGCGCACGCAGACCTCACCGGTGCAGATTCGCGTGATGCTGAACCAGCAGCCGCCGATCCGCATCATCGCTCCCGGCCGCTGCTACCGCCGCGACACGACCGACGCGACGCATAGCGCGAACTTCCACCAGATCGAGGGGCTCTACGTGGACCGCAAGGTCTCGCTCGCCGACCTCAAGGGTGACGTCAGCCATTTTGCGAAACAGATGATGGGGCCGGACGTGAAGGTCCGCTTCCGCCCGCACTTCTTCCCGTTCACCGAGCCAAGCGTGGAATATGATTTTTCCTGCCACGTCTGTGGCGGCCAGGGCTGCCGCGTGTGCAAGCAGAGCGGCTGGATCGAAATCTCCGGCGCGGGCCTCGTCAATCCACGCGTCTTCGAACAGGTCGGCATTGATCCGAATGAATGGCAGGGTTATGCCTTCGGCATGGGGGTGGAGCGCATCGCGATGATTTTGTTCGGTATCGGCGACATCCGCCATCTCTACGAGAACGATGTGCGGTTCCTCGCGCAGTTGGCGTAGGCTGCCAGTTCAGAACCTGTATTTCACGCCGCCAGTGATGTTGAGTTCGTTGTAGTCCGGCACCTTGTTGTAGGCAATCTCGCCCATCGCCTCCCAGTTGCCGCCCAACTTGACGTTGGTGGAGAAACTGGCCCCCAGGGTGGTCTGCCAGTCTTCCTGCGGTTCGGTGGCCTTCAATTGATCAAGGGCGCTCTGTGGCCAGCGTTCGCGCTGCGCCTGGGCCAGCAAATCCTGGTAACGCGCCTCGGCCTCGGGTCGGACACTCTGCTTGCCGATGCCATAGCGCAGGCGCAGGTTATAATAGGCGCGCAAATAGTTGCCCCGGAAGGCGGCCTCGGCGAAGTAGCGGTTGAGTTTGTACGGCGTCCAGTAATCCGTGTTGGCCTCGGCGGCATTGGCATAGGCGTACCCGATACCGACGTGAATGCCCGGGTTTTCCCACACCAACCAGTCGGAGGTCAGCATGGCATGATCGCGCTTGTTGCCGTCGGAGAAGGCATAGTGCTGTCCGCTGCCCCACACATCCCACCAGTCGAAAACGCTGTAAGCGGCATGCAGCGAGGCGAGATTGTAGGTGGTTTCCTTCACCACCTCGCGCGCGTTGGGTTGCACATCATGGTCCCAGCGCAGGGCTACATCCAGCGGCAGCAGCGGCTTCATCTGGCCCTCGATCGCATAGTGCAGGAATTGCTTGTCAAAGGCACTGGTCTGTCCGTTCAGATTGGTCGGCACATTGCCGGAAAACTGGCGCACCGAGAGTTCGCCGAGCAGCAACCAACCGTTGGGGAAGGTGAAGGAGGTGGTCAGGCCAGCGGTCCGTTCATCCAGCGTGATATCGGGAATCGGCGGTGGCGTGGGAAACGGCGGGAGGCTGTTGGTCATCGGCTGCTTCATCTGGCCCAAACCCGCGCGGCCTTCCACAATCAGGTTGGGCGTCAGGTTCAGGCCGCCGTAGCCCAACACCCGCCAGTTACGCGAATCCAGGTTGTCCTGGAAATACTCGGCGCGCGCGCCGAGGTAGGGATCGGAGAGCGTGAGATGCAGAGGGCCCTTGATCACGCTGCCCGCCTTGGGGGCAGCGGCGTACTGACCGGAAAGATGATCGTTGACATAGCCGGTCAGTTTCTCCTGCAACGTCTCGGGATACCCGCTCTGCTTTAGTTGCTGCACCAGTTCCTTGGCGCGGTGCAGCTTGCCCTGCAATGCCGCCATCTGGGCGCGCATCATCAGGCCCAGATAATACGGGTGGTTTTCGAAAATATGCTGGACCACTTCCTCACCCGTCACCCCGCGCTCCACCTCATACCGCTGATAAAGCAGTGGATTGTCGCCGTTGACCGCGTGGCCGAACGGGCTCTGAATAAAGCCCACCATGTAATTTGTGCTGGCCTCGGAGAGGTTGTTGAGGATCGCCGCTGTCGCGTTGCCAGCGGTCTCCTGACCGATGTCGCCCATCGGATAGGCCATGAACGTCACCTTCTGCCCCAGATGTTGTTCCATCAGTTCGCGGCTGCGCCGGTACTCGGCCTTGATGCGCGCGGCGTACTCCTCATCGGTCTCCAGCCGCCCTTCCTGCTCCAGCCACAGACGGTTGGCCAACGGATAACCCGTCTGCCGGTCAGCGGCCACCGGCAAGATGTCGCTGGCATACATCAGGTGACTGCCCATCACCCAAGCGCCGGAGTCCTGATACTGCTTAAGCATATCCCAGGAGCAAATGAACGCATCGCCACGTTCGACGTTGCCCACCGGCACGTGCATGGCCAGCTTGACGCCCATCTGTTTGGCCACCTCGGTGCCATAGCGCATCGCGTCGCGCCGCGCATCATCGAACGTGACACAGACCACGCGTTCAGGAACCGTCGCCTCGAGATTGGCCTTTTGCACCTTGGCCAGATAGGCGGGGATTTCGTCCGGTGTGATGAACTTGAACCCAGCCTTCTTCAAGGCCGCCAGATGTTCCTGAAACAGCCGCACCGAATGAATCTCCAGCCACTCGCTCGTGGTCAAGCCGTGATAGATCAGCACCGCGACCGAACCGCGGCTGGCCACGCGCTGCAGATTTTGCAGGGCCTTGTCCGCGCCCGCATAGTTTCCGCGTGATTCTTCCAACTTGGCCTGCCGCAGATGGAGATAGGGATCCAGCGGATTGAAGGCCGCAATGATGTCATACTGCTTTTTCGCATCCGAGAAACGTCGCATGGCAAGGTAGGTTTCAAACAGGCCACGGCGCGCCCGCTGGTTGTTGGGATTATAATTCTTGAGCACATGGACGAACTGGCGTTCGGCGTCGGAGAATTTGTGCTCCATCAACAACAGCTCCGCCAGCATCAGGTTGATATCCACATTGTTCGGCTCATCGCGCAACATGTCCCGCACGATGGATAAAGGCTCGTTCAGTGCGAAGCTCAAGGGCGCCTTCTGGTTGAGGCGGATCAACAAGCGCACCAGCCTTGTACGAAACTGCATTTTCTGCTGCATGTCGCGCGCGTTCGCGATCATCTTGCGCAATGGCGGAATAGCTTCCTCGGGATGCTCGCCTGCCTCCGCCATGTCAGCCTGCATCTGGTACACTTGGACATTGGTGGCATCCAGTTCCAGAATCTTATCGGTCAGTTCCTTGCTCTCCTTGACCTTGCCGGTATGCAGGAGAACGGCCGCCTGCCGCACCATATATTCAAGGTTGGTGGGTGCCAGCTTCAGCATATCCACCCACATGGGCCCTGCTTCCTCATATTGCCGGTTATCCACCAGTGCGCGCGCCAGTTCCACCTTCACATCGTTACGGGCGGGATCCTTGGCCAGTAGCGCACGGAACATCTCCCCCGCCCGGTCCAGTTCTCCAACCCAGCGGTAGATACGCGCCAGGGCGAATGAGATTTCATACTGGTCGGGATTAAGACTCAAGCTCTTGGAGTAGTAGGAAATCGCCTGGGCTGTGTCGTTGCGCGCCACATAGGCTTGTCCCAGCAAGTTGCAGGGATTCGACAAGGTGGGATCCAAACTCTGCCAGCGGAGCCACAGCTTGATCGAGTCCTCCGAACGGCCCGCCTGCCAGTAGGCCCACCCCAGGGTCTCCCACGCGGCCGGCAACCCCGGATCACGCCGCAGGATGCCTTCCAGTTTGAGGATGGCGGCCTCGCGCCGGCCGGCCAGCAGGTCCTCGTGCGCCGACATCAAATCCTGCCGGCCGGAACTCAAAGCGGAGGCGGCAATGTTGGCCGCGACATTGGTTCCACCCAAGATGAAGGGTCTGGGCCCCTCTTGCTTTATCGGGACTGCTGTTTTCGCTGGCGGGGACGCTTTGCCGGCTGGATCAGGCTTCGCGGCCGGTGGCGCCGCATGGACCACAACACCTGCCAGGAACAAACACACCACCCCAGTAGTTACTTTGATACCCAACCCGTTGATAAGCCCCATATACTCACCTCTTGCTTTACGCGGATGTTCGTTGATTGAGTCCCAAGGCGCAAGTCTATTGTAGCGGACGTCCATCTTCAGACTCGCAGCTTCAAAACCACTTTATGCAGGGGACCGCATCCGGCCAGCGGCGCATGCAGATCCTCTGGGAAGAAAATCGCGAAGCTGCGCGGCGGCGCAGGCAACCAGACCGCCGGCACGCCACCAAAAAACTCCACATCCTTGGCCTCCACATAAGGCTCGGTCACCACTGGCGCGTCGGCGCGGGCGCGCCAGCCATATTCCTCGTGACCGGCGATCACAAACTGGAGGTCCGTATATTGCCGGTGCGCCTCCAGCCGCGCGCCGGCGCGGCCGCGACCCTCCGGCCGCTGCACGAGCGCGAACAGCTTGTCGCCATCAAGTTCGATCTTACCCTCCGGCAACGAGGCCAGATCCGCCCGCCGCAAAAAAGCGAACGCCGCCAGGAAGGCCGGGTGCGCACCAAAATACCGCTCCGCATTTCCCAAGTAATCGAGAATCATGTTATCGTCTCCGCGTGTCGGCCCTTGTTCTAGCAACTTTTTCGGCACGCTACCAGCACGCCGCGTTCGGTCTGCGCTATTTGCAGGCCAACCTCGGCGCGCTCCAGCCCGCTGCCGCGCTGCTGGAGTTCGATCTCCAGAAGCCGCCCGCGCAGGCCGCGGAGCAAATCCTCGCTCACGCACCGCGTATCGTTGGGCTTGGCGTCTACAGCTGGAACGTCGCACAAACCGCCGCGCTGCTCGTTGCGCTGCGCCACGCCGCCCCGCAACTTGTCACCGTACTCGGCGGGCCGGAGATCAGCTACGAAACCGCCACGCATCCGCTGACGCCGCTCGCCGACCACATCATCTGTGGCGAGGCCGACCTCGCCTTCGCCGGCTTCTGCCGCGACGTGCTCGCCGGTACGCCGCCGCGCGAAAAAATCCTGCGCGCGCCGCCGCCCGACCCCGCGCATCTGGCCCTGCCCTACCCGCTCTATTCCGACCGCGACCTCGCCACGCGCTTCACCTACCTCGAAACCTCGCGCGGCTGCCCGTTCGGCTGCGAGTACTGCCTGTCCTCCATCGAGCGCGGCGTGCGCGCGTTCGACTGGGCGCGGCTGCAGCCGGAATTCGAGCGCCTGCTCGCGCGCGGGATGCGCCGCGTCAAGCTCGTGGACCGCACGTTCAACCTCGACCTCGAGCGCGGCCGCGAAGTGCTGGATTTCTTCTACGCGCATGCGACGCCGGAGTTACAGGTTCATCTGGAGATCACTCCTTCCTGTCTTACGCCGCCATGGCGCGAGCTGCTCCAGCGTGCGCCGCCGGACCTGCTGCGGCTGGAAGTCGGCGTACAAACGTTCGATGAAGAAATTTCCGCGCGCATCGGCCGGCCACAGTCCGCCGCCGCGGCCGAGGACGCGCTGCGCTTCTTGCGTCAGGAAACCACCGCGCTGATCCACGCCGACCTGATCGCCGGACTGCCGGGCCAGACGCTGGAAAATTTCGCCGCCGACTTCGACCGCATGATCCGCCTCCAGCCGCACGAATTGCAGATCGGCATCCTCAAGCGCCTGCGCGGCACCGCCATTGCGCGGCACGATACCGAGTGGCAAGTGCGCTGGAATCCCGAACCGCCCTACGACATCCTGGAAAACAAGTTGCTCGACGCCGCGACCCTCGCGGCGCTCAAACGCTTCGCGCGCTTCTGGGAACTGCTCGGCAATCGCGGCCGCTTTTCGCAGACCCTGCCGCTGCTCTGGTGCGCGCCGGGTGACTCGCCATTTCCCAAGGTTTGGAAACTTTGCGCCCACCTTTTTCCAAGGTTTGGAAAAGTCCACGGCATCCCGCTGCTCGAACTCGCCTACGCGCTGGCCGAGCACCTCATCACCACCCTCGGCCGCGACCGCGCCGCCGTGCTGGCGGCGCTGCGCGCGGATTTATCGCGCCTCGGCGCGCTCCATCTGCCAAACTGGCTCGGCCAACCATGAAGCACAACCAAGAAGCACCCGTCGTCAGTCTCGTCAGCCTCGGCTGCGCGAAGAACACCGTGGACTCCGAGCGCATCCTCGGCCGCCTCGTCGAGTCCGGCTTCCTGCTCTCGGAGGATCCCGCGCAGGCCGATATCTGCCTCGTGAACACCTGCGGCTTCATCCACGACGCGCGCGAGGAATCGGCCGCGACACTGCGCGAGCTGGCCAAGCTGCGCAAAAGCGGACAGCTCAAGGCGCTCGTCGCGCTCGGCTGCCTCGCCGAGCGCGCGCTCGACGTGCCGGAGGTCGCCAATACGCTCGCGCCCGCCGACGCCACCGTCCGCTTCAGCGATTACCCGCGCCTCGCGGAAATCTGCCGCGGGCTGCTGGCCCGACACGCCGAAAAAAATCGGCGGCCACCGGCCGCCGCAACCGGCGGCGACTATCACCAGACCTTCCAGAATTTCCCGCGCCTGCGCATTGGCGCCGCGCACACCGCCTACCTGAAAATTTCCGAGGGCTGCTCCAACCCCTGCCGCTTCTGCGCCATCCCGCGCATCCGCGGCCGACAGGTCAGCCGCCCCATCGCCGACCTCGTCCGCGAGGCGCGCGAGCTGCTTGCCCTCGGCGCGCGCGAGCTGTGCCTGATCGCGCAGGACACCACCAGCTACGGCCGCGATCTCGCCGGCAAATTTTTGCTGCCCGACCTGCTCGCCACACTCCGCGACGAAATCCCTGACGCCGTCTGGTTCCGCCTGATGTACGCCTACCCGCTGCACCTGACCGATGCCATGCTCGCAACGCTCGCCAGCGACAGCCGCTTCTGCCCTTACCTCGATCTCCCGCTCCAGCACATCTCCGATGCCATGCTCGCCGCGATGGGTCGCGGCATGACCAAGGCCGACACGCTCGCCCTGCTCGACCGCCTGCCGCAGAAGCTGCCGAATCTTGCGCTGCGCACCTCCTTCATCGTCGGCTACCCCGGCGAGACCGAGCAGGATTTCGCGGAGCTGCTCGCGTTCGTCCGCGAGGGCCGCTTCACCCACGCCGGCGTCTTCCTCTACTCGCATGAAGCCAAAACCCCCGCCGCGCAACTCGCCGACGACCTGCCGCTCGCGGTCAAGCAGGCGCGCCGCGATGCGCTCATGGCCGCGCAGCTCGAGGTCTCGCGCCGCCGCCAGGCTGCGCGCGTTGGTCGCGAAATTTCTGTGCTCGTGGAGGCGCCGGTCGAGCGCGGCGCCAAGGTGCCCAAAGGTGTACGCGCCCTCGCCCGCAGCCAATACGAAGCCCCGGAAGTGGATGGCGTCGTTATGCTCCGCGGCAGCGCTGCCGCCCGCCTCGCGCCCGGCACCTTCGCCCGTGCCCAGATTGTCCAAGCCTTGGACTACGACGTGATCGCGGCGCTTGCCTAACATCTAAACATTGAAACGTCACATGAAAATATTTGGGCGGCTGCGACCGAGCTATCTAGCAGCCTTTTATTCCTGCCTGCTATGGCCAGGATTCAATGTTGTGCGAGGAAGCAATGAGCAGGACATCTATTTCACAAGTGACACTCAAACGGTTAAACAGGTGATATCGCAACTCGGGGTGAATTATGATTATTTTTCTGCGCCATGCATGATTGATAGTGGACGAGGAACGTTATTTGTTGCTTGCTATGCCTCCACGGGCCACGATGGGCGCGGAGATGCGATCCTTCTGGAACTGACCCATGACGGTACCCTCCTGGCAACAAATACTGTGTTTTCAAACCCCGCGTATGGATGCCGCAATACCACGATTTTTAGGACAGCGAGCAACAGCGTGCTTTACGCGTTCAACATCTTCTATGTTTCCCGCGGCCAACCCACAAACAGCATACGCATTCTGCGTTCGACCGATAACTGTACCACCTGGTCAAGCACAAATATGTTACAGGGCTTTTCAGTGGATGACCCAGAGCTTACAGCTTATACAAAAGGACCAACCACCAGTGGCACGATGGCGCAGGTAGGGACAAAGATTTTGTTGCCCTATTACTCTGGCATCACAGCTGATGGAGCGTATTACACGTCGCTCCTTCAGTCATCTACCGATGATGGTCTGACGTGGGGAGGCATCACCACAATCTATAATGCCAATCCTGAATCCATGCATGCCTACGAACCAAGCCTTACCAAGATTGGCGGGTCAAACGTTCTCGTATCAATTCGTGTTCAGCACGCGGGAGGAACAAGCAACTATTTTGCGCGCAGTTTCGATGCCGGTGCTACTTGGGGAGCAGCCTCAAATACTTTTGAGTCGTTGTCCAAGACAGATGTACTGCTTACCTCCAGCGGCCTGCTTTTGGCAACTTACAGGGCAACGCCGTATGGTTCGGGCGCGCTTTATCGCGTGAGCAGAGACCTTGGCTATACATGGCTCGCGGAGCGATGGATGGATTCGGGTGCCTATACGCCGCAATATTCTTCCGTTGTTGAAACTTCAACAAGCATGTTTGCCGTGGTGTATGGAAAAGACCCTGACTATGTATCGGGCGCTACCTCACCATTGTTTTTGCGCTATGGCGGATGGGTCGGAACCTCGCCTCTCGGCGACGATTTCGGGCAACCGGTCTTGATTACTGTGACCGCAAATCCAACGAACGGAGGTAGCGTTGCTGGTGGTGGCATTTATCCTCTAGGCACGAACGTGGTGCTCACGGCGCTCGCCTCCAACAACTGGTTGTTCAGCCAGTGGAGTGACAGCGTAACAAACAATCCTCGAATGATCACGGCACCCACCACAAATGTCACCTATACCGCCAACTTCGCACCGAGGCCCTCGCAGCTCTTTTTCCAAGAGGGCGGCGGTCAGGTGGCTAGTTGGTTACTGGCTACGAATGGGAGCTTTCAGGCCGCGCGTCTACTGGGGGCTGCAGGTGGCTGGCGGCTGCAATCTGCCGGCGATATTGATGGCGATGGCGTTAGCGATCTGCTCTTTCAGGATGCCACCAGAAACACCGGCGGCTGGTTCTTGAACGCTGATGGTTCTGTGCGCGATGCGCGCTTCTGGTTCAACATCGGCGGCTGGGAGATCAAGGCCGCCGGAGATTACGAGAACATCGGCCGCGCACAGATTTTCTTCCAGACTGCCGCGGGTAGCGCGGCCTACTGGCGGCTCGATACCAACGGCACCTTCCTCGCGGCTGTACAGTTGGGCAACATGGGCACCTGGAAACTGCGTGGGGCGGGCGACCTTGATGGCGACCGCAAAGCGGAACTGTTCTGGCAGAATAACGCTGGCATGGTAGCGATCTGGTGGCACAACCCCGATGACTCCATCCGCGGCACGGTGCCGTTCGGTACCGGCGAATGGGTGCTATGTGGCGTGGCCGATGTGGATTTTGACGGCGTGTGCGACCTGATCTGGCAGACGCCGGACAGCCGGACAGGTGGATGGTTCATGACCACGAACGGTACGGCGCGCGCCGCCAGCTTCTGGTGGCCCACCGGCGGCTGGAAACTCAAAGCCGCCGGACGTTGATGTGATCGCGGAAGAATCACAAAGCTGATGAAAAATGATGGACAATGAAAACTGCTCTAAAGAAACCGCACATACGCCGCGCTCAGCTCCGCGACCTCAATGGATTGGCTGCGCTCTACCGCGAACTGCGCCCGCACGACCCGGTGCTGACGAACGCGCAAACCGCACGCGCGCTCCGGCGTGTACTCGCCCAGACCAACACCTGTCTCGTCGTGGCCGAGGTCGGCGGCGTCCTCGCGGCGACGTGCCAGCTCGGCATCGTCCCCACTCTCGCCGTCGGTGGGCGCCCGTTCGGCATCATCGAGCACGTGATCACCGCGGCGAACTTCCGGCGACGCGGTTTGGGAAAGTTGGTCATGGAGTTCGCGCTCGCGCTGGCGTGGCGGCGCGGCTGTTACAAAGTCATGCTCCTCTCCGGCGCGCAGCGCACCGGCGCGCACGACCTTTACCGCGCCGTCGGCTTCCGCAGTGGCGCCGAACTCGCCTTCGTCGCCAAGCCCTGCCCCACGCCGTAGTTCGCCAAGGCCCGGAAATTCCTGTGCTTTTTTTGAGGCCCGGAACAAGTTCACCACAGCGTCGCAGAGACCGCTGCACAGTCTGCCATCCGGGCCCGTGTGCGCTACGTCTCGGTGGCGAAATTTTCCAATCCCCGAAAAAAACGGCGCGCGGGTTTCCAAGCGTTGGAAGAGCGCGAGTCAGGTGCTCAAGATACGGCGGGCTTCGTCGAGGAAGATGCCTTTGAGGTTCATCTTGAGGGCCTCGGGGTTGCTGGCGTACTGGAGGCCGTTCTGCTCAGAGATGAGGCCGCCTTTGATGAGGGCGTAGACGGCCTGGTTGAAGGTCTGCATGCCATCCTCAACGCCGGTCTCGATGGCAGCGGGGAGTTTTTCGAGGACGTTCTTCTCCATCAGCTTCCGCACGGTCGGGGTAGTGAGCATGATCTCGACGGCGGGCAGCACGCCGCCCTGGATAGCGGGAACGAGGCGCTGGCAGATGACCGCCTGCAGGTTGGTGGCCAGGCTCATGCGTATCTGGTCGCGCTGGCTGGGCGGAAAGAAATTCAGGATGCGCGCGACGGATTGGCCGGCGTTGTCGGTGTGCAGGGTACTGAAGATGAGGTGACCGGTTTCCGAGGCTTGGAGCGCGGCGGTGAAGCTTTCGGCGTCGCGCATTTCGCCAATCATGATGACGTCGGGGTCCTGCCGCAAGACGTGGCGCAGGCCGTCGCCAAAGCTGGGGGTGTCGAGGCCGACTTCGCGCTGCGAGAGGATGGATTGGTCGTCGGAGAAAAGAAATTCAACCGGATCCTCGATGGTGATGATGCGGCGGCGGACGGTTTGGTTGATGCTCTGGATGAGCGCGGCGAGCGTGGTGGATTTGCCGCTGCCGGTGGTGCCGGCGGCGAGGACGATGCCGCGCGGGAACATGGCGATCTTCTGGAGAATCGGCGGCAGGCCGAGGTCGCTGAAAGAGGGGATCTTCGTCTTGACGTAGCGCAACGCGAAGGAGGGCACCATCTGGGTGTTGAAGACTGTGGCGCGGAAGCGGCCGACGCGGTCCTCCTGGTGCGAGAAGTCGGCCTCGTGGTTGGCCTCGTACTGCTTGCGGATGTGGAGCGGGATGATGTCGCCGGCAATGGCCTCGAGGTTGGCGGGAGTCAGCGGCTGGTAGTTTTGCGGGACGAGTTCGCCGTGGATGCGGAAGATCGGGGGCTGGCCGGGCTTGAGGTGGATATCCGCCGCGCCCTGCGCCACCGCTGCTGTCAATAGTTCTCGCAATGAGGACATATCGCATCCGCATGCTTGGCCACGCAATGGAGCCGGTCGCTCTTCTCCTTGGCGAGGTCCATGAATTTCACCCACACGCGATACAGGTTGGAGGCCTTCTCCTTCTGGCAATGCACGACGACGCCGGCGCAGGCGACCTCGGTGGTGCCGCCGCCGGCCGCGGCCACCTGCATCTTGAAATCCATTACGCGGAAATCGGCGACTTTTTTCGGGGAATAAAATTGCAGCCCCAGCGGACAAACACGGAAGGTCTCGCTCGGCTGGACGAGGTTATGCTTGCCCAGCTTGACGTGAATGGGAGTCTTGCCCTTGCTCCGCCCTTGCTGTCCCCGCGCTTTTTTTACCCCTGCCGACCGACTACTTTTGTTCATAGCGAAAATCCCGCGCGAAACTAACATGCACCCTTGGACGTGTCAAATGACCTGTCCGCCCACCCCGAGCCGCTGCAAGCCCAGCCAGAGAAAGGCGGCGAGCGTCAGCACGGCCAGCGCATAGGCGAGCACGGTCCAGAGCGCGTCGAGGCGCAGGCCGCGGCCGCGCTGCTCGCGCTCCAGCAGCCAGCCGAGCGCCAGGCCCACGACGAAGCCGCCGGCGTGCGCCACATTGTCGGCGCCAATCATGTAGCCGAACAGGAAACCGTAGAGCGCCCACTTCAGGAAAAAGTTCCGCTGCTCATGGCCGAGGACGCCGCCCCGGAAATGCGCATAGGCCAGACCCAGCCCGATCAGGCCGAACAGCGCACCGGACGCGCCGACGATTGTAGTCAGTGCGTGACCGCGAACGAAAACATCCGCCAGGCCGCCGCCGAGCAGGGCGAGCGTGTAGGCGGAGAAGAAACGTCTGCCGCCAAACTCGCGTTCGAGGAAAGGACCGACCTGCGAGAGCGTCAGCAGGTTGAAGAGGATATGCAGCAGGCCGCCGTGCTGATAGCCGTAGGTGATCAACTGCCAATAGTCGCCAGCCCAAAAGAGCGGGGGCACCAGTGCTCCCATTTGCATCAGGGCCAAGGGCTCCGGCGCGATCAACCCGTGCAGGCCATAGAGCAACAGGGTCAGGGTGAACCACGCCAGGTTGGCCACCAACAGCAGCGCGGTCAGGGGGCACCACGCCGGCAGCACGAGCCCCATCGCCCGCATCAGCGCCTGGCCGCGCCACGAGCCCACGGCCGTGCCACAACGCATACAGTGGCTATCGCCACGATCCACCAGTGCGCCGCAATGGGAGCAGACCTTGTGCTGATAGACCACATGCTGCCGCCCGCTGCGCCAGCGCGCCTTGCGTTGCTCCCAGACATTCTGCCAGCGTATGATCCGCCACTGCCAGGCCGTACCGTTCAGACCGAGGCGGTTAAAAAAGTTTTTCCAATCCATGGGCCGAGCCTAACCACTTGTCGCCGTTTTGCAAGGTCGCGAACATGGAGGGATCACAAGCCGGTCGCAACTGCCATAAAAAAGGAGGGCGCCGCGCGCCAAGGAGGTCGGGGTGAGGAACCCCATAGGTTGCACGCGGCGTCCCTCGCGGCTAAAATAGCGCGGCCCGCTTCTTTTTCAAGGCGGGCAGCCAGCGGTCAAAAGGGGATACACGTTGAATATTTTTGAGCTTTCGTGCCGGGACAGCGCGACCCAGGCGCGCTGCGGTGTGTTGCAGACGGCGCACGGGCCGGTGGAAACGCCGGTCTTCATGCCGGTCGGCACACAGGCCACGGTCAAGGCGATGACACCGGCGGAACTGGTCGAGCAGGATTTCCAGATCATCCTCTCGAACACCTATCACCTGTTCGTGCGGCCGGGCGTGGAGTTGATCGAGCAGGCAGGCGGGCTGCACCGGTTCATGGGCTGGGACCGCGCGATCCTGACCGATAGCGGCGGCTTCCAGGTGATGAGCCTCGCGAAACTGCGCAAGGTGACGGATGACGGCGTGGAATTTCAGTCGCATCTGGACGGCACGCGGCTGTTCCTCGGGCCGAAGGAGGCGATGGATATCCAGCGGCGGCTGGGCTCCGACATCGCGATGGTTTTGGACGAATGTCCGCCGTTTCCGTGCGAGCGCGAATACGCTTGCCAAGCGGTGGGTCGAACCCTATCTTGGGCGGCCTTTTGCGCCCGGCAGCCCAGAGCCGCCGGGCAATTGGTCTTTGGCATTGTGCAAGGCGGCGTCCATCGCGACCTGCGCGGGCAGTGCGCGACGGAGCTGGTGAAGCTGGGCTTCGATGGCTATGCCATCGGCGGCGTCAGCGTGGGCGAAGGCCCGGAGCTGATCGCGCAGGGCGTCGCCGACAGCGTCGCGCACCTGCCGTGGGAGCAGCCGCGCTACCTGATGGGCGTGGGCCTGCTCGGCCAGATCGTCGAGGCGGTCGCCCACGGCGTGGACATGTTCGATTGCGTCCTGCCGACGCGACTGGCGCGGCACGGCACGGCGTTCACACGCGCGGGGCGCGTGGCGATCAAGGCCGGCGCGTTCAAGGACGATCTGCGCCCGATCGAGGACGGCTGCGGCTGCTATGCCTGCCGCCACTTCTCGCGGGCCTATGTGCGGCACCTGCACAACGCCAACGAGGTGCTGGGGCTGCGGCTGCTGACGTTGCACAATCTGTTTCGGTTTCGGGAATTCGTCGGCGAAATGCGCGCGGCGATCCGGGCGGGGACGTTCGCGGAGTTCCGCGCGGCGCACCGCGACGCGGACCGCGTCATCCCGACCGGCGAGGCGCTGGAAAAGGAAACGAAGGAATAACTATGATCGAGAGTTTGATGACCGTGGCAATGGCGCCGCCGGCTGGCGGCTCGGGTGGCAGTCAGGGTTCGCCCGCGTTCATGATCGGCTGGCTCGTGCTGATGGTCGGCATCTTCTACTTCATGCTGATCCGCCCGCAGCAGCGACAGGCCAAGGAGCGCCGCGCGATGCTCGAAAACGTCAAGAGCGGCGACCGCGTGATCTTCTCCGGCGGCATCATCGGCATCGTCACCAACGTCAAGGAGAAGATCCTCGTGGTGAAGATCGCCGACAACGTGAAGATTGATGTCATCCGCGGCGCGGTTTCGCAGGTGCTCGCGAAGGACGAGGAACCGGCCGCCGACGAGAAGAAATAAGGCCCCGCCGACCGTTTTTGATTTCCGGAGGACTACGTTCATGGCTAACAAAGAAAAGATGAAATGGCTGCTTTTGCTCGTGCTGACCGCGCTCTCGCTCTGGGTGGTCCTGCCGGATCATGTGCTGAAAATGCGCCAGCCCCTGCCGACCGACAAGAAGAAGATCACGCTCGGCCTCGACCTCGCCGGCGGCCTGCGCTATGTGCTGGAAGTGGACCAGAGCAAGCTGGGCACGTTGAGCCTCAAGAAGGCCCAGGAGCAGGCGATCGAGGTCATCCGCAACCGTATTGACTCGATGGGCGTGGCGGAGCCGAACATCCAGGCCGAGGGCGCAGACCGCATCGTCGTCGAACTGCCCGGCTTGGGCTCGAAGGACCGCGACCGCGCGCTGGGCAACATCCAGGGCGTGGCCTACCTCGAATTCCGCATGGTGCACAAGGACAACACCGCGTTGATCCGCCAGCTTTTTGAGCGGCACCAGTTGCCGGACGGTTTCAAGCCGATCACCGTGGAAGATCCCGGCGCCGGCGGCCATTACCGCGGCGGCGAATATCTGCTGCGCGACCGGACGAAGGACGGCACCAATACCGAGGAAGCCGTGCGCGCGGCCGTCACCACCTTCAAGGTGCCACCCGGCTACGAGATGCTGCTGGAGAAGAACGTCATCAACGGCCAGACCCTCTATCAGCCCTATTACATCAGCAAGAAGGCGGAGATCGAGGGCAGCAACCTGCGCAGCGCCGGTTATGAATATGACCAGTTGAACCGGCCCTATGTGACGTTGCAACTCGACAAGGATTCCGCCCGCAAGTTCTGGAACCTGACCAAGCGCTACTCCGCGCGCGGCAGCGAGAACGTGGACCAGAATATCCCGCGCTACCTGGCGATCGTGCTCGATGGCAACGTCATCTCCGCGCCGCACCTCGAGGACGAAATCCCGAACGGGCAGGCGATCATCCGCGGCAACTTCACGTTCGCGGAAGCCCAGGACCTCTCGCTCGTGCTGCGGTCCGGCGCGCTGCCCGCGCGCGTCAAGGTGATCGAGGAACGCGTGGTGGATCCCGCGCTCGGCGCCGACTCCATCGCCGCCGGCAAGACCGCGACCATCATCGGCTGCCTCGCGGTCGTGATCTTCATGGCCGGCTATTATTTCCTCGCCGGCCTGATCGCCAACTTCGCGCTGATCTGGAACGTGGTGCTGCTGCCCTCGGCGCTGCTGCTCATCGGCGCGGTGCTGCAGATGTTCGACCCCTCCACCGCCAGCGGCGGCCTCCACCTGCCCACGCTCACCCTGCCCGGCATCGCCGGCATCGTGCTGACCATCGGCATGGCGGTGGATGCCAACGTGCTGATCTACGAGCGCATGCGCGAGGAACAGAACCTGGGCAAGGACCTCAAGAGCGTGATCACCGCCGGCTACCACAAGGCCTTCAGCGCGATCTTCGACTCCAACGTCACCACCCTGTTCTCGGCCTTCATCCTGTTCTGGCTGGGCTCGGGCGCCATCCGCGGCTTTGCGGTCACGCTCGCCGCCGGCATCGTGTTGAGCATGTACACCGCGCTGGTCGTCACCCGCATGGTCTTCAACGTCCTGGCGGAATACACCAACCTGAAGCGGATCCACATGCTGGAGCTCTTCAAGAAGGTGCCCAGCATCAACTTCATTGGCGCCTGGAAATACTGCGCGATCCTCTCCGGCGTCGTCATCCTCGGCAGTTGGGCCGTCACCCTGCACCAGGGCAGGAAAGTGCTCGGCGTCGAGTTCGCCGGCGGCGCCACCCTGGGCTTCCAGTTCAAACAGGAAGTGCCCACCGACAAGATCCGCGCCGCCGTCGCCGCCGCCGGCATCAAGGATGCCGTCATCCAGTACCAGGCCGAGACCACCGTGCAGGCCGGCGTCGCCGCCAAGCGCCTGCAGATCAACACCAGCGTCGAGGAGAGCGACAAGGTCATCAGCACCGTGCAGGACGCCTTCAAGCAGCAGGGTTACCAGCTCGTCAAGCGCGACAGCATCGGCCCGAAGATGAGCTATGAGCTTGCGCAGCGCTCCCTCTACGCGGTCCTGATCTCGCTGGTCCTGATGGCCATCTACATCGCCATCCGCTTCGAGTTCCCCTACGCCGTCGGCGCAATCATGTCGCTGCTGCACGACGTGCTCGTCGCGGTCGGCGTCTATTGCGTCCTTGGCGAACAGTTGAACATGAGCATCGTCGCCGCCGTGCTGACCATCATCGGCTACTCGGTCAACGACACCATCGTCATCTTCGACCGGATTCGCGAGAACGTGAAGCTGGCCCGCGGCAAGAGCTATCGCGAGATCGCCAACGAGGCGATCAACCTCTCGCTCAGCCGCACGATCCTGACCAGCGGCGTCACGATGTTGAGCGTGCTTGCGCTCTTCCTCTTCGGCGGCGGCGAGCTGCGCAGCCTGACGCTCTGCCTGCTGATCGGCATGACCGCCGGCGTGTACTCGACCATCTACGTCGCCACGCCGTTCGTCCTGCTCTTCCACCGCGAGAAGAAGGTCACCTCCATCTGACGGCTCGTCAGACTTTCCGGCGCACGGCCAGCAGCAGGGCTGCTGGCCGTGCTGTTTTCCAGGGACTGGAAAAGCCGGCGAAGAAAAGTCCAAGCCTGGAAAAAAGCACGACCTCCCCTTCCAATCCTTGGAAATGTTACGTCAGACGTTTTCCAATCATTGGAAACCGAGCCAGTGGCGCTGGAGTTTTTCCAGCCGGGCGGCGTCGGCGGTGCCATCGAGCAAGGCCACGCCGTAGCGCAGGTCGAGGGGCGCGCCGGCCTTGAGGAGGAGCGGCGCCTTCCAGAGGTTCAGGGTGCATGCGAGATAACCAAAGGGTTTGGCCATTGAGAAGAGCTGGTTCGGATGCCGCGGGTTTTCGGGATGATCGAAGAGGGCGAAGGTGATGGTCCGGCCCGCGGTAGCCGCAGAGAAGGCGGCCCAGCGCGCGGCTACGAGCCGCTCATCACCGCGCACCACGTCGCCCGGTTTTCCAGTCGCGTTCTGGAACACGCCCTGTCCATCCAGGCTCTGGAGGAAGCGCGCGCCGAGGCCGTAATAGTGGTGGCCGGTCAGTTCGACGGCGGCGCAGCCCGGCGGTGTTTCCAGCTTGGTGCGCCAGGTGAGCAGCGTCGCACCGGCGCAGGCGTGCAGTTGCAGGGTGCGCGTTTCCTTGAGGACGAGGTTGCTCGCGGGCGTCTGCCAGTCGAGTTGTTGCGTCAGGCCATCGGCGCGTTGTGAAAGCTGGCGCACGATCTGGAAGCCGCCCTTCGCGGTCTCTTCCCAGAAGCTCGTGCCGGCGGCGGAGAGTGCGAACATCAGCGCGTGGTGATGCTTGTGGTCGTGCGGCGCGTCGCGCAGCACGGCGACGCCAGCGGGCGTCCAGAGTTGCGCCGCATAGGGCTTGCAGGGATAGCCGGCGTGGCGATAGGCCAGCACGGGCTTGCCGCCAGCGGTGAACGTCAGGTTCGAGACGTCCTGGGCGACCTCGAAGGCGCGGGCCGGAGTCAGCGCCGCCAACACGCCCAGCAGATTCACCAGCACCGCGGCCCGTTGGCTTTTTATGTTGTGCATGGTGTTCAGGCCCCCATCCAGCGGCGGTGGCGACGCCAAAGCCACAGACCGCCGACACCCAAGCCCAGCAGCCATAGCGTGGTGGGTTCCGGCACAGCCTCGTAGACGCGCACATAGTCCACGGTCATCTTGGTGGTGCTGCTGCCGAGGTCGCCATAGCCGCCCACGGGGAAGGTGCCCGCCCAGTTGTTGCTGCGCACCTCGGAGCTCAAGATCAGGTACTCCGAGCGCTGCGAGACGGGCGTGACGTTGGTCCACACCGCCAGGCCGTCAATGAAAAAGGCGTAGGAGGTCGGCGTCCACAGCACGCCATAGGTGTGGAAGCCGGCGGCCAAGCCGAGGTTGCCGGTGTCGAAGCTCATGGACTTGTGGTCGGCAGCGTAGCCGTCCCAATGGATGGCCGCGTGCGCCGTGCCGGAGATATCCGTGTTGGCTGAATTGCGCGCCCGGTGTTCCATCACGTCAATCTCCATGCCTGCCGTGGCGGGCTCGCCGATGGGGTTGCCGTAGGTGGGCGACTGCAACCAGAAGGCCGACCACATGCTGGGCGAGCTGTCGAAATCAATGCGCGCCTCATAATACCCATAGGTGTGCTCGAATTTATTTTGCGAGCCAATCATGCCCGTAAAGTTGGTCCCGTTCTGCGTGTAGGTGGTGATGATCAGCGCGCCGCCACCCACCGCCACGGCGTTGCTGACGTTGTAGGCGTCGTTGCGCGCGCCCAGATAGCGGTAGCTCCAGTTGGAAGAGGTGAGCGTCGTCCCGTTGAACTCATCGGACCAGACCATCTTGAATTCGCCCGGCGGCAGGTCGGCCCGCAGGGACAGGCAAGCCCCAGCCATGCAGAGCAGCACGCCAACCTGCCGACCCAACGAGGCACCCTTGGAAGGAAACAACATGCGCGCGTTTACGCAGGCCGGCCTGCAATGTCAAGCCATGACACGCTAATCCGCGAAGCCGGCGGCGCGGAGTTGGTCGAGCGTGACGCTGGATTTTTTTCCACGCGCGGCGAGTTGGCGCTCCACATACTTGCCGAGGATGTCGGTCTCCAGGTTCACCGCGTCGCCGGCGCGCGCGACGCGGAGCGAGGTGTGCTCCCAGGTATGCGGGATGATGTGGACCGTGAAGGTGTTCGCCGCGACCGCGACCACCGTCAGGCTGATGCCGTTGATGGCGATAGAGCCCTTGGGCACTACGCCGTGCAGGATTTCCGCGCCGCAGCGGACTTCCACGACGCGGTCGGCGCCCGCGTGGCCGAGGCGCGCGATCTCGCCAGGGCCATCCACGTGACCGCTGACGATATGCCCGCCGAGAAAATCGCCGGCGCGCACGGCGCGTTCCAAATTGACGCCGTCGCCGGCCTTCTTCCCGCCGAGCGTGGTCTTGGCGAGCGTCTCCTCAAGCACGTCGAAGTGCAGCACCTCGCCGGAAATCTGCGCGACGGTCAGGCAGACGCCCTCGATGGCGAGGCTCTCGCCGGGCGCGACCGGCGGCGTCCAAGCGCCCGCCTTCAGCGCGAGCCGGCCCGCACCACCGCTGCGCTGTAACGCCGCCACCTCGCCGACTTTTTGGATGATGCCGGTGAACATGACTTAGTCCTTGGTCATTGGTCCTTTGCCATTGGTGACAGTGGCACGAATCAGAACGTCGGAACCAATGCGCGCCGTGTCACGAATTTCAAACTGCGGCGCCTGGGCGAGCAACCAGCCGTCACCGATGGCGGGCCGCGCGTCACCGCCGAGGATTTTGGGCGCGATGAAAAGCAGCAGCTCATCCACCAAGCCCGCGCGCAGCAAACCCGCCGCGAGCGCACCGCCGCCCTCGCAAAGAACATGGAGACAGCCGCGCCCGCCCAGTGTCATCAAAAGCTTTTCCAAATCAACCTTGCTGCCACGCGCCGGCGGCAACCACAGGCTGGCCTTGGTCTTGATTTTTTTCAGCCGCCGCGCACCGGCGGGTGTTGTCGCGATCAGCGTACAACCAGCAAACGCATCGCGCAGCACCTGGCTGCGCGGGGGCAGCTTGCCGCTCGCGGTGACGACTACGCGTAGCGGACAGCGCTCCTCGCTCGGTCGTGGCATCAGACTGGGATCATCGGCGCGGATGGTTCCGCCGCCGACCAGGATGACATCGGCGCGGCGGCGCAACGCCTGAACGCGCTCGCGCGCGGCGGGCGACGTGATCCAGCGCGATGAACCGCGCGCATCGGCGATGCGGCCATCGAGCGTCTGGCCTAGCTTGAGTGTGACGAACGGCCGGCCCGTGCGCTGGTGTTTGGCAAACGGCGCGATGAGTTCCTCGGCTTCAGCACGACAGATACCGGCGGAAACTTTCAGGCCTTTGCGACGCAGCAACTCCAGCCCGCGCCCGGCGTGTTTCGGATTCGGGTCGGTCGCGCCGACGACCACGCGCGCAAGGCCGGCGGCGAGAAGCGCATCAGTGCAGGGCGGCGTGCGCCCCCACGTGGAGCAGGGTTCGAGCGTGACGTAGAGCGTGGCGCCGCGCGCCGCCTTGCCCGCGTCAATCAGCGCGACCACTTCGGCGTGCGGGCCGCCGGCGATGCGGTGAAAGCCCTCGCCGATTTTTTGGCCGCGCTTGACCAACACGGCGCCGACCGGCGGATTGGGCCGCGTCAGCCCCTCGCCGCGCCGCGCCAGTTCCAGCGCACGCCGCATCCATTGTTCGTCGTTGGTCTGCATCTTCATTTTTCCAAACCTTGGAAAAGTTCAGGAGGCCGCAGATTTTTCTTCGTCGCCGAGAAGCGCCGCCACGAAATGTCCGGCGTCGAACGGCTGCAAATCGTCTTCGCCTTCGCCGAGGCCGATGAAGCGGATCGGTACGCCGAGTTCCCTGGCGACCGCGAACACAAAGCCGGCCTTCGAGGAGCCATCCACCTTGGCGATGATCGCGCCGGTCAGCGGAATCGCGGCGTGAAACTGGCGTGCCTGGACGAGCGCGTTCTGGCCGAGCGTGGCATCGAGTACGAGCCAGACCTCGTGCGGCGCACCGGGCATCTTCTTGGCGAGCGCAGTGGCGACCTTCTGGAGTTCCTGCATCAGCGGTGTCTTGGTGTGCATGCGCCCGGCGGTATCGAGCAGCAGCACGTCGCTGCCGCGCGCCTGCGCGGCGGCGGCGGCATCGAACGCAACGGCCGCCGCGTCCGCGCCGGTCGCCCCGGCGACGATCTCGCACTTGAGATGGTTCGCCCACCATTTGAGCTGCTCGACGCCGGCGGCGCGGAAGGTATCGCCCGCGGCGAGCAATACGCGCTGGCCGCTGTGCTTGGCGAGATGCGCGAGCTTCGCACAGGTGGTGGTCTTGCCGGAGCCGTTGACGCCGACGATCAGGATCGCGCGCGGCCTGGTCGCGGAAGCCCAGGCAAAGTCGGCGTGATGGCCAAGCGCGGCGCGCAACTGTTTGCGTAATACGGCCACGGCCTCCGGGCCACCGCGCCGCGCCTCACGATGCAGGTGCGCCATCAGTTCGCCAACCAACGGCACGGGCACGTCGGCGCGCACGAGATTTTCCTCCAACTCGTCGAGCGTGACGCCCTCCGGCGCGCCGCCTTTCCAAAGCTTGGAAAGCGCGTCGGAGAAAAGTTTGCGCGTGCGCGCAAGAGCTGACAGCCAGCTAGCCATGGGACATGGGAGATGGTGAAAGGTGGATGGCGGATGAAGGCGCGACGGTCACTCGTCGTCGTCCTTGGGCTCCTCGTCGTCCTCAAAGGCCGGCTCCCGCTTGGGCGGCATGACCTTCTTCTTGGCGGAGACGCGCGCGGGGCGGTCGAGGTCCTTGCGCGCGCGGTCGAGGATGCCGTTGACGAACTTGCCGGATTCGCGCCCGCTCAACTCCTTGGCGAGGTCCACGGCCTCGTTGATGGAGACGACCGGCGGAATCTCCTTGCAGAAGAGCATCTCGAACAGCGCGACGCGCATGATGTTGCGGTCCACCGCGCCCATGCGTTCGAGGCTCCAATGCTCGGCATACTGCCGCAGCCGCTCATCAATCTCGTCGCGGTAGAGTTCCACGCCGCGGATCAGCGCCTCGCAGAAGACGCGCGCGTTGGGGTTGGCCTTGCGCTCGGCCCAGAACTCATCGAGCGCGGCTTCCACCTCGGTGTCGTTGAAGTCGCGCTGGAATAAAAACTGGGCCGCCCACAGGCGGGCATCGTGCCGGCTGCTCATCGCGCGCTCACAGGATCCTGGCGAGGTTCGCCATCTCGATGGCCGACTGCGCCGCGCTCCAGCCGCGGTTGCCGGCCTTCGTGCCGCTGCGCTCGATCGCCTGCTCGAGATTTTCGGCGGCGACCACGCCATCAATGACCGGCACGCCGGTCTGCAGGGCGATGCCGCCGAGCGCGCGCGCCACCTGCGCGTTGATCAGCCCGGCGTGCGGCGTCGCGCCCTGGATCACCGCGCCGAGCGCGACGATCGCGTTGACCTTGCCGCCGCGGGCGAGTTGCTGCACCGCGAGCGGAATCTCGTAGGAGCCCGGCACCCAGATGACCGTGACGTCCTCCTCCTTCGCGCCGTGGCGCTTGAAACAATCCACCGCGCCGGCCAGCAACTGGCGCGTCAGAAAGTCGTTGAAGCGCGCCACGACGATGCCGAACTTCAGGCCCTTGGCCTCCAGCGTTCCGCCGATTTCCTTGTAGCTCATCTTTCCCTTCCTTTCGCTATCGCTATCGCCGTCGCCATCGATTTCCGAAACCGATGGCGATAGCGATACCGAATTTTTTACAGCAAGTGACCCAGCTTTTTCTTCTTCGTTTCCAGGTAGCGCCGGTTGTGCTCGGTCTGCGGCAGCACCAGCGGCACACGCTCGGTCACGGTCAGGCCGTAGCCGCTCAAGCCGATGATCTTCCGCGGATTGTTCGTCATCAGCCGGATTTTTTTTAGACCAAGATCGCCGAGAATCTGCGCGCCGATGCCGTAGTCGCGCAGGTCGGCCTCGAAGCCGAGCTGCTGGTTCGCCTCGACCGTGTCGAGCCCGCGCTCCTGCAACGCGTAGGCGTGAATCTTGTTGGCCAGCCCGATGCCGCGGCCCTCCTGCCGCATATACAGCAGCACGCCGTGGCCCTCCCGCGCGAGCGCGCGCAGCGCCGCGTGCAATTGCCGGCCGCAATCGCACCGCTGCGAGCCGAGCACGTCGCCGGTCAGGCACTCGCTGTGGACGCGCACCAGCGCCGCCGGCTGCTGCGCGGGCGCGCCGCGCACGAGCGCGAGATGGTGCTGGTTCGTGAGCAGCTCGCGGTAGAGGTGCAGCTCGAACTCGCCGAACTCCGTCGGCAGTTGCACCACGCGCTCGCACTCCACCAGCCGTTCGGTCTGGCGGCGGTAGGCGATCAGGTCGGCCACGGTGATCAGCGGCAGCTTGTGGCGCGTGGCAAATGCGCGCAGCTCCGGCCAGCGCGCCATGTGGCCATCGGCGCGCATGATCTCGCAGATGACGCCGCCGGGCTTCACCCCCGCGAGCCGGGCGAGGTCCACCGCGGTCTCCGTGTGGCCCGCGCGCCGCAGCACGCCGCCGGCGACCGCCTCCAGCGGGAACAGGTGGCCCGGCGAAACGAAATCGGCCGGCGTGGAGCTTTCCGAGACCAGCAGGCGGATGGTGTGCGCGCGGTCATAGGCGCTGATGCCCGTGGTGATGCCGTGCGCCGCGTCCACTGACTCGGTGAACGCCGTGCAGAACTTGCCGCCGCCGCGCGACGTGGCGCGCTTGATGTTCAGCCGCGCGAGCTGCTCGGCCTCCAGCGCCACGCAGATCAGGCCGCGCCCGTGGCGCGCCATGAAGTTGATTTTTTCCGGCGTGATCTTGGCCGCGGCGCAGATGATATCGCCCTCGTTCTCGCGCTTCGCGTCATCGGCCACTACGACCAGCCCGCCGCGGCGGTAGGCCTTGATCGCCTCCGCGACCGCGCGGAAGGCGGCCGTTTTGGAATCCGTCTTGTGCTTGCGTGTGTTCACAAATAAAAGGCCCCGAAGAAAAACCTTCGGGGCCGCACAGCCGGACATCCGGCGGAGTGTGCCTTCTTCCATCCAGACTTTACTGTCGGCCACGGATCCCTTTCGGGAGCGCCGTGTCAGTCCTGCCGCTCGGGCGGGACTCGCGGGCTAAACCGCCGGTCAGGAATTGCGCCGGCGCTAGTGACCGCCGGCCCTCACCTTGCCCCGAAGACACGCTTCGTCGCGGCAGAGAGTAGCCGTCCACCCCGAAAAAGCAAGCGGGGAAATCTCCGCCTTGACGAACCACCCCTGCTGCGCTGTAGTGACCGCATGAGCGACGCCAGATCAGCCGAGGCCCCCTGCCCCGCCTGCGGGCGCGTCAGCCTGTTGCTGCGCAAGCCCAGGTACGAGGGCTTCACCAAGGTCGGTGAGGAAACCACCTGCGCCGCCTGCGGCCACGTCTTCGCCGCAGCCGACGTGCCCGCCGCCGCGCCAAAGCAACCGGACATCTTCGCCCACGATCACTCCAAGAAGGTCGAGCTGTTTCTCTCCGGCGAGGCCGAGAAGCTCTGCGGCCACTGCCTCCACTACACCATCAATCCCTTCCGCCAGTGGTGCGCGCGGCACCGGCGCGACGTCGAAGCCACCGACACCTGCGCCGACTTTGCACCCCGCCCGCCGGAAAAACCCGCGCCCGTGCCCGAGCCGTCAACGAAGAATATCCTGCTCTGAAGTCCGTCCTCTTATCCAAGGATTGGAAACCGGGCCGGCCGGTTTTCCCAAGTCTGGAAAAATTCTACGCAGTATTTCCCCTGCCCCGGGAACGCCCCCCTCACGCCCAAGCGCGGCGGCGCAGTTCGCGCGGGGCGTGGCCGTGGTGCTTGCGGATGCTGCGTGAGAAGTGGAACGGGTTCTTGAAGCCGCAACGCTCGGCAATCTCCGCCACCGTCCAACCGGTTTCCGCGAGCAGCGCCAGCCCCTTCTCCGTCCGCAGCCGCCAGAGGTGGCGCGCGGGCGTCGTGCCGAGCGCGGAGCGGAATTTATAAAGCAGCGCGTTCACCGAGCAGCCGGCGGCGCGCTGGGCACCGTGCAGGCACTCCTCCGTGTCGAGATGATCCTCCATGTGCCGCAGCGCGCGGGCGACGGCTTCGTCGCGCCGCTCGACCGATACCGTGGCGTGCCGCGCCATATCCAGAAACTCGGCAAACAACGCCAGCGCGAGCGAGTCCACCACGCGCGCCGCGACCGGCGACTGCACGGCACGCAGCAGGTACGCGGCGGAGAGGATGCGCTGGAAAGTCTCCGAGCAGGGCAGCCCGCCCGCCGGCGCGCGCTGCAGTTCCCGCCGCAGCGTAGCGGGCAGGAATGCCGGCTGGACCGAGCACCACGTGTGATGGGTCTCGGTCTGCGGATCGAAGGTGAACCGCTCGTGGTGCCCGGGCAGAAACAGCGCGACCGTGCCCGGCCGCAGCTCGTGCTGCGCGCGGTCCACACGCACCGCACACGAGCCGGAGTGGAGCAGGACGAGTTGGTAGTCGCGTTGGATGCGCGGGCCGCAGTAGCCGCCGGGCTGGTAGCGCACCTGCCCGAACACGACGCGCGGCGAACGCACGCTGCGGTGATCCCACGCAATGCGCACGCCGTCATAGTTGGTCACCGCCTTGGCCATGGCCGGAGTCTGCCAAGCGGCCCAAGGCGGCGCAAGCGCCATTGTGAGGAAAGGTATGAATTTTGTGAGGCCGGGCATTCACACGGCGCGCTGGCACAGGCATAAATGCATGGTGTCGCTGTGATGGCGGGTATTTGAAGGAGAAGGTGCATGACGGGCAAAGAACGTTTGCAGGCGGCGTTGGAACACCGGCAGCCGGACCGCGTACCGGTGGATTTCGGCGGGACGGCGGTGACAGGCATCCACGTGGCGGCGGTCCACCGGCTGCGGCAGGCGGTGCTGGGCGATACCGCGTGGCGCGTCAAAGTGATCGAGCCCTACCAGATGCTCGGCGAGGTGGATGCCGAGCTCGCCGCCGCGCTCGGCATTGACGTGGCCGGGCTGATCACGCGCAAGACGATGTTCGGCTTCGAGAACGCCGGCTGGAAACCGTTCACGCTGTTCGACGGCACGCCGGTACTCGTGCCGGAAAATTTCAAGACCACCACCGACGCGAATGGCGACCTGCTGATCTATCCCGAAGGCGATCAAAGCGCGCCGCCGAGCGGGCGGATGCCGCAGGGCTACTACTTCTTCGACACCATCGTCCGCCAGCCGCCAGTGGACGATGACCACCTGAATGTGGCTGACAATACCGAGGAGTTCGGCCTGCTCTCCGCCGAAGATTTGGCGTGGTATAAGCGCCGCATCACCGAGTTGGACGATGGCCAGCGCGGCATCATCCTGACGATGCCCGGCACCGCGTTCGGCGATATCGCCCTCGTGCCCGCACCGTGGATGAAATATCCGAAGGGCATCCGCGACATCGAGGAGTGGTATGTCTCGACCGTCGCACGCAAGGACTATGTGCTGGAGATATTCGAGAAGCAGTGCGAGATCGGGCTGAAGAACCTGGAGACGCTGATCGGCCTGCTCGGCGACCGCGTGCAGGCGGTATTCCTGACGGGCACGGATTTTGGCACGCAGCGCGGGCTGTTCATCAGCCCCGCCGCCTACCGCGAGATGTATAAGCCCTATCACCAGCGTGTGAACAAGCTGATCCACCAGCGCTGCCAGTGGAAGACGTTCATCCACACGTGCGGCTCCGTGCGCGAACTGCTGCCGGAGTTCATCGAGGCGGGCTTCGACATCCTCAACCCGGTGCAATGCTCGGCGGTCGGCATGGACGCGCGCGAGCTCAAGCGCGAGTTCGGCCGGCACCTCGTCTTCTGGGGCGGCGGCGCGAACACGCAGCAGACGCTCCAGTTCGGCACGGCCGACGAGGTCTACCGCGAGTGCCGCGAGCGCATCGAGATCTTCGGCGCGGGCGGCGGCTTCGTTTTCGACGCCGTCCACAACGTGCAGGCCACGACGTCGACGGCGAACCTGCTCGCGATGTTCATGGCGCTGCGGGATAGCCAGGGCTGATTTTCCTGACCTTGGAAACACAGAGACGGAACAACCATGAAGTTCGCTCAAAAGATTCTGGCCGTCACGCTGCTGGCGCTGGCTGCGGGCGCGGGCGATGGGTTGGAGAAAGATTTCGCGCAGCCGCCGGCCGCCGCGCGTCCGTGGGTCTATTGGTTCTGGATGAACGGCAACCTCACGCACGCGGGACTCACCGCCGACCTCGAGGCGATGCAGCGCGCCGGGATCGGCGGCGCGCTGATCATGGAGGTGGGCCAGTCGAAGCACCAGCAAGGCCGGATGGCACCCGCGGGCGAGGTTGATTTCGGCAGCGCGCAGTGGCGCGAGCTGTTCGCGCACGTGCTGGCCGAGGCGGGCCGGCTCGGGCTCGAGATCAACATGAACAACGACGCCGGCTGGTGCGGCAGCGGCGGGCCGTGGAACCAGCCGGAATACTCCATGCAGAAGCTGGTGTGGAGCAGCACGATCATCGAAGGTCCGCGGCATGTTGATGAACAACTGCCCCAGTCCAAGACCAAGCAGGATTTCTATCGCGACATCAAGGTGCTGGCCTTCCCGGCCGCGGGCGCCGCGCCGGCGGCGGCACCGGCAGCGCCGTTGAAGGGCAAGGCGCGCCGGGCGCAGGCTGCGGCCGCGGCGGCTGCGGCGGCCGCAGCGGCTGCCGCGCCACCCGCGGCGCCGGTGGCGCTGGAGCGCGTGCTCGATCTGACGACGAACGTCACCGCCGCCGGCCAGCTTGTGTGGGAGGCGCCCGCCGGCCGCTGGGAAATCCGGCGGATCGGCCACACCTCGAACGGGCACATGAATCACCCGGCGCCCGAGGCCGGGCTGGGGCTCGAGTGCGACAAGTTCAGCGCGGAGGCCATGCGCCGGCATTTCGAGGGCTTCATCGGCAAGCTGGCGACGGAGGCCGGCCCCGCCGCCGGCAAGGCGCTCGCCCTGACGCATATTGATAGCTGGGAAGTCGGCGAACAGGACTGGACCGCGCGCATGCTGGAGGAATTCCGCCGGCGTCGCGGCTATGACCTGACGCCGTGGCTGGTGACGCTGACCGCCGGCCCGGCGCTGGAGAACGCGGAGGTCACCGCGCGCTTCCGCCGTGATTTCAGGCGCACGCAGTCCGAGCTGCTCTGCGAAAAGTATGCGGCCGCCGCGCGCGCGCTTGCGCACAGCCGCGGCCTCCGGCTTTCGATCGAGGCCTACGGACCCAACGGCGGCTTCCTCAATCCGCTCGACTACGGCGCCGAGGCCGATGTGCCGATGGCCGAGTTCTGGACGCGGCGTTGGAACGCCTGGCATCTGCTCTCGCCGCGCCTGCTGGCCTCGGCCGCGCACGCCACGGGCAAGCCGGTCGTCGGTGCGGAAAGCTTCACCGCTGCACCGCAGACCGGCAACTGGAACGAGCATCCCTACACGCTCAAGGCCCTCGGCGACTGGGCGTTTTCCGAAGGCATCAATCAGCTCGTCATCCATCGCATGGTGCACCAGCCGTGGGCGGGCTTCGAGCCGGGCATGACGTTCGGCCCCTTCGGCACGCACCTCGACCGCAACCAGACCTGGTGGGGGCCGGGCGCCGCGTTCATGGCCTACCTCGCGCGCTGCCAGACGCTCCTGCGCGAGGGCCGCTGCGTCGCCGACGTCTGCCGGCTGGTGCCCGATGGCGAGAACTACGGTTCGCGTCCGCAGATGGAGCGCCTCTCGGCGCGCTACCCCGCCCTGCCCCGCGGCTACAACTTTGATTTCCTCTCCGACAAGCTGCTGCTGACGAACGTCACCGTGGAGCAGCACCGTATCGTCCTGCCCGGCGGCATGAGCTACCGCGTCATGCAACTGCCCGACGATGTTGCGCTGACGCCGGAGCTGCTGCGCCGTATCCGCGACCTCGTCGCCGCCGGCGCCACCGTGCTCGGCCCGCGCCCGCAGCGCTCGCCCAGCCTGCAAAATTTTCCACGCTGCGATGACGAAGTGCGCGCGCTCGCCGCCGAACTGTGGGGCGACTGCGACGGCAAGGGCGTCACGGAGCACGCGCTCGGCGCGGGCCGGATTATCTGGGGCCAACCTCTGGAGGCCGCCCTGCGTGCAGAGATCGGCGCGCCCGATCTCGCCTTCGCCGTGAACCCGGCGCCGACGCCGGAGTCGCTCTCGACCGTGCCACTGCGCCGCAAGAAAACAGCGGACGATGACGACGCTGTGACGATGCCGACTCACGGGCTCAACTGGATTCACCGTAAGGCCGGAGAGACCGATCTCTACTTCGTCGCCAATCCGCAGCACCGCGCGGTGGATGCGCTCTGCACATTCCGCATCGCAGGCCGGCGTCCGGAAATCTGGAACCCGGAAACCGGTGCGATGCTCCAGCCGGCCGCCTTCATCGGCCGGGACACGACGACCTTGGTCCCGCTGCATTTCACGCCCGCCGGTTCCGTGTTCGTCGTATTCCGTCAGCGGACCGAACCGGCGCGGCAGGTGGTCGCGCTCCAGCGCGACGGCGTCAGCCTGTTCGGCGCGGGCGCCGCGAAGCCAACGCCCATGCCCGAACTGTGGTGCGGCAATGGCGGCGTGCAACTGCGGTCGGCACTCGCGGGCCGCTACGAGTTGACCTTCGCCGATGGCCACAGCCAGACCGTGAACATCGCCAGTGGCACGACCGCGCCGCTGGCCGGTCCGTGGCAGGTGCGCTTCCCGCCGGGCCGCGGCGCACCGGACGCGGCGGAATTTCCCGCGCTGGTGGATTGGACCGCGCACCAGGATGACGGCATCCGCCATTTCTCCGGGACCGCCACCTATACAAAAGAATTTATGGCTGATGGCTCATGGTGGATGGCTGATGGGAACACAAGCGCAGCACTGTCCGGTCAGCATCAACCATCAACCATCAACCATTTCATCCTCGACCTCGGCCGCGTCGAGGTGCTTGCCGAGGTCGCGCTCAACGGGAAGCCGCTCGGCACGCTCTGGAAACCGCCGTTCGAGCTCGATGTGACCGGCGCGTTGCAGCCGGGGCCGAACAAACTGGAGGTGAAGGTCACCAACCTCTGGGCCAACCGGCTGATCGGCGACGAGCGCTATCCCGACGACTGCACCGCCGACGGCAAATGGCTGACCGGCCCGCTGCCCGCGTGGCCGGAGTGGTTCCGTAAGGGCCAGCCGCGCCCCGAGCCGCGCCGCCTCACCTTCACCACGTGGAAGTATTACACCCGGGACACGCCCCTGCTCCCCTCCGGCCTGCTCGGCCCGGTGACGTTGCGAGGCGAACCCATGACACCGGTCAAGGCTGGAAAATGAAAGCTGGTCGCGCGCCTGAACAAACTCCGCGAGCAACGCTGCGCCCCCGGCCGCCGCCGCGAGGCCGGATGAAACTCTTTGTCATCATCCAACCGCGCAGTTTTTTCCAAGGCTTGGAAACGCTGGCGCTGGTTTGCGCGCTGGCCGTGGGCGCGCAGGCGGTGACCCTCGTGGAAAACAGCGAGGCGCGCGCCACCATCGTGGTGCCGGCGGAGGCCTCGGCGACGGTGCGCGTGGCAGCGCAGGAATTGGGCGCGTATCTGGAGCGGATGTCGCACGCCAGGCTGCCCATCGTTCAGGAAGGCATGCCCATCAATGGAGCGCGCATCGACGTGGGCTTGACGCAGGCCGCGCGCCGGCAACTACCCACGGACTTCGGCGGCGACGAGCGCGTGTGGCTCGCGGCCGGGCCGGACGGCGTAACGATCTGCGGCGGCGGCGAGCGGGGAAGTCTGTTCGGCGTCTACCGGTTTTTGGAAACGCTCGGCTGCCGCTGGCTGACGCCGGAGGACGAACTCGTCCCGCAGCGGGAGACCATCAACGTGGAGCCGTTCCACGTCGATACGCAGCCGGCGTTCGCGTGGCGTTTGTTTTCGACGCACAAGACGGGCAACGAGCGCTGGGGCCAGAAGCTCGGGCTGAACGGTTTCTACGCGGCGGAGTCCGCCGCCTCGAACGGCGCGTGCGCCTTCTGGCCGCGGAGCATTCATGGCGTCCACGCCTATCACCAAATCATCCCGGCCAAGCGCTACTTCGCGGCGCACCCCGCCTGGTATCCGCTCCTCGATGGCAAACGGATGCCGTCCACCGAGTCCCACAACCAGCTCTGCGTGACCGCGCCGGGCCTGGCCGACGAGTTCGCCGCGAACGTCGTCCGGGCCTTTGCCGAGGATCCCGGCGCGCCCATGCTTTCCATCAGCCCCAACGATGATGGCGGGTGGTGCGAGTGCGAGGCGTGTCTGGCGCTCGACAAAAAACTCTGCGGCGCGCGCGCGACCAGCCAGGGGCTCGCGAAGGAGAAGCCGTTCATGGGCGACCGCGTGTTCTGGTTTGCCAACGAGGTGGCCGGCCGCGTGGCGCAGACATGTCCCGACAAAAAGTTGCTGGTGCTGGCCTACATCAATTATGCGGAGCCGCCCGACACGGTCCGGCCCGGGCCGAACGTCGTGCCGTTCCTCTGCCACTACGCGCCGGCGGACTACAGCCGCGCGATCAACGATCCCGCCTCGGCGGCCAACGCGCAGTTCAACCAGTTGCTCAAGCGCTGGACGCGATTGACGCCGGACTTGATGATCTATAGCTACGTCAGCAAATCCATGTGGTGGCGCCTGCCGCGCCCGGTGCTGCACACGTTCGCCGCCGACATCAAATACCTGCACGCGCTCGGCGTGCGGCGCTACTACTGCCAGAGCTCGCTCAACGACTGGCCGCTCGATGGCCCGCTTTACTACGTCATCGCGAAGCTGCTGTGGGACCCGGCCGCCGACCCGGAGGCGTGCGCGCGCGAATGGATCGCGGGGATGTTCGGAGCGGCGGCGCCGGCCATGACGGAATTCTATGACGCCATCGAGACGGCCGTGCGCCGGACCGGCCGGGCCTATAGCGACAATCCGCGCACGCAGGCGGCCGGCCTCTTTGAGAAGGCGAGCCTCGACCGCGCGTTGGCCGCGCTGGAGCGCGCCCGGCAACTGGCCGGCGGCGACGCGACCGCCGCGCAGCACGTGGCCGGCGTGGCGCAGACCTTCCGCTATGGCTACTGGATGATCGAAGGCTTCGAGCAGGAAGCCCGGTTCGCGGCTACCGGCGATCCGGCCTGCCGGGAGGCCGCGCAGGCGGCCGGCCAAAAGGCGCTCACCTTCTGCAACGTGCGCGAAGCGGCCGACTATGTGAAGAGCTGGAAGACAGGCGCGCAACTGGGCGTGGCTAACAGCAGTTTTGGCGAAGCGGAAATGAAGGGCGGCCGGCGCTGCTGGAATTCCGACGAGACCGGGCCGGGCGACAAGGCCAATGGCTGGGCGACCTTCCACGTCATGGCCGCCGACCGCACCAAGCCGCTGTTGCTCGAGATGGATGTCTGGGGCGAGTCGCAGTTGCAAACCATCTCCATCAACACGCGGCAGAAGGTCTGGATTCCCGTGCGCCCGGAGCAGCCGCTCTCGCGCAAACCGCAGTGGGACACGCTGCGCTTCCGTATCCCGCCGGAGTCCCTCGACCACAGTCGCGCTCTGCAACACATCGGTTTTGGCGGCGGCGATAGCCAGATTTGGGTCGCCGCCATCCGTGCGCAGGATGCGGCCGGCAACAACAAGCCGGATGGAAAACCATGAGCCGATTCATTCTGATGATTCTTCTGCTTTTGTCGGTCAGCGGCCAGGCCGCGCCCGATGCCGCGTCGCTGGAGGCGATCCGGCAGTGCCGCGACTTCATCCGCCAGACGCAACTGCCCGACGGCGCGTTCCGCGTCAGCTGCACCGGCGACGTGGTGCGTATCTGGCCCTACTTCGGGAATGTGGCGGCAGGCGCGCTGATCGTTGCGCACCGGCTCGAGCCGCAACCGGAGGACCTGGTGCGCGTGAAGCGCTGGCTCGACTGGTACGCCGCCCACCAGCGCGCCGATGGCAACATTCCCGACTTCCTCGGCACGCGGCGGGATTACAAACCTTCGCCCAAGCGCAAGGCAATCGACGTCTATCCGCCGACATACTTGAGCGCGCTGCGGATCTATCGCGAGGCACAGCCCGAGGGTCTGCCCGCCGCCGAACTGCTCAAGCGCGCCGGGCAGGCGCTGCACGCCATCGAGTCCGCGCTCGATCCCGCCGATGACCTGACGTGGTCCTCCACGCCGCACCTCTACAAGTATCCGATGGACAACGTGGATGTCTGCATTGGCCTGCTCGATGGCGCGCGGCTGTTCGAGGCGCTCGGCGCGCGCGAGCAGGCGGAACGCTGCCGCGCGCTGGTGGCGCGCATCAGCACTGCCATCGCGAAATTCTGGCTGCCCGAGCAGGGCCATTTCGCATGGGCGCAAGGCCAGTCGCCGAAAGTGCGGACGTTCGAGAAGCCCTACCCCGACGGCGTCGCCAACATTTATCTCGCGCTCACGATCGATCCGCCGCCGCCGAAGCTGTGGGACAACCTGCGCCGCCAGTTCGGGACCGCGCCGCGCATCACGCCCGACCTGTGGCTGCTCGCCGCACGGCGCTGCGGCACGCCGGAGCAGGTGAAGGACTTCACCGCCGCCGCCATCGGGCGCGTGAAGAGCGGCGACCTGACCTTGCAGACCGCGTCGCGCCTGCTGCTTGCGCTTGCCGGCGACGTCGCCGCGCCCGTGGTCGTACCCATGAAACTCGGGAGGAAATAACCATGAAAACATCCATGCTCATCCTGGCCGGCGCCGTGGCGCTCGCGGCCGGCAGCCACGCCACCGAGTGGCATGTGGCAACCAACGGCAACGACAAGGGCGTGGGGTGCGGGCCGGAGCCGTTCCGCACGATCCAGCATGCGGCGGAGGTCGCGCAGCCGGGCGACGAGATCACCGTCCACGCCGGCGTTTACCGCGAGCGCGTCAATCCGCCGCGCGGCGGCGAGAGCGACGCGAAGCGCATCGTGTATCAGGCCGCGCCGGGCGAGAAAGTCGAGATCAAGGGCTCGGAAGTCGTCACCGGCTGGACGCGGGTGCAGGATGATGTCTGGAAGGTGACGCTGCCGGACGCGATCTTCGGCGCGTTCAATCCGTTTAGCGACCTGATCCGCGGCGACTGGTTCAGCCCGAAGGGCCGCGTGCACCACACCGGCGCGGTCTATCTCAACGGCGACTGGCTGGTCGAGGCCGCTGCGCTCGACGCGGTGCTGGGCCAGGCCGTCAGCAAACCGCCGGCGAAATCCGCGCACAAGGAGTACATCATCAACCTGACGTGGCTGCGGCCCGGCTCGGGCGCGGAGCAGATTTCCTTCACCGGCATGACGGGCAACCACGAGCTGAAGAAAGCGCCGTGCTCGGAAGGCGGCGAGTGCGTCGGCTGGCTCGAGCCCGGCGACTGGCTGCGCTGCGAGCGCGTGAAGTTCAAGCAGCCGACCGACCAGCTTGAACTGCGCGTCTCCTGTGCTGCGGCCGGCGCCAACATCGAGGTGCGCCGCGACTCCGCCGAGGGCGAGCTGCTCGGCAGCTCGTCGGTCGCGAACACCGGTGGCTGGCAGACGTGGGTCACCTGTAAGGTGCGGACCAAGCCGCTCTCCGGCGTGCAAAAACTTTGCTTCGTCTTCCAGCGCGGCGGGCCGACTGCGCCCGCCGCGCCGCTCTGGTTCGCGCAGGTGACGAACGGCACCACAACGATCTGGGCGCAGTTCAAGGGCGTCAACCCGAACGAGCAACTGGTCGAGGTCAACGCGCGCCAGGCGGTTTTCTATCCCGACCAGCCGGGGCGGAATTTCATCACCGTGCGCGGCTTCGTCATGCGCCACGCGGCAACGCCGTGGGCGCCGCCGACCGCCGAGCAGCCGGGGCTGATCGGTACGCATTGGAGCCGCGGCTGGATTATCGAGAGCAACATCATCAGCCACTCGACCTGCTCCGGCGTCGCGCTCGGCAAGCACGGCGACCAGTTCGACAACACGTCGGCGAATTCCGCCGAGGGCTACGTGAAGACCATCGAGCGCGCACACGCGCACCCGATCGCGTGGACGCGCGCGAACATCGGGCACCACGTGGTGCGCAACAACCACATCTCGCACTGCGAGCAGACCGGCATCGTCGGCAGCCTGGGTTGCGCGTTCAGCACCGTCACCGGCAACGTGATTCACGATATCCATATCCGCCGCCTGTTCACCGGTGCGGAGATGGCGGGCATCAAGTTCCACGGCGCGATTGATACCGAGATCCGCAGCAACCACATCTACCGGACCTGCCGCGGGCTCTGGCTCGACTGGATGGCGCAGGGCACGCGCGTGGCGCAGAATCTTTTCCACGACAACCTCTCCGAGGATTTGTTCGTCGAGGTGAATCACGGCCCGTTCGTGGTGGATAACAACCTCTTCCTTTCGCCGGTCGCGCTGCTGGATATGTCGGAGGGCGGGGCCTATCTCCACAACCTGATGACCGGGAAAATCATTAGCACCGAGGAGTTGCGCCGCGAAACGCCCTTCCATCCCGCGCACGCTACCGCCGTCGCCGGCCTGCGCACCATCAAGGGCGGCGACAACCGCTATTACAACAACCTCTTCGTCGGCGCGGGCACCGCCGCCGCGGTCGAGCCGGCCAAGGCTGGTGACCGGCATCGCCGCGTGGCCGGCTACGGGCCTTGGGTCTATGACGCGCGCGATCTGCCCTCCCAGGCGGGCGGCAACGTCCACCTCCATGGCGCGCGGCCCTACGGCAAGGAGGCGCAGCCCGTCGTGCTGGCCGACGCCCATCCGCAGGTGCAGCTCGTAGAAGAAGAACCATGCACCTATCTCCGCCTCAACCTGCCCGCCGCGGCGCTGGGAGCGCCGACCCAACCCGTGACCGGCACACTGCTGGGCCGGGCGCACGTGCCGGGCGTCGCCTACGAAAACGCCGACGGCTCGCCGGTGAAGATTGAGGCTGATTATTTCGGGAAAAAGCGGGATACCTCGCACCCGACGCCCGGCCCGTTCGAGCAGCCGGGCAGCGGCGGTCTGAAGCTCAAGGTCTGGTGAGCGACAACGAACTATGAAAATCGTCATTCCGGGTGGCAGTGGTCAAATCGGTCAGGCGTTGGCGCGTTCCTTCTATGCGGCCGGGCACGAGGTGGTGGTCTTGAGCCGCGCACCGCAAGCCGTGCCGTGGCGCGTGGTGATGTGGGACGGCCGGACGCTGGGCACGTGGGCCGGCGAGGTGGATGGCGCGGACGTGGTCATCAACCTGACCGGGCGCAGCGTGAACTGCCGCTACACGCCGGCCAACCGGCAGGCCATCACCGCCTCCCGCGTGGACTCGACGCGGGTCGTCGGCGTAGCGATCGCGCGGGCCGGCCGGCCGCCGCGCGTCTGGCTGCAGGCCAGCACGGCGACCGTCTATACGCACCGCTTTGACGCGTTCAACGACGAGGCCACCGGGCTCCTCGACCGCACGGAATCGGACGCGCCGGACACGTGGCGCTTCAGCGTCGGCGTGGGACTCGCCTGGGAAAAGGCGCTCGATGAGGCCGTCACTCCGCACACCCGCAAGGTCAAGCTGCGCACGTCGCTGATGATGAGCCCCGCGCCCGGCGGTGTCTTCGACGTGCTGTTGCGGCTCGTGCGCTTCGGGCTGGGCGGGCGAGCGGGCGACGGCCGCCAGTATGTCTCGTGGATGCACGACGTGGATTACATCAACGCCATCCACTGGCTGCTCGCGCACGAGGACCTGGAAGGCCCGGTCATCCTCGCCGCGCCGGAGCCGCTGCCACACGCGGAGTTCATGCGGGAGTTGCGCGCGGCGTGGGGGCAGCCGGTCGGGCTGCCCGCCGCGCGCTGGATGCTGGAACTCGGCGCGTTCTTCCTGCGGACGGAGACCGAGCTGATCCTCAAGAGCCGCCGTGTGACGCCCGGCCGGCTGCTGCAGGCGGGCTTCACCTTTCAATTTCCAACGTGGGCCGGGGCCGCGCGCGACCTCTGCCGCCGCTGGCGCGAGCGAACATGAAACGGCAACCTGCCCATCACCACGGCCGGGTCGTAAGCGTCCCTGCAAAATATGCGATGTGGTCGCATAGAAAGGATGAACACACATGAAGCGTGAGCTGTTGTTGGCCACCGCGCTCGCCGCCGCGACCCTCCACGCGGCGGAGCGCCCGAACATCCTGTGGCTCACGGCGGAGGACATCTGCCCGCACCTCGGCTGCTACGGCGACCAGTACGCCATCACGCCCAACCTCGACCGGTTCGCGCAGCAGGCGGTGCGCTACACGCAGGCGTTCGGCATCACCGGCGTCTGCGCGCCGAACCGTTCGTGCCTCATCACCGGCGTGTTTCCGTCGCGGCTCGGCAGCCACGGGATGCGCTCGGCCACGACGCTACCGGAGCAGGTGCAGTGCTTCAGCGAATACCTGCGCGCGGCGGGCTACTATTGCTCCAACAACGCCAAGACCGACTACAACTTCGCCGTACCCAAGACCGCGTGGGACGAGTGCAGCAACAAGGCCCACTATAAGAAACGCCAGCCCGGCCAGCCGTTCTTCGCCGTCTTCAACCACGAGGTCTGCCACGAGGGCCAGATTCGCGTGCCGGAAAAACGCTACCAGCAGAACACCGCCCGGCTCACGGCCGCGCAGCGCCACGATCCCGCGCGCGCACCCGTGCCGCCGTTCCATCCCGACACGCCCGAGGTGCGGCGCGACTGGGCGCGCTACTACGACAACATCACCGCGATGGACTACCAGATCGGCGACAAGCTCAAGGAACTGGAGGCCGCCGGCCTCGCCGAGGACACCATCGTCTTTTTCTTCGGCGATAATGGCACCGGGCTGCCGGGGATGAAGAAATGGATCTGGGAGGGCGGCTTGCACGTGCCGCTGCTGATCCACTTCCCGAAAAAATGGCAGCACCTCGCGCCCGTGCCCAACGCCGCGGTCACCGACCAACTGGTCAGCTTCGTGGACTTCGCGCCGACGGTGCTCGCCCTCTGCGGCGTCAAGCCGCCGCCGCACCTGCAGGGCGTGCCCTTTCTTGGCCCCGGCACCGTCCAGCGCCTCTACATCCACGGCATCCGCGACCGCATGGCCGAGCGGGCCGACTGCGTCCGCGTCGTGCGCGACCGGCGCTACCAGTATCACCGCAACTTCCTGCCGCACCTGCCGTGGTCACAGTTCGTCAGCTACACCGAGGCCATGCCGACGATGCAGGCGTGGCGCGCGCTGGCCGCCGCCGGCAAGCTCACCGGCCCCGCCGCGCGCTACTTCGAACCCGGCAAACCGGTCGAGGAGCTTTATGACAACGAGGCCGATCCGGATCAGGTGAAGAATCTCGCCGCCGACCCGCAGCACCGCGCGACGCTGGAGCGGCTGCGCGCCGAATGCTTGCGCTGGATGCGGGCGACCGGCGACCTTGGCCTGCTGCCCGAACGCGAGATGGTGCTGCGCGCCGCTGGCCGCACGCCGTGGGCCATTGCCACCGACGCGCGGCTGAACCCGCTCGACAACTTGCTCGCCGCCGCCGACCTCGCCAATGCGCGGCAGACCGCCAACCTTCCGGCGCTGGAAAAATTACTGGGGCATGAGGACCCCGCCCTGCGCTGGTGGGGCGCGCTCGGCCTTGTCGCGCTCGGCGCCGAGGCGAAGCCGGCGGAGCCCGCGCTGCGCAAGGCGCTGGCCGATCCCTCGCCGGAGGTCCGCATCGCCGCCGCCGAGGCCATCGGTAACTTGGGCGACGACGCCGCGGCGCTGGCGGTGCTGACCGCGGCCCTGAAGGACGAGAGTGAATTTGTGCGGCTGGCCGCGCTGAACGTGCTCGACCGCTTCGGCGCGCGCGCGAAGCCCGCGCTGCCGGCGATCCGCGGCGCTGCGATGAAAAAAGGCGGCCCGGTCGCCGGCTACGTCGGCCGCATGGTCGGCTATCTGCCGGCCTGGATTGAGTCCGGCCGCCGGGAGGCGGGCAACGAATGAGCCCACGTTTCCAAGCCTTGGAAAATGACGCAGGAATTTTTCCAAGCCCCGGAAAACGGCGGCTGATTTTTTCCAAGGCTTGGAAAATCCGGGGGCATGGCATTCCAATCCATGGAAACCACGCGCACTCCGCTGGTTTTGTGGGCGGGAGCTCCAGCTCCCGCGTCCGTTGGCGTTGGTTTTCTTTCGCGGGAGCTGGAGCTCCCGCCCCCAAAAGCAAAGTGTCCAATGCGCAGGTTGGAGCAATGAAGGGAAGCAACACATGAAACAGATCAGCACGCTCCTGCTGCTGGCGGTGCTGCCCGCCGCCGCGGTCCAGGTGACCGTGTGGCCGGGACCGGGCGGCGAGGTCCCGGCCTCGCCCGATTACGAGGTGACGGTGCGCAGCGGCAGCCAGTCGTGGCAGCCGTTCACCTACTATTCCTACGCCCGGGCGGTGGACAAGCTGCTCGACGCGGAGGGGAAATACATCAAGCTCTCTTTCCTCGCCCTGCACTCGAACGAATTTAAGCGGCCCGCGGAGAACAAGGACACCTACGCCCATTCGTGGACGAGTTTTGATTTTGCGGGCGGCCCCGTCGAGGTCGAGGTGCGGATCAAGCGGCCGCTGGATGGCCTGACCTTGCCGTTGAAAAGCTGCGGAATTTTCCCGTCCACGCTCGGGATCAAGGGCCAGGTCACCAGCGGGAACACCATCCACTTTCAGTTGACCAAGCCGGTGAAGGTCGCAGTCGTGGCCAATCCGGTCCAGGCGCTGGAGCAGCTCAACGCCGCCGAATCCAAGCAGGCGTTCGAGGGCTACCGCAATCCGCTCTTCCTTTTTGCGCGGGCGCCCGAGACCGAGGTCCCCGGCAAGAACGCGCCGGGCACGCTGGTCCTCAAGCCCGGGCGCGCCGGCAGCGTCGAGGAATTGGCCGGGGCGAAAGTCATCTACTTCGAGCCGGGTCTCCACGACTATTCGCAGTTCAACGCGGCCGATCCGAACCACTACATCACGCTGCACGCCGGGCAGACCGCCTATCTGGCGGGCGGCGCCTACGTCTATGGCGTCTTCGGCGCGGACCAGCGTCATCCCGCCATCGGCAACATGGCCCTGCTGCGCGGACGCGGGACCATGTCGGGCGCGAAGCAGCGCTGGACGGACGTGCCGTATTTCACGACACTGGAGAAAGGCGTACGGCTGGACGGCATCCAGATCACCGACGCCAACAACCACATCAGCCATTCCACCGCGCCCGTGCGCGATGTGGCCGTGGTCGGCGCGTGGCACGGCAACACGGATGGCTTCACGCGCGAGATCCCGGCGGCGGAGCCCTATCGGGGCTGGCACCTTGACGACTGCTTCGTCATGGCGGCCGATACGAACCTCAAGGTGGGCGGCCCCGCCCGCGTGCGCGACTACACCATCTGGCAGCTCGCCAACGCCGAGCCGCTGTGGATCCGCAACCCGGACGGCTGCGTCGTGGATGGGCTGCGCGTCATCGCCTTCAACGCATGGCCGGCGCGGCAGACGGTCAATATTTCCCGCGGCACCGTCAAGAATTCCGTGTTCAGGAACATTACGGTCGAGGCGCCATTCGTGCCCCTGCTGTTCCTGATGCCGGTCGGTGCGGAAGGCGGCGGGCCGGTCTATGAGAACGTCCTCTTCGAGAACATCACGGTGAACACGCCGCACATCGCGCGCAAGTCGCTGTTCGGTGGGCAGGGCGCCGGCGGCGTGCGCGCCGGGAAAGTGGTGTTCCGGAACCTGGTGGTGAACGGGCAGAAGGTCACGGCCCGGAACTCCGGCGACTATTTCGACCTCCAGCCGGGCGTGACCAGCGGGAAGGAGATCGTGTTCGAATGAAAACGCTCATCAGTTGCCTGGCCGCGCTCCTGCTGCTCTGGCTGGCGCCCCACGCCGGGGCGGCCGGAAAGTCGAAGGACGCCGCCTATCAGAGCAACCACGCCGTCATCGTCGTGACCGGAATGCGCCTGAACGAGGACCCTGAAAATTATTCCCGGGATCTCGCGGTCGCCGAGCACGCCGTTGTGAAGGTGACCGCGCGCGGTGGTGCGCCGAGCGAGAAAAAGACGGCGGCGTTTTCCAAGGCCGGCAAGGGTGGCGGGCAGGTGTTTTTCACGGCGGATTTCGAGGTGGACCTCGACGCCGTCTACGACATCGCCATGACCTTCAAGGATGGCACGGTCATCCGCATCCCCGGCTACCGCCTGCCGCGCGACTGGAAGACGCATTTCTATTTCCACAGCACCACCGGTAGCCTCGCGCCCTCCGCCATCCTGCGGGTCGGCGAGGACGCGCGGACGAAACTGCGCTGCCACGTCTACGCCGTGTATCCGCTGGAGAGCTACCGCAAGCTGGGCGGCCGCCAGCTACCGTGAACCATGCACCGGCGCATCTCCAGCAACAGGCCAGCCGCCCGCCGCACAACTGTGCTGCGGCACGACACGGCAGCACTTCCCCTAACCTTGGACACCAGGAAGGACAAACCATGAAAAAGACCGGCCTGATTCTGTTGCTGGCGGCGCTGGGCGCCGCCGGATTGGCCGCCGCCGCGGCGGACCGACCGAACATCCTGTGGATTTCCATCGAGGACACTTCGCCGTGGCTCGGCTTCTGCGGCGAGAAATATGCGACGACGCCGAACCTCGACGCGCTCGCGCGCGGCGGCGTCTATTTCCGCAACGCTTTCTCCACCGCGCCGGTCTGCGCGCCGAGCCGCTTCGCGATCATCACCGGCTGCTACGCGACCAGCTACGGCACGCAGCGCCTGCGCTCGCAGTTCCCCGTGCCGGACTCGATCAAGGGCTTCCCCTCCTATCTGCGGCAGGCCGGCTACTACTGCTGCAACAACGTCAAGACCGACTACAACACCAGCGCCGAGCCGCGCCTCATCGCGGAGTCCTGGGACGCATGCAGCGGCGCGGCGCACTGGCGCAATCGCAAGCCGGGGCAGCCGTTCTTCGCGGTGTTCAATCTGACCGAGACGCACCAGAGCATGGCCTTCGAGAGCACGCCGCCGAAGCTCAAGCCGGAGGAGCGGCACGAGCCCGCGGCCGCGCCGGTTCCGCCGTATTATCCCGACACGCCCACGGCGCACCGCACGCTGGCGCGCGTCCACGACTGCATCACAGCGATGGACCAGCACGTCGGGCGGCTGCTCAAGGAACTCGATGAGGCCGGACTGCGCGACAACACGCTCATCTTCTTCTGGCCCGACCACGGGCAGGGTATTCCGCGCGGCAAGCGCACGCTCTGGGACACGGGCCTCAAAATCCCGCTCGTCGTCTGGTTCCCGGAGAAGTATCGCAGCCTCGCACCCGCCGCGCCGGGCGGCACGTGCGACCGGCTGGTCAGCCTGATGGACCTGGGCCCGACGCTGTTGAGCGTGCTCGGGCTGCCGGTCCCGCCGCACATGCAGGGCCGCGCGTTCCTCGGGGCCGCCGCCAAGCCGTGCGACTACCTCTTCGGCGCGCGCGACCGCGTGGACGAGGTCAACGAGGTTTCGCGCTCGGTCCGCGACGCGCGCTTCCGCTACACGCGCAACTTCATGCCCGACGTTTCGTGGAACCAGCCGGAGACGTTCTCCGACCAGCTCGAGCTGCGCCGCGAGATCACGCAGCTCGCCGCCGCCGGCAAGCTGAACGCCGCGCAGCTCACCTACGCCGCGCCGCGCAAGGCGGCCGAGGAGCTGTACGACACCGACAAGGATCCCTGGCAGCTCAACAACGTCGCGGCTGAGCCTGCCTACAAGTCGGACCTCGAACGCCTGCGCAAGGCGCTGCGCGACTGGCAGACCGAGACGCGCGACCTCGGTATGCTCCACGAGTGGCAGGCCGCGCAGCTCTGCGGGCAATCCGGCAAGCCGCTCATCGAGGCCGCGGCCAACGACAGCCTCTATCCGCTCGACCGCGTGCTCGATACCGCGTGGCGGGTCGGACTGCCGGGCCAGACCGACGAATTCATCAAGCGCCTGGCGACGTCCCGCCCGCCGGTCCGCTACTGGTCGGCGGTCGGTCTGCGCGTGGGCGGCCACGACGCGGCCGTTGCGGCGCAGGACGCGCTGCAAAAGGCGCTCGCCGATGAGTCGCTCGCGGTCCGCATCGAGGCCGCGGGCATCCTCGCCGCGCAGTTCGCTGACCGCGCCGCGCTCGACCAGCTCACGGCGGCGCTCGCGAGCGATGACGAGAACGCGCAGGTCCACGCCGCGCGCACGCTCCAGATGCTCGGCGAGAAGGCGCGACCCGCGCTGCCCGCCCTGCAGGCGGCGCTGCCGAAGCTCAAAAACATGTTTGCCCGTTGGGGCACGCAGAATGCCATCTGCGGCCTGACCGGCGCGGAGAACACGATCTTCCAGCAGAAGGCCCAAGGCGGCGGCAAAAAGAAAAAACCGGCGGCGAAAAAACAGCAAGGGAGCACCCAACCATGAACACGGAAAACCAATCCGGCGCGTCCAGCTACGTCGTCCTCGTCTGCATCGTCGCCACGCTCGGCGGCCTGTTGTTCGGCTACGACACCGGCGTCATCTCCGGCGCGATCGAGGCGCTGACCGCGCGCTTCGCGTTGAGCGAGGTGATGAAAGGCTGGGCCTCCAGTTGCGTCCTGCTCGGCTGCGCCGTCGGCGTGCTCGCGGTTGGCCCGCTCTCCGACCGCTACGGCCGCAAGCTGGCGATGTTCCTTGCGGCGGCGATGTTCCTAGTTTCCGCCATCGGCACGGCGCTCCCGAACGACATCACCAGCTTCATCCTCTTTCGCATCCTAGGCGGCTTCGGCATCGGCATCGCCTCGATTTCGACGCCGATGTACATCGCCGAGATCACCCCGGCGCGGATTCGCGGCCGCATGGTCGCGGTCAACCAGATCGCGATTGCCGGCGGCATCGCGGTGACGGCCTTCGTCAATTATTACATCGCCGGCCAGGGTGACCAGGCGTGGAATATCGCCACCGGCTGGCGCTGGATGTTCGCCGCCGGCATCGCGCCCGCCCTCGTCTTCGGCCTGCTGCTGTTCCTGATTCCAGAGAGTCCACGCTGGCTCGTGGAGCGGAAACGCGAGGATGAGGCGCGCCGCATTTTGACCAAAGTCGGCGGCGCCGGCTTTGCCGCGACGGAGTTGGTGGCGATCCGCGACGCGCTCGCCGGCGAGAAGGGCACGTGGGCCGAGCTGTTCTCGCCCGCGCTCCTGCGCCCGCTGCTGCTCGGCTGCGCGCTCGCCGTGCTCCAGCAGGTCACCGGCATCAATGCCTTCATGTACTTCGGCGCGACGATCTTCAAGACCATGAGCCAGTCCACCGGCGTGGATGCCGGGCTGCTCCAGCAGATCATCATCAACGGCGCGGGGATGCTGTTCACGCTGATCGCCATCGCCACGGTGGATAAGTGGGGCCGCAAACCGCTGATGCTCATCGGCACGCTGGGTATGGGCATCGGCCTCGTCGCGATGGGCGTGATGGCGCAGACCCTGACCGACCCGGCGGCGGCCTCGAAGCTGATGCTCGGCTTCATCCTGCTCTACATCGCCTGCTTCGGCCTCTCCGTCGGCCCGGTGATCTGGGTGATCCTCTCCGAGATTTTCCCGACGGCGGTTCGCGGCCGCGCGCTCGGCCTGGCGACCTTCTGCCTCTGGCTGGCCGACTATGTGGTGACGCAGACCTTCCCGATGATGAACGCGGCGGGCTCGTGGTTCGTCACGCACTTCAACCACGCCTTCCCGTTCTACGTCTACGCCGCCTTCTGCGTCGTGCTGCTCTTCGTCATGTGGCGGTTCGTGCCGGAGACCAAGGGCCGGACGCTCGAGGAGATCGAGCGCAGTTGGCACCGCGAGAAGTAATCCACAGATTTCACAGATTACACCGATGGCAGGACGGGAAATGAAGAAAACAGGAGAAATTCCTTTCCTGCCTTCCTGATTTCCTCATTCAAAATCTGAAACAGAATTTTTTCCAAGGATTGAAAACGGCAACCTCATGTTTTTCCAAGCCTTGGGAAAAATGTGGAAATAATTTCCAAGCCTTGGAAAAACCGGAGGACAAAAATGAAAAAGCAGATCGCGGGTTTTGCGGTGTTGCTGGGCGCGGCGCTGGCGGCGGAGGACGTGGTTGATTTCCGCTACGCGCCGCCGGAGTGGCAGGCGGCGATCTGCTTCCCGGACGACCCGCAGAAGACGCTCGTCGATAAATCCGGCGAGCTGCTCTATCACTTCGGCATGGGCGGACGCGAATTTGCCACGCGCGTCGCGGTGGAGGTCGCCAGCAACGCGGTCTGGCAGAAGCAGGAACTGCTCTCGCCACTCGTGCCGATCGTCCGCACATTCCGCACGGCCGGCGATTTGCAGATTGTCGAGGAGGCGTTCGCCGTCACCGACCTGCCGCAGCCCAAGCAGCCGGAGGTGATCCTGCGGAGGCTCGATGGCGGCGGAATGCAGCGTAACTGGGCGCACCCGGCGGAGGGTATCGCGCCGGAACTCAAGGACATCGCGCTCCACAACCACGGCCCGCTGCAGTTCGAGGTCAGCGGCGGCGCGCGCCGCATCGCGCTCGCGCTGTGCGAGGGCTGGTGGGGCGAGCCGGGCAAGCGCGTCCAAGTGCTGCGCGTCGAGGGCACGGAGCCAATGACTGTGGACCTCGTCGCCGAGATCGGCAAGAACAAGGCGGCGGCGTTCTGGTTCGATGGCCGTGACACCAACGGCGATGGACAGATCGAGATCACCATCGAGGCCGCCGACCGCGGCAGCGACAAGCACACCATCCTCAACGGCCTCTATGTTTTCCCGGCCGGCTTCAAGGCCGACGAGGCCGCGCTGCTCGCCGGCAAGCTGAACTCCGCCGCGCTCGCGCGCCTGATCTCGGCCGCGGCCTCCGGCCCGGCGCGCAACGACATGCTCCTCGTTCATGTGACCAACACCGGCAAAGAACCACGCACAATCCAGCCGCGGCTGCTGGTGGGCTCGACCCTCGGCGTCCGTCGCGATGGCCAGCGCGTGATTGTGAACGAGCACGAGGCAGTCACCGCCTCGCTGAAGATGGAGGCGGACGAGCTAACGTCGAAGCGGGACGCCGTCCGCCTCGCGTCGCTGGTGGTGGCACCCGGCGCCACGGTGGATTTCTTCGTCACCTATCACGCGGGCGGCATGCTGGTCTTCGAGCCGCCGCTGGAGCCGCCGGCCGCCGCGCGGGAGCGCGCGATCAAATATTGGGAGAACGCCCCGCTGCCCTACGGCCGCATCGAAGTCCCCGACGCCGGCATCCAGGCGCTGGTGGATTCCGCCATCCGCAACATCTGGCAGGCGCGCGAAATCAAGAAGGGCCTGACCGCGTTCCAAGTGGGCCCGACGTGCTACCGCGGCCTGTGGATTGTGGATGGCGCCTTCCTGCTCGAGGCCGCGACCATCCTCGGCGCGGGCGACCAGGCGCGCAACGGCGTCGCCTACGAGCTGACGAACCAGAAGGAAGACGGCCGCATCGAGGTGATGAAGAACTTCTACAAGGAGAACGGCATCGTCCTCTGGACCTGCGCCCGCCACGCGCAGCTCACGCAGGACAAGGCGTGGCTGGAGAGCGTCTGGCCCAAGCTGGAGGCCGCCGCCGGCTACATCAAGACCCTGCGCCAGCGCAGCCGCGAAAACGCGACGCCGTTCGATGACGGCCTGAACCCGCCCGGCGAAATCGATGGCGGCCTCTCCGGCGCGCGCACCGGCTTCCAGCAGCCGGAGTTCTCGAACGCCCACTGGAACCTGCTCGGCCTGCGCGCCTTCGTCCAGGCCGCGCGCTGGCTCGGCAAGACCAACGAGGCCGCCGCCTGGCAAAAGGAATATGACGACTTCGCGGCCACCTTCCGCAAGGCGGCCACGCGCGACCTCTGCAAGGACGACCATAGCAGCGCCTATGTCCCGATCTTCATGGCCAACGCCGGCCACGAGCTGCCCCAGCGCGCGCAGTGGACCTTCTGCCACGCGGTCTATCCCGGCCAGCTCTTCGCCAAGGACGATCCCCTTGTCGCCAACACGCTCGCCATGCTCGCGGCGACCGAGCGCGAAGGCATGGTCTATGGCACTGGCTGGGACGCGACGGGCATCTGGACCTACTTCGCCTCGTTCTACGCCCACGCCTGGCTCTGGCAGGGCGACGGCCGCAAGGCCGCGCAGTGCCTCTACGCCTACGCCAACCACGCCGCGCCCGTGCTCGACTGGCGCGAGGAGCAGTCGCTGCGCGGCGAGAAGTTCAGGAAGGTCGGCGATATGCCCCACAACTGGGCCAGCGCCGAGTTTATCCGGCTCGTCACCCACCTGCTCGCGCTCGACCGCGGTGACGAACTCCACCTCTTCGAGGGCCTGCCCGCCGCGTGGGCCAAGCCCGGCCTGACCACCCGCCTGAACGGCATCTGCACACCGTTCGGCAAGCTCACGCTCGAGCTGCGCATCGCGCCCGCTGGCCAGACCGCCAAGCTGAACATCGAGCCGCTCACCGACGCCTCGTGCAAGAAAATCGTCGTCCACCTCTCCGGCTGGGCCCGCGCCGACCAGACCGCCACCCTCGCCCTCGACCCGCACCAGCGGAACAAGCAGGACATCGAACTTGAATCCACCGCAACTACACCATGAACACCAGCTTTGCACTTGCAACACAAACCGTTCTCCCTAGACTGCCTTCGCTCGTGGGCGCGAGCCCCAAGATGCGTAGATGAAGAGCAAACGGCACGGAGTGATTGTCCATGAAATACGACAACCTCACATTCAAAGTCCCCAAGCAAAGCGACGACTATGACGCGTGCTCTTCTTTCGTCACGACAGCCATCGAAGCGATCATCAAGGCGGCTATTGGAGCGGGTAAAAACAAGATCATTATCAACACGAATCTGAAGCTTGGCTTGCCCATGGAAAACATCAACAAAATCGCAGGACCATTTGTGGAGGCGTGGGCGGTCGAGACATTCCAAGATGTGCTAGAAGACAAGACCAACAAATATGCTTTGATCAACGTCGAGGCTAAAGAACGCCTTTACATGGCCGATGTCATTCTGCAATTCAAGATGACCCGGAAGACCGAAAGTGGCGTGACCGCAGAAGTCGATGTCAAAGCTACAGCGGAAGACATCGAGTCGAGCGGAAAATCGCCAAACATCACAGCCTTCAAGCGGATTCGTACCGCCTATATCGATGATCCTGATTACATCTTCATCATCCTGTCTCTGAAGCACAAAGTCTACTGCACGAAGAATACGACGACAGGCTTGATGGATGGCATCATGGAAGTCGTTGCGCACAACACGTACGATTTGAAATACCTCTCGAGTGCCGATCTTAGCTACAACCCCGCGCTGGGCAGCGGCCAACTTCAGGTGCGGGACATCCACTACGTAACCTTGACCAAGAGGACGACATGGGAGTTCTGTCAACTGCTTGACCGTAAGTTCATCGGCTCAAAGAAGGGGTTTGGCGAATGGCTTGAAATGGCGCAGGCCAATGAATGGATCAAGGTAGATGAGTAACATTGAGATTATAGCCGGCGACGCGCTGGTGGAGCTTGCGAAGTTAAAGACCGGATCGGTTGATCTTGTTGTCGCCGATCCCCCATACAATCTCGGAAAAGACTACGGGAATAACCATGATGTCCAAGGTTTCGATGAGTATCTGGCCTTCTCGCGCAACTGGCTGGGTCAAACTCATCGGATTCTCAAACCAACCGGGACGCTCTATGTGTTCATGGGTTTCAGGTTCATTTCGTATCTGTACGACATTCTCGATCGTGATCTTCAAATGTTTTTTAATAGTTGGATTGTCTGGCACTACACGCAGGGCATGGGCAAGACAAAAGGGTTTTCCCCTCGACATGATGACGTTTTAATGTTCACCCGGTCGGAGGAGTTCAAGTTCAACCTGGACAGCGTCCGAGTTCCACAGAAGTATTTCCGCGACCGAAACAACATGCGCGGAGCCAATCCGGGCGACGTCTGGGAGTTCTCCCATGTACATTACTGTAATGAAAACCGGCAGGACCATCCCACGCAAAAACCTGAAGGCTTGATTGAGCGGATGGTTCTCGCTTCGTCAGACGAAGGCGATCTTGTGGTTGATCCTTTTTCAGGAAGTGGAACGACCTTGCGTGTGTGCCAACAACTCAACCGGCAAGCCATCGGCATCGAGATCAACCCCGCGTACGTGGCCAGGACCAAGGACAGGTTGGGGATGGATTTCTCCGGTTTTGACAGCGTGGATCCAAGGATGGAACGGGTGCCGTTCGATTTGCGGCGACCAGACGTGCGAACGATCTATTTGGAGAACCATAAGAAATGGTTTCTCCAGCACCATGAAAATGCGGTGGTAAAATTCGAGGAGACCGTTCAGTCGCTCTATGGTGCGGAGGAAACGCAGCCATCGCGTCAAATGATGCTGATGGAAAAGACCGCAGAATATATGCCTGACCCAAAACTGTCTCGCACCCGAGCCTCGCGCGGGCGCGATGCCAAGTCCAGCTAGTCTCGGCGAACAAAATAGGTGCATGCCATGAACGCACGTATCCAGGCTCCAAGGCTTGGGAAAAATCCGGCAGGATTTTCCAGGGCCTGGAAAATTTCATGCTTAACTTTTCCAATGGTTGGCAGCAAGACGGCCTGTCTCGCAAGCTCGGCTGGAATTTTGGGGTTGTTGGTTTTCCAAGCTCTGGAAGCTTTCGCGGCACCGACGCAAGTGGTGGTGCGGGCGGAGGCGGCGAATGTGGTTAGCTTTGCGGCGCAGCCGGCGAAGTTCGTGCGGTTCGTCATTCATGCAAGCAGTGCGGGGCAGGCGTGCCTTGATGAGCTGGAAATCTTCGGAGCCGATGGCAAGCGCAACCTCGCGCTGGCGGGTGCGGGCGCGAAGGCTTCGGCGTCCTCATGCCTCGCGGGCTACGCGATCCATCAGGTGGCGCACCTCAACGATGGGCTGTATGGGAACGGGCATAGCTGGATTGCGGCGTCGGCCGGCGATGAGTGGGCGCAAATCGAGCTGCCGCAGCCGGCGCAGGTCGCGAAGGTCGTCTTCTCGCGTGACCGCGAGGGGAAATTCCACGACCGCGTGCCGATGAATATCGAGGTGCAGCTCTCCGGCGATGGCAAGGCGTGGCGCAAGGTGGCGGCGCTGAACGCAGGGTTCGCGGGCGGGCCGCGCGCCGTGCCGCGCCCGCCGATCGTGCCGCTGCCGGAGCCGACGAGCTACGAGAGCCTCGTGCGCTACGCGTTCCTGTGCGAGCGCGCCACGTGGCAGCGGATGAACGCGACCGATCATCTCTCGCCGCTGAAGAAGGAGATCCCCTATTGGAGCGCCATCGCGCGCCTCACGCCCACAGAGCGCGCGCTGACGCAACTGGCCGAGTTGCTCGCGCGGCTGGCGGAGAAGGGCGTGGAGGTCGCGGCCGGTCGTGCGGAACTGGCGGGGCTGAAGCAGCGGCTGGCGGCGGGCGACAGCGAGGCGCTCTTTCTCGACGCGCGCCTGGCGAAGCGCCGGTGGCTCTTCACCGACCCCGACCTCGCGTCGTTGCAGCGCATCCTGTTTGTGAAGCGGCATCCCTACCTTTCGTCGCACAACTACAGCGACGTGCTGGACTCGCAGTTCAAGCCGGGCGGCGGCGTCTGCGTGCTGGAGCTGCCGCGGCGCGGGGGCGCGCTCGATCCGGCCGGCGCGCGGCTGGCGACGTTGTTCGACGCGAGCGCGGGCATCGCGCGCGACGCGATGGCTGATTTCGACGCGCAGAAAATCTTCTTCGCCTTCCGCCCCAGCGCGCCACGGCCCGGCGAGCAGGAGCCCTACTGGCACCTGATGGAAATGGACTCCGGCGGCGGCCGCGCACGCCAGCTCACGGAGGGGCCGTTCCACGATTATTATCCGTGCCCGCTTCCGGATGGCGCGCTTGCGTTCATCAGCACGCGCTGCCACGCGCGCTTCCTGTGCTGGCGGCCGCAGGCGTTCGTGCTCTTCCGCCGCGAGACCAGCGGCGACATCCGCCCGCTCTCGTTCGCGAACTTGAGCGAGTGGTCGCCGGCGGTGATGCGCGACGGGCGCATCCTCTGGACGCGGTCGGAATACATCGACAAGGGCGCGGACTTCGGCCACACGCTCTGGGCGATCCGGCCCGACGGCACGCACCCGGAGCTGGTCTTCGGCAACGATACGCCGAACTGCTACATCAACGGCCGCGAGGTGCCCGGCACGCGCGAAATCCTCTGCACCATCTTCTCGCACGGCGGCGACCACAACGGACCGCTCGGCCTGATTGACCTCGCGCGAGCGCAGTCGCCGGCGGACACGAACGCGCTGCTGAACATCACGCCGGACACCGTGGCGCACTACAACATGAGCTGGCCGCGGCAGGAATGCTGGCGCGATCCGGTGCCGGTCACGCGCGACTACTTCCTCGCCAGCCACGCGCCCGCCGACCGCTGGGGCCTGTTCCTCGCCGACCGCTGGGGCAACCGCGAGTTGCTCTATCTCGACCCGAACATCGGCAGTATGACGCCGACGCTGCTGCGCCAGGTGCCGCGTCCGCCGGTGCTCGGCGCGGCCGTACCCGCGGCGACGGAGTTCGGGCAGTTCACCGTGGCCGATGTGTATCAGGGCCTCGCGCCCGCCGTTGCGCGCGGCCGCGTGAAATTCATTCGCGTCTGCGAGGAGGTCCGCGCCAACCTCGAGCAACTGCCGAGCGGCGAGTTTCGCCGCGACCACGGGCCGGTGTTCACCGATTTTTATGCCACGCCGATCCACAAGGTCAGCGGGCCTGGCGGCTGGCCGAGCTACGTGGCGAAGGCGGCGCTCGGCCTCGCGCCAGTCGCCGCCGATGGCTCGGCGAATTTCACCGCGCCCGCCGGCAAGGTCCTCTACTTCGAGGCACTCGACGAAAACCTGAACGAGCTGCAGCGGATGCGCAGCGTCGTGCAGCTCCAGCCGGGCGAGCGGCGGAGCTGCATCGGCTGCCACGAACACCGGCATGGCGCGGCGCCGGTCGCCCCCACCCTCGCTGCGCGGTGCGCGCCAGCGACGCTCGCGCCGCCGCCGTGGGGCGCGGTGCCGTTCAGCTTCGAGCGCGTCGTGCAGCCGGTGCTCGATGCGCGGTGTGTGCGCTGCCACGACGCGAACCACAAGCAGAAGCTCAACCTCGCCGGCACGCTCGATGCCGAGAAGGTCCCCGCCTCCTACCGCACGCTGATCGCCGGCGGCTGGGTGCACTACTTCGACATGACCTACCGCCTGCGCCACGCGAAGGCCGAACCGCTCACGTTTGGCACGCTCAAGAGCAAGCTCTGGCAGACGCTCGACGCCGGCCACCACGGCGTGCAGCTCACGCGCGACGAGATGCACGCGCTGAAATGCTGGATCGACCTGAACTGCCCGCTCTGGCCCGACTATACCCCGCGCCAGCAGCGCCTCGGCCCGCAAGTCGCCACGCAAGCCGGAAGATGATTATGCTCGCCGCGTGAGGTCACGCGGCCTACAACACGGCCATCTTCTTTTCGTTGTAGGCCCGGTGACCTCACCGGGCGTTTCACGCGACGCCGGTTGTAGGCCCGGTCTCTGACCGGGCGAACAGAGCGCCGGGTCGGAGACCCGGCCTACAGCAAATTGAACAGCGAAGAAACAGAGCCAACATGAAAACAAGACGCTGGCTTCCACGCCTTGGAATTCTGACTCTCGCCTTTTTCCAATCCGTGGAAGCCGTCGAGCCGATGCTCGTGGAAAATTCCGCCGGGCCGGTGACGACGCGCGAAATCCAGGCGTTCAAGAACTTCATGGCGGAGGTCGTGCCGCCTTCCAACAATTTCCACAACGCGTTCGTCTATGGCGCGGGCGGCGAGGCGGCTGAGGCGCTCGGCCGCGTCTACGAGATCAGCGGTGACGTGGCCCTGCTCGACCGGATGCTCGTATTCGCCGACCGCATGCTGGCGGCGCGCAACGACCCGCAGACCGGCCGGCTCATCTGGACCGGCGCGCGCGAGCTGGTCTGGCCGAACAAGGCGGCCGATGCCAAGGACGCGGCTTACTCCGGCACCGAGAACGGTGACATCGTGGGCCACATCGCCTACGCGGCGCGGCTGATTCTGGAAAACAAAAAACTGTGGGCGGAAAAAGTTCCCGACGGCAATCTGCATGGCTTCGGCACGACCTATCGCGAGCGCGCGGTCACCTATGTGCACGAGCTGGAGCGCACGCTGGATGGTTTCCTGCTCAAGTGGTACGTGCGGCCCGGCACGCTGCGCTGCTACACGCCCGATTCGCCGCGCTACGATGCTGCCTCCCGCCCCGGTTCCGCCAACCAGCCTGTGCCTTGGAACCAGCAGACGATGCTCAATAACGGCTTCCAACGGCTCGCGGAATGTCACCGGCTGCTCGGTGATGACGACGCGCGCGTGCAACGCTACGACGCCATCGTGAAGGCGTCGGTGGACTGGTTCTTCGCGGCGGCGGAGCGCTACGAGGTGCAGGGCAAGCCGTGCTACAAGTGGACCTATGCCTTCGAGCAGCCGCCGAAGCACTACGAGGACACGGGCCATGGCGGCTATGATATCGGCGGGCTGATGCGCGCCTTTGTGAGCGGCCGCTACGGCCTCACCGCCGACCAGATGCGCCCGTTCGCCAACACCGTCAGTTGCGTGCTACTGCAGCCGGGGAACAAATTCCTGGGCCGTGTGGATGGCACCGCCGGCAAGCATCCGCCCGGCGGCCTCGGCGGCGGCTGGATTGACCTCTGCGAATTTCAGCCGGAACTGTTGCCGGTGTTTATCGCCGCCAACCAAGGCCGGATCAAATCCAGCCCCGGCCTCTTGGCCAACCTGCTATGGGCAAAGCACCGGCTTGGGCTTGCGAAATAGATGAGCGATGCGCCGCGTGAGGTCACGCGGCCTACAACACGGCCGTCTTCTTTGCGTTGTAGGCCCGGTGACTTCACCGGGCGCACAGAGCGCCGGGTCGGAGACCCGGCCTACAGTGGGCTTTGATAAAAGAGAAAGAGAGCCAACATGAAAACGAAGTACTGGTTTCCAGGCCTTGGAAAAAACCGCGACAAAAGTTCCAAGCCTTGGAAAATTTCGCGTCTGACTTTTCCAATGGTTGGCAGCAAGGCTGCCCGTCTCGCAAGCTCGGCTGGAATTTTCGCGGTTCTGCTTTTCCAATCCCTGGAAACGCAGGCGGCGCGGCAGGTGATGGCGCTCGACGGGCCGTGGCAGATTGCCGAGGGCAAGCTCGACCAAGCGCCGGCAGAGTTCACGCGCACGGTGCCGGTGCCGGGCTTGGCGAACCTGGCCCAGCCGGCGTTCGCCGACGTGGATAAATTCACCAGCCGCGAGAACATGGCCAACCGCATCCGCTCGAAGCTCGCGCCGGAGGACTGGCTGCAAAAATACTGGACGGGCAAGGTGGACCAGGACCGCAACTATTTCTGGTACCGGAAGACGTTCCGGGCGCCGGCGGCGCGCGCAGTGGCGCTGCTGAAGATCAACAAGGCGCAGTTCGGTACCGCGGTCTGGCTCAACGGCGAGAAGCTGGGCGAGTACGCGGGCTGCTTCACGGCGGGCCTCTTCCCGCTGGGCAAGGCCATCCGCTGGAACGCGGAGAACACGCTCGTCATCCGCATCGGCGCGCACCCGGCCGTGCTGCCGGACACGTTCCCGACCGGCTCGGACTTCGAGAAGATCAAGTGGTCGCCGGGCATCTACGACAGCGTGTCGGTGATCTGCTGCGATAGCCCGCTGATCGCGGCCGTGCAGGTCGCGCCGGAGATCGCCAAGCAGCAGGCGAAGGTGCGCGTCTATCTCGATGGCACGCAAGCGACGGGCGTCGCGCTGGAGGTTCGCGAGGCCAAGTCCGGCCAGCTCGCGGGCGAAACCAAGGTCCACGCCGAGGCCGGCGTGAAGGAACTGGACGTGCTCGTGCCCATCAAGAACTGCCGGCTCTGGTCGCCGGAGGACCCGTTCCTCTACACGCTGACCGCGCGCACGCGCGGCGACGAGGTGACGACGCGCTTCGGGATGCGCGAGTTCCGGTTCGACGCCGCGACGCGGCGCGCCTGGCTCAACGGCAAGGTCTATTATCTGCGCGGCTCGAACATCACGCTGCACCGTTTCTTCGAGGACCCGCTGTGCCAGGCCCTGCCGTGGGACGAGGGCTGGGTGCGCCGCCTGCTCGGCGACCTGCCGAAGCAGATGCACTGGAATTATTTCCGGTTTTGCATCGGGCCGGTGCCGGACAAGTGGCTCGACATCTGCGACGAGGTCGGGCTGCTGATCCAGAACGAGTTCTTCGTCTGGACCGGCGGGCCCGGCTGGTACAAGGGCTATGCGCGCACGCACGACGCCGACGAGATGATCCGCCAGTATAAGGACTGGATGCGCGACAACTGGAACCATCCGAGCGTCGTGGTCTGGGACGCGAACAACGAGACGAAGGACGACATCTTCGGCGCGAAGATCATCCCCGCCGTGCGCGGGCTCGACCTCTCCGGCCGCGCGTGGGAGAACAGCTATAACAAGCCCGCCGGGCCGAACGACCCGGTCGAGCATCATCCCTACCTGATGAGCAGCGGCTACCGCGGCAAGCTGACGTTCGACATGACCAAGCTGGAGACGATGGACGGCAAGCCGCCCAAGGGCCGGCTGCCCTCGGACACGAATCCCGTGCTCATCAACGAATACGGCTGGCTCTGGCTCAACCGTGATGGCACACCGACGCTACTGACCGCGAACGTCTACGCACAACTCATGGGCACGAATGTCACCGCGCGCCAGCGGCTCGACCTGTATGCGTACCTGCTCGGCGCGAAGACGGAATTCTGGCGCGCGCACCGCCAGTATGCGGGCATCATCCACTTCGTCTACCTCACGTGCAGCTATCCCGGCGTTTACACGGCGGACCACTTCGCCGACGTGACGGCGCTCAAGCTCGACCCCGCCTTCGCCGACTACATGGGCGAGGCGTTCAAGCCGCTGGGCGTCTACCTCAACTTCTTCCAGCCGACGCTGAAGGCCGGCGCGGTGCGCGACTTCACCGTGATGCTGGTCAACGACGAGGCGCGGCCGCTGCACGGGCAGGTGACGCTGACACTGGAGACCAAGGCCGGCCAGGTGCTGGCGCAGGCGCAGCAGCCGTTCGCGCTGGCCGAACTCGGCTCGCAGACGCTGGCCGTGGCGCTGCCGGTGCCGGCGGCGGCGGCGGGCGAGTGCGTTGTGAAGGCCGTCGCCCGCGCCGGGGGCCAGGACGCACAGGACGCGACCATGAGCCGCCGCTGGGTGCGCGTGGAGTGATGGAGGCGGCAAGAGCACGCTGTTTTCGTAGCTGCATTCGTAAGAATGCGGCATTGGCTTGGGCTGGCCGCACTCTGACGAGTGCGGCTACGGAGTGATGCGAGAAATATGTAGCCGCGTTCGTGAGAACGCGGCACACAACAACTGAAACCGAAAGGCAGGCGACATGAAAACGAACAGGCAAACCGATCTATCCCGCCGCGCGTTTCTGCGCGGACTGGGCGCGGCGACCGCGACAGCCGCAGCCGCTCGCGCGGCCGAGCCGGTGATTCCCGGCTTCGAGAAGCAGGCGACCACGCCGGATACATCCAAGGGCTGGAAGCCGGTCTCCGACCGCAAGCTGCGCGTCGGCATCGTCGGCTACGGCTACTGCCGCTTCGGCGCGGCGTTCGGCTTCCAGCATCACCCGAACGTCGAGGTTGTCGCCGTCAGCGACCTGATCCCGGAGCGCTGCGCCGGGTTGGCCGCAGCGTGCAAGTGCGCCAAGACCTATCCCTCGCTCGAGGAACTGGTGAAGGATGATCGCATCGAGGCGGTGTTCGTCGCCACCGACGCACCGAGCCACGCGCGTCACTGCATGGAGGTGCTCAAGCACGGCAAGCATGTCGCCACCGCCGTCCCGGCGGTCTTCGGCTCGCTGGAAGACGCCGACGCGCTCTTCGCCGCCGTGAAAAAGAGCGGGCTCAAGTACATGATGTTCGAGACCTCCTGCTACCGCGACGAACTCGCCGCGATGCGGCAAATTTATCGCGCGGGCGGCTTCGGCAAAATCGTCTATGCCGAGGGCGAATACTACCATTGGCACAAGGATCCCCTGCCCTCGTTCAAGGAGTGGCGCACCGGCCTGCCGCCGCAGTGGTATCCGACGCATTCGAACGCCTACTTCGTCGGCGTCACCGGCGGCCGCTTCACCTCCGTCTCGTGCCTCGGCATGCCGAGCGAGATGAAATTTTTCCAGCCGGAGAACAACCGCTACAAGAATCCGTTCGGCACGGAGATCGCGCTCTTCCGCACCACCGAGGGCGGCAGCGCGCGGATGGCGGTGAGCTGGGATTCGCCCGGCTACGACGGCGAGATGGGCCGCGTGCGCGGACAGAAGGGCTCCTACTACAAGGACTTCGTCGGCCTGCAGCGCAAGCCGCCCGAGGTGCGCCGCCCGCCGCTGCCGCCCGGCGTCGAGTCCGGCGGCCACGGCGGCTCGCACGGCCACCTGATGAACGAGTTCGTCACCGCGATCCTGGAAAACCGCGAGCCGCTGGTGAACATCGCCTGGGCGTTGAACATGACCGTCGCCGGCATTGTCGCCCACCAGTCAGCGCTGAAGGGTGGCGAACTGCTGAAGATTCCGCAGTACACATGCTGAAAATTTTCCAAGGCTTGGAAAATCGCAGTCTCTTTTTTCCAAGCCTTGGAAGACCGCGGGAATTCTTCATGGCTTGGGCATGAACCGGCAACGCCGCGTATCAGATCTCGAGGATATGGCTGTCGGCTGCGCTCGCCTCGCTGGCGGGAGCGCTGTAGGGCGTGGGCCGGTAGAGTACGGCGGCATTGAGCTTCTGGAGCAGATCGCGGATGGTCTCCGCGGCCTGTACGGCATCGGACAGTTGCTTGCGCAGTTCTTCAGGCAGGGTGGCCGCCTGCTTATTCAACAGTTCCAGGTTCGCCATCAAAACCGTGGCCGGCTGGCCCAGGTGATGGCAGGCGGTACCGAAGCTTTCAATCATCACACGCTGGCGCTCGGCCTCCTGCTGGGTGGCATTGGCACGCAGCCGGTCACTCACATCAATAAACGAGAAGACCAGCCCCATCAACTCGTCATTGGGATTGCGGTTGAGCGCCGCGGAGATTTGGACGCTGAACTCCTCGCCGCTGCGGCGGCGCGCGCGCAATTCGCCGATCCAGGTTTCATTGCTGGAAAGGTTGGCGCTAATGGTCTGGCCGGCAACGGCCGGCTCGGCGAACAACTCGGTGAGCGCGCGCCCACACATTTTCTCGGAGCTGCGATAATCCCACATCTGGGCCATCGCGGGATTGACATAGATGATATGGCCTGTCTGGTCAGTGATGGCAATGCCGTTGGCGGCATTCTGCAACGCGGCATGTTCGGTGAGCAGTTGCTCCTCGGCCTGCCGCCGGATGGAGATATCCCGGATGAAAAAGGTCAGATACGCCCCCTCCAGCGTGCTCTGGCTGATCACAATCTCTGCGGGGAAAAAACTGCCGTCCTTGCGGTGGCAATAGGCCTTGAGCAAGGTGAATTGCAGCTTCTGCAGATTTTCCTGCACCGTGGCCAACAAACCGGCATCAGCGCCGGACACCACGTCGAAGATGTTTAACTGGCACAACTCCTCATAACCGTACCGCAGGAAATGCAGCGCGCGATTGTTGAACTCGACGATGCGGCCATTGATGTCGGTGATGATCACGCCATCGTAAAAGCTCTGAAGTAGCGCGCGGCAGCAGATGGGCAGATTTGAGCGCGTGGGTTGTGCGGCATCCGATGGGCGCGCGACCATATCGCGGCGCAGCGGCAGCCCAGTCTCCGCATCCACCAGCAAGTCAATACGGACCGTTTTTCCATGATCGCTACGTGGCATAACAAGTCACCGTGGCGCAACAATCCCCAATTCCCCTCTGGAAAGCAAGCCTGCTGCCATCCGGCGGCGTGTCCGGTTCCTCAACTCACGAATAGCTTATTCGTGGCGAAGTGCGGATCGCAGGTCAGGTTGACCCCCAACCGCCGCAAGCCCGCCTCATCGCCCGGTGTGGGCAAATGGGTGAGGTGGACTTCGCAACCATGCAGGTCCACGAGATGATCCATGGCGGCGCGGGCGGCTGGATTGGAAGTAGAGCTAATGCTCAAGGCGATGAAGGTCTCCTCCAAGTCCAGACTGATGGCCTTGCGGCGGAAGATGTCCTTCTTCAGGTTGGCGACCGCCTCGACGATGTTGGGGCTCAGCAAGGGCAGATGATGAGGAATGCCGGCCAGGTGCTTGATGGCATTGAGCACCATACTGGGCGCGGCGTGCATCAGCGGCGAATTGCTGCCGGTCAGGATGGCTCCGTCACGCAACTGGAGGGCTGCTCCGCAATACACGCCGAAGCTGCCCTTCTCCGTCCGCTGCTCCGCCGCGGCGGCCGCATGTCGGGCCGGTTCCACGACGGGCCGGTCTTCGGGCCGGATGCTGAACTCCTCCAGCAACCGGGTGATGCGGTGGACAGGCTCTTGATCAAGTGTGCCCACTGCATACTCACACTGGTAACGGAAATAACGGCGGATGATTTCCTGTTGGCCCGCCCTGACCGCCTGCGCATCATCAATAATGGCAAAGCCGGCCCGGTTGACCCCCATGTCGGTCGGCGACTGATAGAGGTCCGCCGTACCGGTGATGCGGCTAAGGATACGGCGCAGCACGGGAAAAGCCTCGACATCGCGGTTATAATTGATCGCCCGCTCACCGTAGGCCTCCAGGTGAAACGGATCAATCATGTTCACATCCTTGAGTTCCGCCGTCGCCGCCTCGTAGGCCGCATTGACCGGGTGGCGCAACGGCAGGCTCCAGATGGGGAACGTCTCGAACTTGGCATAGCCGGCATGGGTGCCGCGGCAGTGCTCGTGATACACCTGTGAGAGACAGGTGGCGAGCTTGCCGCTGTTCGGCCCAGGTGCCGTGACGACCACCAACGGGCGGGTGGTCTCAATGTAAGGATTACCCCCAAAACCCTGCTCGCTGACAATGCGCTCCACATCCGTCGGGTAACCGGCAATCGGACCGTGGGTATAGACCCGGACGCCTCTCCGTTCGAGCTTGGTTTTGAAACCGGCGGCGCCGGGTTGCCCCGTGAAACGCGTGATCACCACCGCCGAAACCTCCAGCCCCCACTCGCGCAAATCATCAATCAATTTGAAGGCATCGGCATCATAGGAGATGCCAAAGTCCGCCCGCATCTTCCGGCTCTCAATGTCGCCGGCATAGATGCAGAGCACGATCTCCACCTTGTCGCGCAACTGGTGGAGCAGCCGCATCTTGACGTTGGGGTCGAAACCGGGCAGCACGCGCGCGGCGTGCAAGTCAAAGACGATTTTCCCGCCAAACTCCAGATAGAGTTTATTATCGAACCGGCTGACGCGGTTCAGAATCGCCTTGGTTTGCTCGGCCAGATATTTTTCGTTATCAAAACAGCGGGTCTGTTGGTCTCCGTTCATTTCGCCCTCTTGTTTTCACTATGGGCCACCTGTCTATCGTCCAATCCAGATCCCTTGCCAGGACCGGGACGGGTATCGGCCTGCATAAGCCTGCCCTGACATGACGGCCGTGAAACATGGCGCTCATTCTTATGAGGGACTGGTACGTGTCAAGCCCGATGACAGTTTCACCGCGCAACACCTGTCAGGTGGCGCGCTTCTTCGTGTAATACCAACGGAGTTGTGCCGCGTTGCTGTCCTCGTCCACATTCTCCGCGGCCAGCGCACTTTCCCCACTGGCCGCAGGCAGGACTTCCTTGAGTTTCCAGACCTGGTCGAGCCGGCCGAAGGTCCAGAACTCGACGAAGGGTTTGACATAGTCGTCGCGCGCGATTGCAGAGCCATCGGCGCGCCGGACAAGCTGCTGCGCGTGCGCGCTGATGCGCGCGGTGAACTCGTCCGCGGCCGCGCCGGCGCGGTTGCGCACCAGAATCAACTCCACCTTGCGCACGCAGAGGTTGCGATATTCGGGGGTGAGTCCCTGTTGCCGCTGCGCCGTGAGCTGCTCTGCCAGATGCGCGGCAGCATCGGGGAACAGGTCGCCGCGCACGGCGGCCGCGTCGCCGGTTTCCTCGGCCAGCTTGACCGCGGTGAAGACCTGCCGGACGCGCTGCTCCATCGCGCGCTGTTCCCACAGCTTGTCGGTCTGCGCCAGGAAGTTCAGCATCCGTTCGATCTTGGTCGCCTTGCTCTCCACGGGCTTGTCCAGCCACGGCCCGGCTGGCCCCAGCGCAGGTTCGTCCCCGCCGTAGATCTGGCGCAGTTGCGCGTCGGTGAACTGCTCGACGAAGTTCTCCTGCTTGAGCGCGCCGGACTCGCGCGACTGCTCGATCTCGCGCAGCAGCCACGCGTCACCCTGACGGTGGAAAGTCCAGAATTCCTGGAACTCGGCCGGAGATTGATCGCCACGCAGGAACTTCAGGCTGCGGTCGTCCACGTAGAAATCCCTGGCGCTGGCCGTGATGAGCGCGGTGAACTCGCGCTGGTCGGGCTTCTGCGGATAGCGCACGAGTACCACCTCCAGTCGCTCCACCTTCAGATCGGCGATCATGTTGATCTCGTGGTTGCGCTGCAGGCCGGCGAGCTGGCGGTTGTGGTCCAGGAAGAGGTCGCGCATCAGCAGCGGCTGCATCGGGGCATACTCGCGCGCCTGCCAGCACTCCTGCAACTTGAGGAAGGTCGCGCGTACCACCGCCTCGAGTTTCGCCGGTTGCATCGCCTCATCCTGCCGCGCGAGGAACTCCAGCAGCTTGCGCGTCTGCGCCACCTTCGCGGCGGTCTTGCCGGGAGCATAGACGAAATCGAGATTCTCCTCCTCGCGCTTCTGCTTCCCCGCGCGGATGATGAGGATGCAGACCAGGATAAAGAAGCCAAAGGCGATCAGCCCCGGCACCGGATTATCCGAACCTTTGCCGCCGCCGGAATGGTTGCGACTGCTGCTCCGAAAGCCGCCGCCCCGGCTGCCGCCACCGCCCTTGTTGTGCGCCACGAAGCCATCGGCGATGAAGGTATGCGGCGCCCCCACCTCCAGGTTGAACACCTCGACCGCAGCAGCACCCTGCTGCGCGCCGAGCACCGTCGCGGAGACCAGCCGGCCGTGCTGAACCACCGTCAGCTTTGCGCCAGCGCCGAGTTCGCCCGCCGGCCGGAAACCGCCGGCAAACAAGCGCAGCGGATGCTCGGCCGTGGTGCCCAGATCGCCGCGATCGGTATGCAAGGTGAGGATGGCGTCGCGCTGCCGGAAAATCCGGCGCACGGCCGAGGTCACGCACAACCCGGACTCCTCCACCGCCAGCACCGCCGCGCCCGGTTCCAACTGCTCAATGACGCGATCAGCCGATGGCGTCGCGATGCGCGTCCCAGCCGGAAAACAACCGCCACCCTTGTTGTGCACGGCAAACGCATTGGCGAAGAAGGTGTGGGGCGCATCGGTGCGCAGATTGAAAACGCGGACGGGTGATTGCACCCGCTCGATGCTCGTGATGCGCTGCGGTTGCAGTCCCTGCTCATCGCAGAGGAAGACTTCATCGCCAAGGCGCAGAGCCTCGACGGTCTTGAAGCGGCCATCACCAATGAAAAAAGGATGTTCCGCCGTCACGCGTACCTGCGCCCGCTCGGTGGCGAGCACGACAAATTCCGTCGCCGCGTGCGTAATGACCTCGGCCACCGTCGCCGTGACCAGGCGATTAGCGGAGTCGAACGCCAGCAGGCGTTCGCCGGGTTGCACCGCGCTGATGAGCACGCGGTTGCCATCGGCCCGCAGGATGGCGGTATCCGGTAGAAAGCAGCCCTTGTTGTGTACCAGCACGCCGTTGGCAAAGAAGACGCCGCCCTCGGTGACGAGCAGGTTGAAAGCGGGTTTCGTCGCGGCAACCCGGTGGGCACCGGGCAACTTTTCCGCCGCGAGGAATTCACCCTCACCGATGGCGACCGGATGTTCCGGTGTCAACCGGAGCAGCCGACCGTGGGCGGTGATCTCGATGAACTCCGCAGGATGAATGACGAAGACATCGGCGACTGTCGTGCGGAATCTCTGCCCGTCGCGCAGGCCGATGACGGCGTCGCCGCGTCGGAGTTGCTCGACAGGCATTTCCCCGGCCGGTGTCAAGATGCCGGTGCCGGCTTCGAGGCAGCCCCCGCCGCCGCGGGCGCGGGCTTCCGCCGCCAGGCCGAGCCAGCCCAGCAGCGCGAGCGCGAAAACCCTTTTCATGGTCAGTGCAGCGCCGCGAGGATGCCGCCGAGCACGGCAGCGGCAATGATGAGGCTGACGCCGAGGATGCTCGCGCCCACGACGCGGCCGAAGTACTGGCCGACCGCCACGTTGCCGCGCGCGATCTCCTTCTCCTCGTCAAGCTGCGGCGTGAACCGCCCGATCAACCGCGGCAGCAGCGCCGCCGCGAGCATTACCAAGACGAGGCCAACGAGTCCACCGACGAACGCGAACACGATCGCCCACCCGATATCCTGCAGCACTTCGCTCATGCTCCACCTCCGCGCAGCCACGCCGGCCACGCGCCGTGACTCTAGCCGCCGCGCCCCACCCCCGCCAGCCTTTTGCTGCGGGCTTGCCCACGGCGGAGGCGCTGGCTAAGCTCCGGCCCGACCACCTGTGAAGGAGTTCACCATGAAAAAGATCGGACAGCTTGGACCGTTGAACCGCCGCGCTTTCTTTGGCGCCTCCTCCGGCACGCTGGCGGCGCTGGCCGCGGGCGGCCTCGCCGGCGCGCCGCGCACCAGCCAGGCCCTCCCGCGCGTATTGGTGGATGCCGGCAGCTTTCCCAAGAACTTCTGGTGGGGCGCGGCAACCGCCTCCTATCAGGTCGAAGGCGCGGCCAACGCGGACGGCCGCAAGCCGAGCGTGTGGGATACCTTCTGCCGCACCCCCGGCCGCGTCCAGAACGGCGATACCGGCGACGTCGCCAATGATCACTATCACCTCTACAAGGAGGATGTGAAGCTGATGGTCGAGCTCGGCATCAAGCACTACCGCTTCAGCATCTCCTGGCCGCGCGTCGTGCCGGAAGGCCGCGGCGCGGTCAACGAGAAGGGCATGGATTTCTACAAGCGGCTCGTGGATGAACTGCTCGACCACGGCATCACGCCGCACGCGACGCTCTTCCACTGGGACAGCCCGCAGGCGCTCGAGGACAAATACGGCTCGTGGCGCAGCCGCGAAATCGCCAGGGACTTCGCCGACTACACCACCGCCGTCGTCTCGCGCCTTGGCGACAAGCTCAAGCACTGGATGACCATCAACGAAATCTTCTGCTTCACCTTCATGGGCTACGGCGTCGGCAAGGTGCCCAAGCACGCGCCCGGCACGATCGTCCAGAAGCGCAAGGAGGTGTTGCAGACGGTCCACCACGCGCTGCTCGCGCACGGCATGAGCTGCCAGGCGATCCGCGCCGCGTCGAAGGACGCGCACGTCTCCACCGTCGTCAATTTCGACTCCTATATTCCCGTGGTCGAGACGCCGGAGAACATCGAGGCGGCCAAGAAGGCGTTCGTCGCCGAGGAGCACAACGGCACCGTGCTCGTGCCGATCCTGACCGGCGCCTACAACCCGCAGGCCATCGAGAAGCTCGGCCCCGACGCCGCCGACGTGCAACCCGGCGACATGGCGACCATCGGCCAGCCGCTCGACGCGCTCGGCTTCAACAACTATTGCGGTTCCTACGTCCGCGCGGCGCAGAACGCGCGCGGCTACGAAACCCTGCCGCTGCCCAAGGGCTACCCGCACATGCACACCGACTGGTTGAGTTGCGTGCCCGAGGCGCTCTACTGGGGCGTCCGCCTCGTCACCGACGCGCTCGGCAAGAAGGAGCTGCCCATCTACATCAGCGAGAACGGCTGCGCCTCCGAGGACGTGGTGACCAAGAACGGCGAGGTGTTCGACCTCGACCGCGTGATGTACCTGCGCAGCTACCTGCGCAACGCTTCGCGCGCCATCGCGGAAGGCTACCCGCTGATCGGCTACTTCCTCTGGAGCCTGATGGACAACTTCGAGTGGAGCTACGGCTATAACACGCGCTTCGGCATCACCTACGTGGACTACAAAACCCAGCAGCGCATCCCGAAGCAGAGCTTCCGCTGGTACCAGCAGGTCATCCGCGCCGGCCGCGTGCTGTGACGCACAGCGTTTTCCAAGCCTTGGAAAAATTCTGATGAAATTTTCCAGACCCTGGAAAGTTATCGGTGAGATTCTCCAATCCCTGGAAAAACCAGCGGTTCCCGTTTCCAATCCTTGGAAAAGCTTGACGGACAGCGGGGCAGCGGGACAATGCCGCGCATGAAAACATCTCTGTCTCCGTTTCAAATGACGCGGCGCGCGGCGCTGCTGGTGCTCGCCTCGTTGGCGCTCTCGCTGCGGCTCGTCGCGGCCGAGGGTGTCACCATCGCCGTTACCGGCGACATCTACACGCCCGACGCCAAGGTCGTCTCCGATGCCATCCTCGCGCAGCAGCCGCTCGACGCCGTGCTCCTCGTCGGCGATACCTGCAACGGCAAGACCACGCCGCTGGAAAAATACAAGGAAGTCCTCGGCGGAACCTATGACCGCTTCCTGAAGCTGATCTTCCCCTGCCCCGGCAATCACGATGGCTACTCCAAGCCGGCGTTCAGCGCCTACCAAACCTACTGGGGCGAGCGCGCGCACGCGCCGGAGATGTACTACAGCTTCGACCTCGGCGGCTGGCACATCGTCAGCCTCGATAGCGTGAACTTCCACGACGCAAAGAACGGCAACAAGCAACTCGCGTGGCTCAAGAGCGATCTCGCCGCGCACAAGAAGAAACCGGTGATCGCCTACTGGCACTATCCGTTCTTCTCGCGCGCCAAGCACTGTGGCGACCCGAAGATGAAGCCGCTCTGGCAGGCGCTGGAGGCACACGGCCCGGCATTGGTGTTCTGCGGGCACAACCACGTCTATGAGCGCTTTCCCGCGCTCACTGCCGAGGGCCAGCCGGCCGACACCGCGCAGGGCGTGACAGAATTTGTCATCGGCCCCGGCGGCGCGACGCCGACCAAGGATCAGAAGGATGACGCCACAGGCCCGGGCTCGGCCTGCTTCCACGGCGGCACGCAACATATCGGCATCTTCACGCTCAAGCCCGATGGCGGCTATGCCTTCACCATCAAGTCGGTCGCCAAGGATGGCACGACCGCCGTGGTGGAAACCGGCAAGGGCCAACTCCAGACAAAGTAAGGCGGGCGCTTCCCGCGCAGGGGCATGGCTGGCGACCACCTGGTCCCACAGCCTTATTGCCGGATCATGATCAGCAACATCTTGAAGCGCTGGTTGGCGCGAACACTGTGCGGAATACCGGCGGGCATGATGACGAGTTCGCCGGGTTTGGCGAGTACGGACTGTCCGCCGATGATGAATTCGCCCTCGCCTTCGAGTACCTGCACGGTGGCATCGAATGGCGCGGTGTGCTCGCTCAAACCCTGGCCTTTGTCGAAGGCGAAGAGCGTGAGCGTGCCGGCGTTTTTATCAATCAGCGTCCGGCTGACGACGGCGTCGTCGCCGTAGTTGACGTGGCCGGCGAGCGGGATGGCGGTGGCGATGGGCGCGACAACGCCTTTGCGCTCGGATTTTTTGGGTTGGTCTGTCATGGGATCACCTCTGTTGAAGTTGACGGGACAGCCGGCGGGCGGGGACGCAGGCTTTGCATCTGGCTGCCGGGGCAGGCCTCCGCAACATGATTGTGGCGGAGCGCCGTTTCGTCGAAACGCTTCACCGCAGCAGCGCCGCCGGTCTGGGCCACGTGCGCGCGGGTGGCAGCGGCGTCGTAACGCGCGACCTCGCGCTCCTCGATGGTGATCGCGCCGGTCGGGCATTCGCCGAGGCAATCGCCCAAGCCGTCGCAATATTGCGCCTTGATGAGCCGCGCCTTGCCCTCAATGATCTGGATGGCATTCTCGGAGCAGGCCACAATGCACTCGCCGCAGCCGTTGCATTTGGTCTCGTCAATGATGATGATTTTACGTTTCATATTTTCTCCGCCGGCCCGCAGGCCCATGATTTCCGCGCTGAATGTACCTCCGCAGCCCTGGGAAATCTTGAGGTGCCTCAAGAAACTGGAAGTCCGTGTTGCGCAGCGCCTGACCGGGTTCCGCCAGCCCATGGCCAGCGCCTCCACTACTCACGACGGCGACCGGACCGCCAGGTGGCAGGCGGACGCGGTGCGGCGGTATTGACATCGCGCGCCGTCTCCAACACCCGCGCAGCCACCGGTCGTTTCTTGTGAGGCGCCGGCAAGGCGTAGTCTTCGGGCTGTCGCCACGCATCCACCACCCGCGTCACCGGGCGCGCACGCCTCGCGGGGCTGACCGGAATCACCGGCCCGCCGCCCTGCCGGCGCAGCCAGCGGCGGCGTGCGAGCGCGGCGAGCGCAAAGGCGCCGGTCAGCGCGATGGTTGAGGGCTCCGGCACCGGCAGGAAGCTGACCACCAAGGCGTACTGCTCGCCGCCGATGGAATCCACCAGGCTGTTGGCGATGACATCGAGGCGGTAGTTATTGGTCGCCACCAACTCGCTCAAGAAGATGTGCTCGATATTGTCCACCGTACTGATGGAGCGATAGAGGTCCACCCACAGGCCGGGCGTGGTTTCCTGCTGCAGGATGAGGTCGAGGTTGCTTAGCAGGTTCGTGTCGAGCAGCGCGCCCAGCACGCCGTTATTGGTGTCCGTATCCACCACATAGTCCACATGACGGTCCCAGACCAGGGTAGCCGTCAGGCGCAGGCCGGGTTGATAGGGGTTGACGTTGGTGAACTTGCCCTGACCGTAGACGTAGTAGTTGGTCTGCCCGGCGGCGGCGAGCGTGTTCACATCCCAAAAACGATTGCTGACTTCGTAATAGCTGAAATAGGCCTCCTGCGCGTTCGCCTCCCCTGCCCCGACGGCATAGTTGAGCGGGTGCAAGGAGTTGGTGACGCTGTCCAGGTCCACGGTAATCAGACCCGGTTGCCAGGCGGTCTGCGCCACGCCGTTGGAGTCCATCCCAACGATCTTGTCGGCACTGTTGATGATCAGCGCCTTGATCAGCTTGTGATCGGTATTCCAAGCCGAACCCTTCAGGGTGCCGGGACTGACGCTGATCAGGCCCTCGGTATTATCCAGCGGATGGTTCGGGGCGCCATAGAGCATGGCAGCCTCGCCGGTGACGTGGGGCGCGGCAAAGCTCGTGCCATCCCCCAACACGCCCTCCAATTGCTTGAGTTCGAGCGCACCGTTGGTATCCGTCCCGACGGTGAAATTCTCGATGATGGCGATCCACGAGCCCGGCGCCACCACATGGACTCCGCAGCGGCCATCCGCCAGCGGCAACTTGGAACTGAACGGGGCGACCACCGGAAGCGGCTGGCGAGAGGGGTCATCAATGTAGGTCGTGGTGTGATTACCGACATCCAGCGCACCCACGCTCAACACATTGAAAGCATCGGCCGGTACGCCGAGCAGGTTACTGGAATTACCCGCCGCCATTACCATCAAGACATCGCGATAGGCGCCGGTGGTGCCATTGGTTTTCCCGAAATAACCCGTGTACTCATCCATCAACAGGGCATAATCGTCCTGCCCGTTGAGGTTCATGGCGTTGGTCACGCTCCCGCCCCAGCTGTTGTTGATCGCCTGTACCTGGTTGGAGTTGATGAGATAAGCCAGCGAGGAGTGGAGGGAGAGAAATTCCGCCTTGGTGTTGGTGCCACCGAATAACGCGCCATAGTAGTTGGCCCGGGGCGCCATCCCAAGGCTCCAGGTGGAGATGTAATCCGTGGCCAGATTTAGCGAGGCATAAGGGATGTTCGTCTGGTTGTTATAGGTGAACAGATTGTCGAGGATATGCGCCACGAGAGTCCCGTGGGCGCTGTCGTTCGTTACCGGCGCATAACCGGAAAAGTCCTGTACCGAGTAGAAGCTCTGCAAGCCCCGTTCCGGGGCGTTGGAATAGGTCAGGATGGCATTGTCGCCGTTGTTCACTTCGATCACGCCGATGGTGGAGCCAAAGCCCCACGTGTCCAACATAAAGGGCAGGCCCTCGCGGGCATAGGGGACGGAATAATTCATCGCGCGGGCGGCGCCACCACCGGCCACCACCATCAACACCAAGCCCAAGGACCAGCGGAACGGCGAAAACATGGGGCGGGACTATAGCCTATTTCTTTTTGCGGGGAAGATTTTTTAGCGGCACCGCGGCCCGCGGTGGCTGGCGGGCGGCTTGGTTGTGAATGGGGATCTGCTGGCCGTTCGCATAACGATAGCACTGCACCTTGTCAGGCAGGATATCCGGCTTGAGAATGGCCTTGCCCATCAGCAGGCGCGTGCAGGTCTGGATGCCTTCCACAATCGAGGGATAGGGAAAGACCATGTCCGCCAGCTCCGCAATACCCTTGCCAAGATAAATCACCAAGGCCACCACCTGTATCGCACTCGAGGCGTGTTCTCCCACCGCGCGCATGCCGAGCACCTTCATCTCGTCATCGTCGCTGACGAGCAGCTTGAAGAAACCACGTGTCTTGCGCATCGCGATGGCGCGCGAGAGCACCGAGAAGTCCACCTTCGCCACGCGGTAGGGGATGTTTTGCTGCCGCAGCGTCTGCTCGTTCGCGCCGACCAGCGCCACCTCCGGGGCCAGAAACATGATCGAGGACATGATCTTGTAGCGGATCGGCGCCGCTTTGAAATTGGCAAACAAGCTGACCACCGCGTGCCGCGCCTCGCGCTCGCCCACGCTGACCAGCGCGACGTGACCGGAGATGTCGCCCACGGCATGGATGTTGGACACGTTGGTCTGCGTGTCGTTGTCGGGGATCTCAATGCCGCGCTCGTTGGTGCGCACATTGGCATGGGCCAGTTGCAGGTCTTCGATGTTCGGCACACGGCCCACGGAAACCAGCGCTTTTTCCACAAAAAACACCTGGCGATCACCCTGACGATCGGCAATCTCATATTCCACGCCGCCGGCGCGCTGCTCCAGCCGCAGCAATCGCGCCCGCTCGTGGACCGTCACGCCATTCTGCACCAGGTTCTGCGTGACAACGCGCGAGACATCCTCATCCTCGAAAGGCAGCAGCCGGCTCTCACGCTCGATCATGAACACGCGCGTCTGACCGAAGTTCGCGAACATGCTCGCGAATTCACAGCCGATGATGCCGCCGCCGACGATCACGATGCTTTTGGGGAACTGATCGAAATGCAGAATGCCATTACTGGTGACGACGACCTTCTCATCCACCTTGATCTCCGGGAGCAGCCGCGGCCGGCTGCCCGCCGCGATGATCGTATGCGCCGCGGCAACCGTCTGGGTGCTGCCCTCCGGCAGCGTCAGCTTGAGCTGCGTCGGCGAAATGAAACTGGCCACACCCTGGACGAAATCCATCTGCTGCGACTGCTCCTGGATCAACCGCAGTTGCCGCTGCATCAGTGTCGTGTTTTCCTCAATCGCGGCGGCGATGGCCGAGCGCACCTGGGAGAAGGGCATCTCGCTGGCGGCACTGACGCCCAGTTCCTCGCGGATGGTTTTGACCTTGTTGGAAAGCTCCCACATCGTCTTCGATGACAACGCGCCATCGAAGATGCCCGTGCCACCGAGCCTCCGGCGCTCCACCAGCAGCACCGACTTGCCAAAATCCGCGGCACGCATCGCCGCCGCATAACCCGACGGCCCGCCGCCAATCACACAGACGTCATAACTGCTTCTCATGCCCCCGCTCCCGTCTCGCCCTCTGGTTGAGGGAATATATGAAACAAAAACATTTTCGCAACCCGGTCGTGTTTTCCGAGACTTGGAAAAAATTTAACCGCTCGTTCCAAGCCTTGGATCATCTGCGGATGAGGTCTTCCAATGCTTGGACAATGAGCCCCCTCCCCCTTCCAAGCCCTGAAATCAAGCCAGGTGGAAAACTTCGCGGAGCGCGTCGGCGTGCGGCGTGCCGTCGGGGTTATAGGTCATGACGTCGCGCATGTGGGCCCACCATTTCTGGCAGGACGCGGTCTTGGCGATGGCGGCCCAGCGCGCCTCATCCTCGATCTCGACGTAGCCGAAGAGCTGGCGCGTTTCGGGCAGCAGGAAGATGGAGTAGTTGTGGACGCCGTGCTGCTTGAGCGTGGCCTCCAGCTCCGGCCAGATGGGATTGTGCCGGCGCTCGTACTCGGGCTCGCTGCCGGCGTTGACGGTCATGACAAACGCTTTGCGGATCATGGCTGTTCCTTTCAGGTGTAGAAGCCGCACTCGTAGGCGGTGTCGTACATGGCGATGATGTTCTGCGGCGGAACTTCGCCCTGGATGTTGTGGATGTTGTTGAAGATGTAGCCGCCGCCGGGCTTGAGCGCGGCCATGTGGCGGCGGACGTCGGCGGCGACCTGCTCGGGCGTGCCGGTGGGCAGCACATGCTGCGAGTCGCAGCCGCCACCCCAGAAGACGAGGTTCGCGCCGAACTTCTGCTTGAGCGTCGCCGGGTCCATATTGCGCGCGCTAGTCTGCACGGGGTTGAGAATATGGATGCCGTTGTCCATCAGCTCGGGGATGTACTCGTTGCAGTTGCCGCAGGTGTGGTACCAGATCTTCGCCTTGGTCCGCGACCGGATGTACTGGACGAGCCGCTTGTGCCGCGGCTTGACGATGCGGCGATAAACCTCTGGATTGAACAGCGGGCCGTCCTGTCCGGCGAGGTCGTCGCCGATCATGATGACATCCACGACATCGCCGACCTCGTCGAGGAACGCGCGGAACCAGTCCATCCAGAACTTCGCCGTCTGGTCGATGACGGCCTCGCAGAATTCCGGCTCGGTCATCAGGTCGCAGAACCACTGCTCAAGTCCGCGCATGTACCAGCAGATTTCGTAGACGACGCCGGAGATGCCGCTGATGACGGCGTAGGGCGTCTCCTTGCGCAACTGCAGCGCGCGGTCGCGCAGGCCGGCGAAGCGGCCGGGGTCATCGCCCTTGGGCCACGGATAGCCGGCGATGTCCTTGAGCGTCGCATTCGCGAGCGGGTGGTGCGTGATGTCCATGTAGAGCGGATGGCTGTCGGGCATCGACCAGCGCACGCCGAATTCGTCGGTGAGGTCGTGCCACAGCCGGCCGTCGCGCGTCGCCTGCACGATGCCGCCCTTCCAGGTGGAGGCCGCGCCGGCCGCGATGTAGCGCGTGTCTACGTGGAAGCGCTGGAGAACTTTCTCCGACGGCTTCGCGAGTTGCTGGACGGCGTCCATGATCTGCAGTTCCTCGGCCAGGCCGAGATGCTTGACCAGGTTGCGGTAGGCATTCTTGTGGATGCCGGTCTGGTTACCGCCGAGGTCGATCGGTACGCGGTCGGGCTGCTCGTGGTTGAGCGCCTTGAGCACACGTTCGCGGGAGGTCATGGTTTCTTTTTTCATGGGGTCACTCCTTCAAGCATCCAGTTTCCACGGCGCGCGCATGGCGCGCGAGCGCAGGCGGTTGGCGGCATCGTCGCCGGGGAATTCTTCCTTGGCCGGATCCCAGCGCAGCTTGCGGCCGAGCTGCATCGCGATGTTGCCGATGTGGCAGATCGAGGCGCAGCGGTGGCCGATCTCCGGCGGGAAATAGCACGGGCGGCGGCTCTTGACGCAGTCGAGGAAGTTGCGGTGTTCGCCGCCGAAGCAGGTCGCGAGCTGGATTTCGTCCGGTCCGATGACGCTCCTCAGAATCTCCGGCGAGCTGGCCTCCACCTTGCCGATCCAGCCGGTGTTACCGACCCAGCCCTCGGAGCCCTCGAACCGCAGGCCCACGCCCTGGCCATCGGCCAGCATCTTCACGCCGTTGGCGTAGGTGTACTCCAAGGCAAAGGCGTAAGCGGTGTTGTAGAGGCCCTCGGCCGGATATTCACCGCGGCCCTCGACGGTGATGGGACCGGTACGCTCGGTGTCGTTGGCCCACTGCGCGGTGTCGAACAGGTGCATGCCCCAATCCGAGAGCGCGCCGCCGGAATAGTCGGAAATCCAGCGGAAATGATAATGGCAGCGCGCCGCGCAGTAGGGCGCGAGCGGCGCCGGGCCGAGCCACATTTCGTAATCGAAATCCGGCGGTACGGGCTCCGCCGCCACCGGGAAAACCGGATGCTGACCGGCGGGCAGGCCGACGCGGATCGTGTGCAGCTTGCCGATGCGCCCGTTGCGCACCAGCTCCGCCATGCGGTGATAGACGATGAGCGAGCGGTCCTCCGTCGAGGTCTGGAAGATCGCGCCCGTCTGCCGCGCCACGTCGCACTGGATGCGGCCCTCCTGGATCGTCAGCGTCGGCTTCTCGCATTGCACATCTTTGCCGGCACGCATCGCCATCAGCGAGATCGGCACGTGCCAGTGGTCGGGCGTCGAGATCATGACGGCATCGATATCCGGCCGCGCGAGGATGTCGCGGAAGTCGCGGTAGGCGGCGCAATCCTTGTTGCCATAGCGCTTGTTCGTCAGCTCCTGCGCCTGGCGCATGCGGCCGGCATCCACGTCGCAGACGGCGACGACCTGCGCATCGGGCTGCGCGAGAAATCCGTTGAGGTTGCGCGCGACACCGTGATCGCCAACGCCGATCATGCCGATGGTCACGCGATTGTTGGGCGCAGCGCGCCAGCCGCCAAAGACGCTCGCCGGCACGATCAGCGGCGCGGCCAATACACCGGCGCGCTTGAGGAAGGAACGACGAGAGAAGGAGCTAGCATCCATGATTCAGTTTTTCTCCGCGGCGAGCCGCTCCTGCAGCTTCTTCCAGCCATCCATCGAGTGCTTCAGATTCACCGCGACCTCGCCCTTGATGCCGAAATGTTGCAGCCCGACCGGCCCGGCATATTTTTGCTCCTTGAGGATGCGTAGCAACGGCAGCACATCATAGGTGCCGGCGTCCAGCGGCTGGATCAGCTTTTTCCAATCCGTGCCGTCGGAGTCCGCGCCGCTGACCGTGACGCAGAACAGATGCGGCGCGGCGCACTTGAGTGTCGCCGCCAAGTCCTTGCCATCCACCTTGAGCCAGTGACAGAGGTTGAAAGTCACCCCAAGATTTTTGCGGCCCACCTTCTCGATCAGCCGCACGCAATCCTCGACGCGTTGCGCATATTGATTCGTATGCGGGTAGAGCGCGATCTTCACGCCGCTGGCCGCGGCGCAATCGGCCAATTCCCGCAGCGCCGCGATGGCGACATCATCGCCATCGGTCGCCGAGGGCTTGAACTTCTTCGTTGTGATGAACACCCACGCGAACGTGTCGTGGCCCTTGAGCGCGGCGACGGCCGCCTTGAGCTCCGGCGTCACGCCGGTGTCGAGATTGAGGTTGAGATAGAGCGCGAACATCTTCAGCTCGCGCTGGTCGAGCGCGGCGTACCACTGTTGCAGGTCGTCTGGCCCGTGGTAGATCGGGCCGACGCCGGCGAAGCCGAGTTCCTTGACCAGCGCGACCTGTTCGGCTGGGGTCTTGTGCGTGGCGTCGCGCGTGCCCGTGTCCATCGCGAAGAATGGATTCGCGGCGGCGCAGACGAGTGGCGCGACAGAGGCGAGCAGGACGGCAAGGGTATTTTTCATGGATGAATCTCCGTGGTGTACTCGTTCAGCAGTTTCAGGAAGAGGCGGTATTGCTCGACACTGACGCCCGGCGGCGTCTGGTGATCCACGCTCGGGATGAAGCCGCCGCCCTTCATCAGCGGCGCGATACGCTCAAACTCGGCGCGCATTGCGGCCTCGCCGCGGTGCATTACGAGCTTGTTGAAGTGGCCCACCATCCGCAGCTCCGGGAACTGCTGCCGCAGCTTGAGGCCATCCACGCCGGCCTGCCGTTCCAGCGGCAGCACGCCGTGGACGCCGACGCTCGCGAGCCACGGCACCAACAGCGTCACATCGCCATCGGTGTCCACGATCAGCCGGATGTTGTTCTCATCGAGCACCGCCATCAGCTTGCGGTAGTAAGGCGCGAGGAATTCATCGAACGTCGCCTGCGAGATCATCGGGCCGAGGTTATAGCTCATGTCCTCGGCCAGCGTCATGAACGTGGGCTTGCAGACCTTGAGCATCTGCTCGATCAACCGCAGATTGAACGCCAGCAGGTCGGTGTTCATCGCGTGGACGAGTTCCGGCTGATCGAAATAGGCGTAGCTCAACTTCTCAATGTCCATCAGCGTGCGCGGGAACCAGAAGAACCCCTCGAGCGTCGCCCAGACGACCGCGTCGCCGCGCGCCTGCCGAGCCGCCCACGGCTGCATCGTGGCGATGGACGCGGAGTGGTCCGGGAACAGATGGGGTTTGAGGCGGAGATAATCATCCATCGTGGCGACGGAGCCCTCGGTGTGGTGCTGCGTCGCCTCGATCGTCGCCTCGGTGGTGCTGAACCAGAACTGCTGATAGGGATCGAGGCCGAAGTACTGCGCGATCTCGAAAACCTGGCTGAATTTGAATGACGCCGGCAGGCCCTCGCCGTGCCAGCGCGCGATGGTCTCGTCCCACCACATGGCCCACTCCCAGCGCGGCAGCCGGTCGACCGGCTGGAAATTCATCACCGCGTTAAACCGCTCCACATGATTCATCGTCGCCTTCATGTTGCTCTCGCCACGCAGACGGTCAAAACACATTCCTCCATAGGAAAATTAACGCCGTGCAACAAGACAAAAAAACCGCCGCGACCCTTGCTCTTGGAACAGTTGGAAATCAGTCAGGGCCGGCGAGCTTCGAGCTTAGGCAGCAGGTCGGCCGGGACACACAAGCCGCCAAAACCGCGGCCGAGCTGGATGTCCGGCATCAGCGCGCCATGAAAATCCGAGCCGCCCGTCAAGGCCAGCCCCAGCTCGGTGGCGAGGCGCTGATAGAGCCGCGTCTGGCTGGGATTATGTTCGCTGTGATAGACCTCAAGCCCCTCCAACCCGGCCGCACGCAAGTCCAGCAGCAAGGCGCGCAGGTGTTTCTGACCGAGCTTGAGCGAGCAGGGGTGCGCGAGGACGGGCACGCCACCAGCGTCGCGAATCATGCGTATGGAATCAGCAGGCAAGAGTCGCAGGCGTTCGGCGTAGGCAGGGCGACCGCGCGCCAGAAACCTAGCGAAGGCTTCGTTCTTGTCCTTGACATGGCCGCGCTTGATCAAGGCTTGCGCAAAGTGTGGACGACCGACCACATCGCCACCCGCCAGCGCGTGTACTTCATCCCAGGTCAATTCCAGCCCCAAGGTGCGGAGTTTGTCCAAGATCAGGCGGTTGCGTTCGGTGCGTCCCTGCCGCAGGCGGGCCAGGTCCTTCTGCAAACCGGTATGCGTGGGGTCGAGGAAGTAACCGAGCATGTGCATCGCACCTGGATGATGCTCGGCACTGATCTCGATGCCGGCGATGCCGCGCATCCCCGCCGCCTGCGCGGCATCCAGAAAAAGCTCCACCCCAGCTGTCGTGTCGTGATCGGTCAACGCCACAGCGTCCAATTTTTGCGCGGCAGCCATAGTCGCCAGCTCGCCGGGAGTCAGCGAGCCGTCGGAGCAGGTCGAATGGGTATGCAGATCAATCACGCGGGTAAGAGAGCACGAATCCGTTGAAATAACACGCCTGCTTTTCCCAACACGACAGGCAGGCATACTGGGGCAGGCTTAACAACAAACGAAGGCCGGAACTTCCGGCCTTCGTCGCGACACGTGTACAGTCGCATAGAAATCAACGCAGATGAACCATCGGCATATTACGCGCCGGCTCCCGCGGCTTGCTCTTGGCCGTACGATCCGCGTAGGACGTGAAGATGATTACCCCGATAAACAGACACATGAAACATAGCGCCACCACCACCGAGGCAGCCGAACTCGGATCGCGTCGCAGCTTGGGAGGCGGCACCAACACGCCCTGTTGCGGCGACCAAGCTTGCACCGGTTTCTGGGCCGCCGCCAACTGCTCCACTGTCTGTGCGATATTCATATGTTTCCCCGCTGGTTTTCACTTAGCAGGACATATGCCAGCCGTACCAGTCCGCCGGTTTTCCAAGGAAAATTATTAAAACAACCAAGACAATTTATTAGTGCCATCCCCAAGGGCACCCTGCTGTTCTCATTTCTGTTTGCGCATCTCAATCCTTGGAATGCGTGTCTTGTGGTGCTCCGGCAATGGCCCACAAAATATGGTGGACATCCATTTGGCTTGTAACTCCGAAGCATTGTTCTATCTTTGCGCCACATCGAACCATGAAAACGAAAGAACTCGGTATCGGTTTGCTCGGCTTCGGCACGGCGGGCGCAGGCGTGGTGGAAGGACTGCAACGCAACGGGGCCCTGCTGGCCGAACGTCTCGGCGTCAAACTGGTGCTCCGCAAGATTGCCGACCTCGACCTGGACACCGACCGTGGTGTGACGGTGGAACGGGCCTTATTGACCCGCGATGCCGAGGCTGTGGTACGTGACCCCAACGTGGATGTGGTCGTTGAACTCATTGGCGGTACGGGGATGGCGAAGAAGTTTGTGCTGGAAGCGTTGAAACTCGGCAAACCGGTTGTCACCGCCAATAAGAAACTGCTGGCCGAGTACGGAACGGAGATTTTTTCCGCCTCGGCCGCGGCCGGTGCGCCGATCCATTTCGAGGCCAGCGTCGGCGGCGGCATCCCGGTCATCAAGGCCCTGCGCGAAGGGCTCGTCGCCAACCACATCAAGAGCATCTACGGCATTCTCAACGGCACCTGCAACTACATCCTCACCCGCATGGAACGCGAGAAGTTGCCCTTCGACGCCGTGCTGAAAGCCGCCCAGGCCGCCGGCTATGCCGAGGCCGAACCGAGTCTCGACATTGACGGGCACGACACCGCGCATAAAGCCATCGTCCTGGCGAGCCTGGCTTACGGCAGCACCGTTCCGCTGGCAGCCGCGCATATCGAAGGCATCCGCGGCCTCGCCGCCGAGGACATCACCGACGCGCTCGAAATGGGGTACCGCATCAAGCTGCTCGGCATCGTCAAGCGCGGCGCCAGCGGCGTTTCCGTCCGTGTCCACCCCACCCTCGTGCCGTTGCAGCACATGCTCGCTGCCGTGGATGGCGTCTTCAATGCCATCTTGATCGAGGGCGATCTTGTCGGCCAGACCCTGTACTTCGGCCGCGGGGCCGGTCGCCAGGCGACGGCCAGCGCGGTCTTGAGCGACCTCGCCGATGTCGCCCGCGACCGCGCCGCCGGCGCGAGCCACCCGCTCGCACTACCAGGCCAGGCTTCGGCCGGCCTGCATGCGCAGGCGACCGGCGCGGAGTTGGTGCGCTGTTACCTGCGCCTCGCCCTGCTCGACAAGCCCGGCATGCTAGCCCGCGTCGCCCAGCTACTTGGCGCCCATCAAATCAGCATCGCCTCCGTCATGCAGAAGGAATCCTCCATTGGCAACCACGTCCCCGTCGTGATTGTCACACACGAGGCTCCGGAGCAAGCCTTCCAACAGGCGCTGGCGGCGATTGACCAACTCGACATCGTCGGAGCGCCGACCGTCCGGCTGCGGATCGAAGACTTTGCCTGACCGGGCACAGCTTTGACTGGCGGGACGTGGGGCAACCCGCTATATTCCCCGCCGTTTTCCAAGGCTTGGAAAAGTTGCGCCGGTTTTTTCCAAGGCTTGGAAGAAGTCCGGCTGGGTTTTTCCAAGGCTTGGAAATTTTCCCGCGACTTTTTCCAATCCCCGGAAAAACCGGCGGTTCGCCGTTCCAATCCCTGGAAACCAGAGAGCGAGTGACCTATGAAAGTGGCAAAATTTGGCGGGACCTCGGTGGCGGATGCCGGGCAGATCCTGAAAATCTTCGACATCGTCAAGGCCGACCCCGGCCGGCGCATCATCGTCGTCTCGGCGCCGGGCAAGCGCAGCAAGACCGACACGAAGGTGACGGATCTGCTGATCGCCTGCGCCGAGGCCATGCTCAAGCATGGCCAGGCCGATATCGAATTGGCCGTCATCGTCGAGCGTTTCGCCTGTATTCAAAAGGAACTGGGCGCGCCGGAGAGCATCACGCGCGAAATCGAGAGCGACCTGCGCCAGCGGCTCGCGGGCGACCGCAAGCATCACGGGAAGTTCATGGACAGTCTGAAGGCCGCGGGCGAGGACAACTGCGCGAAGCTTGTCGCCGCCGCGTTCAAGCAGCGCGGCATGGACGCGCATTACGTCAGTCCGCGCGAGGCCGGTCTGCTGTTGAGCGCCGAGTTCGGCAACGCGCAGGTGCTGGAAAAATCCTACGCCGCACTCGCCGCGCTGGCGCAGCGGCCGGGCGTCACGATCTTTCCCGGCTTCTTCGGCTACACCGAGGCCGGCGAGGTCGCCACGTTCCCGCGCGGCGGCTCCGACATCACCGGCGCGATCCTCGCCGCGGCCGTGCAGGCCGAGGTCTATGAGAATTTCACCGACGTGGATTCCGTCTATGCCTGCGACCCGCGCATCGAGCCGGAGGCGCCGGCTATCGCGTTGCTGACCTACCGCGAGATGCGCGAATTGGCCTACGCCGGCTTCGGCGTCTTCCACGACGAGGCGATCGTGCCCGCCGTACAGGCGAACGTGCCGATCTGCATCAAGAACACCAACCGGCCGGCCGCGCCGGGTACCAAGATCGTACCCCAGCGCACGGCGGCGGGCGGCGGGGTCGTCGGCGTCGCCAGCGCCGATGGCTTCAGCACCATCTTCGTCAGCAAATACCTGATGAACCGCGAGGTCGGCTTTGGCCGCAAGCTGCTCCAGATCCTGGAGGCCGAAAAAATCTCCTACGAGCACGCGCCCACCGGCATTGACAACATGAGCGTGATCCTGCGCAGCAAGGAACTGACGCCGGCGAAGGAGGCGCACGTCATCACCCGCATCACCGAGGAACTCAATCCCGACGATGTCGAGATCGAGCATGGCCTCGCACTGATCATGATCGTCGGCGAAGGCATGCGTTACGCGGTCGGACTGGCCTCCAAGGCGACCCGCGCGCTGGCCGAGGCCGGGGTCAACATCGAGATGCTCAACCAGGGCGCCTCGGAGATCAGCATCATGTTCGGGGTGAAGGAAGCCGACCGCAAGAAGGCGGTCCGCGCGCTCTATCATGCGTTCTTTGCCCCGACGCACGGCGCCCAGGAGTCATCATGAAAAAGGTTTTCATCTATGACACGACCCTGCGCGATGGCGCGCAGGGCGAGGGCGTCTCGTTTTCCGATGCCGGCAAGCTCCGCATCGCGAAGCAGCTCGACCTGCTGGGCGTGGATTATATCGAGGGCGGCTTCGCGGCCTCCAACCCGCGTGACATGGCTTTCTTCCACGCCATCAAAAAGGAAAAGCTGACGCATGCGAAAATCGCGGCGTTCGGCTCCACGCGCCGCGCCCATGTGCCCGTCGGCGAGGACGCCGGCGTGTGCGCGCTGCTCGAGGCGAAGACGCCCGTCTGCACCTTCTTCGGCAAGAGCTGGCGTTTGCACGTCACCGACGTGCTGAAGGTCTCCGAGAAGGAGGCGCTCGCGATGATCGCCGACACCGTGCGCGTGCTCAAGGAGCACGGCAAGGAGGTCGTCTTCGATGCCGAGCATTTCTTCGATGGCTACAAGGATAGCCCGGACTTCGCCCGTGCGGCGCTCACCGCCGCGCTGAACGCCGGCGCCGATTGCCTCTGCCTGTGCGACACCAATGGCGGCACCCTGCCCCACGAGGTGGCCGCGATCACCGCCGAGGTCGTCCGCGCCTTCCCCGCGCGCATCGGCATCCATGTCCACAACGATGGCGATTGCGCCGTCGCCAACTCGCTTGAAGCCGTGCGCGCCGGGGCCACCCAGGTGCAGGGCACAATGAATGGCTACGGCGAACGTTGCGGCAACGCGAACCTCTGCTCGATCGTTCCCGGCCTCGTGCTCAAGCTGGGCTACGACGCACTGCACGAGGGCAGCCTCAAGCGCCTCCGCGAGGCCGCGCTGTTCGTGGACGAGATGGCCAACCTGCGGCCGAACCGCAAGCAGCCCTACGTGGGCGAGAGCGCGTTCGCGCACAAGGCCGGCATGCACGTGGACGCCGTCCGCAAAAACCCGACGACCTTTGAACACGTCGTGCCGGAGGACGTCGGCAATCAGCGGCGGATTCTCGTGAGCGAACTCTCCGGCGCGAGCAACGTCTTTTTCAAGGCCGTCGAGATGGGCCTGAACCTCGACAAGAATGCGCCGGAGATCAAAGAGATTCTTCGCGAGCTGGAGCGGCTGGAGCAACACGGCTATGCCTTCGAGGCGGCCGAGGGTTCGTTCCAACTGCTCATCCAGAAGGTACTCAAGAAACACAAGCCCTTCTTCGAGTTGCAGGGGTTCCGCGTCATCGTCGAGAAGCGGCACAAGGACGAACCGTGCCTCTCCGAGGCCACGGTCAAGGTCAAGGTCGGCGGCGAGACCGCGCTGACCGTCGGCGAGGGCAACGGTCCGGTGGACGCGCTCGACCATGCGCTGCGCAAGGCGCTGCTGCACTTCTATCCGCAGATCAAGGACGTCAGCCTGACCGACTACCGTGTCCGCATCCTCGACCCCACCGAGGCGACCGCGGCCAAAACCCGCGTCGTTATCGAGTCCAGCGACGGCACGAAGACCTGGGGCACCGTCGGCGTCTCACCGAACATCATCGAAGCCTCGTGGGAAGCGCTCGTGGATGGCGTCGAGTACAAGTTGCTTCAGGCCGAGAAGCCGGCGAAAAAGAAGGCGTGAGCCCTGTGTACCACGACAAGGCTCGTTTCGCGGCGGTAGCGACGCCAGAAAACTACGGCTGATTTAGGTCGGCAGACGCACCATAGCCTCCCTCAATCCTCACGCCCCCTGCCGCAATAAACTGATCGCGTTCTTCGCGGTCGCCCTGACACCGTGAGATAAAAAAACGCCGACGCAGTCCATCAGCGGAAGGCGTTCTCGATGTCGTCAAGCTCGATGCCCAGCACTTGTTTGGCGAGAGGCGCCAGCAGCGTGCGCGCTCCCTCGATGTGAATCGTGCGTTGGACATGCGTGAGGCTGGCACCGGCAGCCAGCGGCAGCGCAGGCGAGGAGGACTCAATTTCGTAGAACGGGCCGAGCGGTTTCGCGCCGGGTTCGGGTGCGCCGTCGTTGTAGGCATTGATCACGTCGCCGGCGTAGGGCTGCTCGTGGACCTTCCACTGCGATTTGACGTAAGGCAATTTCGCAGCGTCGTCGGGCAGGCTGAACTGGACGATGGTCAACGTGCGGCGGTCGGGGTCGTAGCTGCCGCAGACAGGCAGGCAGCGTCTGGGTGGAATGCCGATCTTGGAACGATAATTGCCATCGGCTTTGAAGAAGAGCGCGGTGGGCGTGATTTTCAAGCGGTCGGGACCGACAGCGCCGAAGTAGTCGGTGTTCACCGCCGGGCCGAGTTGTTGCTCGTCGCCGCGGCGCACCGGGATCGCGACGACGGTACGCGCGCCGTGCTTGAGCATGCCAAGCAGCCAGATGGAGAGCGTGCCGGTCTCCGCGCGCCACGGCTGTGCGCCGGTGTTGATGAGCGTGTTTTCGGTCTGGTAGCCGACCACCGCCACCTGCGTCGGCAGGGCGACACCAAGCAGCTTGGCCAACGCCGGACGGTCCAGCAGGCGCACCGTACGCTCCAGTCGCAGCTTGAACTCCATTCCGGAGTTGTTGCGCAGTACGCCGGACTTGGCCAGCGAGATCGCGTTGGCCGAATGGGCGGTGGTCTCGAACGGTTCGGTGTCAATCAGCGCTGGTGTCTGCCAGTTGTCGAAGGTGTAGCTCTTCTCGCCGGGCGTGAAGAAGATGGCAAACTGGCCACCTTCAGGGCCAAGCCACAAACGTTCCTCGCCACCAAAAACATGAATGTGCCTCTCCAAGCCGCTCCGCTCGGCAGCGGGTGCGACGCCCTTCTTGACGAGCTCATAGTTAATCCATCCGTAGGACGCTCCGGTGAGGCCGCCTGCGGTCGAGGTCATGACGCGGCCTTGCCACGCGGGTGCAACCGCGATTTGTGCGCGGCCAGCGCCATCCTTGAGCACATGCAACCCGGTATGCGCGCGCAGAAAATCCACATCCTCGCCAAATGTTCCAGCCCCCTGCGCGAACGCCACACATGCCCACGCCATCCCCATTTGCAAGCCTAGGTTTGTCTTCATGAGCAACAACTAGCCGCCAGCACGGCCAGCGTCAAGCCGCCAGCACGCTTGACAGAGATAAAAGGCAAGCATACGTTGCGCACCAACCGAAGGAACAACCATGAAAAAAAATCTGTTGGTCATGCTGGGATTGGCTATGGGAGTGCTGGGTAGCCTGCGCGGGAGCGCTGGTGAATGGGAAACCGATTTTGCCAAGGCCTCGGAACTTGCAAAAAAGGAAGGCAAGCACATGCTACTCGACTTCAGCGGCTCGGACTGGTGCGGCTGGTGCGTCAAGTTGGAGAAGGAGGTCTTCAAAAAGAGCGAGTTCAAGGACTACGCCAAGCAGCACCTCGTGCTGGTCCTGCTGGATTTCCCGCGTTCAAAGCCGCAAAGCAAGAAACTCAAGGAACAGAACAAGGAGCTGGCGCAGAAATACGAAATCAAAGGTTACCCCTCGGTCATCCTCCTTTCGCCCGAGGGTGAACTGGTGGGGAAGACAGGTTATCAGCCCGGAGGACCCGAGAAATATGTCGAGCACCTGAAAGCCATGCTCGGCAAGGGTAAACCCGCTGGCGAAGCGGCCTCGGCCACCGACGTGAAGAAACCCGCCACCACCACCAAACCCGCCCAAAAGAAGTAACGTCTGCTTCTCTCTCGTGCCGCCTTTTCCAAACCTTGGAAAAGGCGGCGTTTGCTTTTCCAATCCTTGGAAACTCCCGTCGCGCTGGGCCTTGACTCCGCCGGGCAAAAGAGTAGTTTTCGCCTGTCATTTTGGTCGCTGGGGGAGCCGCGAGGCTGAGAAGCAAACCCCTTGAACCTGGACGGGTAATTCCGGCGTAGGGAAGCGACGGTCGGCAAAAAGCTCACCGTAATTCCGCGCGGAATTGCGGTTTTTTGTTGGGAGCAACCGATGCAGCAGAAAATAAATGGCGGCGAGTTCCCCGGCGCGAAGAAAATCTACCTCACGGGCAGCCGGCGCGACCTGCGCGTGCCGGTTCGCGAACTCACCCTGACCAACGGCGCAAAGCTGCGGCAATATGATGTGAGCGGGCCGTGGACCGATCCGGCGCAGAAGTTGGATGTGCGGCGCGGGCTGCCCGCCCTGCGCCTGCCGTGGATCGCGGAGCGCGCCGACACGGTCGTCGTGCGTGAGCGCGCACCCGGCTGCCCGCACGCGCACTTCGCCCACCCGGTCCGGCGCGCCACCGCCGGCGCGGTGACGCAGATGGCCTACGCGCGGCGCGGCCTCGTCACGCCGGAGATGGAATTCGCCGCGTTGCGCGAGACGCTCGGCGCGAAGCAACGCGGGCGCGGCGCCCTCACGCCGGAGGTCGTCCGCCGCGAAATCGCCGCCGGCCGCGCCATCCTCGCCGCGAACATCAACCACCCGGAGAGCGAGCCGATGCTGATCGGCCGCCGCTTCCGCGTGAAGATCAACGCGAACATCGGCAACAGCGCGCTGGCCTCCTCCATCGAGGAGGAAGTCGCGAAGATGCGGTGGGCCACGCTCTGGGGCGCGGATACGGTGATGGACCTCTCCACCGGCGAGAACATACGCGAAACGCGCGAGTGGATTCTGCGCAACGCCGCCGTGCCCATCGGCACCGTGCCGATCTACGAGGCGCTGCGCCGCGCCGGCGGCGAGGCCGCCGACCTGACGTGGGACCTCTACCGCGAGGTGCTGATCGAGCAGTGCGAGCAGGGCGTGGACTACTTCACCATCCACGCCGGCGTGCTGCGCCGCACCATCCCATTCGCGAAGCGCCGCAAGCTCGGCATCGTCAGCCGTGGCGGCGCGATCCTCGCCGCGTGGATGCAGGCGCACCGGAAGGAAAATTTCCTGTTCACCCGCTTCGGCGAAATCTGCGAAATCCTCCGCGCCTACGACGTCGCCTTCTCGCTCGGCGACGGCCTGCGCCCCGGCTGTATCGCCGATGCCAACGACAAGGCGCAGTTCGCCGAACTCGCCACGCTCGGCCAACTGACCAGGCAAGCCTGGCAGATGGACTGCCAGGTGATGATCGAGGGGCCCGGCCACGTCCCGCTGCACTGCGTCGCGGAAAATGCCACGCGCGAGCAGCAGGCCTGCTTCGATGCGCCCTTCTACACGCTCGGCCCGCTCGTCACCGATGTCGCCGCCGGCCACGACCACATCACCAGCGCCATCGGTGGCGCGCTGATTGCCGCCGCCGGCGCCTCGATGCTGTGCTACGTGACGCCGAAGGAGCACCTCGGCCTGCCGAACCGCGACGACGTGAAGGCCGGCGTCATCACACACAAGCTCGCCGCCCATGCCGCCGACCTCGCGCGCAGTTTCCCGGGCGCGCAGGCGTGGGACGATGCGATGAGCGCCGCGCGCGGCGAGTTCCGCTGGGAGGACCAGTTCCGTCTCGCGCTCGACCCGCAGACCGCGCGCGCCTTCCACGACGAGGCGCTGCCGGAGCGCGACGCCAAGACCGCCAGCTATTGCAGCATGTGCGGCCCCAAGTTCTGTTCGATGCGCCTAAGCCACCAGGTCTGCGGGAAAAAATCTTGATCGTAATCCTAATCCCTCCTGTCATGCCGTTCGTCCCTAAAGTTTTGATTCAGGAGAAGTCCGATTCCGGGAAATCGCGCTGGCTGGAATTTCAACAACCCGACCGGATCATTGCCGTGCGCGCCATTGCCGAAGTCATCCCCGCACTGGCGGAGATTTCCGCCGTCGTGCAGCGCGGTTGGTGGGCCGCGGGTTTCCTCGCCTACGAGGCCGCGCCCGCCTTCGATCCCGCCTTGCAAACGCGCCGGCCGGGACCGCTGCCGCTGCTGTGGTTCGGCCTTTATCGCGCCCGGCACGTGCGCGCGCGGCCAGCTTTTCCAAGCCTTGGAAAAAACTCCCCCTCCGCTTTCCAAGCCTTGGAAAAATCCTGGAGCGCCGCTGTGACGCCCACAGCGTTCCGCCGCGCCATCACCGCGATCCGGCGCAAGATTGCCGCAGGCGAAACCTATCAGGTGAACTATTCCTTTCGCCTGCGCGCGCCCTGGCGCGGTGACTTCGGCGCGCTGGCCGCAACGTTGCTGGCCGATGGTCAGACGGGCTACGGTGCCTTCCTCGACCTTGGCGATCACGCCCTCTGCTCGCTTTCGCCGGAGCTGTTCTTCCGCCGCGATGGCACGCGCATCGTCTGCCGCCCGATGAAAGGCACCGCCCCACGCGGCCTCATGCTGGCCGAGGATGAGCGCATCGCCGAAGACCTGCGCACCTCGGCCAAGAACCGGGCCGAGAACATCATGATCGTGGACATGGTACGCAACGATCTCGGCCGCCTTGCACGGCCTGGCAGCGTCCATACCGAAAATCTTTTTGCCGTCGAGCGGCACGCCACGCTCTGGCAGATGACCTCGACCGTGACAGCGCAAACGCGCGCCGGCTGGCCGGAGGTTTTCCGCGCGCTATTCCCCTGCGCCTCGATCACCGGCGCGCCCAAGGTGCAGACGGCGAAGATCATCGCCGGACTGGAAACCGCGCCGCGCGGCATCTACACCGGCGCGCTCGGCTTCCTCGCGCCCAACCAGCGCGCGCAGTTCAACGTGGCCATTCGCACGTTGCATCTCGATCGCCAGCATGGCCGGCTCGAATACGGAACCGGCGCGGGCATCACGTGGGATTCGCGCGCCGCGGCGGAATGGCAGGAATGCCGGACCAAGGCGCTCGTGCTCGCCCCCACCCCGCACTTTGATCTGCTGGAGACCCTGCGCTGGGAGCCGGGTCACGGCTACGAACTCCTCTCCCGCCACCTCCGGCGCATGGCGGACTCGGCAAAATATTTCGGCTTCGATTTTCGGCGCGTGCAGGTGCTTGCGCGCTTGCGCGCAGCCACAAATAAATTCTCTGCAACTCCACAGCGCATCCGCCTGTTACTCGATCGCACTGGTCAAATCCGAATTGAAGCGACCCCGCTGCCGCACCCGAAGGTCTGGAAGATTGCCTTGGCCCATAATCCCGTGGACTCAAGCGACCGGTTCCTGTTCCACAAGACCACGCGCCGCGCGGTCTACGAGGCCGCACGGCAGCAGCAGCCGGGTTGCGACGACGTCATACTTTTCAACGAGTGCGGCGAACTGACGGAGTCGTGTTTCGCAAATCTCGTCGTTGTCCGCCGTGGGCGCTGGCTGACGCCACCAGTCGCCTGCGGTCTGCTTGCCGGCACCCTGCGCGCGAAACTGCTCGCGAAGGGCAAGCTCATCGAGAAAGTCCTGCGCGTTTCCGACCTGAAAAAGTCCGATCACATCCTTTTGATCAATTCCGTCCGCGGCATCATCAGCACCCAATGGGACATATGACCCATGACCACTGACCAAGGACATCACCCCATCTGCTGGACCATCGCCGGCAGCGACCCGGGCGGCGGCGCGGGTTTACAGGCCGACCTCAAGACCATGCACGGGCTCGGCGTTCACGCCTGTACGGTCGTCAGTGCGCTGACGGTGCAGAACACCACCGGCGTCTTCGCCGTCGAACCGGTCACACCGGAACTGCTCCGCGCGCAGATTGACCGGCTGGCCGAGGACCTGCCGCCGGCCGCCATCAAGCTCGGCATGCTGGGCGGGGCGGCGCAGGTCAAGGTGGTCGCCGATTTTCTGCAGTGGTCCGACGCGTTCGTCGTCTGCGATCCCGTACTGGCTGCGACCAGCGGCGCGGCGTTGCTCGATGAGCAGGGTTGGCGGCTGATGATGGACAGGCTGCTGCCGCGTGCCGATCTCATCACGCCGAATTTTCCAGAGCTTGGAAAACTGCTCGGCCGGAATTTCCAAGGTTTGGAAGAGGTCCCGGCCGCCGCTGCCGAACTTTTGCGGCGTGGCGCGCGCGCCGTGCTGATCAAGGGTGGACACGGCGGCGGCGAAATCGCACAGGATTATTTTTTCGACGGCCGGCAGTCGTTCTGGCTGACCAGTCCGCGCCAGCAGGTCCACCACACACACGGCACGGGCTGCACCCTCGCCTCGGCCATCGCCGCGGCGCGTGCGCTCGGCCATCCGCTCGCCGACGCAATCGTGATTGCCAAAGCGTACCTGAATCAGGGCCTGCGGTGTGGCGCGGACATCGGACAGGGCCGCGGCTCACCCGCGCATCTGGGCTGGCCAGCCAACGCATCCGATCTGCCCTGGCTGACCGCAACCTCCGAGGGCGGTCGCGACCGCCCGCAGTTCCGCGACTGCGGCACGCAGCGGCTCGGCGTTTATCCACTGGTAAATCGCGCCGCGTGGCTGGAGAAACTGCTGCCACTCGGCATCACGACGATCCAACTGCGCGCCAAGGACCTGACGGGCGCGGCGCTGGAAAAGGAAATCGTGGCCGCCATCGAACTCGCCCGGCACTTCAATGCGCGGCTCTTCATCAACGACGCCTGGGAATTGGCCCTGAAGCATCGCGCCTACGGCGTGCATCTGGGCCAGGAAGACCTGCCCGGTGCCGACCTCGCCGCGCTCGCACACGGCGGCCTGCGCCTCGGCATCAGCACGCACAATTACACCGAGCTGGCATGCGCCGCCGCGGTGCGGCCAAGCTACATCGCCATCGGCCCGGTCTTCGCCACCACGACGAAGACGCTGGCGCACCCGGCGCTGGGCGCCGCGGGGTTCGGTCGGCTCGCGGCGCTCGCGCCCGCGCCGGTGGCCGCCATCGGTGCGCTGACGCCGGAGCGCGCCCGCGAACTGCCCGCCGCCAACGGCTTTGCTGTCATCGGTGATATTCTCCAGGCCGCCGACCTCGCCGCGCGCGTCGGCCAGTGGCAGCAAGGGACGTAAGAACGCTTGTGGGCGGGGGCTACAGCTCCCGCGAAGCTGACACAATCTGTCGCCCCAACGCGGGAGCTGTAGCTCCCGCCCACAAATCCACACAGCCCAGTGCTCGGTCCTTCAGGTTTCGCACTTGCCAGTGCCGCTGCTTTGGTGTTGTGTAACGCCGTGATTGTTTTCCGTTCCATGCTGTGCTGCGCCCTGCTGACGCTGGTTGCCAACGCCGCGCCGTTGCGGATCGTCACCACGTTCTACCCGCTGCAGATCGCGACGCTGAACATCACCAGCAACGCGGCCGATGTCGTGGTCAGCAACCTGACGCCGCCGACCTCGGGCTGCCTGCACGACTACCAACTGACGCCCGCCGACCTCGCGCGGCTGGCGCACGCCGATGTTCTGATCATCAACGGCGGCGGCCTGGAGTCGTTTCTGGAAAAGGCGCGCCGCACCGCGCCCCGGGCCAAGGTCATCGAGGCCAGCGCCGGCATCGAACTGCTTGCCGGCAATCCGCACGTCTGGGTCAGCCCGGAACTGGCGGCGCGGCAGGCGGAGAACATCGGCGCGGCCTTGGCAAAACTCGACGCGCAGAACGCGGAGCTTTACCGCCGCAATGCCGCCGCCTATGCCGCGCGCCTGCGCGCGCTGACGGAGAAAATGCGCGCCGGACTGAAGGGTGTTGCGGCGCGGCAGATCATCACCTTGCACGAGGCGTTCCCCTACTTCGCGCGCGAGTTTGGCTTCACCATCGCGGGTGTGGTCGAGCGCGAGCCGGGCGCCGCGCCGGACGCGCGCGAGCTGGCCGACACGATCAAGCTGGTCCGGGAGCAGCAGGTGCGCGCGATCTTCGTCGAGCCGCAATATCCCACGCGCAGCGCGGAGGCGATCGCGCGCGCGACGGGCGCGAAGATCGCCACGCTCGATCCCGCGGTGACCGGCCCGGTCAGCGCGGAGGCCTATCTCCAGATCATGGAGAACAACCTGGCCGAGCTGCAGCGGGTGCTGAAATGACCGGGCCCACCCATCACCATCCGGCCTCGTGCGGTGGCTGCTGTACGCAGCTCAAGCACTTCGGCGTGCGCCTCGGCGAGGCCGCCGTGCTGGAGGAGATCAGCCTGCACGTCCATTGCGGCGAGCTGACCGCGATCATCGGCCCCAACGGCGCGGGCAAGACGACGCTCCTGCGCGCGTTGCTGGGCGAGATTCCGTTTCAGGGCGAGCTGCAGTTCGTCCACTCCGGCAGCAACCAGCAGTTCGGCCGGCCGCGCGTCGGCTACGTGCCGCAGCGGATGGATCTGGATTTTTCCGCGCCCGCGACCGTGAGCGATCTGTTCGCGAGCGTCAGCCAGCGGCAGCCGCTCTGGCTCGGCCTCGGCCGGCGCGCGCGCACGGAGGCACTCTGCGCGCTGGAGATGGTCGAGGGCCAGCATCTGCTCGGCAAGACGCTCGGCGCGCTCTCCGGCGGCGAGCTCCAGCGCGTGCTGCTCGCGCTCGCCCTGCATCCGCTGCCCGACCTGCTGCTGCTCGATGAACCCGTCTCCGGCGTGGACCAGGCCGGCATGGAGCTGTTCTACCGGATGGTCTCGCAACTGCGCCGCAACCTCGACCTCTCGATCCTGCTGGTCTCGCACGACCTCGCGGCCGTCGCACGCGTCGCCGACCGCATGATCTTCCTGAACCGCCGCGTGCTCGCCGATGGCACGCCCGCCGAGGTGCTCACCAGCCCGCTGGTCAAACAGGTCTTCGGTATGGAGTTCTCCGAAGCCGAGCCGGGCTTCGTCAGCCGCCTGCCCGCGCACGACTCATGTCCGCTGCCGCCGCCGGAGGCCCGCCCGTGAATCTCTGGCACCAGCTCATCGGCAGCCTGCCCGGCGAGTGGGCGCAGCTGGAGTTCATGCGCCTCGCGCTGCTGGCGGTGTTGCTGGCCGCGCCGCTCTACGCCGTGCTCGGCTGCCTCGTGGTCAACAGCCGCATGGCGTTTTTCTCCGAGGCCATCGGCCACGCCGCGCTGACCGGTGTGGCGCTCGGCACGCTGGCGGGACTGGCCGATCCCACACCCGCCGTTTTGCTTTTCTCCGCGCTGCTCGCGCTCGTCATCGCGTGGCTGCGCCGGCAGAGCGCCGTCTCCAGCGATACGATCATCGGGCTGGTGATGGCGGGCGCCGTCGCACTCGGCGTCGTGCTGCTCTCGCGCGGCGGCGGCTTCAACCGCTACACGCATTTCCTGATCGGCGACATCCTGACCATCGCCCCCGGCGAGCTCGCGCGCCTCGCCGCGCTCGCGCTCGCGACGCTGCTGGTCTGGGGGCTGCTGTTCAACAAGCTGTTCCTCGCCACGCTGCACCCGGTGCTCGCGCGCAGCCGGGGCGTGAACGTGTGGGCGGTCGAGGCGCTCTGCTCGGTGGTGATTGCGCTCGTCGTCGCGATGAGCATCGCGTGGATCGGCCTGCTGGTGATCAACTCGCTGCTGATCCTGCCGGCGGCCGCGGCGCGCAACCTCGCGCGCAGCACCGCGGCCCACCTCGCGTGGGCGCTGCTCTTCAGCTTCCTCGCCGGCGTCGCCGGCCTGCTCATCTCCTTCTACGCCGCCACCGCAACCGGCGCGACGATCGTGCTCGCCGCGCTGCTGCTGTTCCTGCTCACCCTGCCCTTCCGCCGCCATTGACTTTTCCAAAGGTTGGACGCTGACATGGACGTTTTTCCAAAGCTTGGAAAGGCGCAGGGAGAGGCTTCGCCCACAGGGAACGTCCGCACAACCTGACGGCTTACTTGTCCGGGGGACGGACGTTCAGTTCACGATCCAGCGACTGCGGAGAGAAACGCTGCAAGAGCACGCGCCCATCAGGGTCCAGCAGATGCAGGATCAGACCATAGAATTCATTGCCACCATAACTGCGCGAGACACCCACGCGCTGGATGGTGGTGACCTGTTCCGAACGGTAGAGCTGGAGGCCCTTGGGTTCAAAGGTATAGCTTTCGCCGCGATCAATCCGCGGCAGCAGGACGCTTTCCGAGGTCTCCCGGTGGCGCAGGCGGTCGGCTATGGACTTGCTGAAATATTCAATCACCAGTTTGCTGCCGGAGGGCACTTCGCTGTGCTGACTGACAATGGTAATGCGCGGGGTGTAGAGCACCATGCCATCAAAGGAACGCCCACGCGACCCTGCCCCCTCGGACTTGCGCGCCTTGATGCGCGAGGTGTCCTCATAGATCACGGTGCGGATGGCATACCCAATGGTCGCTTGCAAGGCTTCGTTGTTGGGCTTGTTCAACTCCATCACGCGCCGCACGCGATCGTTGTCACCAGCATCCGCGACCGAGTTGGTAATGGCGTCCAAGGAGGCCGGCGGCCGGATTTTCGTCAGATCCAGCGCTTTGCGCAACCGCACCAAGCCCAGCACGCGATCCCGCTCCTCATCCAAGGTCTTCAAGACCGAGGCCGTGCCCTGCTTCTCGTTGTTGGCGCGCACACTGGAGAGTTCCTGAACGTAATGCTCCGCCAGTTTGACCAGGGCCAGTTCGTTGCTGTACTGGGTTTGCAGCAGCCGGAACTGGGTGAGAGCTTGGAGTTCTTTCAATTCCACCGGGTCCTCCAACAGACGGGGCGGCATGAGTCGCGCCTTGTGGAAGCGAAGCCATTCATCATGCACGGTGACCAACGCGCGGAACTGCGCGTTGCTCTGCATCTCGCGCTCAATCCCGACCAACTGTTTGAGGTATTCATCTCCCAGCGTCTTGAGCCGCTCTGCGCCCTGCTTATCGCTCACCTCCAAACCGACCTCGAACGTTTCGCGCGCCGGCAAGATCTCCTTGGGCAAGGCCGCAGCCCAGCTTGGCAGGGAACCCAACAACAAAAAAAATGTCAAGCAAGGCAAACGCATGGCGCCAAACTAGCGAGCAATCAGGTGGTTGTCCATTTCTTTTCCGGCCCCGGCTGACTTTCCCCCACGCTCAGGGTTGCTGGGAGGCCAGACCCGCAGAGCAGGAAGGCCGGGTATGGGCTTCCAGCCGCCACTGGCTCCAGACCACACGGTTGCTGCCCTCTCCATGCTCGGTCGTCTCGCTGGCAAGGCGCCAGCCCGCGGGCAGGTTGGTGGCCAGGCTGTTCGTGTCTATACCCAGCCAGAGGCCCGTCTGCAAAGTCCGCAGCGCCTCGCCGGCGGTCTGCTGCCGCTGCGCGGTCGCCTCCGCGCGCAACGCTGCCACCAGACCGCTCGCCACGGCGGCGATGATCAGCGCCGCCACCGTGAACGCCACAACAACCTCAATCAGCGTGAAGCCGGAGGCGGAAGAGGCCTGAAGGGCTGGAGTGTGGGAGGGCTGGAGTGTGGGGCGACGAGCAGCCGCCAGCTTGCTTAGAAGAAAACAGGTCATCAGACTGGTGCGGCGGGTGGAGGGCGAGGCCTGCCGGGCCACGTATGGCTGTTTCGCACTGGTGGCCGTTCCACTACTCCAATACTCCATCACTCCAGTGCTCCCGTCTCTCTGTTCACTGCAAGTTAGAGCTGGAGAGGTCCGCACCATCGGCGGCGCCGCCGGGCTCGCCATCACTGCCGTAGCTGAGGATCTCGAACACCTCGTTGCTGCGGCCGGGCACGAGGTAGACATAGGCGTGTTTCCAGGGATCAAGCGGCACGGAGGAGCCGTTGAGATAGCCGTTGGGCGGGAAACGTTCCGGCACCGGCGGCAGGCTGGTTTTGCGCACCAGCGCCTGCAGCCCCTGCTCCTGGGTCGGTGCGCGACCTTGTTCGGCCATATACAACTCCACCGCCGTGCGCAACTGCTGGAGCTGCATCTTCGCCGCCGAGATTTTGGCCTCGGCCGGCTTGTGCAGCACGTTCACCGTCACCACCCCCGCGAGGATCGCAATGATGACCATCACCACAATGATCTCGATGAATGAGAAGCCCGCCCGGCTATGATGAAACGCTTTCGCGCCCGGTCGGGTGACCGGGCCTACAAACATCCCCGCCTGAATCCGTGCTGTAGGCCGTGTGACCTCACGTGGCGATCTGAAAGCCGTTTCTTTCATAGCAACATTCCTTCCTCTTTGCCGTCCGCGGCGGCATCTTGCCCGCCCGCGATAAAAAGTGCATCAAATTTTTCGATCAGCGCTTCGAGCTTGGCGAGGTAATAGGCCACATTTTCATCGCGGCGCTGCGCATCGAACTCCGCCGCCAGCTTGGCCGCGCCGTGGACCGCGACGCTCTTGGCGGTGCCGGTGACATAGTAGGAAAGCTGGTCGCCCGCGCGATACTCGCGACCGGACTTGAGCGCGAGCTCATAGGCCGCGTTGCGGCCGCGGCGGCTGTCCTTGATCTTCGCGGCGTAGGTGGCAGGCGCGTCCTGCAGTGTCTCGGTCTTCGCCAACTCGCCGATGGGCCAGGCGCGCGCGCTGATCGCGCGACGGAACTCATTTTGCAGTTTCGGAATATCGGCGTCGCGCCCCTCCAGCTTGAGCCGCAGCCATTCGCGCAGATAGTGGCGCTGGAATTTTTCCAACCCGCGCGACTTGAGCGCCGCGCCGCGGATGATGATCTCGCCCTGGTCATCGAGCAACGCGTAGTTCTTCATCTTGTAGCTCAACATCGCGCGGTAGCGGTCGTCGAACTCGATCTCGATGCCCTTGGGCAGCGCCGCCTGCACCGCGGCGCGGAATAAATCCACCCCCTTCTCCGGCGGCAGGAAATAGACGCCATCGGTATCAATCTCGATCGGCGTGCCGCCCTGCTGCCTGATCGCCGCGAGCATCGCCTGGAGAATCTTGCGGCCCTCGGCGGCGACTTTCTCGGCCGCGGCAAAATCGCAGAAGCGCGCCGTCGCAAAACCAAGGTAGCCGTAGAACGAGTTGATCAGAATCTTGAAGGTGCTCTGCAAGGCGTCCTGATGCTGCCGCTCGCCGTCGCTGGCCGCCTGTTGCATCTGGCGCTTCGCCTCGAGGCGCAGGTCGCGCAGGTAGGCCAGCAGCGTCAGGAAGCTGCCAAGCTCGTCGCAGCGCGGCTGGAGGCCGAACTCCAGCATCAGCGAGGGATAGAGCGAGCGCACGTCGGCGTGATGGACATTCTGGAACACGCCAGTTAGGAAGATGTCGGTGTAGCCGCCGGCGAATTCTCGCGCCGGCTGCGGCAACGGCAGGGCGTGGCGGCGGCGCAGATACTCGCGGATCAGCAGTGCATCCACCTTGGTCCCGCTGCCGCGCACACAGACGTTCTGGTAGGTATAGGGCAGCATCTGGCACTGCGCAAAGAAACTTGCCGAGAGCAGCGCGCCGATACCCCGCGTCTCGGCCACGTCGTCGCGTACGTAGGCCATCAGCTTCGCCGGTTCGCGGTCGAAGGTCGCGGCAATCTCGCCACCCTCGATGTACGTCCGGCCCGGCGCGGCCAGCCCGAAATGAAGCGCCACGTCCTTGAGCCCGAAGCCCTCGAGCGAACGGTGGCTCACGTCGTAGAACTGCGCGAGGAAGTAGGTGTCCACGATGTGCCGCCCGAAAAGCTCCGCCTTCGGATAGGCGAGCGTCCGTTCGGCAATCGTCACCCGGCTCGGATGCACCCGCGGCGGCGCGCCGTTACGGCCGAGCGCAAGCTTGACGCCATGCCGCTTGGCGCGCGCGATCAAGTACGGCAGATCGAACGAGAAAAAGTTGTGCCCCTCGATCACGTCGGGGTCCTTCTCGTGGACGATTTGCACCCAGCGTTCGAGCAGCGCCTGCTCGTCGAGCCGCGAACCGTCGAGCACCTCGGTCCAGCCAGACTCATCGGCCAGCGCGATGGCGATGATGCGGTCGCCCGCGCGCCCGGCGTTGGAAAACTCGAACCCCTTCTCGGTGTAGGTTTCGATGTCCACCTGTAGGCGCTTGAGATCGCCGAAGTGCAGCCCCTTGAAAAAGGTCCGGCCGGTCAGCAGCAGATGCTGGTGGACCGGATCGTTCAACAGAAAAAAGGGCGCGCCGGGATCAGAGGGCGTGTAGCCGGTGGCCTGCTTGCAGGCGTCCACGGCCTTCTGGAATTCCTTCCACGAGCGGAACAGCGCCAGCGTTTTCAGGGGCGCAGCGCCCGCCAGCTTTTCCACGCGCAGCGGCGCCGGGCAGTCCGCCGGCAGTTCGGCCGCCGCGAACCAGAGAAACGGTGTGAACGGCTCGCGCTGTTGCGCGACCTGGCCGCCGCGCCGGAAGAAGAGCAGCATCTCGTCGGCCTCCTTGCCGGGCATGTGCTCGATGGCGACGAGGCCGGGTTCAGGGTTCGCGCCAAAGATGAGCGCTTGTTCTTCCGCTTTCATACGCGCCGGATTCTAGGCGCAGCCCCGCCGGTTTCCAAGGCTTGGAAAAACATCGCCATAATTTTCCAAGCCTTGGAAAACCCGCCACTGCTGGCTACAGTGCGGTCACGGATACATGAAACGCTGGCGCTTCATTCTGGCCTGTGGGTGTCTTGCGGCAGCCCTTCCGCTGCACGCCGATGAGCCGAAGTTCCCCAAATACCAGACGCTGTGCCCGCTGACCAATGACCCGATCAACCGCCAGTTCCATGTGGACCATGAGGGCAAGCGCCTCTACGGCTGCAGCCCGCACTGTGTCGAAAAGCTGAAGGAGAATCCCAAGAAATATATCCGTCAACTCGAGGCCGAGGGCATCACCCTGGAGCCGCTCAAGAAGTGATCGCGGGGGATGAAAGCTAACCGGTTGTCGTGGTTGTTGGTGGGGATGCAGGTGGCGTTGATGACGGCCATGGCCCTCCCGGCCACCCGTCCGTACTGGTCGCTGACGGGCGCGTTGCTGATGACGGCGGGCCTCGCCTTGGGTGTCTGGTCGTTCGTGGTGATGGGCCGGCATTTGCGCATCATGCCAGAGCCGGCCGCGGAGGCGAGCCTGTTGCGCCACGGGCCCTACCGCCTGATCCGTCATCCGATGTATGCTGCCTTGGTCCTCGGCGCGGGCGGCTGGCTGCTCTGTACTTTTTCCTGGCCGCGACTGGTGTGCCTGCTTGTTTTGCTGCCGGTGCTGGCGCTCAAGGCCGCGCGCGAGGAGCGGCTGCTGGCGGAAAAATTTCCCGGCTATGCCGCCTATCGCGCCGCCTCGCGGCGTTTCGTCCCATGGGTCTGGTGAGCGCTCCAGAAAGCACGGCAGCCGCGCTGTAGGCCGGCTCTCCGAGCCGGCGCTAACGGCACGCGGGGAAACAGCGAAGAGAGGAGCGCCCCTACCCTGCTCTCACGCTTCCTTGACGTCCACCGAGTAGGGCTTCGGGCAGCGGCCGAAGAGGCGGCAGAAGCGGTAACTGATGCCTTCGCGGAAACAGGCGACCATGAGCGCGAAACCGTCGCGCAGTGCGTGGCTCTTCATCTTGCCGCCGGCGCGCTTGTTCTCGTGCGTCGGAATCTCGACGATCCGGTAACCCTTGCGGATCGCGCGCGCGACCAGTTCGATCTCGATATCGAAACCGCGGGCGCGTGGACGATAACCGGTGACCACGTCCTTTACGAAGCCTTTATAGCCATCGAGCGTGTCCATCAGCGAGACACCGAACATGATCGAGACCGTGACCGTGAACAGCGCGTTGGCGAAGAGCCGGATGACGTTATGGTCGCTGCTGCCACCCAGCACGCGCGAGCCGATGACCATCCCGAAGCCCTGATCCAGTGCCGCGACGAAATGCGTCAGATCCTCGCCGTTGTGCGAGCCATCGGAGTCAATGATGATGATCGCGTCGCCAGTGCAGTTGCGGAAGCCGTGATAGAGCGCGTTGCCCTTGCCGCGCCCTTTGTCGTTGATCAGGCAGCGCGCACCCTCTTGCTCAGCGACGGGGATGGTCAAGTCGGCCGGGTCATCCACGACCACGACGATTTCAAAGGCGTGCTTCCCGCCGTCCTGCTGGATGGCGCCGTTGAGCGCCTGCAGCACCGGCTTGATCGTGTCCTGCTCGTTGCGCGCCGGAATGACCACGCTGATTTTTTTGACCATGCTGATGTCCCATCCAAAAAAGGCGGCGGCATGATAGCGGCCCCTTTCCGGCCGCGCAAGTTTTCCAAGCCCTGGAAAAACAACGCGTCCATTTTCCAAGCCTTGGAAAAGGCGGGACGCGCACGGCGTGCTGGGGAAGAGAGAGCCGACGTCAGGCGGCCTGCGTGCGGACAAAGGGGCACGGCTCGCCGGGCGGCAGCGTCGCAGCGTGGAGCGCCTCGAACTCGGCGCGCCGCCAGTCCTCGGTCCGGCCCGGATGCGTCATGAGCAGGTAGTTGCCCGGCCGCGCGTACTCCAGAAAACACTGCAACGCGGTCGGATAGTTCTGCCAATCGCCGTAGTCGCAGACGCCGGCAAAGCCTTCGTTCGTTGCGATGCCACGGGCGAGCAGCCGTTCGCGCAACGCAAAGCCGAGGCGGGCGATGAGCTTGCACTTCAGCGTGGCGACGCCACGCCTGGCGATGGTTTCCATCGGCTCGGCGGCGTTGCGCACCCATGGCTGCTCGGCGGGTGGCAGGCCGGCGACGAACTCGACCAGCCCCCGGCGGATGCCGGGAAACTGCTGCGTGTGCAGATGGCCGTCCAGGAAGTCCGGCGTCATGGCGGTGAGGTCGCCGAACCACTCATATTGCGCGGCGATCTCGCGCTGCGCATCATGCGAGCGCACGCCGCCGGTCAGGCTACGGCCGAGTAAGTTGCCGAAGGCGAGCAACTGGCCGTTGCGATGCAGGGAATCCACATGCTCGGTCGGAGGGAGGCCGGGTTCGTCGGTAAACACCAGATGCAACCCCACCTCCACCTGCCCGCGGAGTTCCAGCAGCGTTTTTAGCGCGGGCGTCGGCTTGGCCAGCAACGCGGCCATCACCGACACTGCGGAGACCTTGCGGGCGCACACCAGTTGCAAGATGGCGTCATCCACATCCGGCGCCAACCCAAAATCATCAGCGCAGATCATCATGGCACACCTCGCCTTCCGCCAACGGGTTCATGCATAGCGCAGCCCTCGCGCCGAAAGCAAGCCTGCGCTGGCCGCCGCTTTCAGGGCGTCTGCCACCCGCCCGCGCGGTGCGCGATTGAGGCACAGCCCTCTCGCATGCGGCGCGTAACCGCGGACAAGGTCGGCGTACTCAGCGCCGCAAGGGGAGCACCCGCTTCTCACAAGCCTTCACAAGTACAGCGGCGAGGGTACGGGCGGCGCGGCGGACCGCGGGGGTGACGGGGCGGTTCAGGTCCAGATGCGCGGGTTGGATGGTCAGCACGATGGCCTCGAACGCGAAGGAGGTCTTCAGGTAGTCGAGCATGACGCTCAAGGGCATCTGGTGCGTCGAGAAGGAGACGCCGCCGATCTGCCCAGGTTCGAGCAAGTGAAGCGCGCCGGGTTGCTGGCCAAGATCGGCGGCATCCACGATCACCAGATGGGTGGGTGCCAGTTTTTTGATCTCGCCGGTGCAGTTTTCCGGCGCGGTGTGGCCGCGGAGAATATGAAGAGATGTTGAATGGCTGATGGTTAATGGCTGATGCGAAGATGAAAGAGACTTTTCCAGATAGTCCGCCACCAGAAGGCCGGCGGCGTCATCGCCGCGCAGGTCGGAGCCGATGGCGAGCAGCGCAACGCGCTGCGCGCCTTCAAGCTGTTTTTGCAGCCGGCGCCGCAGGCTGGGCGGCCGGGGCGGCGGGCGGTGCGTCGGGGGCATGGTAAACAAACCGCAGTTTGTGCCGGTCGAGCTGCGCGAGCTCGAACTCGGTGGTGACGGCGAGCGCCTTCTTGGGACAGCTATCTACGCACTGGGCGCAGTAGATGCACTTATCGAGATCGAAGACGCACTCGAAGCGCTTGTCGCCGAGCTTGTTGATCGTGATCGCGTCGGAAGGGCAGTCCTTCTCGCAGATTTTGCAGCCGATGCACTTCTCGGCGAAGAACTTGATCTTGCCGCGCAGGCCGGCCTGCACGACGGCGGGCTCGAAGGGATACTTCACGGTCGCCGGCTTGGCGCCGAGGTGCGCGAGGGCTTCGCCCAACATTCGTCCGGGTTTGATCATGGCTGCAGGAATCCTTTCACGACGAGATTGATCATCAACTGGGCCAGCGCGGCGGGCGCGAGAAACTTCCAGCAGAAGTTGACCATCTGCTCGATGCGCAGGCGCGCCATGATCGTGCGCATGATGGCGATGAGCGCGACGACGAGCGTGATCTTGAGCAGGTAGATGATGATGCCGAGCCACCACGGCAGCGTCAGGCCGAAGGGCAGGAAGATCGCCGCGACGAGCGAGCCGGCGACGATGACCTCGATATCAATCGCGAGGCGGAACAGCGCGAGGTGGCGGCCGGCGTACTCGGTGAACGCGCCGGCGACGATCTCGGTCTCGGCCTCGGGAATGTCGAACGGCACCTTCTCCAGCTTGCCGAGCAGCGTCACCATCGCGACGCAGAAAGCGGGCAGGTTCAGCAGGGCGAGCAGCGGATGCGCGGCGTAGAATTTCGTGATGCCGGCAAGCGACCAGTCGTTGGCGAGCATCGCGGGCGCGAGCACGGCCATGAACAGCGGAATCTCGTAGGCGAAGAGCTGCGTCAGCGAGCGCACCGCGCCGAGCGTGGAGTAGAGGCTCGTCGAGTACCAGCCGGCGAGGAAGAAGGTCATCGTCGGGATGGTCAGCAGGTACATCACCACGATGGCGTCGCCCTGGAACGAGAACAGCGCCGTGGTGTTCCAGAGCGGGATATAGAAGAACGCGCAGATGGTCGCCGTCAGCGCGAGGACCGGCATGGCGGCGAACAGCCGCGGATTGGCGTCCTCCGGGATGATCGTCTCCTTGGCGAGGAGCTTGATGAAGTCCGCCAGCGGCTGGAACCACGGGGGCCCCTGCCGGTTCTGCATGCGGGCGTACATCCGGCGGTCCACGAACTCGAACCACAGCCCGGCCGCCACCAGGAACAGGATGCCGGGAAAGACGAGGATGTTGAAGATAGCCATTATTTCACGCGCTCCATCCGTTGGCTGAACTTCTTGTTGAGATCAGCAAAATCCAGACCGTGCCGGCGGTGCCACTCGATGCCGAACTGCCGCAGCGCGCCCCACGTGAGCACCTCGCCGCCGTGCGGGCGGACGAGTTCGATCGCGCGGTCGGTGCAGGAGAAGCACGGGTCAATCGCCGCGATGACGATGGGCGCATCGGCGAGGTAGTTGCCCTCGATCATCTTGCGCACCGCGCGCCAGTTGGCGAGCGTGGGCGCGCGGATCTTCACGCGGTCGGGCTTGTCGGTGCCGTTGCCCTTGATGTAGTGGCAGTCCTCGCCGCGCGGCGCCTCGTAGCGCGAGAAGACCTCGCCCGCCGGCATCCGGCGCGGCGCCTTCACCGCGATCGGCCCCTCGGGCAGATTCTTCAGAAGCTGGCGGATGATGCTATAGGACTCGAACAGCTCGTTCACGCGCACCAGCACGCGGCCATAAACATCGCAGTGATCGTCCACACAGACCTTGAACTGCACGTCGGGATAGGCGGCGTAGGGATCGTCGCGCCGCACGTCGCGGTCCACACTGCACGCGCGCGCCGTCGGGCCGACCGCGCCGAGCGTCTCCGCCTCGGTTTTGGACATCACGCCGACCTTGGAGAGGCGCGCGATCAGTGTGGCTTCCTCGGTGGCGACCTGTGCGTAGTACTTGGTCCGCTCCTCGAGCGTGTCCATGTCCTTCAGAATGTGCGCAATCTCGTCCGGCGTCAGGTCGCGCCGCACGCCGCCGAACGTGTTGACGGCGTAGTTGACGCGGTTGCCGCCGAGCTCGGCGAGGTGATCCATGACGAGTTCGCGGTCGCGCCAGGTGTACATCAGCAGCGTATCGAACCCGACCTCGTGCGCGGCGACGCCGAGCCACAGCAGGTGCGAGTGGATGCGTTCGAGTTCCGCGATGAGCGTGCGGATATAGAGGCCGCGCTTCGGGACTTGCAGGCCGGCGAGTTCCTCCACGGCCTGCGTGAACGCGGTCGAGTGCGAGTGCGAGCAGATGCCGCAGATGCGCTCGATCAGGTACAGGCTCTGGATGTAGGTGCGCTGCTCGCACGCCTTCTCGATGCCGCGGTGGTTGTAGCCCAGCCGCATGTCCATCGAATAAATTTCCTCGCCGTTCAGCGTGATCTTGAAGCTCGCCGGCTCCTTGAGCGCGGGATGTTGCGGGCCGATGGGAATCGTGATCTTGCTCATGATTTCACCTCGCCGGCCGGCGCGGCGGGCGCGACGGCGTGTTTGGGCTGCCAGTCCTTGCGCAATGGAAATTCGTTGTCCGGCCAGTCGTCCGGGAGCGGATAGCGCAGGCCCGCAGGCAGCCCCTCGAACTTGACGCCGAGCAGGTCGGCAACCTCGCGCTCATAGAGCTCGCCGCCGGGGAACATCCCGATCAGCGTCTTCCACTCCGGCTTCTCGCGCGGAATCGAAACCTTGAGGCTCAACATCATCCCGCTGGGCACGCCGAGGTGATAGACCAGGCCGAAGGTCGCGCCCTCGTCGAGCCCGGTAATGGCGCAGAGCATGATGAAATGCATCTTCTCGAAGAGATGATGAACCACCGCGTCGAACTTATCGGCGGGGACCTCCGCCCAGAGGCGGCGCGCGCGCTGCACGCGGAATTTCTCCGCGAGGAACGGGAACTGCGCCACCAACTCACTTTGAATTGTCTCTTCCGCTGTCATATTCGCTCCAAACATTTCCAAGCATTGGAACCGCGCCGGCGGATTTTTCCAGACCTTGGAAAATCTCACGCCGGCTTTTTCCAAGCCTTGGAAAAATTCACAAACTTTTTTCCAAGCCTTGGAAAGGCCGCGCAATCTACGCCGAGGCAGCCTCTTTTTCCACCGGCTCCGCCGGCGGCGCGGCCACAGGCTTCGGGTCCAGACTCGAAAGCAGTTTCACAACGCCATCAATGATCGCCTCCGGGCGCGCGGCGCAGCCGGGGATGTAGGCGTGGACCGGGATCGCCTGGTCAATGCCGCCCTCGACGTTGTAGCAGCCCTGGAACACGCCGCCGGAGCAGGCGCAGGTGCCGACCGCGACGACGAACTTGGGCTCGGCGAGCTGGTCATAGATGCGCTTGAGGCGGTCGCGGCTCTGGCGCGTGACGGGGCCGGAGACGACCATGACATCGGCGTGGCGCGGCGAGCCCTTGAGCTGCACGCCGAAGCGTTCGAGGTCGTAGCGCGGCGTCAGCGCGTCAATGACTTCGATGTCGCACGCGTTGCAGGCGCCGGTGTTGAAGTGGATGACCCACGGCGACTTGATGCGCGCCCAGGTGACGATTTTTTGAATGAGGCCCATGGTTCAGCTCCGGAAAAGAATGAAGAGGCCCATCACCGCGGCCAGCAGATAGAGCACCGCAAGCGCGGCGATCTGGAGGTTGCCGCTCGGCGCCGTCGCGACGATCAGCGCGATGACGTGCATGATGGTGAAGAAATAGGCGAACGGGAAGAACTGCTTGTACTCGGGCTGCGCGGCGTGGACCTTGACGTCCTCGCCGCAGGCGTAGGGCTTGTCGCGCCCGGCGCCGGGCTTGGCGTTCCTGGCGGCGAGCGGGCGGACGAGCCCGCAGAAGACAAGGATGAGGCCGAGCACGACCACGAAGGCGATCGGCGGCAGGAGCAGCAGCGGCAGATAATCGTTCACGGTTCGGTTCCTTTGCGGCGCGGCAAGTTAAGCGATGTTTTCAACCTTTCAAATTCCGGAGCCGGCGGATGTCGAGCGTGCCGGTGTGCTTATAGACGGCGATTACGATGCCGGCGGCGGCGACGATGACGACGACCTCGATCACGATCAGCGTGATGACGAACGCCTGCGCCAGCGCCATGTGGCCGCTGACCAGGCCGCCGACGATCAGCAGCAGCGTGACGGCCTTGGTGATGACCTCGAGCGCGAGGATGACGCGCAGCATGTCGCGGGTGACGATCAGGCAGTAGAGGCCGACCGCCGCCAGCAGCGCGACGAACACCCCGAAAGGCATGACGAGGGAGACGAGGTTCATGTCACTTCTCCTCCTTGAAGAGCATCACCACGCCCCAGACGCCGGCGAGCAGCACGAGCACCTGGCCGAGCAGGTCGAGCGCGCGCGGGCCCCAGAGCAGGCTGCGCAACTCGGTGCCGGCGGGTTCGGCCGCGGGCAGCGGCAGCGGCTGGCCCGTCACGTAGCTCAAGCCCACGCCGACGAGCAGCAGGACGAGCGGGAGCAGGAAGTAGCGGCGGGTCTTGAAACGGATGTGCGCGGCGCGCTCCTCCTCGGTCGCGGGCTTGACGAGGCTGACGGCGCTGATGAAGACGACCGTGATCAGGCCGGCGCAGACGGACAGCTCGAAGACCGCGGCCCACGGGGCGTTCAGCTTGAACATGACGACGCAGAGCACCACGCTGGTGAAGGCCAGCGCGATGGCGGCCTTGACGAGCTGGCGCAACATCACGGTGGCGAGCGCGCCAAGCAGCATCGCCCCCATCAGGATGATGTTCATCAGCAACTGCTGTTTGAGGAAGGTCGGGTCCATGGGTTCAGAATCCTTTCACCGGCAGGAGGAAGGTGCCGATCAGCCACGGCAGCGCCAGACCGACGCCGACGAGGATCGCGGCCAGCAACAGGCTCGGCAGCGTCAGCGCCCAGCCGGCCTCGCGCACGTTCTCGCAGCCGGCGCGTACCAGCCCGAAGAACACGCGGCGCTGGAGCGAGAGGAAGTAGGCCAGGGTCAGCAGGCTCGCGCCGATGCCGAGCAGCGCGTACCCGTGGAAGCCGGACAGCCAGAGCGCCGCGATGATCAGCAGCTTGCTCCAGAAACCGGCGAGCGGCGGCACACCGGCGGTGGAGAACATCGCCAGCAGCGAGGTCACGCCGGTGATCGGCATCTTCTGCGCGAGGCCGCCGAGCTGGTTCATGTCGCGCGTGCCGGTCTGCTTTTCGACGGCGGCGGCGTTGACGAACAGCAGGGTCTTGAAGATCGCGTGGTTAAAGAGGTGGAAGACCGCGGCGGCGATGCCCAGCCCCGTGCCGGTCGCGAGGCCGAGCAGGATGTAGCCGACCTGGCTGATCGAGGAATAGGCGAGCATGCGCTTCATGTCGCTCTGCCCCAGCGCGGCAAGCGCGCCGGCGACCACGGAGATCGCGCCGAAGATGAGCAGGAGCTGCTGCGTCGCCGGCGTGAAGCCGAAGACGTCGAGGACGAGGCGGATGAGCGCATAGACGCCGGTGACCTTGGTGACGATGCCGGCGAGCAGGGTCGAGACGGCGGCGGGCGCGGCGGAATAGGCGTCGGGCAGCCAGCCGTGGAACGGCATGACGCCGGACTTGATCAGCAGGCCGCCGAGGAACAGGCCGAGCGCGGTCAGCACGTAGCCGTGGCGGGCGTGCGCCTGCAACGCCTCGGCGACCGCGCCGAACGAGGTCGAGCCGGACAGCGCGAGCAGCAGCGCGATCGAGGCCAGCATCATCATCGTGGCCAGCGCCGACATGACGAGGTACTTGAACGCGCCCTCCAGTCCGCCCATCTCGCGGTGCGCGGCGATCAGGATGAAGCTGGCGATGGAGGCGAGTTCGAGGAAGACGTAGAGGCTGAACAGGTCGCGCACCAGCACGAGGCCGTTCATGCCGGCGACGGCGAGAAACACGAGGTTGAGCATGTTGAACTCGCGGCGCTCCTCGCCGGCGGTCGCACGCAGGACGAAGACCGAGACGAACGCGACGATGGCGATGGCGAGCAGCAACACGCTCGTCAGCGGGTCCAGCGCGTTGAGGAACCAGCGCTCCTGCGTCGGGCAGCCGGCGCAACAGGCCGGCAGCACGCCCAGCGCGAAGGCCGCCTGGTAGAGGGCCAGCAGCAGCGCGGCCGGCAGCGCGAGGCGGCGCAGGAAGTTCAGCGGCAGGTTGAGCAGCAACACCGCCAGCAACGGGAGGATGACGAGGAGGGAGGGCATGGTCAGTTCACTTTCACCAGAAGGATGATCACCAGGGCCACACCGGCGATGGCCCACCAGAGATAAATCGGGAGCGAGCCGGTGTGGAAGGAACGCACAAGGTAGGAGAACATCGCGGTGACGCCGACGGCGAGGCCATCGCTCACCCAGTTGATGAAGCGGTCCACGCCCCACGTGACGCGCCCCACCCCGCGCGCGAGCGTGAGGCCGAGCTCGTAGGGATCGAACCAGCCCTTCTCGGCGGCGTCATAGGCCTGATGCAGGCCGGGCGCATAGTGGATGTGATCGGCCGCGCCGATGCCGCTGCCGCTGCGCTTGACGCCGATGAAATGGTTAAGCAGCGCGAGCGCCAGCACCACGAGCGTGCCGACGACGAGCATGATGTTGAAGTGCCAGCCGGCGTAATCGTGGCCCTCGAGGCGGTGCTCGCCGAGGACGGGCTGGATCAGCTTGTGCAGCGGGAGCTGGTTATAGACGCCGAACAGGATGCAGAAGCCCGCGATGGTCAGCATCGGGACGAGCATCGCCCACGGCGCTTCCTTCACGTTCTTGTTCGCCTCGCTGACCTTCCCGAAGTAGGCGCTGTGACCGAGCTTGAGGAAGCTGGCGGCGGTCAGGAAGGAGCCGAGCAACGCGGCCGCGTAGAAGATGCCGCCCCGCTCGAGCGCACCGTCGTAGATCAGCTCCTTCGAGATGAAGCCGTTGAACGGCGGGACGCCGGAAATCGAGCAGGCGGTGACGAAGAAGCAGAAGAAGGTGATGGGCATCTGGCGCGCGAGGCCGCCGAGCTTGGAGAGGTCCGTCGTGCCCGTCTGCCGCTCCACCGAGCCGCCGGAGAGGAACAGGCCGCTCTTGTAAAGCGCGTGGTTGATCATGTGGAAAAGGCCGCCGACGATGCCGGCCGGCACCGCCGTGCCGATGCCGAGGATCATGTAGCCGACCTGCGAAATAGCGTGGTAAGCCAGCAGCCGTTTGTAGTCCTTCTGGATCAGCGCCATCATGACCGCGACCAGAATCGTGATCGCGCCGAGCGTCATCAGCAGCGTGCTGCACCACGAACCGGGCGTGAGCGCAAACATGTCGAGCGTAATGCGGGCGAGGAAATAGATGCCGAGCAGTTTCTCGAACGCGGCGGGCATCAGCGCCATGAACGGCAGCGGCGCGTCCTCGGCGGCGTCGGGAATCCAGGAGTGGAACGGCAGCGCGCCGGCCTTGGCCGTGGCGCCGATGATCAGGAACAGGAACGCCAGCGTCGGGCCGGTCTCGGTCAGCACGAGGTGCATCTTCGAGATCTGCATCGTACCCGCGAAGTGCCCGGCGAGCGCAATGCCGAACATCATGCAGACATCGGAAACGCCGACGAGCACCAGCGCCTTCATTGCGCTCTTCCACGCGCCGGGCCGGCCGATGGCGATCAGGCCGTAGAGCGTGATCAGCAGGCCTTCCCAGAAGAACAGCAGAAGGATCAGGTTATCCGCGAGCGCCGCGCCGTTGGCGAACGCCACCGAGAGGAGCAGTTGGAAATAGAACAGGCCGCTGTGCTCGCGCTTGGCCATGAACGGCAGGCTGTAGAGCGTGATCGCCAGCGCGAAACCCGCCGCCGCCAGCACGATGAAACCACTGAAGGAGTAGAGGCGCAGCGTGAAGTCCAGACCCCAGCTCGTCCACGGGACATGTACCGCCGCCGTCTGGCCAAACAGCTTGATGGCCACCACGAGGTTGACCACCGCGCCCAGCAGCGCCGTCGCCGCGCAGACCTTGCCCATTTTACGTGTGGCGAAGGCCAGCAGGCTTATCACCGCCGGCAGGAGAATCGCAAAGTACATCAGGTTGTTCGTCATGGAATCAGCCCCAGGATTTGGCGCGTGGCTTCAGTCGCGAAGAACGAGGGATAGTAGATCAGCAGGCCGCCGGCGATCGAAAGCAGCGCCAGCAGCGCGACCGACCAGACCATCACCGGCGAACCCTCGCTCTTCAGCTCGGTCTTGGGCTCGCCCATGAACACCATCACGAACACGCGCATCAAATAGATGATCGTCAGGAACGCCGTCCCGACGAACGAGAGCACGATCCACAGGTGCGGACCCTTGGCCGCGCCGGCGATGACCATGTACTTGCTGAAGAACCCGCCGAGCGGCGGGATGCCGATGACCGAGAAGGTGCAGATCAGAAAGGCGATGGCCGTCACCGGCATCGTCTTGATCAGGCCGCCGAGCTTGGTGATGTCCTTGCAGTGCGTGTTCTGCTCGACGATGCCCGCGCAGAGGAACAGGCCGCCCTTGGCGACGCCGTGCATCAGGATGTAGAGCAACCCGCCCGCCAGCGCGAGTTCGCCGCCGATCGAGAGGCCGAGGAAGATGAAGCCGATCTGGCTGATGGTCGAGAACGCGATCAGGCGCTTGAGGTCGGTCTCCAGCAGCGCCGCGCCCGCCGCCACGAGCGCGCTCACGCCCGCAATCGCCGGCACAATCGTCTGCCAGATTTCCGGCAGCGGCATGTTCACCACGAACAACCGCGCATAGGCATAGACGCCGATCTTGACCAGCACGGCCGCGTGCAGCAGCGCGGTGACCGGCGACGGCGCGACGCCCGCATCCGGCAACCACGTTTGCAGCGGCAGCGTCGCCGACTTGGAAAGGATGCCCAGCAGGATCAGCGCGACCGCCGCGCTCGACAGCGGATGACCGACGAGCGCCGCCTTGATCGCCGGCAGGTCCCACGAGCCCGCCTGCTCGCGCACCATGATGAAGCCCAGCAGCATCATCGTGGCGCCGAAGAAGGTGACGAGGAACGACTTGTCGGCCCGCAGCACAATCGCCGGCGACCGGAAGAAGCCGATCAACCGCCAGCTCGCGATGGCGGTGATTTCCCAGAATATATAAAGGATCAGGAGGTTGGCGGCGAAGACCAGGCCCATCATCGCGCCGAGAAACAGGACCACGAGCAGGTAATATTCATTCTGGTTCTCGTAGTGGCTGATGTAGCCCCACGAGTAGAAGACGATGATCGCGCCGACCAGCGAGGAGACCAGCGCCATGAAGACCGCCAGCCGGTCGGCCATCAGCATCATCTGGCCGAAGCCCGTCGGGAAGGTCAACGTGATCACCTTGCCACTCATCACCGGGCCGATGAGCATCAGCGAGCCGGCGAGCGAAACCAGCACCAGCAGGAGCGCCAGCCCGTTGCGCGTGCTCTTGCAAACCTTCCCCACCAGCGGCAACAGGAGGGAGCCGAACACCGGCACCACCACCACCAGCAGCATGATTGTGTCTAGGCTCATAAGCAGTCTTCCAAAAATCGTCTCTGGTCTCGCGTCGCGTGTCTCGCGTTTGCCTGGCGTCGTCTCTTGCGAAGGCCCGATCACCCATCACCCGACACCCTCGCCCCTCGCTACCCGCCCCTCTAAAACACACACGTCAACCGGCGGCGGTTGAAGCGAAGCAGCGCGTTACGGCAGCGAGAGGTTGCGACCTGTCCGGTCGGCAAAAGCGGGCGCACCGTAGCGAGCGCACCGCCGGAGCGCAATCTTTTTTTGGGGAATTTTTTTCACTTTTTACCGCTTTCTGCGCGGCCATTAGCCCCGGCGCCACGAAAGATTTGGCTGGATTCGCTTGAAAACTGCGTTTTTCCAAGGCTTGGAAAAAATCCCGCTTCCATTTCCAAGTCTTGGAAACCCGCCGACAAAAATGGCGCAACCTCCCTGCGGCTCCACGTTCTCGTCATCTGTTTACTGTCCACGCCTCACACGGCGAGATCCCAGCGCGGCAGGCGGAGATGCTGGCTACGTACTCGATAAGGCCTTTCCGGGAAGCCACCCTCCCTGATGTATTCCCGCTCACCTTGTCGTCCACTTTGCTGACGGCGACTTTCTTCTCCTTGCCACCCTGCATGATCTTGGAAGGTTTGGCGGGCAAGATTTTCGGCGTCCCATCAGGCTGCTCTTCCTTGTGCTGATGGGAGTGGAGAAAAAACCCGCCTTGCGGCGGGGCTACCAACAATCCAAGCTCCAGATGGTGCCGTTTGTAGCGCGCTCGCAAGGGCGCTCCTGTAGCAAATTCATGGCGGCCAAATCAGGAAACCATAACCGGGCGACGGGACGAGCTCCCGACCGACATGATTTTGAGAGGCAAGGCTGCTGCGCCGTCGGGTAGATGGCTTGCTTCAGCCCAGCTTCTTCTTGAGCAGCTCGTTTGCCAGCGCAGGATTCGCCTTACCCTTGGAGAGTTTCATCACTTGGCCGACGAGGAACTTGAAGGAGGCTTCCTTGCCGCCCTTATAGTCGGCGACGACCTTGGGATTGGCGGCGATGGCTTCGTCCACAATCTTCTCGATCGCGCCGGCATCGCTGACCTGCGCGAGGCCCTTGGCCTTGACGATCTCCCCGGCATCCCCACCCTGCGCGAACATGAGCTCGAAGATTTCCTTCGCCGTGGGCAGATTGATCGTCTTGGCTTCCACCAGATTGATGAGCTTGGCGAGCTGGGCGGGCGTGATCTTCACCTCGCCAATGGTCAGGTGTAATTCCGTCAGCTTGGCCATGACCGTGGTCATGATCCAGTTGGAGGCGGCCTTGGGGTTCTTGACCAGCGTGGCGGTGGCCTCGAAGTAATCGGCGAGAGCTTTGTCCGCCGAGAGGACGCCGGCATCATATTCAGGGATTCCGTAGTCGCTCATCATCCGGGCGCGGCGTTTTTCCGGCAGCTCCGGCAGCGCCTTGGCCCATTCGGTCACCTGTGCCTGCGTGAGGACAATCGGGAGCAGGTCGGGTTCCGGGAAATAGCGGTAGTCGTGGGCTTCCTCTTTGCTGCGCATCGCCAGCGTGACGCCCGCGAGGTCGTCCCAGCGCCGGGTTTCCTGGCGGATGCGGCCGCCCTTCTCCAACTCGGAAATCTGGCGGGCGATTTCATAGGAGAGCGCGCGATGGACGCCCTTGAAGGTGTTCATGTTCTTCAGCTCGGTCTTCGTGCCGAGCTTTTCCTGGCCGGCGGGACGGACCGAGGAATTCACATCGCACCGCAGATTGCCTTCTTCGAGGTTCACATCGCTGACGCCGCCATAGGCGAGGATTTCCTTGAGGGCTTCGAGAAACGCCATGGCCTCATCGGCGCTGGCGATATCGGGTTCGGTGACGATCTCCATCAGCGGTGTGCCCGCGCGATTGAAATCAATCCCGCTGGAGGCCGTGAAGTGCATGTTCTTGCCCACATCTTCCTCAATGTGGATGCGCGTGAGGCCGATCTTCTTCTTGGAACCATCAGCGAGCGTAATCTCGATGCCACCGCCAAGGCAGAGCGGCTGGTCATATTGCGAGATCTGGTAGTTCTTGGGCATGTCCGGGTAGTAGTAGTTCTTCCGGTCCATTTTGCTCGCCGGATTGATCTGGCAGCCGAGCATCAGGCCGGAGAGGACGGTCAGGCGGATCGCCTCCGCGTTCATCGCGGGCATCGCGCCGGGATAGCCGAGGCAGACCGGGCAGACGTGCGTGTTCGGCGGCGCGCCGAAGGTCGTCGGGCAGCCGCAGAAGATCTTCGTCCGCGTCTTCAGTTGAACGTGTACTTCCAAGCCAACATTGGCGATGTAGTTCATTTTGTTAGCTCTTAGCTGTCAGCCATCGGCTTTCAGCTTTTGTTCATCCGGGTTCGTCCGCGATTCCATTTCTTCTAGCTGATCGCCGAAAGCTGACCGCTGACTGCTGCTTTCTGCTTGTGCCAGTCGGTGACCTGTTCGTAGGCGTGGCCCACTTTCAGGATCACGTCTTCGCGGAGCGCCGGGCCGATAATGTGCAGACCCACCGGCAGTTTCTCCTGCGTGAACCCGCACGGCACATTGATCGCGCAATTGCCGGCGAGGTTGACGGGGATCGTGAAGATGTCGCCGAGGTACATCTTGAGCGGGTCGTTGATCTGCTCGCCGAGCTTATAGGCGGCAGAGGGCGCGACGGGCGTCAGGATCGCGTCGCAGTGCTGGAACGCGGCCTCGAAGTCGCGGCGGATCAGCGTGCGGACCTTTTGCCCGCGCAGATAGTAGGCGTCGTGGTAGCCGCTGGAGAGGACGTAGGTGCCGAGGATGATGCGCCGCTTCACTTCCTGCCCGAACCCGGCGGCGCGGGTCTTGCCATATTGGTCAATCGGGTCTTCCCCATCCACGCGCAGGCCGTAGCGGACGCCATCGAAGCGCGCGAGGTTCGCGGAAGCTTCCGCCGTCGCGATGATGTAATAAACGGCGACGGCAAACTTCGAGTGCGGCAGGCTGATATCCACGATCTCCGCCCCAAGCTCGCGGCACTTGGCCACGGCGGCGCGGACCTTCTGTTCCACTTCCGCGTCGAGGCCCTCGATGAAATATTCCTTGGGCAAACCGAGCCGCAGTCCCTTGAGGTCGCCGCCGAGTTGCGCAGCATAATCGGGAACGGGCGCGTCGAGGGACGTCGAATCCATTGCGTCGCGACCGGAAATCGCGCTCAAAAGAAGGGCGGAGTCTTTCACGGTCTTCGTCAGCGGCCCGATTTGATCGAGCGAGGAAGCGAAGGCGGTCAGACCGTAGCGGGAGACGCGGCCGTAGGTGGGCTTGAGCCCCACGCAGCCGCAGAAGCCCGCGGGCTGGCGGATCGAGCCGCCGGTATCGGAGCCAAGCGTCGCAAGGGCCTCATCGGCAGCGACCGCCGCCGCGCTGCCGCCGCTGGACCCGCCGGGGACGCGCGAAAGATCCCAGGGGTTTTTCGTTGGCTGGTAGGCGGAGTTCTCCGTGCTGCCGCCCATCGCGAATTCGTCCATGTTCAGGCGACCGAGGATCACCGCGCCGGCCACGCGCAGCTTCGCGACAACCGTCGCATCGTAGGGCGCCACATAACCCTTGAGAATCTTGGAGGCACACGTGCAAGGCTGGCCCTTGACGTTGAGCAGATCCTTCATGCCCACCGGGATGCCGAGCAGTGGCTTGGTTTCGCCGCGCGCACGCGCCACGTCCGCTTCCTTCGCCTGCGCCAGCGCCGACTCGGCATCCACCGTCAGGTAGGCGCCAACCTGCTTATCGTTCTTCTCGATGGCGGCGAGCACCGCGCGGACGATGTCCTCGGAGCTGCACTCGCGTTTTGCGAGCTTCTCTGTGGCTTCCGTCACCGTCAGTTGATTCAAAGAGCTCATGGAGTCAGTTGTCAGTAGTCAGTTGCTTTCAGAAGACATGCTTGTTTCAGGCTTCAGGTCTCAAATTTCCGGTTTCAGGTCTCACGTTTCCGGTTTCAGGTCTCACGTTTCAGGTTTCAGGTCTCACGTTTCAGGTTTCTCATTCGATGATCTTGGGCACAATGAATTGCCCTTCGCGGGCGAGCGGGGCGTTCTGCATCGCCGCGTCGTGATCGAGGCACGGGCGGACCTCGTCGGCGCGGAAAACATTCTGGACCGGGATCGCGTGGGCGGTGGGCTCGATGCCCTCGACGTTGAGCTCGCCCAGTTGTTGGACGTAGCCGACGATTTGTTCGAGCTGCGGCTGCAAACGGGCGACTTCCCCGTCGGCTAGATGCATCCGCGCCAGATGGGCCACGTAGCGCACATCAATTTTATCCGGGCTGCTCATGGGTGCTCCTGAAAAAGACGCGCGACAATAGCCGAGCGTAGCCGAATTTCCAAGGATTTCGGTTTGCTTTCGGACGCGTTCGCGCTAGTTTGCCGCCATGAATCAGCAGCACATGGAAGAACTGACGAGCCAATGGCTCGTGGAAATCGGCGAAGACCCGCAGCGCGAGGGTTTGCTCAAGACGCCGCAACGCGTCGCCAAGGCGTGGGAGTTCCTGACCCAGGGCTACCAGGAGGACGCGGATGCCTTGATCAACTCGGCCATCTTCACGGTCGAGGCCAACCACATGATCATCGTCAAGGACATCGAAATCTTCAGCCTCTGCGAGCATCACATGCTGCCGTTCTTCGGGCGCTGCCACATCGGCTACATCCCGAAGGGCAAGGTCGTCGGCGTCAGCAAGCTCGCGCGGCTCGCGGATATCTTCGCCCGCCGGTTGCAAGTCCAGGAGCGGCTGACCAACCAGATCGCCCGCGCGCTGATGACCCATCTCGCGCCGGAGGGCGTCGGCGTCGTCATCGAGGCGCGGCACTTGTGCATGATGATGCGCGGCGTCGAGAAGCAGGATTCCAGCATGGTCACCTCCGCGATGCTCGGCAGCTTCCACGACTCCAACGCCACCCGCAACGAGTTCCTGCAGCTCATCCACCGCCCGAGCACGCTCGGATGATGAAGCAGGGAGTGATGGAGGATTGATGGGCCGGAACTCAACAACACCTTCCAGCACTCCACCACTCCAGTACTCCATTACTCCGCGTTTTCTTTTCCAAGGATTGGAAACCCAGGGGGCCGCTTTTTCCAAGCCTTGGAATAATCAGCGATCAACGACCACGCCGCGTGAGGTCACGCGGCCTACAACCACTCTCAAGGGACACGAGGGGGTTTGCTGTAGGCCGGGTCACCGACCCGGCGGGAAAATCTTTTGTCGAATTTTCCAAGCCTTGGAAAAGTCAAAGGTCAGTTTTCCAAGCCTTGGAAAACACGGGTGGCTGGCGGCTGTAGCGACGGGCTGCGCCCGCCGTTGGCGTTACAAACGGAACTCGCCGTGGATAGTGCGCCCGCCAGGGCGCTCTGCGTCTTGTGGGCGGGAGCTCCAGCAGTTTTCTGTAGCGGCGGGCTATGCCCGCCGTCGGCGACCGCAAGTTGCCGCTACAACCAGCCTTTCGTTACCGCCTCCCACATCCCGCCTCGCACATCCAACATCACTTCATGAAACCACCTGACCCAGAAAAGCCGGGGGAGCGCGGGCTCTATCAGCGCGCGCTGGGGATCGGCTTTACATGGGCGGCGGCGATGGCGCTGTTCACGCTCGGCGGCTGGTGGCTGGATCGGCGCACGGGCGGCGGCGTCCGTTGGACCATCGCGGGCGCGCTGCTGGGTCTGCTCTATTGCGGCTACGAGCTATGGAAGCTCTGGCGGGAAGTGAACCGGCCGAAGTGAACTCGGCTTTGACGTTGAATTTTCAGGGAAAGTCGTTATGGTCTGCCGCTCCAATTCCCGGCGGCATTTCGGGTGATTTGAATTTGTCATGGCTGATTCGTTGACAACGCAGGCGACCGACCTCGCGGCGGCCAAGATGGCGGCGGTGAATGAGTTCATCATGCACCACGTGGCCGATTCCCACGAGTGGGCGCCCTTTGGCAAAGCCATCGCCCTCCCCTCCTTTCTTTCCGTACACGGCCTGATGCTCGTCATCGGCGCGACGATCCTCGTGATGACCTTTGGGTTGATCTACCGCCACAAGGACCCCGTGCCGCGCGGGCTGACGTGTCTGCTGGAGATGTTCGTCCTGCTGGTCCGCAACCAGATTGCGATGCCATTCCTCGGCGAGAAGGATGGCCGCCGGATGGCGCCGCTGTTCTGCTCGTTTTTCTTCTTCATCCTGTGCCTGAATTTGATGAGCATCACCCCGCTGTTCCCGGCGGCGACGGCGAACATCAACGTCACCGGCGCGCTGGCGCTCGTCACGCTGGGCTTCATGTTCATCGGCGGCATGGTGAAGAACGGCGTGCTGGGTTTCTTCAAGGCGTTCACGCCGCACGGCGTACCGTGGCCGCTGTTGATCCTGCTGGCGCCGCTGGAGTTCCTCGGTGTCTTCATCAAGGCCGCGGCGTTGGCGATCCGTCTTTTTGCGAACATGCTGGCGGGGCATATCGTCATCTTCGCGCTGATCAGCCTGCTGGTGATGTTCGGCTTCGCGGCGCTGCCGGTGCTGGCGCTGGTGGTGCTGGTTTTCTTCCTCGAACTGCTGGTCGCGTTTTTGCAGGCGTTCATCTTCACGCTGCTCTCGGCGATTTTCATCGGTCAGTTGTATCATCCGGAACACTAGGGAAAGGACACGCATATGGTCGGAAGTATTGCAGCCGTTGGCGCGGGTTTGGCCGCGATTGGCGCGGGTTTGGGCATCGGCCTCATCGGCTACTCCATGCTGCAAGGCATGGCGCGGCAGCCGGAGATGGCGCCGAAGCTGATGGTGAACATGCTGATCGCCGCGGCGCTCGTCGAAGGCGTGGCGCTCTTCGCATTGGTCATCTGCTTCATGGGCGTCAAGTAAGCCGCGCGCCCGGCTCGCGCCGGGCGCCCCGACACCATGAAGGCAGAAGCACAAGAAACGCACGGCACCGCCTCCGTCCCGCCCAAGCACGGCGCGGAAGGCCAGCCGAACGTGATGAACGTGGCCCCGCAGATGATGGGGCTGACGTGGCTCGTGTTCGGCATCGTCGCGGCGCTGCTCTACAAGCTGGCGTGGAAGCCGATTCTCGGCGCGCTGGAGAAGCGCGAGGCGTCCATCCGCCAGTCGCTCGATAACGCGGCCAAGCTGCGCGACGAGCTCGACAAGCTGGAGCAGCAGCGGCGCGAGGTGCTCGCCGAGGCCGAGCGCAAATCGCGCGACGTGATCGCCGAGGCGCGCAAGGCCGCCGGCGAAACCGCCGCCGTCATCGAACAGAAGGCCCGCGCCGAGGCGCAGCTCTTGGTGGAGAACGCCAAGCGCGAGATCACCGCCGCCGAGGAAAAGGCGAAGGCCGCGCTGCGGCAGGAGACCGCCGAACTGGCGCTCTCCGCCGCGTCGCGCCTGCTCCAGGCCAACCTCGACGACGCGAAGAACCGGTCCCTGACCGATCAACTGATCCAGAAACTCTGATGCGGAACACCGTCATAGCGCGGCGCTACGCCCGCGCGCTGCTCCATCTGGCCTCCGACCAGCAGGCCGTGACGCCGGTCCGCGCCGACCTGCGCGAATTGCAGGCGCTGCTGCGCGCTTCGCCGGAGCTGGCGTGGCTGCTTGGCCGCGGCCCGCTGGGCATCGAGGCGCGGGCGACGCATGTGCGCCGCCTGCTCGATGGCCGCCTGCATCCGCTCGCGCTGCGGTTCCTGCTCTTCCTGAACCAGCGCCGGCGGTTGGCCTTGCTGGAAACCATCCTGACGCTTTTCGAGGAACTCTGCGACCAGCAGGAGGGTGTCGTGCGCGTCCAGATCACTGCGGCGCACGCGCTGACCGAGGCGCAGCTTGCGGCGCTGCAGGGCAAGCTGGCCGCGCGCCTGCGGCGGCCGATGAAGACCGCCGTCGCGGTGGACGCGAAACTGATCGGCGGTTTCAAGGTGCAGATTGGCGACGACGTGCAGGACTTTAGCCTGGCCACGCAACTCGCGCTGTTGCGGCAGCAGTGGCTGGGCGCGAATTTGAATTGAGGACATCATCATGGCGATTCAACTCAAGCCCGAAGAAATCACTTCCATCCTGAAGCAGCAGCTCGCGGACTTCCAGGTCCAGGGCGCGGCCTACGAGACCGGCACGGTCTTGAGCGTCGGCGATGGCATCGCGCGCGTCCACGGCCTCGCCCGCGTCATGGCCGGAGAGCTGGTCGAGTTCACCGGCGGCCTCAACGGCATGGCGCTGAACCTCGAGGAGGACAACGTCGGCATCGCAATCTTCGGCGAGGATACGCACATCCGCGAAGGCGATAGCGTCAAGCGGACCGGCCGTATCGCCGCGGTGCCCGTCGGCGCCGCGCTCGCGGGCCGCATCGTGGATGCGCTCGGCAACCCGATTGATGGCCTCGGCCCGCTCAAGACCACGGAGACACGCAAGATCGAGATCAAGGCGCCCGGCGTCATCGAGCGCCAGGACGTCAAGGAGCCGTTGCAGACCGGCCTCAAGATGATTGACGCGCTCACGCCCATTGGCCGCGGCCAGCGCGAGTTGATCATCGGCGACCGCAAGACCGGCAAGACGACCATCGCGATTGACGCGATCATCAACCAGCGCGGCGGCGACGTGCACTGCTTCTACGTTGCCATCGGCCAGAAACGTTCCACCGTCACCCAGATTTTCGAGACGCTGAAGAAGGCCGGTGCGATGGACTACACCACCATCGTCGCCGCGACCGCGTCTGATCCCGCGCCGATGCAATTCCTCGCCCCCTACTCCGGCTGCACGATGGGCGAGTATTATCGCGACACCGGCAAGCACGCGCTGATCATCTACGACGACCTGACCAAGCACGCGCAGGCCTACCGCCAGCTCTCGCTGCTGCTGCGCCGCCCGCCCGGCCGCGAGGCGTTCCCCGGCGACATCTTCTATTTGCACAGCCGCCTCCTCGAACGTGCCGCGAAGTTGAGCGCCGCGCTCGGCGGCGGCAGCCTCACCGCGTTACCGATTGTCGAGACGCAGGCCAACGACGTCTCCGGCTATATCCCGACGAACATCATCTCCATCACCGATGGCCAGATCTATCTCGAGGCCGACCTGTTCAACGCCGGCCAGCGGCCCGCGATGAATCCCGGTATCTCGGTCTCGCGCGTCGGCGGCGATGCGCAGATCAAGGCGATGAAGCAGACCGCCGGCGCGCTGCGCCTCGAGCTCGCACAGTTCCGCGAGCTGGCGGCGTTCATGCAGTTCGCCTCCGACCTCGATCCCGCGACGCGCAGGCAGATCGAACGCGGCTACCGCCTGATGGAAGTGATGAAGCAGGGCGTCAACGTGCCGATGAACGTCGCGCACCAGGTCGCCGCGATCTACGCCGGCGTCAACGGCTGGCTCGATGAACTGCCGGTGGGGCAAGTGCGTGCCTTCGAGCAGCACCTGGTCGAGACGCTCAACGCCGCGTCGGACGATTTCATCAACCCCTTCAACGCCACCCGCGCGATGAGCGACACGATGAAGGAACTGCTCAACAACGTCCTCAAGCGCGTGAAGCAGCACTTCAAGGGCTGATCTTGGCAAGCACACTCCAGAGCATCATGCGCGACTGTAGCGGCGGGCTATACCCGCCGGCGGCGGCCACAGGCCGCCGCTACAGATGAGAAGCGGAACCCGGCCATGCCGACGCTGAAGGATTACAACAAGAAGCTCGTCAGTCTGCGCAACACGCGGAAGATGACCAAGACCATGCAGATGGTCTCGGCCACCAAGTTCCAGAAGGCGCAGGCGGCGCAGGCCCGCGTCGTCCCCTATGCGAATGCGCTGAACTCGATGCTGCACCGTGTCACCGCGGCCGCCGCCGGCGACGTTCAACTGCCGCTGTGCACGCCGCACGCGCCGGCCTACAAGGCCTTGATTATCGTCGTCTCCTCCGACCGTGGCCTGTGCGGCTCGTTCAACCACGGCATCCACCGGCTCGTGGCCCATTGGATTCTGGAGCGCGAGGACCGTTACACCGATATTGACCTCGTCTGCTGCAGCCGCAAGGCGACGTCGTTTTTCCGCGGCAAGCAGGAGATCCGCCAGAGCCTCGACGGCGTCACCGCCACCCCCGTCATGACGACCGCCGCTGAACTCGGCGACGAGGCGATGAAGCTGTTCCTCGACGGCAGTTACGACGAGGTCTATCTCGCGTTCAACGAATTCATCAACGCCGTCAGCCGCAAGCCGCGGATTGACCTGCTGCTGCCCGCCTCGCCATCGGCCGAGGAGCAGCAGGCGCTGACGCCGGAGAACGTGATGATCGGTCCGCGGCCGGAACTGCTCTTTGAGCCGCAGGCCCCGCACCTGCTCGGCACGTTGATTCCGTTGAGCATCCGCTTCCGCATCTTCTCGGCGCTGCTGGAAAGCGCCGCCGGCGAACACGGCGCGCGCATGTCGGCGATGGACAACGCGACGAAGAACTCCGACCGGCTGCTCGATACCTATACGCTGCTGCGCAACCGCGTGCGCCAGGCCGGGATTACCCGCGAGTTGGCGGAAATTGTGACGGGCGCGGAGGCCCTGAAGGGATAGTTTCCAAGGATTGGAAAAAGAATTGGCGGTTTTTCCAAGCCTTGGAAAACCGCAGGAGTGAAAAGCGATGAGCACGACTTCGAAAATGGAAAACGGGAAGATCACGCAGGTTCTCGGCGCGGTGGTTGATGTGGCTTTCCCGTCGGGCAGCCTGCCGGCGATCCTGACGGCGCTCAAGACGAGCAACCCCGGCATCAACGACCAACCGTGGAACCTGACGCTCGAAGTCGCGCAGCATTTGGGCGACGATACCGTCCGCACCATCGCGCTCGACGCGACCGACGGCCTGCAGCGCGGCGTCGAGGTGAAGAGTACTGGCGATGTGCTTAAGATGCCGGTCGGCACCGAGACGCTCGGCCGCGTCATGAACCTGCTCGGCGAGGCGATTGATGGCGGCGCGCCCATCGTCGCGAAGACCTCGCTCCCGATTCACCATCCAGCCCCGACGTTCGACCAGCAGAGTACGCAGGAGACCATGCTCGTCACCGGTATCAAGGTGGTGGACCTGCTGGCGCCCTACAAGAAGGGCGGCAAGATCGGCCTGTTTGGCGGCGCGGGCGTCGGCAAGACCGTGCTGATCCAGGAGCTGATCCGCAACATCGCCACCGAGCACGGTGGCTACTCGGTCTTCGCCGGCGTCGGCGAGCGCACGCGCGAGGGCACCGCGCTCTACCGCGAAATGAAGGAGTCAGGTGTCATCGAGAAAACCGCGATGGTGTTCGGCCAGATGAACGAGCCACCCGGCGCGCGCGCCCGCGTCTCGCTCTCCGCGCTGACCATCGCCGAGTATTTCCGCGACGAGATGCACCAGGATGTGCTGCTCTTCATTGACAACATCTTCCGCTTCACGCAGGCCGGCGCCGAGGTTTCCACCCTGCTCGGCCGCATCCCCTCGGCCGTCGGTTACCAGCCGACGCTCGGCACCGACATGGGCGAGTTGCAGGAGCGCATCACCTCCACCAAGAACGGCTCGATCACCTCCGTGCAGGCGATTTACGTCCCCGCCGATGACTACACCGACCCGGCGCCCGCGACGACCTTCGCGCACCTCGACGCGACCACCGAGCTCTCGCGCCCGATCTCGCAGCTCGGCATCTATCCCGCGGTGGACCCGCTGACCAGTTCCTCGACCATCCTCACGCCGGAAATCCTCGGCCGCGAGCACTACGAGGTGGCGCAGGGCGTGAAGCAGATTCTCCAGCGCTACAAGGAACTGCAGGACATCATCGCGATCCTCGGCATGGATGAACTCTCCGAGGACGACCGCCGCACTGTGGCCCGCGCGCGCAAGGTCCAGAAGTTCCTCTCGCAGCCGTTCTTCGTCGCCGAGCAGTTCACCGGTATGAAGGGCCAGTATGTGCAGATGGAGGACACCATCCGCTCGTTCAAGGAGGTCCTCGAAGGCAAGCACGATGGCCTGCCGGAGCAGGCCTTCTACATGGTCGGCCACATTGACCACGTGATCGAGAAAGCCCGCGAGATGCAGAAGGCGTAAGCATGGCCACCGCGTTTTCCATCCAAGTGCTGACGCCGGAAGGCAAGGTCTGGGAAGGCCGTGCCACCGCCGTCAAGGCGCCCGGCGCGGTCGGCAGCTTCGGCGTCCTCGCCAAGCACCAGCCGATGGTCGCCGCCTTGCAGTCCGGCCAACTGATCATCAGCGCCGAGGACGAAACCCGCGTCCAATTCCGCATCAGCGGCGGCGTCCTCGAAGTCACCGGCTACCACGACGTCCTCGTCCTCGCCGACACCGCCGCGCCGGTGTGAAACCCGGCGAGTCTCGCGTCTCTGGTCTCGTGTCTCGCGTCAGACAGAGCGTCGGTTGGCGCAGGATGATTTTCTTTCCGTGCACTCCCCCTTCGATGTTGGATGCTCGGTGTTCGATCTTCGATGTTCGTTTCTGACTTGGGCGTGGCTTTCCAGCCCCGCGATCTTCCTGCTTGTGGGCGGGAGCTACAGCTCCCGCGTTTTCCGATGCTGATTTCCGCGGGAGCTGTAGCTCCCGCCCACAAATCCTGAAATATCCGCAAGCCCTTTTGAATAGTGGTGGCGGCGGGTGTGCTGGTACTGAACCTTCCGTTTGGCTACTGGCGGCTCGGCGTCCGAAAATTTTCGCTGCCGCGCTTTCTAGCGGTACACTGCCGGGGTTTGCCACCCATGAGATGGGTGTATTCCGTGGACGAATTCCTTGAGGTCGCGAGGTCGGCACAGAATATCAACCGCTGAATTCGGCGACGGCCGCGTACATTGCGAGGATGTTCTGCGGCGGGACTTCCGGCAGGATGTTGTGGACGGTGTTGAAGACGAAGCCGCCGCCGGGCGCGAAGATGCCCATGCGCTGCTTCACGTGCTCCCGCACCTGCGCGGGCGTTCCGCGGTTGAGTACGGCACGCGTGTCGCAGCCGGCACCCCAGAAACAGACGTCCTTGCCAAACTCGCGCTTGAGCCGCTCCGGTTCCATGTCGCGGCAGTTGGTCTGGATGGGGTTGATGATGTCGTAGCCTGCCGCGATCAGGTCCGGCAGCAGTTCGTAGAGCGAGCCGCAGGAGTGCAGCATCGTCTTGGCCTTGGAATGCCGGTGCGTGTAGGTGCAGAGCTGCGCGTGCCGCGGCTGGAAGAATTTCCGGTACACCTCCGGCGACATGAACGGCCCGCTATCCATGCCGAGGTCGTCGCCGAACTTGATGATGTCCACTACGTCGCCCACAGCCTCGCAGACCTTCGCCAGCCCGGCGAGGTGGCGCTCCATCAGCGCATCGAGCAGCGCGTGGACCTGGTCTTCCTCGGTGTAGAGGTCCATCAGGAAGTTATCGAGGCGGCGCAGGAACGTGCCCCACTCGAACAGATTGCAGCCGACGCCGATCAGCAGCGCGCGGTCGGTGCTCTGCCGCAGCGCGAGGGTCCGCTGCCGCAACTGCTGCCAGAAGTCCGGCTCACCCGCGTGGTCCCACGGGCTGTGGGCGAGCGCCGACCACAGCACCTTGCTCATCGCGGCGCCGAGGTCGCGGTAGTCGTCGGGATAGCCATCGAGGTAGGGGAAGAAGCTCTGGTCGAAGAACGTGCCGCCGGCGGGCATGTGCGCGATGTCGGTGCCGTCGCGGTGGCGCGCGATGAACGAGCCATCGGCCTGGCGTTCGGGATGGAACCAGACCGGATACTGCGCGGCCTGGCCATCGGCGAGTTGCATGTCATACCAGTCGCTGTCGCGCGTATCGAAGGCGCGGCCGACATCCACAACGTCGATGGCGAAGCGGTCCAGGATGAAATCTTCCGGCTGTGCGAGTTGTTGCACCACGTCGTAGACGCGCGTACGGCCGGCGGCGAGGCCGAGGTGGCGCTTGAGGTTGCCGTAGCCGATCGCGGAGATGCCGGAGCTGGCGGTCGCGCCGAGGTCCACCGGCACGCGGTCGGGCTGGCGGTGCTCGATGGCGGCGAGGATGCGTTCGCGGGAAGTCATGGTGAAACCTTCTGGTTGAGGGTTGCGGGTTGACGGAGATCGAAACACAACAGGCGTGGCGGTGTGCCGTGGATGGCGTCGCGCTTGTTCTGGCAGATGTAGAGCAGGCCGTCGGCGAGCGCCGGCGGCGTCCACGAATCGCCGGCGAGGAACAGATGGATGCGCCCCAGCTCGCGATAGGCTTGCGGATGCAGGTCGAGCCAGAGCAGGTCGCCGTACTCGCCGAGGCAGAGGCAGCGGCCATCGCCCAGCAGCAGCAGCGAGCAGCGCGCCGCGCCCGTGGTGATCTCGCGCGGGCCGGCCGGCGTCTGCACAGTATCGGGCCACATCGGCTTCTCGCGCCACAGCTCGCGGCCGGTCTTCACATCCACGGCGACGAGGAACGCATCGCCGGGGCCGTGTCCATCCACACCAAAGAGCGCGCCATCCTTCACCACCGCCTGCATGAAGTGCGTGCCGAAATCCTTGTTGGTCCAGACCGGCTGACATGCGCCGTCCTTCCCGACGTCGAGCAGCACGCCGCCCGCGCCGTAGCATTCGGAGATGAAAACCTGGTGGCCGATGACCACCGGCGCGGAGCCGTTGACCGATTCATATCGCCTGCCGCGCCACGGGAAGCGGCCGGTGATCTTGCCGCTGGCGGGATCGAGGATCAGCAGGCCGCCGGTCGCCGGCTCGCTCTCGCCGCCGGCGAAAACCAAAACGCGCCGCTGGCCGTGCAGCGTCGCCGGCACCGGCGTCGCGTAGCTCGGCCCCCATGCATCGGCCGCGCGCCAGGCGATCTTGCCGGTGCGCAGATCGAAGGCGACGACAGCCGCTTCCGGCGCGCCGACGTTGACGATCACCTTACCCTCCAGCACCAGCGGCGTGGAGCCGACGCCGAAGAAATTCTGCTTCAGCTTGAACTCCTTGAGCACGTCGTGCTGCCAGCGTAGCTTGCCTGTTTCCAATTCAAGGCAGTGCAGTTGGCCGTCCGCGCCGTAGGCGAACACCGCGTCGCCGGCAATCACCGGGCTGCAGCGCGGGCCGTGGTTATAGCCATAGCGGTCGCGGTAGGCGGTAGGCGACGAGAAGCGCCAGAGCCGATGACCATCGCGCGCGTCGAGGCAGTCCACGGTTGCACTATCGCCGAGGCGATGGAAGAGAATGACCTTGCCACTTGCGATGGCGGGCGCGGCATAGCCATCGCCTTTCGGCGCCGACCAGACGAGCCGCAGGCCGCCGGCGGGAAAGGCGCGCAGCAGGTTCGTCTCGGTGCTGTGCATGTCATAGGTCGGGCCAAGCAACGTCGGCCAGTCGCCGGCGTGGGAGAGGCCGGAGAGCAGAAGCAGGGAGGCGGCGATGAAAAGATTCTTGTGGGCGGGGTTTGCAACCCCGCGGCTGTGTTTCGGTCGGACTGGGTTCGCGGGGTTGCAAACCCCGCCCACAAAACGCTTCGCGGTTCGGTTGTTTGTAGCCGCGCTCGTAAGAGTGCGGCGCAGTCGCAGATGTTGGCAGGGTTCGGCAGTGGCTGGCCGCGTTCTGACGAACGCGGCTACGGACGAACACTGTAGCCGCACTCGTGAGAGTGCGGCCCACCCCACCCAACTCAACCAGCGGCTCGCGAGTACGCTCGCCCTCCCGATGGGTTTGGGCTGCGGCTTTCGCCGGAACACGCGGGAGCTGTAGCTCCCGCCCACCGGAGGGAGAAGGCGGCTGACCGGGAGCGGCGGCATGCCTGCCGCCGCAATCCGGGCGATGAGACACCGCTCTTCCCGATTAGATTCGGGAGCGTGAATCGCCCTCTTGTCCATGCAGTCCATCGTGTCCATCCAACGGCATTTGCCGCCGCGCACTTATTTCTTCTTCGGCGCGAAGAGTTCGAATTCGCTGATGGTCGGGCCTTTTTCGCCGTCGATGGCGAGGCGGACGTGGCGCGCGGTGACGGGATCGAACTTCACGTCCAGCTTCTGGCCGATGGGGCCTCCCTTGAAGAACGTCTTCCAGTCCTTGCCGTCCTTGGTCTGGAGTTCAAAGGATTTCACGCGCACGCCGAACTGCACACACTCCTGGATGAGGGCGCGGTCGAAGGTCTGCTCTTTGCCGAGGTCCACCTCGAGCCAGCACTGCTTGGTGGCGGCGTCGGTGGCCCAGCGCGACTCATCTTCGCCATCCACGGCTTTATCAGCACCGTGGCGTTTGTCGTTCTGATAGACGTTGGACGCCTTGGCCTTTTTCTTCGTCGTCAGCGACTCGCCCTCGGCGGTGACGCTGATCGGCGCGATCTCGATGGCGGGCTTGTCGAGTTCGAGCGCGACGATGGTATCGAGCTCCTGCCGGTTCGCGGCAGGGACGGAAATCTCCACGCCGGCCTCGGTCTGGTTCACGGTCGCCTCGCCGCCGGTGAGCGCGCCGCTCTTGACGATCTTCGCGGGCAGAGGCGGCAGCTTGAGCGTCGCTTCCGGCCAGGCGGTGATGTGTACGAACACCGTGTTGCCCTTGCGCGTGCTGACCGCGGTCTTCGTCGGCTTCCATGGCCCGCCGCGCGTCGCGTAGATGCTCTCGCCATACTTCGCCAGCCAGTCGCCCATCTCCTTCAAACGCGCGGCCTGCTCCGGGTCAATCAGGCCATCGGGCCGCGGGCCCACATTGAGCAGCACGTTGCCATCGCCGCCCGCCCCGCGGATCAGCATGTGCAGGCACGCCGCGAGCGGCTTCACGCCATCCTTCTCGCCGCCCCACGCCCAGTGGTTGTGCGCCGAGATCGTCATGCACGACTCCCACGGCCGCTCCATGTTGAACCCGCCGATGCGCTGCTCCGGCGTGTCATAATCGCCACCATCGCCGGTGCGGTTGTTGATCGTGATGTCCGGCTGCAATTCGCGCACCATCCTGATCGTATTGGTGCCGCGCCCCTTGAACATCTGCGGCACGTCGTTCCAGATCGTGACGAGCGGCCCGCAGTTGGTGATCAGCTCCTTGATCTGCGCCAGCAGATAGCGGTTGTACTCATCGAGATCGGACTTCTCGCGCTTCACCTTGCCGCCCGGGCTGGTCAGCGGGAAGCCGGGGTGATGCCAGTCGCACGTGGAATAGTAGGTGCCGAACGCGATACCCTGCTTGCGGCAGGCGTCGGCGAGCTCCTTGGTCACGTCGCGCTTGAACGGCGAATTCATGATGTTGTAGTCGGTCTCCTTCGTCGCGAAGAGACAGAACCCGTCGTGATGCTTCGTCGTCAGCACCACGTATTTCATGCCCGCCGCCTTGGCGATGGACGCCCACTCGTCGGCGTTGAACTTGGTCGGGTTGAATTCCTTGTAGAGGTTGTCGTATTTCTCAATCGGCGTCTGCGCGCCGCGCGACCAGCCGATCTCGTAGCCGGTCAGGCTGACCGGTCCCCAGTGGATGAACATGCCGAAGCGCAGGTCCTGCCACTTCTTCAGCGCCGCCGGGTCGGGCTTCAGCCACGCCGGCTGGTTCGTCTCCGCCGCCTGCGCCAACGCCCCCGCGCCGAGCAGTCCCGCCACGATCATAGTCCGTATTCTCATGTTGTCTTCCTTTCCACTTTCTTCCGACTCACCAAGATGGGCGGTGTCTCGCCGCCCCCAACATCAACCGCCCGCCAAGCCCATGCCTGGCGCTTCTCACACGGCGCGGCAACGCCGCGCCCTCCAGCCTTGGAGGGCGGCGCGTCGCGCCGCCGTGCCCGGTCAACCGCTCACTTTCCAAGCCTTGGAAATTTCCGCCCGGTATTTTTCCAAGGCTTGGAAAATTTCCTGTTGCCTTTTCCAAGGCTTGGAAAAAGTTGGGCCTGATTTTTCCAATCCCTGGAAAAATTCCGGTTTCCCTTTCCAATCCCTGGAAAAATTTCTGCTGTGCAGCCGCACGCGTGAGCGTGCGGCCCGCGCAACTCCGGCGATACCGCGGCTCGCGTGTACGCTCGCCCTCCCGATGGGTTGAGTTTGGCGGATGCGGCAGTGGTGCATCGGTTTCACCGGAAAATGATGTAGAGCACGACCATGACGACGAAGAGGACGCCGGCCCAGAGGCGGAAGTCGCGCGCGCCCTGCCACGCGCCTTGCAGCGCGGAAAGCGGATGATCCCACGTGAGCGCGGCGCGCGCGGCGTCGGGCGCGTCGGGTTTGAGGCGCGAGACGATGTGCAGGATAATGCTGCACACGATGAATAGGACGAACGACATCACCATGTAGTTGACGTAGTAGCCCTTCACGACGGTGACATCGAACCACGTCAGCAGGTTCAGCCAGCCCGCGCCGAAGCTGCCGCCAACGCCCTTGGCCCAGTCCATCGGGGCATAGAGCGTGATGAAGGTGAGGAAACAGATGGCGAAGCCGCCCCAGAGTGCGGCGAGTGCGCCGCGATAGGAGGCGCCGCGCCAGAAGATGCCCCAGAAGAACACCGTCGAGACCGGCGGCGCGATGAAGCAGAGCATCATGCTGACGCCGTCGAAGATCGTCTTGAAGTTGGCGACGAGCGGCGTCCAGACAATGGCGATGCCGATGCCGACGAGCGTGGCGATGCGGCCGACGTGGATGGTCTCGCGCTCGGAAGCCTGCGGGCGCAGGCGGCGGTAGAGGTCATAGCTGAACAGCGTGGCCATCGAGTTGAGCGAGCCGGAGATCGGGCCCATCAGCGCGGCGAGCAGCGCGGCCGCGATCACGCCGCGCAGGCCGAGCGGGAGCAGGTCCTGGATCATCGTCGCATAGACTTCGTCGGTCTTGGCGACGGGATGCTGATAGGTGAGGCCGAGGTAGACGAGGCCGGGCAGCACGAAGACGAACACCGGCAGAATCTTGATGAAGCCGGCGAAGAGCGCGCCGTTGCGGGCGTCGCTCTCGCTCTTCGCGCCGAGGACGCGCTGGACGATCGTCTGGTCGGCGCACCAGTACCAGATGCTGATGACGGGATAGCCGAGCATCATCGCGAACCACGGCATGCCGGAAGGGTCGCCGGCGGGGCGCAGGACGGAGAAGGTCGCGGATGGATTCGTTTTGCCGGCCTCGCCGATCAGGCGGATCATCTCGTGGAAGCCGCCGCATTTGACGATGCCGAAGATCGTGATCAGGATCGAGCCGACGAGCAGCACGATGGTGCCGACGCTCTCGGTCATGACGACGGCGGTCAGGCCGCCGACCGCGGCGTAGAGGCCGGTGAGCACGGTGATGGTGATGACGCTGACCCAGACATCAATGCCGAACAGCGCGTGCAGGATCAGCGAGCCGGCGTAGAGCGAGAAGCCGATGTGGATGAAGATGGCGTTGAAGATCGAGATGACCGCGAGGAAGTCGCGGCAGCCCTGGCCGTAGCGGCGCTGGAGGAAGTCCGGCAGCGTCGGCACGCGCGTCTTGATGTAGAACGGCACGAAGAAAAAGGCCAGCGCGATGAGCGTGAACGCTGCCATCCACTCGAAGTTGCCGAAGACGAGGCCGTTGATGTAGCCCTGCTGCGCGAGCGAGACGAGGTGCAGCGCGGAGATGTTCGTGGAGAACAGCGCCAGGCCGATCGTCAGCCAGCTCAACGAATGACCCGCGAGGAAGTAGCCCTCGCCGGTCTGCGAGCGCTGCCGCTGCCGCCAGCCCATGTAGAGGCCGAACGCGACCACGCCCACGAGGTAGGCGATCAAGACCGTCAGATCAAGCCCGCCAAATTTGACTGTGCCGTTCATATTGTCTCCGCCCTATGCATTCCGACGAACATCGAAGTACAGCGGTGCGTTCGATGTTGGGTGTTCGTTGTTTGAGGTTCGCTTCTCTTCGTCACTCGCAGTGAAAAACTTCTTCCGTCTCCGACCAGATTTTATTTTTAGCGGCGGCGTCGGGCAGCGGCGACTGGCAGGCATCGGTCTGCTGCCACCAGCGCTGCGTGGTCGGGTCCTTCGCCATCGCGGCCATATCACCGGCGAAATCCTTGCCGGTGTATTCAAAGTAGCTGAAGAGGAACAGTTTCCCGCCGATGTCCTTGAGGAAGATGCTGTAGTTGCGGATGTGGCTGCCGACGAGCTGCGCGTTGACGCCCCTCCATGGCGTGGAGTGCAGCGTGCGATACCACGCCTCCTTCTCCGGTTTGACGCCGGTGAGCATGCCGTAGCGCGCGCCGGGCGTGCCGGGGAGCGGGTCGCCCGCGAAATAGAAAACCTCCTCCATATCGGACCAGATCTTGAGCTTCGCGGCGGCGTCGGGCAGCGGCTGCTGGCAGGGATCGGTCTCGCGCCACCAGCGCTGCGTCTCGGGATCGGCGGCCATCTTCTGCATGTCGGCGGCGAAGTCCTTGCCGGTATATTCGAGGTAGCTGAACAGGAAGGGCTGGCCTTCGAGCTCCTTGAGGTAGATCGAGTAGTTCTGGATATGGCTGGCCTTGAGGCGCGCGAGTACGGTCGGCCAGCAGTTGGCGTGCAGCTCCTTGTAACGCGCGACCTTCTCCGGCTTCAGGCCCGTCACCCACGCAAAGCGCTGCGGCGCGGGCGGCGGCGCCTTGTGCAGCGACGCGCAACCGGAACCCAGCAACGCCACCATCAATCCCGTCAGCACCAGCCCGTTCGTCTTCATCGTGTCCTCCGTGAGCCAGCCCGCTCGAAAGTGAACGCGGCCATGCTAGCAGGGCGGGCGGAATCCGTCTTGCGTTTTCCGGGGCCGGTGGATATTGAACGCGCATGGCTTCGGCACATCCACGGCCGCCGATCTATCACGCGGGCAGCAAGACCTACCGCATTGACTCCTGCCGGCCCCAGCTCGCCGCGGTCGCCGCCGGCAAAATCAAATTCCATGCCCTGACGCACGGTCACTATCCGGGCCGGAAACTGCCGGCGGCACTGCTGCCCGGCCTCACCGGCCTCGGCCACTGGGACGCGTGGGGCCAGCCGGACTGGGGCCTGGAGGATCATCGTAACGAGGGGATCGAAATCGTCTGGCTCGAAACCGGCGCCATGCCGTTCATCGTAGACGGGAAAAAATTCACGCTGCAAGCCGGCGACTTGACGATCACGCGGCCGTGGCAACTGCACCGGCTCGGCGACCCGCACCTCGGTCCCGGCCGGTTGCACTGGCTGATCCTCGACGTTGGCGTGCGCCGGCCCAACCAGCCGTGGCGCTGGCCAAAATGGGTGCAACTTGATCCCGCCGACCTCAAGGAGCTGACCGACAAGCTGCGCCTGAACGAGCATCCCGTCTGGCGTGGCACGGCGGAACTGGCGCACAATTTTTCCGAGCTGGCGCGGTGCGTCGAGCGCTATGGTCGCGAGCGTGTGAACTCCTGTTTGTTGATTCACCTGAACCACCTGTTGTTGAGTTTACTGGAGGCGTTGCGCGCGCAGTCCCGGCGCGCCGATCCAGCCTTGATCTCACGGCGGCGCACGGTGGACCTGTTTCTCAAGGACCTGGCGGCCAATCCGGCGGGCCTGGCCGAACTGTGGTCGCTGCCCGCGCTCGCCGCGCACTGCGGCGTCGGCCTGACGCAGTTCGTCGCGCATTGCCGCAGCCTGACCAATCTCTCGCCGATGCAATACCTGATCCGCTGCCGCCTGGACCACGCCGCGCGCCGGTTGCGCGCCGAGCCGGAAACGGCCATCACGCAGATCGCGCTCGACAGCGGCTTTGCCACGAGCCAGTACTTCGCCACGGTGTTCCGCCGCCACTTGGGCTGCAGCCCGCAGCGCTGGCGCGGCAAACGGATGACGGTGAATTAACCTGCGCCTGAAATCGCGGTTGACATTCGGGGGGCGGCCCGTATTATCTCGCCCGCTTTTTTCACCAGCAGGAGCGAACGATGCCAAACATTGAAGGTGCAGCCAAACGAGCGCGGCAGGCGGTCAAGCGTCATGCCCGGAACGTGTCCGCGAAGACCGGTTTGAAGACCCAGCGCGCAAAGCTGTTCGGCGCGGTGGAACAGAAGAACGCGGAGCAGGGCACGGCCGAATACAAAGCCTACTGCTCGATGCTCGACAAGCTCGCCAAGCGCGGCATCATCACCAAGAACACCGCGCAGCGCCGCAAGACCCGCGCGGCCAACCGCGTCCGCGGCCTCGCCGCCAAATAACGCGGCCTGCCGTCCAGATGCCAAGACCGGAATGTATCCACATTCCGGTCTTGGTGTTTTTATTTCAGGAAGCGAACTGCTGAAACGGTACACCCAACGGGGGCGGCTCACCGGTTGCCGACCGACCAAACTCCTGTTTGGGAGGGCGGCATCCGGTGCAGCAGCCTTGTTGTGCCGCGCTTCGCGGCCAACAAGGTGCTGGTAAGCCGCCCCCGTTGAACCGACGCGAAGCGTCGGTTCAACAAGGATATCTACGAACGCCACGACCGCGCTTCAGGCCTGCCAGCCGGCGCGATTCTGGCGGTTAAGGAAGCGGTTGATCTCCGGCAGATTGGTGCATTGCTGGCCGTCCCACTCGATTTTCTTGCCGGGGCCGGCCTTGATGGCCAGGCAGCCGAGCAGCGCGAACTCGGTCAGGCGCGCGGAGTAGTCGAAGGCGGAGCAGGCAGGCGGGCCACCCTTGCACGCGCGGATAAAGTCGCCGAAGTGGCTGCCCTTGATGCGCGGGATGCTTGCGGGCGGCATGGGGAAGGCCTTGTGCTTGTCCTCGGGGATGATACGCACGCCTTCGCCATAGCAACCGGTGTACATGAGGCCCTTGTCGCCGATGTAGAAGGTGCCGTTGCCGCCGAAGTCGCGGCCGTATTCCTTCTCCAGTTTCTCGACGAGCGGCGGGCGGTTGCGCGCGGTTTTGGAGACGCTGTCGGCGGTGTCCTCGGCATCGGATCCAGCGTTCTTGATGCCGGTGCGCTTGCCGTCCCACCAATAAATCTTCACGGGCGGCATCGCGCCACGGGCGGGCACGTCCCAGCGGATGCGCGTGCCGATGGGATAACGCTCGGCGCTGCCACCGGCCATTTCCTCGACCACGATGCTGGTCGGATGCTCGACCTTCAGCGCCCAGAAGGCGCCATCCATGATGTGGCAGCCCATGTTGCCGAGCGAGCCGTTGCCGAAGTCGTGCCAGTTGTGCCATTCATGCGGATGCAAGGGGACGATCTTGGTCTTGCCATGCTCGACCTTGACCGAGTCGGGGTGATAGTCGCGGTAGGGCGCCGGGCCGATCCACTCATCCCAGTGCAAGCCATCTGGCACAGGTGCGGGCGGCGGACGCGGGCCGACGCCGCCGTTGGAGCGGTTGCACCAGTGGTGAACCTCGGTGACGTTGCCGATGGCGCCGGCCCAGATGTATTCGCATAGGCGGCGATAGTGTTCGCTGGAGTGGCCCTGATTACCCATCTGCGTCGCGACCTTGTACTTCTGCGCGGCGGCCGCGAGCTCGCGCGCCTCGCCGATGGTATAGGTCAGCGGCTTTTCGACGTAGACGCCGATACCGCGCTGCATTGCCATGAGCGCGGGTAGCGCATGATGATAGTTCGGCGTGGCGATGAAGACCGCGTCGAGTTCCTTGCCCATCGCATCGAAGAGTTTCCGGTAATCGGAGAACGTGCGGATTTTGTTTTGCGAGCCGGCCTTCTTGAGCGCCTTGGCGAGGCCCTTGTCGTCGGGATCCACAAGGGCCACAAGGCGCTCGGCCGCGGCGGCGGGGACATGCGAACTGGTGCCACGTCCGCCGCAGCCGATGACGGCGATGCGCAGTTGTGAACTGGGCGAGCGGTTCGGCAGGATCGCGGGCGCACCGAACACGCGCGCCGCCACCAACGCACCCGCGCCAACGACCGTGGATTTGAGAAAGGACCGACGACTTTGCGTTGTATTCATCACGCCCGCCTTTGAAATGTGCCGCGCATGATGGCAAGGGAGGGTGCGCCTGTCAACGGCGCTTTATGGTGATGTCTCTATGGTGAACCCTTGCCCACGCGAAGGACATTGGTTTCGCCCTGAAAGACCATCTGCACGCCATTCTCGGCGATGGATAGGATGCGCGCCTCTGCGATGGTATCGCCTACCTTCAGAATCTGTCCATTGATGAAGGCAACGGTCTCCCCGCCACTGCGCCCCATAATACCGGTGATGTTCAACTTGGGCCAACGAACAGGCAGCGACACAGGTTTTGGTTCCGCCAAGGGTGTCACTGGTGTTGCCGGGACTACGGGCGCTTCCTTGGCCACGACTGCGGGAGGGGGCTCATTGGTGGCCACCGGCACGGCTGCGGACACCACCTTGGTAACAGGCGGAGTGGCAGGCTCGGCCGGCGTGGCGACGCTATTTGTTTTGCCGGATACCAGTTCGGTACGTTCCGGAGTAACGGTGGTTTCGAGTTTGGCCTTGGCTTGCACCACGATATTGGTTGCGGCTGGTACGACGCTCACCTTGATCTGCTGGTTGGTAACAGGTGGTGGTTGGGCGGCAAGCGGCGTCGGCTTATCCGGCGTGCGCAGGAAGAAATACCAGCCGCCATAGCCGCACAGCCCAAGCACAAGCAACACCAGCAGGATGATCTTGCCGTAGCCCGGCTTACGGGTTGGCTCCGGCGCGGCCGGCGGAGGCGGCGGGGGCAGCGGTGGCGGAGAAGGCGAAACCGAGGCCAGCATGGGCTTGCCCAATTCCGCATTACGACGATGCAAGGCTTCTTGAATCAAACTCATGACCAATCTCCCAAGTCTTCAATCGCCCGCTCTACTTCGGCCTTGGTGATGCGCGGTACACGGGCCACATAGCCGGCGAGCAACGCATGGTCGGCCAGCGCATTGACCAGCCGCGGCAGCCCCTCGGCCTGACGGTGGATCAACCGCGCCGCCGGCTCTTCGAACAGCCACGGCTCCGGCGCACCCGCCACCTGCAATCGAAAAGCAAGATATTGGCCAACTTCCTCGGCCGTCAGCGCCCGCAGTTCACAGCGCACCAGAATGCGTTGACGGAGTTGGCGCAGTTCCGGTTCGCGCAGGCGCACCTTGAGTTCTGGCTGGCCAATCAGCACGAGTTGCAACAGCTTGTGCTGGTCGGTTTCCAGATTCGACAGCAAGCGGAGATTCTCCAGGACGTCCGGCGCAAAATCCTGGGCCTCGTCAAGAAACACGACCACGTTGCGGCCGGCAGCGGCCTCCTTCAACAGGTGTTCGTTAAGCTGGCCGACCAAATGCAGGCGATCGCGCGAGCGGGCATCCAGGCCGAGATCGCGCAGTATGGCCCGCAATAGCTGCGTGGCGGTGACCAAGGGATTGAGCACGAGCGCAGAGCGGATGTTGGGCGGCAGGCTGGCAAGCACCGCGCGGGTCAGCGTGGTCTTGCCGGAACCAACCTCGCCGGTGAGTACGATAAAGCCCTTGCGTTGCTCAATGCCAAAGCGCAACAAGTCAAAGGCCTCACGATGGCGCGCCGAGAAGTACAGGAAGCGCGGATCAGGCGTCACATGAAAGGGCGCTTCCTTGAGTTGATAGAAGTCCAGATACATGTCCGGCTCCGCGTACGCCGCATTGTCCAAGGTTTGCAAAAATTTGCGAGCGTTTTCCCGGCAAGCCCAAACGGTTCTGGCCTTAGGATCAGTCTGCCTTGGGCAGCGTGCTGCCTGAGACCGGAACCGACGCGGAGAAAAGTCTGTTCGCCGATGTGGCCACCGCCCACCTCGAAACCATCCGCCGCCACAGGCCGTTTCTGCGGGACCGCCGCCCTGAAACTATCCGCTGTCATTCATCAGGAAGGCGAACAGTATGCGCGGTTGTGACGGCACGGCCGCTTGGCCGGAGCCGGTCAGTGGAGGGCCAGCAGGCGCGGCGGGAGGTTGGTGGTGTTACCGAACTCCCTGCACTCGGAGACGCGGCCGAGCAGGACATCGCCCGCACAGGTGGCGTTGATGTGCGCGATGATGGCCGCCAGCGGTTGTCGCCGCTCCAACCCCTCCACCAACCCGGCGAGGACGCGGACGTTGTTGCCGAGATTCCAGATGTAATGGGTGGTGACCATGCGGCAGTGTGGATAGCGGGTGCGCCACAAGTCCCGGAAGTAGGCATCGGAACGGCAGGTCAAACACCAGAAGACTTTGCAGCGGACGGGAAACTGGGCGAGGGCTGTCGCGGGTCGGCTGACCAGCAGGAGGTCGCGGCCCGCCGTCCCGATCACGGTGTCGGTGGGTTTGCGATAGCCGCCGGGCATGGCGATGAGTTCGTTCCCAAACGGCAGCAGTCCGCGGCCACCGCGGTCGGGGGCAAAGAAAAAACCGCGGCCGACATTGGCGTGGCCACAAAAGAAGACCATGTCGTGCGTGGTCAAGGCGGCGAGAAACTCGCCCTCGGTGTTGAGCATGTCGAGGCGGAGGCGGGCGCCGAGGTCCGGTGGAATGCGCACCTGTTGGCGGAAGCGCACCGCATCATAGGGGTCCTGGCTATAAATGCCGATGGTCAACGGCCGGGTCGCCCAGAGTTGCTCGTAGGACCACTCCCCGGCGAACACCCCGTTGGTGGCAGCGCTCTTCGGCCAAGGTGGCGTCACGGGCGCGGCGTGCATGGCGTCATAGAGCGCCAGGTTTTCCGCCGTCGCCGGCAAGCCCCAGGCGTGCAAGGTCTGCTTGGCGTAGTGCCGCGCGATGAAGTCGCTCACGCCCTGCACCAGGGGGCGCTTGCAGGCGAGGAGCAACAACGTCACGAGCAGCAGGGTGGCCCAGAGGATGGAGCGGCGCTTCACGGCGCAACCATTGGAGGCCACGCGAAATTGGTCAAGGCCGAAATGGTTTCCGGCCTCGGAATCGCGCTTGCTTTGGGCGGCGTGCTCGCCTACAAAAACGCCCGTCCCTGCGTGTGGGGCGGCTAGCAACCATAGGAGCAACGCAACCGATGAAAACACTGCCGATCTTCCTGGCCTTCCTCGTGATGGGCGTCGCCGACGCCATGGGCCCGCTGTCCGATGCGGTCAAGACCCAGTATGGCCTGACCAACGTGATGGCGACGCTGCTCTCGTTCTTCGTCTTCATCGCGTTCGCGGTGTGCAGCGTGCCGGGCGGGTTGCTCGCCGGGCGCATCGGCAAGAAGAAACTGCTGCTGCTCGGCCTTGGCCTCAACGCGGCGGCGATGCTGATCCCCAGCCTGATGGAACCGGGCTACGCGATGCTGCTCGCGTGCATCTTCACCCTCGGCGTCGGCACCACGTTCCTGCAGGTCGCGGGCAACCCGATCATGCGCGATGTCAGCCCCGCCGGCGCCTACAGCCGTAACCTCGCGTTCGCGCAGGGCATCAAGGGCATCGGCAGCACGGCCTCGACCTATCTGGTCGGCGCGATCACCGCGCTGGCCATCTTCCAGGGCATGGGCTGGCGCGGCGCGTTCCCGCTCTTCTGCGGCCTGATGGTCATCACCTTCATCGGCGTCATGCTGATCAAGGTCGAGGAGACCAAGGCCGATACGCCGCCGAGCATTGGGTCGAGCCTCGGCCTGCTCAAGGAGCCGGTCTTCGCGCTCGCGGTGCTGGGTATCTTCCTCTACGTCGGCGCCGAGGTCTGCATGGCGCGGTTCCTCCTGCCGCTGCTCAAGGGCATCGGGCTCGAAGAAGCCGCGGCCAACAAGTTCGGGCCGACGATGTTCTTCGGCCTGCTGACCATCGGCCGTATCCTCGGCGGCGTCGTGGTCTCCGTGATGACGCCGCGCAATTTCTTCCGCCTCTCGGCCCTGCTCGGCGTGATCGGCGCCGGCCTGCTCGCCACCGGCCAGAAGCAACTCGCGATTGTCGGCGTCATCGCCGCCGGCCTCGGCTTCGCGAATATCTGGCCGATGCTCTTCTCCATCACCGTCGAGGAGAAGCCGGAGCGCGCGAGCGAGTTGAGCGGCCTGATGTGCATGGCGATTTCCGGCGGCGCGATCGTGCCGCTGCTGATGGGCCAGATGGTGGACATGAAGTTCGGCGCGCTCGCCTTCGTCGTCCCCGCCGCCTGCTTCGCCTATCTGCTGGTGATCTCGCTGCGCGGCGGCAAGAAGCCGGCGACAACCTGAAAGTTGAAACCGGAAACGTGAAACCTGCAACTTGAAACTTGAAACGGGGCCAGCATGAAACTCCACACCGCGAATGATGAACGCATCGTGATGACGCTCGACGCCGGTGGCACGAACCTCAAGTTCTCCGCCATCCAGGGCGACAAAATCCTGATGGACTACATCTACGTCCCGACCGAGGCCGACAACCTCGAACGCTGCCTCGGCAATATCGTCAAGGGCTTCGAGCAGGTGAAGGCCAAGCTCGCCGCGCCGCCCGTCGCCATCAGCTTCGCGTTCCCCGGCCCGACCGATTACACCGCCGGCATCGTCGGCGATCTGCCGAACCTGCCCGCATTCCGCGGCGGCGTCGCGCTCGGCCCGATGCTCGAGGACAAATTCAAAATCCCGGTCTTCATCAACAACGATGGCGACCTTTTCGTCTATGGCGAGGCGATGGCCGGGTTCCTCCCCGCGGTCAACAACTCGCTCGCGCAGGCCGGCAGCCCCAAGCGCTACAAGAACCTGTTCGGCGTCACGCTCGGCACCGGCTTCGGCGCGGGCATCACCCGCGACGGCGAGTTGTTCCTGGGCGACAACATCTGCGCTGGCGAGGCGTGGCTGTTGCGCAACAAGCTCGATCCGAACGTCAATGCCGAGGAAGGTTGCAGCATCCGTGCCGTCCGCCGCGTCTATGCCGCGAAGAACGGCACGAGTTTCGAGCAGGCGCCGGAGCCCAAGGTCATCTACGACATCGGCATGGGCAAGGCCCCCGGCAACAAGGCCGCCGCCATCGAGGCCTTCCGCCAGCTCGGCGAGGTCGCCGGCGACGCGATCGCGCAGGCGGTGACGCTCGTGGACTCGCTCGTCGTCGTCGGCGGCGGCGTCTCCGGCGCGAGCGCGCTTTTCCTCCAGCCGCTCGTGGACGCGATGAACGATGTCTTCCACAAGCCCGAAGGTGACATGCGCCGGCTCGTGCAGCAGGCGTTCAACTTCGAGGACAGCGCGCAGCGCGCCGCGTTCCTCAAGGGCGACAAGCGCGAGATCGTGATCCCCGGCACCAGCCGCAAGATCGCTTACGACCCCATGCCGCGCACCGCAGTCGGCATGTCGCGCCTCGGCACGAGCGAGGCCGTCGCCATCGGCGCCTATGCCTTCGCCCTCGCCAAGCTCGGCTGATTTTCCAAGGCTTGGAAAACCGGCCGTGAAATTTTCCAAGCCTTGGAAAAACCACCCTCCGCCTTTTCCAAGGTCGCGGGCGCAAGGACCAAGTGCACCACTTGGGGGGTCGGGTGGATGGTTGGAAGAGGGTGGTCATGTCACAGGGTGGGTGTGGTGG
>CAISWQ010000046.1 GCA_903889245.1 uncultured Lentisphaerota bacterium | reverse complement strand
GCGATTTCCTGGCGTTCTTTTTCAGTCAACTGCGTGTACTCTCGCTTCATGGACGGGTCTCCTTGCGGGGGTTGTTAGGTCCAACAACCGTTAGGTGTACCCGTCCGCTTTCGGTGGTGCACTTATTATGTGCATGCGGGACCTTGGAAACCGGACCGCGTATTTTTTCCAAGGATTGGAAAAAGTCGGCGCTGGTTTTTCCAAGCCTTGGTACTCCTGCGCTCACGCCCTGACAGCGTCCGCTCTAATTCCGCCCCACCGTAGGCGTTATTCACCATGCAAGCTTTGGCCCTAACCGCCCCCAATCAATTCTTGAATCTGGAGACGTAACCCTGTGCCCCCCCATTTGTATAAATATACAGACCTGACCCCGTACCCGGCGTCGCCCGAAATGTTGTGCGCGCGCACAGCGCCGTGAAGAACAAGGGACAGATGAAGTCCGAACGGCCGTTATGGAACCGCGGCACTCCGGTTTTGTCGCTCTTTCAGATGCCGCAAAGGTTCCCGCAACATCGCCGGAATGTCTTGCCCCTTGTCCGTGTAGTGCTTTTCGATCAAGGAAGCGTCCTCAGGTTGCGCCATGTTCTGAATCGCCTTGCGAAGGGTGACTTCAGGGTTTTTGACAGGAGCCAGCGGAATAATCTCCAGAAGAAACGGCAGAGGTGTATTGGTCTTGCTGTTGAGCAAGAACTCGAACTCTCCCCATCGCTCACGGTTCTTGAACTCCACGTCGGCCCGAATACGCTCCTCAAGAACCTTCACCAGGAGATCGTATGTCGAGCAGTTCTCGCACGCTTGCCGAGCAATGCCACGCCACGCCCACTCGTGCATCTTGGGGTTGTGTGAATGCTCGCCGGTTTCCTTCCAGATCAGTTCCATATAGGACCACCAAAGGGTCTTCTCGCGGTATCTCTTCGTAACCAGCGGTGCCAGGCCTAGTACCGGTCCTTCCCTGTTCCGGTCCCAATCGGTATTGTATTCTGGATCCTCGTGCCAGTTCGTTTGGGTCAGGGACGCTATCTCGGCAGGTCGTTGAATGCGCTCCGCGACGATGCCGGCCATGAGGCGGACTTGCCAAGGCTCGTTCGCATTGGCCGATATCTCCACCAAGCGAGGCACGGCGTTGCTGCCAAGATTCACAAGAGCATTTCGGGAGGTCGTATAGAGAGTTCCTTTCGCAGCGGCAGCGTCTTCCAGTTGCTTGTGGACTTGTTCCGCTGTTTCGCCACGTCCGATCTGCGCAAAGATCAGAAGCATTGCCAATGTCCAATAGAGTGTCATGCAGTCTCCTTTCCCGGTCTGCCTCACTGCCAGCCAGGCACCTTGTCCCACCATGGCGGCGACAGGTTAACGGTGCGCCGGGTTGCCGTTCCGCAATGGACCTCGCCTTTGTAGCGGTGATACTGATCCCAGATGTTGATGAACACCGCACCGGAGACATGCGAGGTGACGTACCCGTCGAAGTCAGCATTGCCAGTGGTCTGCATGTAGATGCCTTGCCCAGGGTAAACAAGGCAGTTTACGAGGTTGGCACTGCCCGCGAAGAAATCGCCTCCGACCCTGTGGAACAGCACCGGCAGTTTGACATACGACAAGCTGTACGAACCGAGTGCTGACGAAAGCGCATTCGTCACGTCAACCATGTGATCATGCGCGTTGTCGGAATCGATCGGCAGATTCCACCGCATGATGTCGCTCAGGGCATAGACCAATGCATTTGTGGAATGGGTCGTCGCTGATGTTCCTGCCTGTTGCCTGGTAAAGGTGACTGAATTCGACACGACTGTCTCAACCAAAAGGACTTCATTATCTACCCGAACGAAGTCACCAGGATCAAACACGTTCGCCGGGAACGTCAACGTCACACTATTCGTTGTTCCCGACATGCCGGGCGAAGGAATCGCATTCGTCTTGAAGGCACCGCCGCCAGTTGTTTCCACCGCGATTTCCAGGTAACTCTTCTTGGTAGTCGGGTCACTCAGTGGCGTTGTTCCATACCAAAGGATGTTCGTTCCTTCGTTGTTCGTGATCCCATCATGAATCAGATTGGCAGCCGTCCACGGATCGGAAATCAGAACGGTGCTGGCGTTGGCGAAGGAGATGACTTCATCCACGTGGCCTACTAGTAACCATGAGGTTGGAATGGTTGTGATGACGTTCGTCTGAACCCTTTGGGCTTCGATGTACGGATCAGCGTTCAGCCACTTGTCACCGACGATTCCCTTGCCGTAGAAGGCATCGGTCAGCGGCGGCGTGACCATCACATTCCCGCCGTCTCCGTCTGTGTCCCATTCCACACGGCGCAAGGTGCCTGTGGCCGGACATAGTTGTTGGACAAAGTCGCCAGCGTCACTGTGCCGCAAGTCAGCGACGACATCGGCAACAGAGGGGACGGCGAACTGAGATTTGGTAAACTTGACGAAGTCCTGTGCCCATTGCGTGCCGCTTGAATTGATCCGGTCCATGTTCGGGATGTTCGTGACTCCAGCCGGAAACAGCGTGGTGGCATACACCCTTTCAACCGAATCTCCGTCCCAAGGCAGGATCATCGGCGCAACCTTGAGGCGGATCGTATCGGTGCATACAACGCTGTTGGCGGCGTCGAGTTCCTGGAGATCGAGCAAGTACTCAAAGGCGTTGGCACCGATCGTGCCCGAACGGGATACTTGAGACACCGCGTAGAATGTCAGATCGTTCGTGAGCGGGTACGGACCCGGAATGTCGTAGTCGTCAGACAACGCCACAACCACATTGCTTGACGAATCCAGGATCCGAAGATTGCTGCTGCCAGTTTGCCGATGGAGCCGGAGTTTGTGTCCTGTCGGAAAAACAGGTGGTTTGCGAACGACGACCGGCGGCAAGATGTCGAGTTTGTAGGGCTGGTACAAGGAACTAACAGACGCCGGAATCGTGAATGCTCCACGGCTCAGCGTCCAAGCATCCTCGCCGGAGTCGTCGTCAGTATCTTCGACGGTTCCATCCCGATCCGTATCAGCATCCAAGTCCACTTTGAGGATGTAGATATTCACCTCGCCGTGGGTGGCGGGGGCGTTGAGCAGGGTGCCGCTGGCGTTGAAGACGATCTGGCTGCCGCCGGTGTACTGGACAAAGAGGTTGGTGGCGGCTTGCAAGCAATTGGTGGTGGCCCCGTCCGGCGTGAAAATATGCGCGAGGTTGAGGCGATAGACCGTCCCCGATTGCAGCAGCGCCTGGTTGGTGCAACTCACGCGGTAGATAATTTTTCGCGCTTCCAACTGCTGTTCATCAGCGGTCAAGTAGCGATATGATTTGGCATCGTAGCTCATCTGCGTCAGACGGTTGCCGTGGAAATCATAGCTCCATTGCTGATCCCACGCGAGATTGTTGAAGGGGTCCTCTTTGGCAAGATCGTTGGTCACAATCTGGTTCAGGATCGCCGTGGTGAAAACCTGCGACAGGGTCAAGACAGCCTCTCCGTTCGTGCAACCTGTCTGCCCCCAGAGCAGGGAACCATCGATCATGATGGTATAAATCAGGCTGTTGCTGGTCCGAGAGTCCTCCACCCAATTCATGGGGTTGCCCTGTTGAGCGAAGTAGCTCCACGGATACACCTCGCAATTATAACTGCTACAGAGCGGCTCGTGGGGGACGGTATGAACCTGATTTGTCCACGCAACGGTCGCGGTCTCGTTGGTGTTCAACGGTGGGCCGAAAAGATCGTCCAGCCACCGACTGACCTGGTAATCCGCGCGCCCAGTACAGACTTCGTTGGAGGCCCAGACTGCGGAGCCGGCCGCAGTCTCATCGTAGGTGTCATAACCCCATGCGCTCTCATTATGAATGAATAGGTTCCAAGCGTACTGCCAGCCGCCGGTACGCACGCCGTCGGGCACAACCACACGTTCAAGGTAGTCATGCAACCAGAAGATGTAGCGGGTGCGCCAAATGTCCGGTCCCTCCCCTTGGCATAGCATCCCAAGGGAATCCTCCAGCGCCTCGTGTTCCTCTTGCTGAAGAAAGTAAGCGGGCGTCAATTCGGGATTGACCCGGCTCGCAAAATCCTGAAAACCGATCGTCTTGCTGCGGTGGCTTTCCACCGCCTTGACTTCAAACGTGAGGTCGCTCTGGCCGAGTGTAACGACGTTCACGCGCTGTGTCGGCGCGATGCCCATGCGCAGGCGCTCGCTATTCGGCAACCCAATCCCCATGGGATCGTCCTGGGGCGCTGTGCCGGTCCGGTTACCGACGGCGAGCATTTCCCACCAGTCGGGCAGGCCATCGGCATCGGTGTCGGTGTTGGTCGTGATGTTGACCCCGGCCAGATCGAAACTGAAGACGTACTTGGCTTGGCCGATGTTCGCCAGCGCGAAGTCGCGCGGCGGATTGGTGGAGTTGCTCCATGGATAGGGACTGCCCGCCCCGGCGGGATAGCCACTGGCCAGGTCCAACGCTTGTAACCGCTCATAAAAGGGCGCGACGGTGTTCTTGAGCTGGCCTAGGTTGACCGGCCGGTAGTTGTTATTCGTCGAGAAACCCGCCACCAGCGCGGTGATGTTGCTCCCCGCGCCGCCGAGCACCTGCCATTTCTCGTCGAACTCCGCCTTGGCCTGCGTCGCCAGCCATTTCAGTTGGCCTTGGTTGATGGGCGCGAAGTCGTTGGTCACGACGCCGGGGCCGGTGAGCAGGACGGCGCGGTTCGTCCACCACGCGGGGGCTTGCGCGAGCAGCGTCACCGTGCCGAGGTAGGCGAGCACCACGAGCAGCGGCCCATAGGGTCTCTTGAACAGCTTCTTCATGGTGCGGGCGGGCGAACTTGGTTCGTCGCCACCTGGCTCACGAGCGCGGCCAGCTTCTGCTGGAGCTCCGCCTCGGTCAGCGGCGGCAGCTCGCGGCGGCTCAAGGTGGCGCGCAGACGGTCGGCCTCGGCGTCGAGCGCCGCCAGCGCCTGCTGATGCTTGGCCAGCAGCGCGCGCCGCGCCTCCGCGACCGCGCGCAGGCGGGCCGTCAGGTCGGCGGCCTGCGCCTCGAGTTCCTTCATGCCCGGCAGTTTCGCGATGGCGTCCGCCCGGCGTTGGTTGATGTCCTGTAATTGCTGCCGCGCCGCGCGCAGCGCGGCGGCGTCAGCTTCCGTCGCGGCGCGGATGGGCGCGGCCTGGGCGCTGGTCTCCGCCGCGCGCGCGCCGGCGATGCCCAGCGCCACCAGCAAGCCTGCGAAAAGAAAAAGTTTTTTCATGACTCACTGTCCCGATTGGCTGGTGAAGGCACCCATGCTCACATCGCCTTGCATGGGCATAGAGAAGGCTCCGCTCACGGTCAGGTTGGTCGTGTTGATCGCCGCGACGACCACGCCGTTGCTGTCCACGATGCCCTTGCCGCGGAAGTTCAGGCCGCCGGGCAGCGTCGCGGTGCCGCGGCCGATTTCCGCCGTGTCGGTCCAGGCCGCGGGCACACTGGCCGCGGAGGCGCTGTTGGTGGAGCCGCCGAGCGCGACGTTGCCGAGGCCCGCCGCGCTCGCGCTGCTGCCGACCGCCACGCCGAGATTCGTCGCCACGGCGTCCGCGCCCAGCGCGACGCCGAGCCACGCGCCGTTGGCCAGGTTACCCACTGCCGCGCCCTCGCCGTGACCCTTGGAAAGTGAACCGACCGCCACACCATAGTTGTCGCCCATCGCTTGAGGGCCGATGGCGACACCATCGGCATTGGCGAAGGCATAGCAGCCCAGCGCCGCGCCAGAACTGCTGGCTTGCGCCGCCTTGCCCACCGCCGTGCCAAAGGCCTCGCCTTTGGCCTGATAGCCCACGGCCACGCCGGCGTTGGTGCCGCACGCGCTTTCGCCGATGGCGACGCCCGCATAATTTCCATTGGCCCATGCGCCCAGGGCCGCGCCGTTATAGCCCGAGGCATACCAGCCCACCGCCGCGCCCCCTGTGGAACCGTTGGCGTAATAACCCAGGGCCGCGCCATAGACCGTGCCGTTCGCGTTGTAGCCGACCGCCGCACCTTGGTTATAGCCCCGCGCATAGACGCCCACCGCCACACCGAAGTTGGTGGCATTGACGCCGTAGCCCAAGGCCGCGCCCGAGTTGTCGGCCAACGCACTGCGACCGAAGGCCGCGCCGTTGCCGCTGGCGCTCGCGGACCAGCCGACGGCATGGTTGCTGCCATTGACGTTGTAGTAGTTGACGCCCACCTGCGCGGCGGTCAGGCCGGTCAACCCCGCGCCATTGCCATAGAAGACCGCGTTGGAACTGCCGCCGCCGATGATCACGCCGTTGTGGAATTGCAGCAGCGTCGCGCCGGTGGAGGAGTACAGCGTCAGGCCATTGCTCGTGCGCGCGTAGATGCCATCGGTTTCCAGCCAGGCCGGCCGCAGCGGCACGAGCGCGCTGACGGCCAAGTCATTTTCATTGGTATCCACGCCCGCCAGTTGGCCGAGCGACGGCGCCCGGCCGATCCACGCCGGATTGTTGGTGGAGATTTCGATCAGCCCGACCCCTTGCACCATCTGACCGTTCACGTCAATCCCGTTGGTGAACACCTCCTGTGCCGAGACCACCCCACACAGGCCCACCGCCAGACAGCAAACCAGAAGCCTCATAACCCTGCCTTCCTTTCCTTGACCGCCCCCGCGAACTCCCGTCCCGAATCCGGCTCGGACGGTAGCGTAGGGGGGGGGGGGCGACGTCAACATTTATTTTAAATATTTTTCTGTGGTGTTTCGTCTGCGCGTTTGCTGTCCGCCGTTTGCCTGTCATGCCCTGGCGCGCTCAATCTGTGATCTCCGTGGCGGCCTGTTGCCCCCGTTTTTCCCAGGGCTTGGAAATTTTTGGGCCTGATTTTCCAAGGCTTGGAACGCGGGGCGCTGTTCCGCGCTTGCCATCAAGGCGGGTTGTGCTAAAGCATTCCGCGTCCGCGCGAGCGGCGGAAAAATTTCATGGAAAAACCGGTCCCATTCGTTCATCTGCATTTCCACACCGAGTACAGCCTGCTCGACAGCGCGTGCAAGGTGAAGAAGGCGGTCAAGCGCGCGGCCGACCTCGGCCAGCAGGCGCTGGCGATCACCGACCACGGCGTGCTCTATGGCGCGATCGAGTTCTACCAGGAGGCGCAGACCGCCGGGCTCAAGCCGATCCTCGGCTGCGAGGTCTATGTGGCGATTGGCGACATGCACGACCGCAAGGGCGTCGAGGGCTCCAGCAAGCAGCCGACCCACCACCTCGTGCTGCTGGCGGAGAACGAGGATGGCTGGGCGAACCTGATGCGGCTGGTCTCGCTGGCGCACCTCGAGGGGTTCTACTACAAGCCGCGCATAGACAAGCCGCTGCTGGCGAAATATGCCAAAGGCCTCATAGGGCTTTCGAGCTGCCTCAAGGGCGAGCCGGCGGAACGTTGCAAGGAGGGCGACCTTGCGGGCGCCAAGCGCGCCGCCGGCGAATACGCGGAGATTCTGGGCAAAAACAACTACTTCATCGAGCTGCAAAACCACGGGCTGCCGGACCAGCTCAAGGCGAACGTCGGGCTGCGCGAGGTGGCGCAGGCGCTGAAGCTGCCGCTGATCTGCACGAACGACGTGCACTATCTCCAGAAGGAGCACGCCGAGGCGCACGACGTCCTGCTCTGCCTGCAGCACCAGAAAAAATTCACCGACGCCGACCGGACACATTATCACGGCGACCAGTTCTACCTGAAGAGCGGCGCGGAGATGCAGGCGCTGTTCCCCGACGAGCCGGAACTGCTCGCGCGCACGGTCGAGGTGGGCCAGCGTTGCAACGTGGACCTGCGGCTTGGCAAGCAGAAGCATTTCCCGACCTACGTCACGCCGGACGGCAGCAAGCAGAAGGACTTTATCACCAAGGTCGGCCACGAGGGCCTGCAGCGGCGTTACGGCCTCGCCGACTGCCGGCGCCCGGCGAACGCCTTCGAGCAGCAGGTGCTGGCGCGCTTCAACTACGAGTTGGGCGTCATCGAAAAGATGGGCTTCGTCAACTATTACCTCGTGGTCTGGGACTTCATCCACCACGCCAGGCTGCAGGGCATCCCGGTGGGGCCGGGCCGCGGCTCCGGCGCGGGCAGCATCGTGGCCTATGCGATGGGGATCACGAACATCGAGCCGCTGCGCTTCAACCTGATCTTCGAGCGCTTCCTGAACCCGGAGCGCATCAGCGACCCCGACTTCGACGTGGACTTCTGCCAGCGGCGGCGCGGCGAGGTGATCGAGTATGTCCGCAACAAGTACGGCACGGAGAACGTCGCGCAGATCGTCACCTTCGGCACGCTCGGCGCCAAGACCGTGTTGCGCGATATCGGACGCGCGCTGGATATTCCGCTGGCCGATTGTGACCGGCTCGCCAAGCTGGTGCCGGATCAACTGGTGTCCAAGGATAAACAGCTAACCGATCTCGAGAAGGCGCTCGCGCAGAACCCGGAATTCAAGCAGGCCTGCGAGCGCGACGAGAACGCCAAGCGCATCATGAAGTACGCGCGCGTCCTCGAGGGCCTCGCGCGCAATCCCGGCGTCCACGCCGCCGGCGTCGTCATCGGCGAGAAGCCGCTGCTCGAACTGGTGCCGCTCGCGCGCAGCAAGGACAAGGAAATCATCACGCAGTACGAAATGGTCCCGCTCGAGGCGACCGGCCTGATGAAGATGGACTTCCTTGGGCTCAAGACGCTGACGGTGATCCAGGACGCGGTGGGCTACATCGAGCGCAACCACGGCGTGAAGCTGGACGTGGACGCGCTGCCGCTCGACGACACAAAGACCTACGCGTTGCTTGGCCGCGGCGACGCCGTCGGCGTGTTCCAACTTGAATCCGGCGGCATGCGCGACCTGCTGCGGCGCATGGGCTCGAACAAGATCGAGGACCTGATCGCGCTGATCGCGCTCTACCGGCCCGGCCCGATGCGCTACATAGACAGCTTCATCAACCGCAAGAACGGCGCCGAGGCGATCGAATACGCGCACCCGCTGCTGGAGGACAACCTCAAGGAAACCTACGGCATCATCGTCTATCAGGAACAGGTCCAGCAGGCGGCCGTGACCCTCGCGGGGTTCAGCCTGGGCCAGGGCGACATCCTGCGCCGCGCGATGGGCAAGAAGAAAAAAGAAGAGATGGACAAGATGTGCGACAAGTTCGTCGAAGGGTGCATCAAGACGAACAAGATTCCGCGGGACAAGGCCGCCGCCATCTTCGAGACGATTGCCACCTTCGCGGAGTACGGCTTCAACAAGTCGCACAGCGCCGCCTACGCGATCGTCGCCTACCAGACGGCCTACCTGAAGGCGAACTACCCGGTCGAGTTCATGGCCGCGCTGATGACGAGCGAAATGGGCAACCCCGACAAGCTCACGAACTTCATCGCCGAGGCGCGCGAGATGGAGATCGAAATCCTCCCGCCCAGTGTCAACGAGAGCGACCTGCACTTCACGCCGGCCGGCGGCCAGATCCGTTTTGGCCTCGCGGGCATCAAGAACGTCGGTGAGGGCGCGGTCGAGGAAATCGTCCGCCACCGCCGGGAAACCGGGCCGTTCAAGGGCCTCGTGGATTTCTGCAACCGCGTGGATGGCCAGCGCGCTAACAAGAAGGTGCTCGAAAGCCTCGTCCGCTGCGGCGCGTTCGACTTCACCGGCCTGCCGCGCGGCCGCCTGTTCGGCGCGATAGATTCCGCGATGGGCCGCGCCGCCAGCGACCAGCGCGACCGCCGTGCCGGGCAGGCCTCGCTCTTCGGCCTGTTCGGCGGCGAGGCGGCCGCGGCGGAGAGCGGCAGCGATGCCGATCTGCCGGACGGCGAGAAGTGGACCGAGAGCCAGCTCCTCGCCGGCGAAAAAGAATTGCTCGGCTTCTTCATCTCCGGCCATCCGCTGACCGAGTTCGAGTGGATGCTGAACCGTTACGAGCAGGCCGGCGAGGGTCCCCTGGAGGAGGTCGCGTCCGGCACCCTGGTCCGCCTGGGCGGCCTTGTCAGCGGCTTCCAAAAACGCTTCACAAAAAAATCGCAGGAGGCGATGGGCATCTTCCGGCTCGAACGTCTCGCGGGCGCGCTCGAAGCCGTCGCGTTCCCGTCCACCTTCAACACCTACGGCGTTTACCTCAAGGACGACGCGCCCGTGCTGGTCTGCGGCACGCTCGGCCGCTCCGACCTCACCGGCCAGGCGGCGCAGCTCAAGCTGACCGTGCAGGAGGTCTATCCGCTCGCCGATGTGCCGCGCCTGTTCACCGACCACGTCAGCGTCCATCTGCCCGAACGGCTCGCGAACACGACGACCGTGCAGCAGCTCAAGGAGCTGGTCCGCCAGCATCCCGGCCAGACACCGCTGCACGTCATCGTGATGATGGCCAGCGGCGAGAAGGTGCGCGTCAACGTCCACTCCACCATGCACGTGCTGCCCAGCAAGGCCCTGCTCCACGCGATCGAGCATCTGCTCGGCGAGGAGAGCGTCTATTTTGCCCCGCGCGCCGGCACGTGCCTCAAACCGCCGCAGCCCCGCCGCTGGGAGCGCGACGAATAACCCGTGCCCCGGCCAAATTTCGGGGTTGCGCAACTCCGCCCGGCAAGAAGCCGGCCGTCTTTTTCCAAGGGTTGGAACAACCATGCGATGATATTTCCAAGCCTTGGAAACCCGCGGGACGCCTTGTAAGCTGCGGCCCGACTCGCGAGGTGCTGGATGAAAAAACATGGCTGGGGTTGGCTGGCCTTGCTGGCGTTGCCGGCGGCCGCCGGAGATAATCTGCTCGGTGATCACTGGCAGCTCTATGCCGAACACCGCAACGCGTCCTTGACCAGGACCGGCGGAGTGCTGCGCGTTGAAATCCGGCAGCCCAGCGAACCGTTTTACCTCACCCAAGTGCTCCAGAATCCGACCCGGCCCCTGCCGGCCGGGCACAAGGTCGAGTTGAGTTTTTCGGCGAGGGCGGCATCCAACAACGCCATGCGCGTGGTGCTGGAACAGAATGTGGCGCCCCATGAGGCGGTCGTCGAAAGCAACCCCGTACTGGGCGGCGAATGGAGGCGCTTCCGCGCCGGCGACCTGACGGGGTGTGCCTGGCCCGCCGGCAGCCTCGGCGTGAAATTCCAGGTCGGACAGCAGGCGGGCGTGATCGAGATGCGCGATATCCGGCTGGAGGATTTGGGCGAGGACCCGCGACTGGCCGCCGCCAAGGTTGCGCTCGCGCCGGAAAAAATCGAGGCGCGCATCCGCGAGTACCGCATGGCGGCTTTGCAGGTCGAGGTCCGCGACGCCGCCGGCCGCCTGGTGCCCAACGCCAACATCCGCATTGAACAGCAGCGCCATGCTTTCCTGTTCGGCTGCAATGTGTTTGGTTTGCGCCCCGATGACACTTCGTCCCAGCAAAAGGCCTATCAGGAAAAATTTGCGGCGCTCTGCAATTACGCCACCCTCCCTTTTTACTGGGGCACGTTTGAGCCGCAGCGTGACCAGCCGCAAAACGAGCGCCTGGAAAAGATGGCGCGCTGGTGCCGCGCGCATGACATCACCTGCAAGGGGCACCCGCTGATCTGGCACGAGGTCTGGCCACGCTGGGCGCCTGCCGACGCCGGGGCAGCGCTTCCGCTGTTGCGCACCCGCGTCCTTGACCTCATCCCGCGGTATCGCGAAACCATCCGCTACTGGGACGTGGTCAATGAGGCCAACAGCGCCGCTCATTACGCCCAGACCGGCGTGGGCCAGTGGATCAAACGCGAGGGACCGGCCACCGCCGTCGCCGTGGCGCTCGGTTGGGCGCGCGAGGCCAACCGGCAGAGTGGCGCGCTCCTGCTCTATAATGATTACAAGGTGACGGCGGAAAATGTGGATCTGCTCTACGGGCTGCGCGAGCGCCATGCGCTGCCCGATGCCATTGGCCTTCAGTCACACATGCATGGCGGGCCTTGGCCGCTGCCGCGGGCGTGGGATGTGATGGAACGCTTCGCCGTGTTTGGCAAGCCACTGCACTTCACCGAGCTGACGGTGGTCAGCGGGCCGGAGCCGCGCCATGTGCCGGGGCTCAAAGTCACGCCCAACTGGAACACCACGCCAGCCGGCGAGGCCGCGCAGGCCCAGTATGTGACGGAACTCTACACGGTGTTGTTCAGCCACCCGGCTATGCGCGCCATCACCTGGTGGGACTTCAGCGACTTTCAGGCCTGGAAGGGCGCGCCGGCCGGCCTGTTGCGCAAGGACATGACCCCCAAGCCGGTCTATGACGCGCTTTATAAACTGATCCGCGGCAAATGGTGGACGCACACCACCCTTCAGACGACCACCAGCGGCATGGCCACCGCCCGCGTCTTCCGCGGCACCTATACAATCACCGGCAGCGATCCTGCCGGCCGGACCGTGACGCAGACCGTGGACCTTCCCGCCGAAGGGGCGGTGCCGGGCGTGCGCCTAACGTTGCCCTGACGCGTTGACACCCTGCGCGAATCGTGCAACTATTTCGCGCGAACGAACCACAGGAGTGCATCATGGCGCAACTGATTGGCATGTCGGAAGAGGTCAAGGGCAAGGTTTTTAACCTCACGCGCGACGAGACCGTTATCGGTCGGCGCAAAGAATCCAACCTCATGCTCGATGCCACTTCCGTCTCGGGCCGGCACTGCATGGTCCGCAAGGATGGCAACAAGTATTTCGTGCGCGACCTTGGTTCGACCAACGGCACACGCCTGAATGGGCGTGACGTGAACGTGGATTTGCGCATGCGCCCCAAGGATCTGTTGCAGGTGGGCGCTGTGGAACTGATTTTTGATTCCGATGAACCGGCGGAGGAGACGCACGAGGATGGGCTGGCCAATACCACGCGGATCGAGATCGCCACCGGCCCGGGCAGCAAGCCGGCTTCCTTCGAAAGCATCTCGCCGTTCGGCTCGCGCCAGAAGAGCAGCTCGGCCATCTGGTGGATCATCATCGGCGTCATCGGCCTGCTGGCCGTGCTCGGTGCGGTGGCCTTCGTGTACCTTGTGCTTGGCATGAAGTGAAGCCCGCCGCGCAGCCACTTCCCCGTCCGGCCGGCTTCACGCTGGTGGAACTGCTGGTGGCGTTGGCCTTGGCGGTCGTCATCTCCGGCCTGATTCTCACCACGCTCGCCTTGGCCAACCAGACGCGTCGCTCCCATGCCGGGCGCGCCGCCTGCCGCGCGGCGACCGGCCGCGTGCTCCAGCAACTGGCCAACGATCTGGAGCGCACCTTCCTTTTCCCCAAGAACGAGGATACCGCCTTCCAGCTCACGCGCGGCGCGGCAGCCTCCAATGCTGTCTGGGAGCTTTCCTTTGCGCGGACGGCTGCCGCGGCCGGCGCAAGCGACTTACGCTGGGCCGAGGTCGCCCGGGTCACCTACCGGCTCGTCGAGGAAAACCTCACCAACTTGACCCTGACGTGCGCCAGCCGCCCCTTGGCGGGGCCGGCGGCCTTCCAGCCGCCGGTCACCAATGCCGTGTTTGCGGGCCTGGAACAGTGCGAGGTACGGTTGTTCGACGGCCAGCAGTGGCAGGATACCTGGATCGGCGGCGGTGGCTCGACCAATGGCGCGCCGCGGGCTGCGCGACTGACCGTCGCGGCGCAGCGTGGCAGCGCGCGCCATGTCGCCACCACGGAAGTCCTGCTGCCGATCAGCCTGAAATTCGAGCCACCCAAGCGGGACAAGGTTCAGGGCAAGAACATCAGCGAGATCAGATAGGCGGGCCGTTCACTCCATCTCGGCCAGCAGATCGCGCACTTCCTCATGCGTCGCATCGTCGAGCCGTCTGCCCTTGCGGGCCAGTTTCTCGTTCAGCTTGATGCAACTGCGCTGCATGCGCTCGTGGGTCTCGTCCGAACCGCTGAAGATGGAGAAATTCTCGCCCTGTGTGACGCGGACATGGCCATCCTTGTTATCGAGTCCCAAGCCGAGCAGATGTGCGCGGCCCGGCCGCTGGCGTGGCGTCTTTGGCATGGCCGACTATAGCCGGGTGTTTCCCTCTGCGCAACGCGGCACCCGCCGCAACATCCTTGAGAGCAGCCCAGCCCGTGTAGTATCTGACCGGTGGAGGCAGCGGTCAGGAGGTGTGCCGCTTGTTCCCATTTTCAACCGCCCCGGCGGCTTCGGGATCCGCGGCCTTGTCCTTGAGGTATCGCTTGAGCAGGCCCGCCAGCCTGTCGGTCTGCCGGGCCAGCTTGTCATGCTCGGCCTTGAGACCGACGACCCAGCACAACAGCAGTGTTGCCGCGAGGCACAGGATGAACTCGGTCATGACGCCCTTTCTTCCGCCGGTACGGGAGTTGTAGCCTCCGCCGCGGCGGCGGACAAGCCGATTTCCGGCACGGACGGCGCGCATATTTTCCGTTGCAATCCCGGAGGGCCTGTGCTTTTATCCGCGCGGCTTTTTTGCCCGGCGTGGGGTCATAGCTCAATTGGTTAGAGCGCTGCCCTGTCACGGCAGAGGTTGCGGGTTCGAGCCCCGTTGACCCCGCCAGTTTCCCCCACCCCGCACCGCGTGCGCATCAGCCCGACCGGGGCCACGAACGCCACCGCCTCATCCGGCGCCGTTGGTAGCGCGTCCGCCGGGGCACTCCCTCCGGATTTCCTCATGCAAAAAGTTTCCAAGGCCTGGAAAATAGCGCTGCAAACTTTTCCAAGGTTTGGAAAAATAGCGCCGTTCACTTTCCAATCCTTGGAAAATAGCCATGAAAAAACTTCTGCTGGCGGCGGCGTTGTTGACGTTCGATGCCTGGGCGGCGGAGGTGCTGCCGCCCGGCGCGCCGGTGGACTATGGCCAGCTCGCGTTCCGGCCCGACGCCTGGAAGAAGGCCGGGCTTTCCACTCAAATGACGCCGTGGCCGGGCGGGCAGATCGTCTTCCTGACCACGAACAACCATCTCGATGGCGCGGTGATGGCGCGCTTCGTGGCGCGGCTCGACGCCGGCTGGCAGCTCTACGCCAACCTGACCGGCGCACGGCCGCGCCCGTTCAAGCAGCTCGGCGGCAAGGCGACCCTCGCCGCCGTGCCGCGCGGCGAGCTGACGTGCGGCTATGGTTGCGGCTACATCGGCGTCAGTGGCATCGAGGTCTGCGGTTTCTATGGCCACGATTATCCGCTGGTGTCCACCCGGACGAACGCGTTTCCGCACTACTACTTCTATGAGATGGGCCGCAACTACTACACCTTTGGCGAGCGGCACGCCCTGTTCCTGACCGGCTACGCGGTCTTCATGCGCTACGTCTGCATGGACACGCTCGGCTGCGAGGACCCCGACCGCGCGACGCGGCAGACGATCGAGGAAGCCGAGGCTCTGTATGCGAAAACCGATCTGGATTTTCTGCGCGCGTTCACCGCGGTCTGCGGTCTCGGCGAGAAGGAGCCGCGCCTCAAGCGGCCCGACGGTCGGCCGCTCCAACCTTCCGACCAGCCGGTGATGTACGCCTCCGCGATGCTCAAGCTCTGGCGCGAGCAGGGCGGCAACGCGTGGCTGAAAAGATTCTACGCCGAGTTGGCGAAGTGTCCGCCGTTCCAGGGCCAGAGCCGCGAGGCCGCGCTGCGCCAGTCGCTCAACTGGCTGGTCGCCGCCTCGTGCGCGGCGCGGCAGGATCTGGCGGGTGTGTTCGCCGATCGCTGGCGGCTGCCGCTCAACCGCGCCACGCGCGAGGCCCTCGCACAGGTCAAGTGGCACGAGCCCGGCACCGATGCCCTCGCCGTGCTCGCGCAACTGCCCAAGGACATCGCCGCGCCGTAAGAGAGGGACGAGTGTCGAGGGGCGAGGACGATGGATGATTTGCGATTTATGATTTGATGGTTTTTCAGTCCTGTGGTCCCCGCGGTCTTTGCCGTCCTCGTACCACGGGAAATTTTCTTGTGGGCGGGAGCTACAGCTCCCGCGTTTGCGGAATTGAGGCTTGCTGCGCGGGAGCCGTGGGATGAGGCGCTGCGCCGAAACGCGGCTTGTCAGCCCGGCGCGCCGCCGCTACTCTCCCAGCCACGGAAGGAAGGGCACCATGGCCGACGAAAATCTGACGGGCGACGAGAAGGCGAAGGACGAGAAGGAAGAGGTTTATTATCAGGGCAGCCCCTCGCTCTGGGGTTCGGCGGGCAAGCTGCTGGTCTGTGGATTTCTGGCGCTCGGTGCCGCCATTGGCTGTTTCGCCCTGACGCCCTACGGCTGGTACATCCCCGCGCTCGGCCTGCTGGTGGCCGCCGCGCTGCTCGCCCTGCCGGTGCTGCTCGTGCGCAGTACCCGCTACCGCGTCACCAGCTACCGGATTGATTTCGAGCGGGGGCTGTTCTCCAAGGCGATTGACACGCTGGAACTCTGGCATGTGGACGATATCAAATTCCACCAGTCCCTCTTCGACCGCCTGCTGGGCATCGGCCAGATCATGATCAAATCCACCGACGCCTCGACGCCCGAACTGTTGCTGCAGGCGATCCCCAATCCCCGGCCCGTTTTCGAGGCGCTCAAGCAGCGCATCATCACCGTCAAGCGCCAGCGCGGTGTGATCAAGCTCGACGCTGGTTAACCACCGAAAGGACGCGCCATGAAAGGCATCAAGACCGAAATCTATTTTGGCGAGGACGAGCCCGGCGGGAAGCACGTCAGCCTCAAGGCGTGGCGGGCCTTCCTCTCCACCGTCATCACGCCGCGGTTCCCCAAGGGCATGACCGTGCTCGAAGCCTATGGCCAGATGCAGCACCGCGGCGGCCGCATCGAAAAGCAGCCGAGCCGTGTCGTGGTGCTCGTCCATCCGCCTGGCGCCGCCATGGAACAGCGCATCCGCGAGGTCATCGCCGCCTACCGCGCCCGCTTCGAGAACGCACAGGTGATGCGGTTGCGCGCGCCGGTCCAGGCGGAATTCTTCGCCGACTGACCATGCTGCGTCGCCTGGTTATCCCCGCCCTCTGGCTGCTGATGCCCGGCGTCGGCGCCCAGTCCGTGGACCTGCTCGCCGACACCGCCTTCCAGCGCGGCCTGCAAGTGAAGGACCGCGCCGGGCGTCTGACGGAAATCCGCTGGGACAAGCAGGCCGCGCCGCCGGTCTGGCATACGGCGCAACACCACAGTAAAAGTTCGTTCGCCGATCCGGCGTATCAGCAGCTCACCGCGCGCGGCTTCCACTTCAAGGACCCTTGGCAACTGTTGCGCATCCATCCCGACGACGTCGCGGCCGACTTCGTCTGCGGCATCAATGGCAGCGCCGAGTTCGGCGGCCAGTGGCGCGCGAAGGGCGATCCCTGGCCGCACCTCTACCTCGAACAAAAAATCAGCGCGCCCGGCGGGCACCTCGGCCAGAACGCGCCGAGCCTCGCCGCGCTCGCGCGCCTCGACTTTGCCATCGCCCTCAAGCTGCTGCACGACCAGCGACCCGAGAGCTCGCAGCGCAATATCCACACGCACGCCGCGCAGTTCCTGTTCTTCCTCACCGTGCAGAATCTCAACCGCCAGTCCAAGGGTTACGGCGACTACTACTGGTTCGGCCTCAACCTCTACGACGACCGCAAGCCTCTCACCACGCTCTACGCCGCGCAGGACAAGGGCAGCGCCAAGAAGAAGGGCACCGACAAATTCATCTACTCGCCCGGCCTCGATGCGTTCACGAAGCAGATCGTTGGCAAGGGCGACTGGGTGCCGGTCAGCGGCGACCTGCTGCCGCACATCCTCACCGGCCTGCGGGAAAGCTGGCAGCGCGGCTACCTCGCCGACTCGCACGAACTCGCCGACTACAAGCTCGGCGGCGCGGTGCTCGGCTGGGAGGTGACCGGCCTGAACGACGTCGCCATCGCGGGCAAGGGCCTGCGCGCGGAAGCGATCCTGAAACCGGCTGGACGGCCGTGAGGTTTTCCAATCCCAGAGGAAAACCCTGCGAAGATTTCCAGACGCTGGAAAATATCGCCGTGGATGGGCCGTTAAAGCCAAGAAGGTTGCAATGAAATTATGGCATCTAATGGTGCTCGGAGGGCTGGGGCTTGCCGCACAGGCCGCGCCGCCGAATGTGCTGCTGATCATCAGCGATGACCAGGGCTTCGGGGATTTCGGCTTCAACGGCAACAAGCTCGTGCGGACACCGCAGCTCGACCGCCTCGCGGGCGAGTCGGCCATCTACCGCAACTTCACGGTCGCGGCGGCGTGTTCGCCGACGCGCGCGGCGGTCTTCACCGGGCGCGACCACCTGCTGACCGGCGTCTGGGGCGTGCCGCCGCGCGCGAACCTGCGGCCCGACGAGACGCGGATGCCCGCGTTCTTCAAGGCCGCCGGCTACCGCACGCTGCACGTCGGCAAACTCGACTGCGCGAAGATGGGCAAGGGCAATCCCACCGACTTCGGCTGGGACGATTATCTTGGCGGCGGCGGCTACGAGCACCGCGACCCGATGATGTGGAAGCCGCGCAACAGCGCGCGCGGGCAGGGCTGGACGGTGGACCTCTGGACCGACTACGCGTTGCAGTTCATCCGCGAACGCAGCGACCAGCCGTGGTTCCTCTCGCTGGCCTACATCATCCCGCACATGCCGTGGATCTGCGACGAGAAGCATAGCGCGCCATTCCTCGCGCAGGGCTGCTCGCAGAATCTCGCCGCCTGCTACGGCTGCATCGCGCACCTCGATGAGTGCATCGGCCGCCTGCTCGCGGGATTGAAGGCGGCGGGACAGGACCAGCGCACGATCGTCGTCTTCGTCAGCGATAACGGCCCGACCAGCCCCGAGGTGAAGGGCAAGGACGAGGAGGCGCTGGCGAAGGACCCCGACTGGCAGAAGCGCAACATCGCGAAGCTGCGCGGGCACAAGGCGCTGGTCTGGGAAAACGGCGACCGCGTGCCGCTGCTCGTGCGCTGGCCCGGGGTCATCAAGCCCGGCGAGCGCAAGCAGTTCGGCTGCGCGGAGGATATCCTGCCGACCGTGCTCGATCTCGCCGGCATCAAGCCGGGCATTGTGACGCACCAGCCGTTCACGGGCGTCAGCCTGCGCCCGTCACTCGAAAACGTTGCGACCGTCCGCGAGCGGAGCGAAGTTTTCCGCATGGCGATCGCCGGCCCCGGCTCGCCACGCGAGGGCATCAGCGACGTGCGCCAGCGCAAATACGAGGACCACCACCTGACGCTGCGCGGGCCGCGCTTCAAGTTCCACGCGCTGCCCCGCGGCCAGCGCGCACTCTTTGACATTGAGGCCGATCCCGGCGAGACGACCGATGTGCAGGCGAAATTTCCTGACGTGATGGCGCGGATGGAGCGCGACTGCCGCGCGCGCTGGGAGCAGATCATCGCCAGCGGTCGCTCCTTCATGCCGCCGCCGCCCGACGCGCAGAAAACCAAAGCCAGAAAGAGCGAGGACCTGTGATCCGTTTTCCCCTGAAGCGTTGGCTCATCGCCGGACTCGCCGTAGCCGGCCTCGCCAGCGCGCGGCCGCCGCTGTGGGTCGCGCCGCCAGAACTGGAGCAGCCCGTCATCATCCAGCTTGTGCCCGGCGAAAATCACATTGATCTGCAGAAGGACGAGCCGGGCCGCGATTACCTGGTGAAATTTCCGCCGCCGGGCAAAGGCCGCGTCACGTCGCTCATGCTGGACGGACGCAGCAAAGCCCGACACGTGGTGCTGATCGGTGGCACCATCGAGGCGCCGGAACCCGGCGAGCCGCTGACGATGAAGTTCGGCTTCGGCGCGGCGACGGGCGGCACGTTCCGGCTCAAGGCGTTCGAGAAGGACAAGCAGGCCGCGTTCAGTCCGCCGCTGCCGTTCAACGCCACAGCGGAGCAGATCAAGCAGGCGCTCGAGGCGCTGGTCGGCGGGCCCGGCCATATCGCCGCGGTGACCGGCGCCGCCGGCGGGCCTTGGATGGTGGAGCTGACGCGGAACGATCCGACCCTCGGCCGCATCACGGCGGACCTCACCGGCCTGCAGGGCCAGCCGCAGTGGACGCGGACGACGCAGTATCCGGGACGGCTAGGTCTGATGTGCAAGAATTTCCGCGGCACGGTTTTCATCGAGGGCCTCCACCTCACCGGCCCCGGGCTGGCGGAGGGGCTCGACATCATGGCGCCGTTCGCCCAGTCGCAGCATGTGATCCAGTCGTGCCGGATCGAGCCCTCCTTCAACCGCTATCACTACGATCATCATCATCCCGACGCGCTGCAGGCCTTCAACGGGCCGGCGCGCCTGATCCTGGACCGTGTGGACCTGCGAACGCGCGGCAACGGCCAGTGCCTGATGGCGCAGCCGCGCGAGACCGCCAAGCCTGTGCCGCTCGCGGCGCTCTACGACTGGCACTTCCGCAACGTGTTCTTCGGCGGCTACCTCGCGCCCGTGACGCGGCTCGGCCCCGCGTGGCCGATCCTGCGCGAGGACGATTACCCGGCGAACACGAAGAACGAATTGACGAACTGGCTTTGGCGCGGCGACCGCCGCCAGCCGTGTTACACGTGGCGCGAAGGCACGCGCGACTTCAAGAAGGGTATCGCCTCCGGTCCGGGCTGGGCCTATCTTGGCCATCCGCACTCGGCGCCCGACTGGTTGCTGCAAGATCAATGGCCGCCCTCGGGCGGCTTCGCAGATCCGGCGAAGGGCGAGTGCGGCGACCACTATGTCTCGCCCGGCTACGAAGGCCCCGCCCCCGACTGGGGCCCGGACCGTTTGCGTGAGGCGGCGCGGGCAACAGAAAGCAGGCAAGGGAAACCATGAAATATCTGCCGGTGATCATGGCCGCGCTGGCTGCGGCAGCGCAAGGGGCGGAGCTGCAGCACGTGGTGGTGGCGCGGGAGGCCGGGACGTTCATGGGCTGGCCGGCGAACGGCGGGCTGTGGACGTGGGACGGCGGGCGCGAGGCGGTAGTGGCGTTCATCGCCGGCGCTTTCGAGGAACAGAAAGGGCACAACATCGGCAAGCAACACACCAACGTCGTCGCGCGTTCGCTCGATGGCGGTTTGACGTGGAAGCTGGAGCGCCCACAAAACTTCACCCAGCCGGGCATGCCGTTCGGCATCCTGAAAGACGCCGTGAATTTTGCGGACCCCAACTTCGCGCTGCGCTGCACGGCCACGGGCTATCATGGCGCCGAGGACGCGCGCGGTGGTTTCCTTTTTTCCTACGATCGCGGCGGGTCGTGGCAGGGGCCGTTCCGGTTTGCCGGCCTCGAGCGCTGCGCGGAGCTGAAAGGCTGGGACGTGACCTGTCGCACGGATTATCTCGTGCATGGCCCTGATGCGGCCTTCCTCCTGATGTCGGCGCGCCCGGCCGGCAAGGGCGGGACCGACCGGACGTTCTGGGCGCGCACGAAGGACGGCGGCCGGCATTTCGAGTTCGGCGGTTGGGTCGTCGGCAAGGGCGATCCGTTCCGCGCGGTGATGCCTAGCAGCGTGCGGCTCTCACCGACGCAGTTGGTCAGTGCGCTGCGCCGGCGCGACACGGGCAATGTGCCGTGCTGGGTGGATGCCTATGGCTCCGGCGATAACGGTGCGACGTGGAAATTTCTCGCGCGCATCGGCGAAACCGGCGGCGGCAACGGCAATCCGCCCGCGCTCACCCGTCTGGCCGATGGCCGGCTCTGCTGCGCCTTCGGCAACCGCAGCACCCAGCAGATGCTCGCCAGCATCAGCGCCGATGGCGGCGCAACGTGGGGCGCGCCGATTGTAATCCGCGACCGCTATCGCGCCGATAAATTCGGCGACGCCGACTTCGGCTATCCGCGCCAGTTCCAGCGTCCCGATGGCCGCCTCGTCACGCTCTATTACTGGTCGCAACCCGACGCGCCCGAAGCCTGCATCGCCGCCACCCTCTGGGAGGCACCCGCTCCATGAAAATCATCCTCATGCTCGCCACCCTGCTGCTTGCGCCGCTGGCCGGGGCCGCGCCGCTCAACCTCGTGCTGATCACCGCCGACGACATGAACCACGACTCGGCCGGCTGCTACGGCTGCCCGGTCAAGGACTTGACGCCGAACCTGGATCGGCTGGCGGGCGACGGGATGCGCTTCCACTACGCCTACTCAACCGTCGCGGTCTGCCAGCCGGTGCGCGAGATCATGCACTCCGGCCTCTATCCGCACCGCAACGGCGCGATGGGTTTCTTTCCGCTCAAGCCGGAGGTCCGCACGCTGAACCAGCAACTGCACGACGCCGGCTACCTGATCTCGATGATCGGCAAGAATCCGCATTACCAGCCGGCGGAAAAATTCTGCGTGGATTTCGAGGAGACGAAAATCAGCCGTCATCCTTCGCAGCTCGCGGCGGCGACGCGCACGTTCGTCGCGCGCGCCTTGGCGGAGAAGCGCCCGTTCTTCCACCACGTCAATTGCACCGACCCGCACCGCCGCTTCATCGGTTCCGACGGGCCCACCGACCTCGCCGGCGGCGAGCCGCCGAGCCGCTGGATCAGGCCGGAGGAAATCGCGCACCTGCCCGGCTTCCTCGAGGAACTGCCCGACGTGCGCCGCGAGGTCGCGCAGTATTACACCAGCGTCCGCCGGCTCGATGATTGCGTGGGCGCGGTGTTGCAGGCGCTGAAGGAGGCGGGCGTCGTGGAGCGCACGCTCGTGCTGTTCTATGGCGGCGATCACGGCATGGCGTTCCCGTTCGCGAAATCGAACGACTACGAGAACAGCTCGCGCGGCGCGCTGATCCTGCGTTGGCCCGGCGTCATCGCGCCCGGCGGCGTGGACCGCGACCACCTCGTCTCGACGCTCGACTTCACGCCGACGCTGCTCGAGGCCGCGGGCCTCCCGGCGCTCCCCAACCTTGACGGCCGCTCGTTCGCGCCGGTGCTCAAGGGCGCCAGGCTGCCCGGCTGGGACCGCGTCTTCACCTTCTATAACCAGACCTCCGGCCGCCAGTGGTTCCCGATGCGCTGCATCCGCACCAAGGATCGCTCCTATATCTGGAACGGATGGAGCGACGGCCAGACGGCCTATCGCGCCGAGAACATGGGCGGCCTCACGTGGCCGGCGCTGCTCGCCGCCGCCAAGACCAACGCCGCGCTCAAGGCGCGCACCGCTTTCTACCTGCATCGCGTGCCGGAGGAATTCTATGACCTGACCAACGACCGCTGCGAGCGGCAGAACCTGATCCATGATCCTGCGCGCCAGTCGGAGATCAACACGCTGCGCGCGGAACTGCTCGCGCTGCTGCGGCGGACCGGCGACCCGCTGGCAGAGGCGTTCGCGCAGCGCGCCAAGCGGGAAGTCTTCACCGCCGCCCTGCAGAAGCTCGCGGAGGAATACGAGCGCCCGCCGAAAAAGGGCAAGGGCAAGAAAGCCGCCGCCAAGGAAGTCGCTGCCGCACCTGTGGCGAAGGCCGGCGCGCAGCCGCTCATCGCCTTCAAGCTGCCGCAGGCCATCGTCGCCACGGAGCCGGTCACCGTGTTCATCAAACACCATTTTGCGGAGCAGGCTGGCGAGCAGGCGATCACCGTCACGCTGCTCACCGCCGAGCACAAGCGGATCGAGCGCAAGGTGCTCAAGGCCCGGGGCAGCGGCGAAGTAGATACGACGTTCGCCGTCCCGGCGGAGTTCTCGGGCAAGCAGGTCAAGTTCGCCGCGTTTGTCGGCGAGACCTTCGCCAAGACGCCGCTGCACATCGAGACCAAGCAGATGCCGGTCAAATGAGCCGCGGCGGTTTCCAAGGCTTGGAATCCCGACGCGCTGCGCGGTCGGGACCAAGGCTTGGAAAATAATCGCCGCGGCCGGCGCGTTGTGGTAGCGAGGACACGATGAAACTGGCGGGTGCACTCCTGGGTTGCCTGTTCGCCGCGGCTGCGGCGGGCGTCGCGCCGTCGCGGCCCAACATCATCGTCGTGCTTTCCGACGACGTCGGCCTCTCGCGCATCGGCTGCTACGGCGGCGCGCCGTTCCAGACGCCGCACCTCGACCGGCTGGCGGCGACGGGACTGCGCTTCGAGCGCTGCTACTCGATGCCGCTGTGCGGGCCCTCGCGCGCGGCGCTGCTGACCGGCCTCTATCCATTCCGCACGGGCGCGGTGGATAACAACACGGCGGTCCTCGACCCGGCGCGGCACCGTACGCTGCCGGCGGTCATGCGCGCGGCGGGCTACGCAACCTGCACACTCGGCAAACTCGGCCAGATCGCCGGCGAAGGCGAGGCGGGCGCGCCGGCGCGGCTCGCGTTCGATGAGTCGATGCTGTGGATGGGCCGCGGCACGCCGGACCGCTACTGGCACCCGCGCTATATCCGCAACGGCGCGGTGGCGCAGGGCCGGCCGGACCAGTATGGCCCGGACCTCACGCACGATTTCCTTGTGGATTTTTTGCAGCGGCACCGCGACCGGCCGTGCTTCGTCTACTACTCCGCCGTGCTCACGCATTTCCCGTTCACGCGCACGCCGGACAGCCGCGATGACAAGCATCCGGTCGAGGACATGGTCGCCTACCTCGACAAGCAGATGGGCCGGCTCGTCGCCGACCTCGAGCGGCTCGGGCTGCGCGAGAACACGCTTCTCCTGTTCACCTCCGACAACGGCCCGCAGGGGAATCCGCTGGGCACGATCCGCGGTGCGCCGCTGGTCGGCGGCAAGGGCGAGGTTACCGAGGGCGGCGTGCGCGAGCCGCTGATCATCAACTGCCCGGCGCGCGTGCCCGGCGGGCGCGTCTGCCGCGACCTGACGGACTTCACCGATATCTTCCCGACCGTGCTCGAACTCGCCGGCATCACGCCGCCGCCCGATCTCCGGCTCGATGGCCGCAGCATCGCGCCGCAGATTCTTGGCCGGCCGGGCCAGCCGCGCGAGTGGGTCTACGCGCAGGTCGGCAAAAAATATTTCATCGCCGACCAGCGCTACAAGCTCTACGGGGATGGCCGCTTTGTGGATATCGGCGACTCGCCCGTCGCCGAGAAGCCCGTGGCCACCGACGATGCCGCGGGCGCTGCGGCGCAGCAACGCCTGCGGACAGCGCTCACGCAGTTGCGGGGCCAAGCGGTGGCGGATTCTCCGGCCCCGGCACAGGCGGGCCACACCCCGCTGCGTGCCGATGCTGCGCCGGATCTCGCCGCCGATGTGCAGGTGCTTGTGGAGCACAAGCTGATCGTGGAAGCGGCTGCTGGTTATTGGCGCACCAACGCGGTCGCCAGCGCCCAACTGGAGGGCGCGCGCGTGGCGGAGCTGATGCTCGCCATCGCGCGCCATTTCAAACCCGCCGCGACCGGCAGCGAGGCGCTCGCCGTTTTGCAGCAGGAGGGCATCCTCAACAGCCAGTCCTACTGGAAGCAGCACGCCCGCGAGGGCGAGCAGTGCGGCGGCGCGAACGTCGCGCGTTTGCTCAACAAGACAGCCCAAAGGATCAAGACACCGTGAAGATATCCACTCCAACTCTCAGTATCATGTGCGCAATGCTGGCGTGCCTGCCGATGCGCGCGGCGGACACCGCCGGCGCGGCGCGGCCCAACGTGGTCATTTTCCTGACCGATGACGAGAGCTGGCAGGAGCGCAGCCTCTACGGCTGGCAGAAGCTCCCGACGCCGAACCTCGACCGCGTGGCGCGCGAGGGCGTGTACTTCACGCGCGGCTATACCTCGGCGCCGTCGTGCGCGCCTTCGCGCGCGTCGCTGCTGACCGGCCACAACTTTTGGGAATTGGAGCAGGGCGCCTTCATCCAGGCGTGGCTGCCGGCCAAGTTCCCGACGCTGCCGGAACTGCTGGACAAGGCCGGCTACGTGACGGGCTACAGCGGCAAGGGGTGGGGGCCGGGCGTGATGACCGGCTCCGGCCGTACGCTCAACCCGGCCGGGCAGGTTTTCAATGCGCTCAAGCGGCCGCAGCAGGAGCGCGAGTCCGGCATCAACGACATCGACTATCCCGCGAACTTCGCGAAGTTCCTCGACACGCGCAAACCGGGTCAGCCGTTCTGGTTCTGGGTCGGCAGCACGGAGCCGCACGCGCCCTGTGCCCGCGACAACTACAAGAAGCTGGAGTCCAAATATGGCGTTGGCCTCGACGCGGTCAAGGTGCCCGGCTTCCTGCCGGACACGCCCGGCGTGCGCCGCAACCGCGCCAACATGCTCTACGAAGTCTGTCGCGCCGATGAAGACCTTGGGCGCGTGCTGAAGGTGCTCGAACAGCGCGGCGTGTTGACCAACACGCTCGTGATCGTCACCGGCGACAACGGCACCGGCATTCTGCGCGCGAAGGCGAACATCTATGACTGGGGCGTCCATGAGCCGCTGGCGATGATGTGGCCGGGCGTCATCCCGTCCGGCCGCCGCGTGGATGACTTTGTGAACTTCGCCGACATCGCACCGACCATCCTCGAGGCTGCGGGCGCGCCGGTGCCGGCGGAGATGAGCGGGCGGAGCCTGCTGAAGCTGCTGCGCTCGCCCGCCAGCGGGCGCATCGAGCCGGAGCGCTCGTTCACGGTGTGCGGTCTCGAATGGCATGGCGAGCAAGAGCCGATCAACCTGGCCGGGCGCACCATCCTCGACGAGCGCTACCAGTACATCGTGAACTACGGCACCGGTCCCCGGATGGTGTTATCGCCGGAGGCCCGCCAGCCGGCCGAGGCGTTCGAGACTTCCTTCCAGAACGACAGCGTTTCCACCCTGTTCAGCAGGCATGCCGGCCATCCCTCGCTCCAGCGCTTCCTGCCGCTGCTGGTCAACCCGCGGCCGCGCGAGGAGCTCTATGATTTGCGGGACGACCCGTGGGAGCTGAAGAACCTCGCCGACTCGCCGGAGCACGCCGCAATCAAGGCGAAGCTCAAGGCGCAGCTTGAGGAGGTCCAGCGCCGCACGCGCGACCCGCGTCTCACCGGCGAGATGAAGATCTTCGAGCAGACCCGCGCCTTCGTCCAGGAGCGCAAACGCAAGGGCTACGACGACAAATGAAATATTTTCCAGACATTGGAAAGCGCGCGGTGTGTTTTTTCCAAGGCTTGGGAAATTTCACGGAATTTTTTCCAAGCCTTGGAAATCCCGCCATCTGGCCGCCCCGTCGAAAGGAAAATGCATGAAGAAGTCATTCCTGTTGTTGGTCAGCCTGTTGTTCGCCGCCGGAGCGTGGGCGGCGGAGCCGCGCAAGCCGAATGTGATCCTCTTCCTCGTGGACGACATGGGTTGGATGGACTGCGGCGCCTACGGCTCGAAATACTATGAGACGCCGCGCATGGACCGCTTCGCGCAGCAGGCGATGCGGTTCACCGATGCCTACGCGCAGCCGCTGTGCTCGCCGTCGCGCTGCTCGTTGCTCACCGGTCAATATTCCGCGCGGCACGGCATCACGAGCGCGACGGGCCACCAGCCGCCGCAGGCGCCCGGGCACAAATTCCTGCCGGACGAGGCGCCGCCGAACGCGCAGATGCGCGTGCCGGAGAGCAAGAACTACATGGAGCCGGCGCAATACACGCTGGCCGAGGCGCTGCACGCTGCGGGCTACCGCACGGCGCACATCGGCAAGTGGCACCTGGGGCTGATGCCGCCGTTCTGGCCGGAGCGGCAGGGCTTCGACGTTGCGTTCCACTGCCATCCCGATCCCGGGCCGCCGGGCGAATACTTCTCGCCCTACGGCGTGCTGCCGGAGGGCGAGCCGCGCGGCAAGACGCGTGTCGGTACGATCACCGATGGGCCGAAGGGCGAGTACATCGTGGACCGCCTCGCCGCCGAGGCGGAGAAGTTCATCAAGGAGAACAAGGACCGGCCGTTCTTCCTCAACCTCTGGAACTACGGCGTGCACGGGCCGTGGGGGCACAAGGAGGAATACACGAAGCAGTTCGCCGGCAAGAAGGACCCGCGCGGCGTACAGGGCAACCCGATCATGGCGTCGATGCTCAAGAGCGTCGACGAGTGCTTCGGCCGCATCCTCGATACGCTCGACCGGCTCGGCCTCGCGGAGAACACGATCATCATCTTCAACTCCGATAACGGCGGCAACAGCCACAGCAACACCGGTGAGGATGGCAAGCTCGAGAAGCGCAAGGCCGATGATCCCTTCCTCCTCAACTGGCGCAAGTGGGCGGGCCATCAGCCGCCGACGGTCAACGCGCCGCTGCGCGATGGCAAGGGCACGCTCTTCGAGGGCGGCACGCGCGTCCCGCTGATGTGGGCGTGGGCCGGCCACATCAAGCCCGGCACCACGAGCGACGCGGTCGTCGGCCACATCGATCTCTACCCGACCGTCCTCGACTTGCTCGGCCTGCCGCGTCCCGCGCAGCAGAAGCTCGACGGCGTAAGCTATGCCTGCGTGCTGAAACAGACCGGCCCGCTCGAGCGCCAGGCGTTCTTCAACTACTTCCCGCACGGTCGCAGCGTCAACCGCGCCGGCGGCGTCTGGGTCCGCAGCGGCGACTGGAAACTGTTCCGCTGGTTCGGCACGCCGGCGACGTTCGAGCTTTATAATTTGCGCGACGACCTCGGCGAAACCAAGGACCTCGCCGCCGCGCAGCCCGCGCGCGTGAAGGAACTCGACGCGTTGATTGATGGCTTCCTCGCCGATACCGGTGCGACCTATCCGCTGCCGAATCCCGCCTACAAGCCGCGCCCCGCGGCGGCCGCGGACGCCGCGCCGGCGAAGGCCGACCCGGCGGCCGGTCTCGTGCCCAAGTTCTGCAAGCTCGCGGTCGCCGATGGCGCGCTGCGCGTCGAGGCCGATGGCCGTACGCCGTTCCTCGGCACCGCGCAGGTGAAGGCCGCCGGCCCGCTCACGCTCAAGCTGCGCGCACGCACGACCGCCGGCGGCGCAGGCCGGGTGCAGTGGAAGACCACCGATCAGACGGATTTCCCAAAAGACGGACAGACCGTGACGTTCAAGCTGGAGGCCGGCGCCGACTGGCAGGACGTGACCGTGGCGCTGCCCATCAAGGGCACACCGCAGATCGTCCGCCTCTACCTACCCGCCGGCCAGGCACCGGTCGAGGTCGAGTCCATCCAGTATCTCGCGGCGGACGCCGCGCAGGTGGTCCGCGCCTGGCATTTTCGAGCAGCCCAGCGCAAATGACGCGCGTCGTTTTCCAAGGCTTGGAAAACGACGGCACGCACATTACCAGTTAGGAATAAAGAGTGACATCCATCCCTCAAACTGAATACCGGCCGGTGAGCAGGGGCCGTTCTTCGCGCAGGGAAGTTTTGTTCAGGGCTCTCACGATGATGGCCTTTCTGGTTTGCGGCAGCCAGGTGCGTGCGCTCGAGGATGCCGAACTGAAGAAGGTGACGGACGCGATTGACACACGCCGCGAAGTTCTGCTGAAGAAACTGCTCGCCAGTCCGCCCTCCGCACAACGGAACGTGATGTTCCACTACACCGATTTCGCGCTGGCTGCGTACTGGCTCAAGCAGCAGGTGCCGGCCGCCGATCAGGCCATGATTACCGCCTGCCAGCGTGACGCGGTCCGCTGGCGCGGTATTGAAGATGCACCGACCAGCAAGCACAGTTACTACAAGCAGCTCTATCTGCTCGAACGTGTCTATTTCCTGTTCAACAGCCGAAGCGAATATTTCCCCGGCCGGATGAGCCCCGCCGCCGAACGAGCCGTCATCGACATGCTCTGGCAGTGGGCGTCCACCGCCTGTCGCAAGGACGCGCTGGCGCCGGAACGCGACTGGTGGCAGTGGGGCACGGAAAATATCGGCGCCATCACCTGGTCGAGCCTCTGGGGCGCCACCCAGATCATCGCGGATCATCCCGACTATCAGGGCAAGCGATACGCCGATGGCACCGCGGTGCCGGAGATGGCGCAGGCGTTCAACGATTATTATAAACGTTTCACGCGGGAGCGTGCCGGCAAGGGCCTGCTCATCGAATGCGCTTCCGGGTACAACAAGTGGACGCTCAACAGCTGGTATAACATCGCCGACTTTTCGCGCGACCCCGAAACGCGCCGGCGGATGAAGATGTTTTTGGATTTGTATTGGGCGGATTGGGCGAGCGAGCAGATCGAGGCCGTGCGCGGCGGCAGCCGCCATCGTTGTTATCCCGGCCTGGGCTCCACCGAGGGCAGTGATGGCGGCGATGGGCCCAGCTGGTATCTGTTTGGCATCGGCCGGCCCGCGGTGGCCAACCCGGCGCTGGTCTGCGCCGGCACCACGTTCTACCGGCCGGCGCCGGTGGTGACCGATCTGGTGCTCGACGTGAAAGGGCGCGGCACCTATGCCTATGTGTCGCGCCGGCCGGGCCTGGGCAGGAGCACGAACAAGAATGATGGCGGCATCGGTTTCGCGAAGGACGAGGATTTTCTCGGCGAAGCCGGCGGCCATATTTTGAACCCGGCCGGCGGCAAGCTGCTGCGTTATACTTGGTGTACACCCGACTTCGTCATGGGCACGAGCATGGTGCCGGCGCTCCCGCTCGACGACTGGACACGCATCAGCAGCCAGAATCGCTGGGAGGGCGTCATCTTTGGCGGCCACGAGACCGCGCGAATTTTCATCCAGCCGATCACGAGGAAAAGTTTCTACAACGGGAACTGGTCCGTGCAGGACAAGGGCGTGATGATTATCCAGCGTCTGACCACCAGCGAAGATTGCAAGGGCCAGCGGGTCTGGTTCGATAACGCGCTCAAACGCCACGAAGCAGGCGGCTGGGTTTTCGCCGAAGCACCCCGCGCGTATGCCGCCGTCCGGGCCGTGGAGGGGCAGACCGATTGGCAGCCAGACAAGCCGATGAGCAAGAAAGAGAAGACGGGTCCGGGGCAGTGGCTCAATTGTCAGGCGCAGTTCACGCCAGTGATTCTGGAGGTTGCGCGGAAGAGCGACTACCCGGATTTCGAAGCGTTTCAGAGCACAATCCAGGCGAATCCATTGAGCTGGCGGAATAAAAAACTTACCTACCAGAGCAGCTTCTATAAGACAGCGCTGACGTTGTTTGCCGACTACTCCGAAAGCCCACAGGTCAATGGCGTCCCGGTGAATTATAGTGCGCGCAAAGCGTATGACAGCCCCTTCATCCAGGGCGATTTTGGGGCCGGCCTCGTTACCATCCGCAAAGACCAGCGCGAGTTGATACTGGACTTCACGAAGACAGCCGCGCCCTGAATTTTGGATTATGGACGCCGCGCATTTGCAGGCCAATTTTCGGAGACGAACATAGGAGTTGCTGATGAATAAGTTATTCTGGTCCGGAGTGCTGGGGTTAGCCATGCTGCTGGGAAACGGTGCGGCCGATGAGCTGGAGCGCGGGTTCGCGCAACCGCCGCAGGCGGCGAAGCCGTGGGTGTTCTGGTTCTGGATCAACGGCAACATCAGCAAGGAGGGCATCACCGCCGACCTCGAGGCGCTGCACAACGCGGGTGTTGGTGGGCTGATCTGGATGGAGGTCAGCGGCATGGCGTGGGCGCCGGATGGGCCGGTGCCCGGCGGCAGCGCCAAGTGGCACGAGTGCGTGCAGTGGGCGTTCCGGGAATGCGCGCGGCTCGGCATGCAGTTCGATCTCTCGGTGGATTTCGGCTACGGCAGCGGCGGCCCGCACATCGCGCCGGAGCGCTCGATGCAGAAGCTCTACTGGAGCGAGACGGAGCTTGCCGGCGGCAGGAAAGTCGAGCCGGTACTGCCTCGGCCGGAAATCTCGCGGAAGAATCTCTCGGCGTGGTTGCGGCCCGGCGCGAGCATCAATCCCAAGGTGGTCGAGCAGATCGAGAAGACGGATTCCTACCGCGACATCGCCGTGCTCGCGATCCCTGCGCCCGCCTCCAAGGCGGCGCGCGACTACCGCATCCCGGAGCTGAACCTCAAGGACGGTACAGGCTGGCGTGTCCCGAAGGGCACCGCCGCGCCCCTGCCGCCGGAAGCCGTGACGCCGCTCGACCGTGTCGTGGATCTGACCGCGTTGATGAAGCCCGATGGTCATCTCTCCTGGGACGCGCCGCCGGGTCAGTGGCTGATTCTGCGCTGCGGGCACGGCTCCAACCTCAAGATGACGCGGCCGTGTCCGCAGGTGGCGGTGGGCCTCGAGTGCGACCGCCTCGCCGCGGCCGGCATCGACGCGCATTTCGATGGCTTCCTGAAAAAAATCTACACCGACGCCGGGCCGTTGGCGGGCAAGGCGCTGACGCACGTCCACGTGGATAGCTGGGAGGCGGGCGGGCAGAACTGGACCGCGACGTTCCCGGCGGAATTCCGCGCGCGCCGCGGCTACGACGTGCGCCCGTGGCTGCCGGTACTCGCGGGCCGCGTCGTCGGCAGCGCGGAACTTTCCGAGCGCTTCCTGTGGGACATGCGCCGGACCGTCAGCGAGCTGATCCACGACAACTACTCGCGCCGCCTGCGCGAGCTCTCGCGGCCGTTCGGCATCCAGTTTTCCACCGAGGCCTACGGCCACCTGTGCATAGATAACCTCGCCTACGCCGGCGCGTGCGACTATCCGATCAGCGAATTCTGGTCGCGCGGCAGCGGCGTGTTCCCGGATGTGCAGACCGGGCACGGCTACGAGGTTTCCACCAAGGCGATGGCGTCCGCCGCGCACACCTATGGGCGGCCGGTGATCGGCGCGGAGTCGTTCACCTCCGACCGCGGCTGGCGCGATCACCCGTTCACGCTCAAGGCGCAGGGCGACAAGAAATATTGCGAGGGGCTCAACCGGATGATCTTCCACCTCTCCGCGCATCAGGCCTACGCCAACATGATCCCCGGCCTGACGCACCGCAAGTGGGGCCAGCACCTTGATCGCTTCAACACCTGGTTCCCCTACATGACGCCGTGGATCGCCTACCTGACGCGCTGCCAGTACCTGCTCCAGCAGGGCGGCTTCGTCGCCGATGTCTGCTACTTCCCCGGCGAGGGCGCGCCGCTGCCGGTGGACGATCTGAAGCTGGAGCTGCCCGCGGGCTACGACTATGACCAGTGCTCGGCGGAGCTGGTGCTCCAGCTCGCCGTGCGCGAGGGCCGGCTCGTGCTGCCCTCCGGTGCGAGCTATCGCTACCTGGTGCTGCCGGACGCCGACCGCCTGACGGTCCCCGTCGCGCGGAAAATCCGCGAGCTGGCCGCGGCCGGCGCGCGCATCATCGGCGGCCCGCGGCCCAAGGGCTCGCCCAGCCTGACGGACTTCCCGCGCTGCGATGCCGAGATCGCCGCCCTCGCGGCGGAACTCTGGGACGGCAAGAAAATCACGACCGGGAAAACGCCCGCGGAAATTTTCGCGCAGGACCAGCTTGCGCCGGACTTCGCAGGGCAGGGGCTGTCCTACATTCACCGGCGGGCGGGCGAGGCCGAGATCTACTTCGTCGCCAACGGCGCGGCCGAGGGCGTTGAGCGGCTTTGTACTTTCCGCGTCAGCGGCAAGCGGCCGGAGTTCTGGCAGCCGGAGACGGGTCGGGTCACGCCGGTCACCGCGTTCGAGGAGGCCGGCGGCCTGACGCGTATCCCGCTGGCACTCGGGCCGTGTGGCTCGCTCTTCGTCGTATTCCGCCCCGGCGCGGAGTCGGCGCGGCTGGTATCCGTGCAGCAGAACGGCAAGGAAACGCTGTGCTTCAAGGCGACGGCAGCAGCGGAAAAAATTTCCAGCGCCACGAACGTGAACACGTTCACCATGGTCGCGTGGGTCAAGCCAGCGATAGACACCGCGCTGCCGCGCGAGGCTGTCAGCGGCACGGTCGCCCGGCTCGCGCGCAACGATGCGCTCTACCCGCCGCCGGGCCACGCGGTCTGGGGCGCGAACCACGCCGGCGCGGGTTTTGCCGTCGGCCGCAACGGCGTCTGCGTCCATGAGCATGGCGCCAACTACTTCTCCACCTCGCTGGCCTGTGCCACGCCGGTGACCGACTGGACGCATGTGGCGGTGGTCTATCGCGACGGCACGCCGACTCTTTTCCTCAACGGCAAACAGGTCCGCACCGGCCTGAAGAGTCCGCGGGAAGTGCATCCTGGCGTGGGCGTGACGCACGAGCGGAAGACCGCGCGCTTCAACGGCGAACTCGCCGGCCTGCAGTCCTTCGGCCGCGCGCTGACGGAAACCGAGCTTGCCGAGTTGGCCAAGGCGCGTCCCGCCGGCAACGTGGCGGAGACGCCGCGCGGCTTCGACTTCATGAACGGACTGATCCGCGAGTCCGGCGACTACGTCATCAAGACCGCCGCCGGCCAGGCGCGGCAGGTGACCGTCGCGTTGCCGGCGCCGCAAACCATCGCCGGGCCGTGGCAGGTGACTTTTGATCCGCGCTGGGGCGGCCCAAAGGCGCCGGTGACGTTCGACCAACTCACCGACTGGAGCCAGCGCCCGGAGGATGGCATCAAGTATTTCTCTGGAACTGCCCTCTACCGCGCCGCGTTTATTCTTCCACCAGAGATCAGAGATCAGAAGTCAGCGGTCAGGAAGAGGGTGGGCTCCGAAGCTGACCTCCGACCTCTGACCTCTGACCTCTCGCCCCGGGTCTTCCTCGACCTCGGCTCGGTGGAGGTGCTGGCGCGGGTGAAGGTCAACGGCCAGGACTGTGGGATCGTCTGGAAGCCGCCTTATTGCGTGGACATCACCGGCGCGGTGCGCGCGGGGCAGAACGAGCTGGAAATATCTGTCGTCAATCTGTGGGTCAACCGGTTGATTGGCGACGAGCAGTTGCCGGTGGATGCCGAGTGGAAGGATTTCGAGACGCTGCTCGCTTGGCCGGCGTGGTTCACCAGCGGCACGCCGCGGCCGTCCGGCCGCTACACGTTCACCACGTGCCGTCATTACCGGAAGGACACGCCGCTGCTGCCCTCCGGCCTGCTCGGCCCGGTGAAGGTGAGCGTACAGACCGCGCCGTGATGAAAATTTCCAAGCCTTGGAAAAACTTTTATGAGCTTTTCCAAGTCCCGGAAAACACTTGTGTTCCGTTTCCAAGCCTTGGAAACTCGGCGCGTGCAACCACGGAGTCCGCGATGAAACGCCTGCTGCTGGTGGTGTTCGCACTCGGCGCGTGCCACGCCGCCGAGAATCTCGCGCTCGGTAAGGGCTACAAGCTCGATCCGCGCCCGAACTATTCCCACTGCACCGATCCCGCCGACAAAACCCAGCTTACCGATGGGCAGTACACCAAGGGCCATTTCTGGACGCAGCAGTCCACGGTTGGCTGGAACCACGCGAGCAGCGTCAGCCTCACGCTCGACCTGGGTGCGGTGCAGCCGATCCGCGGCGTCGCATTCAACACCGCGGCCGGCGTCGCGGGTGTCGAGTGGCCGCTCGGCATCACCGTGCTGACGAGCGACGACGGGAAGAAATTTTATCCGGCCGGCGAGCTCGTCGGCCTCGCAGCCAAACATGGCGCGCCGCCCGCCGCCGGTTACGCGGTCCATCGCTTCTGGACCGACGCATTGAAGACGCACGGCCGCTACGTCATGTTCCTCGTCGCGCCCGCCGGGCCGTTCACGTTCGTGGATGAGATTGAGGTCTATCAGGGCGAGCCGGCATGGCTGCGGCTGCCGTTCAGCGGCGACGCGATCACCGATGCGGCGGCTTACCGCACGCATCTGGCCGTCGAGCGCCGGCTGCGCGACGATCTGCGGGCCCTCCGCGCCGCAGACGCCGACCGCAAGCTGACCGCAGAGCTGGACGCTATCGAGCGCGCGTTGCCGCAACTGCCGCGGGCGCACGGACCGGACTTCCGTGCCGTCCTGCCGCTGAACGAACTGCACGCGCGCCTCTTCCAGGCGCAGGCCGCGCTCTGGCGCGCGCAGGGTTGCGCGCCGTTGACGGTCTGGGCCGCGCAACCGTGGGACCCGCTCGACCATCTCGCCGCGCCGCCGCGTGGCGCCACCACCAACGCGCTCCAAGTTGCGCTGATGCAGAAGGAATACCGCGCCGCCGCCTTCAATCTCGCCAACGCCGGCGCGCATGACCTAACGCTGCGGTTGCGCATCACCGGTCTGCCCGGCGGCGAAAATCCCGCGTGGATTACGGTGCATGAGGTGGCGTGGACCGATACGAAGAGCGGCAAACCGGCCGCCGCCGCGTTGCCGGAGGCCAGACGTGAGGGCGCCGACTACAGCATCAGCGTGCCAGCCGGCCTCGCGCGTCAGGTCTGGCTGACGTTGCATCCGACAGCGGTGAAAGCCGGCGTGCATCGCGGCAGCGTCGTGCTGAACAGCACGGCCGGCACGCAGCAGTTGTCGCTGGAGGTCAGGGTCTCGGCGCTGCCTTTCCCGGCGCAGCCGACGTTGCACGTGGGCGGCTGGGATTATACCGATGCCATCACGCGCGACCTCACGCCGCGGAACTGCGAGCCGCTGATCGCGCACCTGCGCGAACATTTCGTGGATTCTCCCTGGGCCACCGCCGGCGTCCTGCCGGCCGATGGCAACACGGAAAAGTTCGACCGCTGGCTCGCGCGCTGGCCGGGGGCGCGGCAGTACTGCGTGTTCGCCTCGGTCGGCCCAAAATTTGGCGGCGCGGCCATGGGTACGCCGGAGTTCGCGCAGCGCGTCGGGGACTGGGCGAAACTCTGGGCGGGGCAGATGGTCAAGCGCGGCCTGCAACCGGGACAGCTTGTGATCCTGCTGGTGGACGAGCCGCACGAGGCAAAGCAGGACGAGGTGATCCTGGCGTGGGCGCAGGCCGTGCGCGTCGCCAACACCGGGGTACGCATCTTCGAGGACCCGACCTACCGCCAACCGGCTGATGCAAATCCAGCCATGATCGCGGCCTGCGACATTCTCTGCCCGAATCGCCCGATGTTCCTGACCGGCGGGCCCGCGTTCCGCGACTACTTTGCGGCGCGCCGCGCCGCCGGCACGGAACTGGCGTTCTACTCGTGCAGCGGGCCGGTGCGCGCGCTTGATCCCTACGCCTATCACCGGCTACAAGCGTGGACCTGCTGGCAGCAGGGAGCGTGGTCGAGCTTCTTCTGGGCCTTCAGCGATTCCGGCGGCGGCTCGTCGTGGAACGAATACGGCCTCCGGGGCTCGGCCGTCTATACGCCGCTGTTCCTCGATGTGGGCGGCGTCACCGCCGGCAAGCACATGGAGGCGATCCGCGAGAGCGTCGAGGATTTTGAATATCTCGTGCTGCTGCGCGACCGCATCGCGGCCGCCGACAAGGCCGGGCAGAAAACCCCAGCGGTCGCACATGCGCGTCGGCTACTCGCCACCGCCGCCGATCGCGTACTGTCAGCGACCGGCGCCGATAAACTTTCGTGGACCGCGCCCAAGGACCGCGGCGTGGCTGATGCCGTGCGGCTGGAACTTCTGGCCGCGTTGGAGGAATGGTGATCGCCGGGTCGCCCGCGGCTTGGGGGCATCAAGAGCCACAGTTTTCAGACGAGCGAAGCGGGACGGACAATCAACGGTTCTCCATCCGTGGAAAAGATTGACGCGCTTCCAGCGTTAAGGCAGAAGAGCACCATGAAACGCTGCCTCGTCTGCTTGTGTTGTGCGCTCGCTGTCATGGCCTGGGCCGCGCCACTGGTGGTCGAGGACACGTTCGATGGCCCGCTGGCCAAGGACTGGTTCTGGGGGCTGGGCACGTGGACAGCGAAGGATGGCGTGCTGCGCGGCTTCGAGTCCGGTGCCCGGCGGCACGGACCCGTGAAGATGCGCAAGTGCGCGCTCACGAACGCCGTGGTGGAGTGCGAGTTCCGGCTGGAAGGGAAGGCGGCGTTCGCGGGCGTAATCTTCAATGGCTCGCAGGAGCGCGGTCATCTCTTCCACGTGGTCGCGGGCAAAGACCAACTCCGCCTGCTTGCGCATCCGGGAAAAGGCCAGACGCTCGAGTTGGTCAAACAGCCGGCGCAGCTTGCCACCGGCGTCTGGCATCGCGTGAAAATTGAATTTGCCGGCGAGCACCTGACCGCGACAATCGCCGGGCAAAAGCTCGCCGCCAAAAACGCGTGCATCGCGGAGCCAAAAGTTTCCTTCGGTCTCGGCGGTGATTCCGGCGGACCGACCGGCGAGAGAGCCGGCGCACTGGAATTCCGTAAACTGAAGATCACGCAACTCTGAAATGGTGATGCCATGAAGACCAGACTGCTGTGCGCGTTGGCGGTGCTGCTGTGCGGCGCGGGCTTGGCGGTCAACGCCGCGCGGCCGAACATCCTGCTGATCCTCGTGGACGACATGGGGTTCTCCGACCTCGGCTGCTACGGCTCGGAAATCCCGACGCCCCACCTCGATAAGCTGGCGGCCGGCGGCGTGCGCTTCACGCAGTTCTATAACACGGCGCGCTGCAGCACCTCGCGGGCGGCGCTGCTGACGGGGCTCTATCCGCACCAGGCGGGCATGGGCTACCTCGATGGGCTGCGCAAGCCGGAGTCGCAGGGCACGCACGCGCGGTTGCACGACCGCTGCGTGACGCTGGCGGAGGTGCTGGGCGCGGCGGGCTATCACACATCGGTCGTCGGCAAGTGGCACCTCGGCCAGCAGAACGGCACGCCGCCGTGGGAGCGCGGCTTCCAGCGCACGGCCTCGACGCAGTTCGGCGAGCTGTATTTCCCGAAGGAGCGCAGCCCGGAGGCGACGAAGTATGTCTATCTCGACGGTCGCAAGGTGCCGTCGGGTTCGCCGGAGGTCGGCAGCGGCGAGTGGTACGCGACGAGCATGTTCACCGACTGGGCGCTGAAGTTCGTGGACGATGCGCAGGCGCAGAAGAAGCCGTTCTTCCTCTACTTCGCGCATGGTGCGCCGCACTTCCCGCTCAAGGCGCCGGCGGATGTGATCGCGAAATATCGTGGCAAGTACAAGGCCGGCTGGGACGCGCTGCGCGAGCAGCGGCACAAGAAGCAGCTTGAGCTGGGCATCATGGAGAGCAAGTGGCCGCTCGCGCCGCGGCCGCCGGATGTGCCCGCGTGGGACAGCCTGACCGCCGCCGATCAGGATCGCTTCGATAACATCATGGCCGTCTATGCCGCAATGCTCGATTGCATTGACCAGAGCGTCGGCCGGATGGTCGCCGGGCTCAAGGAGCGCGGGCTGCTGGAGAACACGTTGATCCTGTTCATGAGCGATAACGGCGGCAACGGCGAGGGCGGGCCGCGCGGCATCACCGAGGGCGAGGTGCCCGGCAGCCCGGATAGCCGCGTCTTCCTCGGCATGAGCTGGGCGACGCTCGCGAACACGCCGCTGCGCCGCTACAAGCACTTCACGCACGAGGGCGGCATCAGCACGCCGCTGATCGCGCACTGGCCCGCGGGCATCCCCGCCGAGCGCAACGGCAAGCTGGAACACCAGCCCGGCCATCTCGTGGATATCATGGCGACCGCGTGCGACGTGACCGGCGCCCTCTACCCGGCGGAGTTCAAGGGCCAGCGCATCCTGCCGCGCGAGGGCCTCAGCCTGCTGCCCGCTTTCAAGGGCGAACCGCTGCACCGCGTGAAGCCGATCTTCTGGGAGCACGAGGGCAACCGCGCCGTACGCGCCGGGCCGTGGAAGCTGGCGATGAAGTTCAAGGGGCCGTGGGAGCTTTATAACCTCGAAGAAGACCGCACGGAGCAGAACAACGTGATCGCAAAATTTCCCGCGCTAAGCCAGCACCTGATCCGCCAGTGGGAGGACTGGGCCGCGACCAGCTTCGTGGATGACTGGGTCGGCGCGGCGCGCAACGACTGGGGCGAGGAAAACCGGCCCGCCGGCGCGGGCAAGGCGAAGGGCAAGGCCAAGCAGAAAAAGTGAAGGCGCTCCTGACCATCGCCCTGTGTGGCAGCCTGCTCGCGGGCGCCGCCGCCGCGCCGCCGCCGCCGAAGCCGAACATCGTCCTGGTTCTGGTGGATGATCTCGGCGTCAGCGACTTCGGCTTCAGCGGCGGCACGGATATCCCGACGCCCCACGCCGACCGGCTCGTGCGCGAGGGCGTGGTGTTCGCGCAGGGCTACGTGCAGCCCTCCTGCTCGCCGACGCGCGCAGCGCTGCTGACCGGGCGCTACCCGCAGCGGTACGGCATCGAGGACAACCGCCCGCTCGATGGGCCGCGCGACGGCCTGGATGTGCGCGCGGTGCTGCTGCCGCAACTGCTGCGCGCGGCGGGCTACCACACGCAGCTCATCGGCAAGTGGCATCTGGGCCAGGGCGACCGCTGGCAGTTCGCGCCGCGCAACCGCGGCTTCGAGGGCTTCTTCGGCTACTTCGGCGCGGCGGGGCAGTACCTCAATCCCACGTTCTCGCGCAACGGCGTGGAGAAAGTCCATCAGGGTTATAACACCGACCTCCTGACCGACGAGGCATGCCGCTACGTGCGCGAACACGCGGGCGGGCCGTTCTTCCTGCACCTCGCCTATATGGCCGCGCATCACAAGCAGGCGGCGAAGCCGGCCGACCTCGCAAAGTTCGCGCACCTGGAGGGCAAGCGCCGGATGGCCGCCGCGATTATCAGCAACCTGGATGAAAATCTGGGCCGGCTGTGGCAGACGCTGAAGGAGACCGGGCTCGACGGGCAGACGCTGGTCTTTTTGTTGAGCGATAACGGCGGCGAGCCCGGCGTGCTCGGCACGTTGAACGGCCCGTATCGCGGACAAAAGTTCGACGTGTTCGAGGGCGGTATCCGCGTGCCGTTCGCGCTGCGCTGGCCCGGCGTCGTGCCGGCGGCCACGCGCTTCGCGCCGCTGGTCCACGCGGTGGATGTGTTTAGCACGGCGCTCGCCGCCGCCGGTGTCGCGCAACCGGAAAACGTGGACGGCGTGAACCTGTTGCCCTTCATCCGCGGCGAAGGCAGGGGCGCGCCGCACGAGCGGTTGTTCTGGCTCTACAACGATCACAAGGAGTGGCGCATCCCCGGCCGCGATACCAACCTCGCCCGGCCGCTGCGCGCGGTCCGCGAGGGCGACTTCAAGCTCGTCATGGAAGGCACGAACGCGCCGGCGCTCTTTGACCTCCCGCGCGATCCCGGCGAGGCGCGCGACCTCGCGGCGCAGCAGCCGGAGCGCGTGGCGCACCTGAAAAAAGTTTTCGACGAGTGGCGCGCGCAGATGAAACCGCAGGTCATCCCGGACGATCATCCCCTCTACGGCCGCTACAAGACGATGAAGCCCGCGCCGAAACCATGATCAAGCGTTGCATCCATGCCGGGCTCTGTCTCCTGTGCGCCGCCGGGGCGGCGACGGCGGGCGAGTTCGTGCCGCCGGCCGATGCGCCGGGACGCTGGAGCAAGGAGCGGGCGGCGGCCTGGTACGCGCAGCAGCCGTTCCTCGCCGGCGCAAATTTTTCGCCGAGCACCGCCGGTAATCAACTGGAAATATGGCGCGCGGAAACTTTCGATCCCGCGACCATCGCACGCGAACTCGGCTACGCGCAGGCACTAGGCTTCAACTCGGCGCGCGTCTTCCTGCACGACCTGCTGTGGAAACACGACAGCGTCGGCCTGCTCCAACGCATGGACCAGTTTCTGGCTATCGCCGACCGGTGCGACCTCAAGACCATGTTCGTTTTCTTCGACTCGTGCTGGGACCCGTATCCACGCTGGGGGTCGCAGCCCGCGCCGCGTCCGCACACGCACAACGCGCTCTGGGTGCAGTCGCCGGGCGTGCCGGTGCTGCTCGCTGACGCGCAGCAGGCGCACCTCAAACCCTACGTGCAGGGCGTGCTCAAGCGCTTCGCCAACGATCGGCGCGTGCTGGCGTGGGATGTGTGGAATGAGCCGGATAATTTCGATGGCGGCGTGCGCGCCACGCCGCCGGAGCCGCGCCACAAACCGGAGCTGGTGCTGCCGCTGCTCAAGTCCACCTTCGCCTGGGCGCGCGAAATCAATCCATCGCAACCACTGACTTCCGCCGTGTGGCGCGAGAGCGGCCGGCTCGATGTGCTCGATGCCACCAAGCAGGTCCAACTCGCGAACAGCGATGTGCTCTCGTTTCACTGCTACAGCCGGACCACCGAGTTCGAGCGAGTGGTGCAGTCGCTCCAGCGCCTCGGCCGGCCGCTGCTCTGCACGGAATACATGGCGCGGCTGGGCGGCGGCCGATTCGATCCGCTGCTCGGCTTCCTACGCGAGCAGAAGGTCGCCGCCTACTGCTGGGACCTGGTCAACGGCCGCACGCAGACGATCTACCCGGTCAGCTCGTGGCGGCGGAAATTTTCCGGCGCGCCGCCGGTCTGGAATAACTGTATCCTCCGCGCCGACGGCACGCCCTTTGATCCGGCGGAGACTGCGTATATCCGCCGGGTCATGCTGAACAAATAGGAGACCCGACATGAAAGACCGAATGCTGATGCAAGCCCTGTGCGCCTTGTTGTTGCTCGGCGGCATGACGCCGGCCGCCGAACGCTGGCCGGTGGAGCGCGCGCAGGCGTGGCAGACAAAGGTCGGCTGGCTCGCGGGCTGCAATTATCTTCCGGCGAACGCCATCAATCAGCTCGAGATGTGGCAGGCCGACTCGTTCGACCCGGCGCAGATCGAGAAGGAGTTCGCCTGGGCCGAACAGCTTGGCTTCAACTCCATGCGCGTCTTCCTCCATCACCTGCTCTGGGAACAGGACCCGGAAGGTTTCCTCCGGCGGATGGATCGGTTCCTCGCCATCGCCGACCGCCACAAGATCGGCGCGATGTTCGTCCTGTTCGATAGCTGCTGGGATCCGTTCCCGAAACTCGGCCGCCAGCACGCGCCGCGGCCGGGCGTCCACAACTCCGGCTGGGTGCAGTCGCCGGGCGCGGCCGACCTGCAGGACCCGGCGCGCCAGAAGCTGCTCGCAGCCTACGTCAAGGGCGTCGTCGGCCGCTTCAAGGATGACCGCCGCGTGCATCTGTGGGATGTGTGGAACGAGCCGGACAACACGAACAACTCCAGCTATGGCGCGCAGGAGCCGCGCAACAAACAGGCCCTGGTGGCCGCGCTGCTGCCGCAGGCGTTCGCGTGGGCGCGCGCCGCGCAGCCCTCGCAGCCGCTGACCTCCGCGCCGTGGCTCGGCCCCAAGCCCGATCCCGCCAAGCTCCACGCCATCGAGCGCGTGCAACTGGAGCAATCCGATGTGATGAGCTTCCACAATTATGACGGGCTGGACGCCGTGAAAAAATGGGTCGCCTACCTGCGCCCGCAGGGCCGGCCGATCCTCTGCTCGGAGTACATGAAGCGCGGCGAGAGCCGGTTCGATCCGATCCTTGGCTACTTCAGGGAACAGAACGTCGCCGCCTACAACTGGGGTTTTGTCACCGGCAAATCGAACACGCGCTTCGCGTGGGACACGTGGCAGAAGCCGGAGCCCGCGCCGGAGCCCAAGCTGTGGTTCCACGATATCCTGCGCGCCGATGGCTCGCCCTTCGACCCGGCCGAGCCCGCCTACATCAAGCGCGTCACCGGCCGCGCGCCGTGACCGGTTTCCAGGGCTCGGAAAAAGTTTGGGCGTTTTTTCCAAGCCTTGGAAAACGGACGCGCTATTTTTCCAAGCCTTGGAAAATATCGCCGGCCCAGAAACGTTGAACGCCGGGAGTAACTATGAAAAATATTTTGTGGTTGGTCTTGATGCTGTTGCTGGAGTTTTCGGCTGCGGTGGTGGCCGAGGCGCCGAAGCCGAACATCCTGCTGATCTATTCCGACGACCACGGCTGGGCCGATCTCGGCGCGCAGGGGGCGGACAAGGACATCCGCACACCGAACCTCGACCAGCTCGCGCGCGACGGCGTGATCTTCAAGCGCGGCTACGTGACCGCGCCACAGTGCGTGCCTTCGCGCGCGGGCGTCCTGACCGGGCGCTACCAGCAGAAGTTCGGCGTCGAGGACAACGGCAAGGGGCCGCTGCCGCTCGCGGAGCTGACCATCGCGGAGCGGCTGAAGCCGGCGGGCTACGTCACCGGCATGTCGGGCAAGTGGCACCTCGATATCGGCGGCGAAAAGGGCCAACCGAAAGCGATGCGCGTCATCAAGGAACACATGCCGCACGCACAGGGCTTCGACGAATACTGGCGCGGCGAGCTGCGCCAGTTCTACGCCTCGCACACTCTGCAAGGGCGCCCGTTCCCCGACGCGCCGCATCTGGTCAGCGACGACCGGTTCCGCGTCGTGGTGCAGACCGAGGCCGCGCTGGCGTTTCTCGACCGGCGCGCGCAGCAGCCGGGGCAGCCGTGGTTCCTCTACCTCGCGTGGTTCGCGCCGCACGTGCCGCTGGAAGCGCCGGAGCCGTGGTTCTCCAAGACACCCGCGAACCTGCCGCTGCAACGGCGGCAGGCGCTCGCGATGATCGCCGCGATGGATGATGGCCTCGGCCGCATCCGCGCGAAGCTCAAGGCGCTGGGCGCCGAGCAGAACACACTGATCTTTTTCATCGGCGATAACGGCGCGCCGCTCGGCCGGGCATGGGATGGCTCACTCAACCTGCCGCTGCGCGGGCAGAAGGGCATGGTGAGCGAGGGCGGCATCCGTACGCCGTTCGTCGCCGCATGGCCCGGCCGGATTCCCGGCGGTCAGGTCTTCGAGCATCCGGTAATCAGCCTCGACGTGGCGGCGACGGCGGTCGCGCTCGCGGGCCAGCCGCACGGCAACCTCGATGGCGTGAACCTGATGCCGTTCCTGACCGGGCAGAACAAGGGCGCGCCGCACGAGACGCTCTACTGGCGCTGGTCCTCGCAGGCGGCGATCCAGGAATTTCCGTGGAAGCTCATCCAGCTTGGCGACCGCGAGCGGCTGCTGTTCAACATCACCACGCCGGAGGGTGAGAACATCCAGCGCAACCTGATCAAGGAGCAGCCGGAGCTCGCCGCGCGGCTGCAAGCCAAGCTGACCGCGTGGTGCGCCACGCTCCAGCCGCCCGGCTTCAACGATAAATTAGACGCGCACCACGAGGGCCTGTTCGCCGAGCACGACCTCATCGGAAAACTGGCCGAGGCCCCGGCCGCCGCCGCGCCCGAGGGCACCATCCAGGGCTGGCTCTGCCGGAACGGTACGCTGACACTGAAGGATGGCGCGCTGGTCATCACGCCTGACGAGAAAGCCGCGACGAACGCGCGGCCGTTCATCGCCAACAGCAAGCTCGACCTGGCCGGCCCGGTCACGGTGACCCTGCGCGTCCGTGCCAGGCAGGGTGGACCGTGCGCTTTCTCGTGGCGGACGAAGCAGCAACCCGAGTTTCTGCCCGCCAATGGCGTCACGGCCGACTGGCCCGCCTCCGCCGAATGGTGCGAGGTCAAGGCGGAGCTGCCGGTGAAGGGCCGTCTGTTGCACATGCGCATCACGCCCGCCAAAAACGCGAGCGGCCTGGAAATCCAATCCATTGAACTGCGTCCGGCCGCTGGCCCGCCGCAGGTGTGGCAGTTCAAGAAGGCGCAGTGAACCATGAAAACAGGGCTGATCCTTCTCGCGTCGCTGGGTCTCTGGTGCGGCGCCGCCGGCAAACCCAACGTCGTCATCTTCCTCGCCGATGACCTCGGCTATGGCGACCTCGCCTGCCACGGCAACCGCCACGTGAAGGCGCCGCAGCTCGATGCGTTCGCGCGCGAGGCGGTCGAGTTCACCAACTTCCACGTCAGCCCTGTCTGCTCGCCGACGCGCGCCTCGCTGCTGACCGGCCGCTATAACTTCCGCACCGGCGTCGCCGATGTCTTCGGCATGGCCACGGTGATGGATCCCGCGGAGGTCACGCTCGCCGAGCGGCTGAAGGCCGCCGGCTACGCGACCGGCCTCTTCGGCAAGTGGCACCTCGGCGACGCCGGCGAGCACGCGCCCAACGCGCAAGGCTTCGACGAGTCGCTCTCGTTCCGCGGCGCGGCCATGAAGCAGTACTTCAACCCCACGCTGCTGCACAACGGCAAGGAGGAACAGACGACCGGCTACTGCATGGACCTCTTCGCCGACGCGGCGCTCCGCTTCATCCGCCAGCACAAGGCGGAGCCGTTCTTCGTCTACCTGCCCGCCAACCTGATCCACACGCCGCTGCTCGTCGCGCCGGAGTTCGCCGCGCAGTTCGCCGCGCTCGGCCTCGGCGACACCACGCGGAAGGTCTATGGCATGATCCGCAGCGTGGACGACAACTTTGGGCGTGTGCGCGCGACGCTGAAGGAACTGGGACTCGAGGACAACACGCTGCTGATCTTTGCCTCCGACAACGGCCCGTGCTCCGGCTCCAAGCCGCTCGACCGCCACATGGCCGGCCTGCACGGCCTGAAGGGCACGCCCTACGAGAACGGCATCCGCGTCCCGTGCTTCATGCGCTGGCCCGCCGGCTTCAAGGCCCCGGCCCAGGTCAAGCGGCTCGCGGCGCACATCGATGTGCTGCCGACCGTGCTCGAGGCGTGCGGCATCGCCACCGGCGCGGCGCAGCTCGATGGCGCGAGCCTGCTGCCGCTGCTGCGTAACCCGGCGGCAACGTGGCCCGACCGCACGCTGTTCTTCCAGTGGGACAGCGGCCAGACGCCGCGCCGTGGAAGCGCCTACGCCGTACTCACCGAAAAATGGAAACTCGTCCAACCCTGCGGCATGGACGCGCCCGCCCAGCAGCACATCCGCGACCGCTACGCCGAGCTCTGCCGCCTGCAAGGCCGCGGCGAGCGCAGCCTCCTGGGCGCGCCGCGCCACGAGCTCTATGACATCGCCGCCGACCCCGGCGAGACCAAGGACCTCGCCGCCGCGCATCCCGACGTGGTCGCGCAGATGAAAAAGCAGTACGAGGCGTGGTTCGACGACGTCGCCGCGCGTTGGTTCAAAAAGCCGGCGCCGTGACATTTTCCAAGGTTTGGAAAATGGGCTGTTCATTTTTTCCAATCCTTGGAAAAATGTGGCCATGTCTTTTCCAATGTTTGGAAAGGTCCACCGGATGCGCGGAGACGAACGATGACGACGATGGGTTGGCAGCGGGTGCTTTCTGGTTGCGTGGTGGGCGTCGCGGCCTGCGCGGCGGAGGCGCCGGTGATGCAGGCGGTTTCCAATGCGGTCACCGGTCAGATCGAAATCTCCGAGGCGGGCCGGCCGGTGCTGCGCTACAACTACCGCACGGTCGAGCCCGGCGAACTTCTGGCAAAGGTCTCCGCCAACAACCGCAAGTACGCCGTGGCGCGCAGCGATTATATTCATCCGCTCTACGGCTTGAACGGGGAGGAGCTGACGCGGGATTGGGCGGTGGATCATCCGCATCATCGCGGGATTTACTGGGCGTGGCCGGAGGTGATGGTTGGCAAGGAGCTCGGCGACCTGCACGCGTTACAAAAGGTTTTTGCGCGGCCGACCGGGAAGGTGCAGTTGGCAAGCGGCGTGGAGTACGCGCAGATCGAGGCCGAAAATCAGTGGCTGTGGGCGGACCGCGAGCCGATTGTGAACGAGGTGGCCACCATCCGCGCCTATCGCGCGACGGAGCAGGGGCGGGCGCTCGATCTCACGCTGCGCTTCACGGCGCTGAAGGAGGGCGTCACCCTCGCACGGCGCGGGACGTCGCACTACGGCGGGCTGAACATCCGGCTGGCGCAGGTGACCGGGCAGGCCATCGCGATGCACATCGATCCTACGAATGCCGCGCCGCGCCGGGCGTGGTCGGATGTCAGCGGCGTATTTCCCGGCGGTCGCGCGCCGACGGGCGTGACCGTGCTGCAGGATCCACGCAATCCCGAATATCCCGGCGAGTACTATCAGGCTCCGGCGCTGGCGTGGTGTCAGCCGACGTTCCCGACCAGCGGCACGCGCTTTGCCCTTCCGACAAAACAGCCACTGGTGCTGCGCTACCGCATCTGGATACACGCGGGTGGTCAGCCGGAAGAGGCAGCCATGGCCGGAATCTGGAGCAATTTTCAAACGGCGGCAACCCAAGGAGTACAACATGAATAATGAACAGCAGAACCTGACCACGCGGCGTGAATTCCTGCGGACCACGGCGGCAACTGCGGTGGCGGTGCCGTTGATCATGCCAGCATCGGCCTGGGGTAAGGCGGGCCGGCCGGGAGCCAACGGCAAAATCAATGTGGCGCTGATCGGTTGCAACGGCATGGGCCGGCACAATCTGGATAATGTGGCCAAGCATCCCGACGTGGTCGTCATCGGCGCGTGCGATGTTTATAAGAAGCGGCGCGACGACGTGGCGGCGAAGTATGCGCCAACCTGCAAGACCTACGCCGATTTCCGCGAGGTGCTCGCCGCGCCGGAGGTGGATGCGATCATCATCGCCACGCCGCCGCACTGGCACGCGCTCGTCGCCATCCTGGCGTGCGAGGCCGGGAAGGACATCTACCTGCAAAAGCCGATGACGCTGCACCTGGGCGAGAGCTTCGCGGTGCGCAATGCCGTGAAGAAGCACAACATCATCTGCCAGGTCGGCACGCAGATCCACGCCTCGGAAAATTACCGGCGCGTGGTGGAGATGGTGCGGGCGGGCTACCTCGGCAAGATCGGCGCGGTCCGCACGTTCAACGTGATGAACCAGGGCGAGAAGGGCGTGGGCCGCCAGCCGCCCGACACCAAACCACCGGACGGGCTCGACTGGGATTTGTGGTGCGGGCCGGCGCCGCTGATCCCGTTCAACTCGATTCTCTTTTCCGGTTCCTATAACCACGGCTCATGGATGGCCTACAGCGGCGGCTGGACGCCCGGCATGGCGCCGCACATCATTGATCTGCCGACCTGGGCGCTGGAGTTGAAATATCCCACTTTGGTCAGCTCCGTCGGCGGCCGCTACGTCGTCCAGGACGATGGCGACGCCTATGACCACCACGAGGTCCTGTGGCGTTATCCGAACACGACCGTGACGTGGATGTCGTCGCTGACCAACAGCTATGGCTTCGATCTCGAAGAGGATCCCAAGCCAACGCGGCGGCTCGGCATCTATTTCCACGGCGTCAATGGAACGATGTGGTCCAACTATCACCAGCACCGCATCGTGCCCGAGGGCAAGGCCATGAACGCCATCATCCTGCCGGAGATCGCGGCCCGCAAACAGGCGAAGGACTACACGGCGCGGGCGCTCTATAACTTCAAGGAACTGCTGCCGGTGGCCGAGAAGATCCCGGAATCGCCCGGCCACGAGCACGAGTGGGTGGAGTGCATCAAGTCGCGCCAGCAGCCGAGTTGCAGCGTGTTCTATCACACCTATGTGGATGTGCCGATTGTGTTGAGCCTGCTCTCGCTCAAGCTGGGCCGCAGCATCAAGTTCGACCCGGAGCGCGAGAAGATCGTCGGCGATTCCGAGGCAGCGAAGCTGGCGATGCCGACCTATCGCAAGCCGTGGAAGTTCCCGTCGCACTACGTGTGAGGTGCAGCATGGGCAGGAAAACCTATGGCGTTTTGATTCACGGCGCGGGCTGGGTGGCGGGGCAGCATCTCGCGGCCTTCCAGCACAATCCGGCGACGCAGGTCGTGGCGGTCTGCAGCCGGACGCTGGCTGGCGCGCGCCGGCGCGGCGCGGAGGCGGGACTGCCCGCCACCGCGTGCTACACCGATTTCGCCGCCGCCCTGCGCCATCCGGGCGTGGATATCGTCTCCATCTGCACGCCGCAGCATGTGCATTGCGCCGGCGTGCTCGCGGCAGCGCGGGCGGGCAAGCATCTGGTCATCGAAAAACCCATCGCCATCTCGCTTGCCGAAATGCGGGCGATGCGCGACGCCGTGCGGCGCGCCGGCGTGAAGACCATCGTGAGCTTTGTACTCCGCTGGAATCCACTGTTCCAGCAACTCAAGGCCATGAGCGCCGGCGGCGCGTTCGGGAAAATCTATTCCGTGGAGGCCGACTACTTGAGCCACTGCGGCAGTTGGTGGGGCGGCTGGAAGGACACCCACACTGTCGAGCACGGCGTGAGCGCGATGCTCATCGCCGGCTGCCACGCCGTGGACGCGCTGCGCTGGTTCGCCGCGCCGGGCGAGTTCGAGGCCGCGCAGCCCGTCGAGGTTTTTGCCGTCGCCGGCGGCTACCGGAAAGGGCGGCGGCGCGAATATAATCCCATCACCAACACGTGGACGCGGCACGCGCCGCCGATGGAGTTCGATGGTCTGGAACTGGCGCTGGTGAAGTTTGATAACGGCGTGCTCGGCAAGGTTTCGGTGAACTTCGACTGCGTCATGCCCTATCGCTTCCCGCTCCGCATCTTCGGCGACCGCGGCAGCGTGTTCGATAACCGCGTCTGGTCGCACGCTTTCCCGTCGCAGAAAAAGTGGATCGAGTTGAAGGCGATCCAGCCCGACTCCAGCGACGTCTCGCATCACCCGTTTCAGGCGCAGATGGACCACTTCGTCAAGTGCCTGCAGCGCGGTGTTGAATCGCATTGCAACCTGGAGGACGCGATCCGCACGCACGAGGTTGTGTTCGCCGCCCAGCGCTGTTACCGCACCCGGCGGCCGGTGCGCCTGCCGCTGCTCAAGTCCCCATGAACTCCAAGGCCATCGTGCAGTCCGCCTTGCGCGGCGAAAGCGTGCCGCGCGTCCCCACCGGTCCGCTCGCGGTGCACTTCTGCGCGGGCGTGGCGGGCTATTCGCTGCGCGACTACACGACGCACGCGGCCCGCCTTGCCGAGTCGGTGCTCCGCTATTACGAACGCTTCCGGCCCGACGCGGTCTGGCTTTCGGCGGATACCTGGGTCAGCGCGGAGGCGCTGGGCGCGCGCGTGGGCGCCGCTTCCGACCAGCAACCCTTCGGCGGCATTGGCGAGCCGCTCATCCAGTCGGCACGCGACATTGACCGCCTGTCCGCGCCGGACGTGGCCACCCAGGGCCGCTACCCGCTCATGCTGGAGGCGCTCGCCCGCGTCAACGCGGCGCTGGGCCGGGATGTTTTTATCGTCGCCTGTTTCGATCAGTATCCTTTTTCCCTGGCGGGCGCGCTCATGGGTCTTGGCAACGTGATGCTCAAGGCCGTGGACGATCCGCCATTTGTCACCGCCCTGATGGAACGCTGCGCCGACTATGCCGCTGCCTACGCCGGCGCGCTCGCCGCGGCGGGCGCCGATATGTTGAGCGGCGGCGATTCGCCCGCCGGCCTGCTGGGCCCGGCGGCCTACGGCGAACTGGCGCTGCCGGCCGAACAGAAACTCATCGCCCGGATCAAACAGACCACCGACGTGCCGGTCTCGCTACACATCTGCGGCAACGCAACCAAGCTGCTCCCGCAGATGGCGGCGTCCGGTGCTGACGTCGTAGAGTTGGATCACCTCGTCAGCCTGGCCGAGGCCTGCCGTCTGCTCGGTCCGGCGAAGGCGATCTGGGGCAACCTCGATCCCGTGGGACTGCTGGCGCAGGGCACGCCGGCCGCCGTGGCGACCGCGTGTCGGGAGGCGGTGGCTACCGTGCAGGCGGCGGAACACCCGCGGTTCGTCTTGAGTTCCGGCTGCACGCTCGCGATGGAAACGCCCCACGCGAATCTCGACGCCATGCTCGGTAGCGTGCGCAACCCGTGACGCCTCGGTTTCCAAGCCTTGGAAAATTTCGCGCGGCTTTTTCCAAGGCTTGGAAAAATTTGCGTGAAAATTTCCAGGGCTTGGAAAATATCCGGCGCGCTGCCACGTTGGGAACGGTAACATGAACATGAAAACCCTCCTCTGCGCCCTCGGTCTGCTGGGCGCTTCCGCGTTGAGCTGTCGGGGCGCGCCGCCGAATGTGCTGTTCATCCTCTGCGACGATCTGCGGCCGGCAGCGCTCGGCTGCTACGGCTCGCCGCACGTGCGGACGCCCAACATTGACGCGCTCGCCGCTGGCGGCGTCCGCTTTGCGAACACGTTCTGCACGACGTCGCTGTGCTCGCCGAGCCGCGCGAGCATCCTGACCGGCCTCTATGCGCACCGGCACGGCGTGCGCGACAACTTCACCGAGCTGCCCGGCGCGCTGCCGCACTGGCCGGGCCGGCTGCACGAGCAGGGCTACGCGACGGCCTACATCGGCAAGTGGCACATGGGCGAGAACAACGACGCGCCGCGACCGGGCTTCGACTGGTTCATCACGCACAAGGGGCAGGGCAAATATTTCGACACCGAGTGGTGCGTGAACGGCCAGCGGCGCGAGACGCCGCCGGGCTACTACACCACGGTCGTCACCGACTACGCGCTCGACTGGCTCAAGCAGCGCGCGGCGGGCCAGCCGTGGGCGCTGTGCCTCGGCCACAAGGCGCCGCACTCGTTCTATTTTCCGGAGCCGAAATACGCGCACGCGTTCGACGCCGTCCGCGTGCCGTACCCGGCGAGCGCATTCATGCTAGACGACAAGCCGGAGTGGATCCGCCAGCGGTTGACGACGTGGCACGGCATCTACGGGCCGCTGTTCGACTGGCGCAAAAAATTTCCCGACAGCCGGCCGGAGGCGGTCAAGGATTTCGAGAACATGGTCCACGCTTACTGGGGCACGATCTTGAGCGTGGATGACAGCGTCGGCCGGCTCGTGGAGTTTCTGCGCGCGAGCGGCCAGCTTGAGCGCACGCTGATTGTTTTCATGGGCGACAACGGCCTGCTCGAGGGCGAGCACGGCATGGTGGATAAGCGCACTATGCACGAGCCGAGCATCCGCATTCCGCTGATCGCGCGCGGCCCCGGCCTGCCGGCGGGCAAGGTCATCGCGCAGCAGGCGCTCACGCTGGATATCGCGCCGAGCGTGCTGGAGCTGTGCGGTGTGCCGGCGTTCGCGAACATTCAGGGCCGGTCGTGGGTCAAGCTGGCGAACGCGGGCGACAGCGCGTGGCGGACCGCGTGGTTCTACGAATATAACTACGAGAAACAGTTCCCCTACACGCCGAACGTGCGCGGGCTGCGCACCGACGAGTGGAAATTCATCCGCTACCCGCATGGCGATGGCAAACCCGACCGGCATCAGCCGGAGTTCTATCAACTGACCGCCGATCCTGGTGAACTGCACAACCTTGCCGCCGTGCCGCAGCACGCGGCCACCCGCGCCAGGCTGGAGGCGCAGCTCGCCGCGCTGATGGCCACCGCGGGGCTGACGCCGGACAAGGACACCATGCCGCTCGACCAGGGCATCAAACCCGAACTGCCCGACCAGAAAATCCGCTGACGATCAGACCCGATAGCCCCCCCCCCCACGAAGAACCTTGTCAGCGCACACGTGTGCTTCTGGCACCGGAACGCTCCGGTTGTTTGCCTTTCGCCACGGGGCGCATCGTGATCGCCCAGCAGAAATAATGATTGCAGAGTTGTACAACTCTGCAATTATGCAGCCCGCTATGGACGAAATCATCATGCAGGTGGCGCGGGCGCTGGCGTGTCAGACCCGCTTGGCTTTGCTGTCATGCCTGGCCAGGGGCGAAGAGCTGTCGCCCTCGGCCTTGGCGGCAGAACTCCAGTTGCCACTCTATGTCGTATCAACACAGATCCGGCGCTTGGTGTCAGCCGGCCTGATCCAGCAACGGCGCTCGGGCGTGTGGGCCTACTGCCAGCCGCGCTCACCCTATGGCCAGCGAACGTTTAGTGGGCGGGTCTCGGCCTGGGTCTTGGGTCTGCTCAAGCATCCCGACCAAGCCCTGCATCATTGCAGAGTTGTACAACTCTGCAATGATCCTTCCCCCGCCGCGAAGGTGCAGGCCCTGATCTTCGAGGCGGCCACGGCTTTTACCAATGTGCGGCGTCTGCAGTTGCTGCGGCACTTGAGCAAAGGCCGGGAGGCGCGTGTTGACGTTCTGACCGGCACCTTGCGGATGTCGGAGGCGGCCGTCAGCCGGCACATGGCCAAACTGGCGCGCAGGGGTTACGTGAGCCGTACCCGGAAGAAAAAAACCATCGCGTTCGGTTTGAACAAGACCATGCGAACACCGCTGCATGATGAATTGTTTGAGCTGGTGCGCCAGGAATGGCGGCGAGGATAATTGCAGAGTTGTACAACTCTGCAATTATCCTCGCGGAAGATGGGTGCTGTATTAACAGAGCAGCCGGCCGCGGCCGGGGAGGCTGCGCGTACCCCGAGGTTAAGGAATATGAATAATACGCAGAGCGGTTGGAGGGGAGGAGCGCTGGTGGCGACAAGGGTGGTCCACGCGCAGCGGTGGTTGTGCCCAGCGCATGGCGGTCGCCGGATTGCAGGGCTGGTGATGCTGGGTTTGGCGTTGGCGTGTACAGCGGCCACACCGCCAACCCCACGACCCAACATCCTATTCATCATCGCCGATGATCTCGGCGCCGGAGACGTGGGCTGCTATGGCGCGACGAAAATCAAGACGCCGCGCATGGACCAGCTCGCGCGCGACGGCGTGCGGTTCACCGACGCGCACTCGACGTGCGGCGTCTGCAATCCCTCGCGCTACGCGATTCTCTCCGGCACGTTGCTCCAGCACGCGAAGCGCAAGAACGACTACTCACTCTATTTTCACGAGGGCCAGGTCACGCTGCCATCGCTGCTGAAATCCGCCGGCTACCGCACGGCCGCGCTCGGCAAGTGGCACAACGGGTTCGGGCGCAACGGCGATCCGGACTGGAATCAGGAGCTGAAGCCGGGGCCGCTGGAGATCGGCTTCGACTATTTCTTCGGCACGCCGCGGACGCACAACGAGCCACCGCTGGTCTTCGTCGAGAACCACCGCGTCGTGGGCCTCGACCCCACCGACCCGATCCGCGTGGATAAATCGAAAGGCCCGCACGGCGTGATGAGCGGTGGCAAGGCGGCGCAGCAGGCGCGGCCCGATGACCGGATCGACTTCATCCTCGCGGAGAAGGCGGTACAATTCTTCGCGCAGCAGACGAAAGACACGCCGTTCTTCCTCTATCTCGCGTTTGCCGCGCCGCATGTGCCGATCGATCCCGCGCCGGAATTCCGCGGCCAGAGCGGCGTCAAGCTCTACGGCGATTACATCCAGCAGCTCGATCATTGCCTGGGCACGGTACTCGATGCGCTGGAGCAGCGGGGCCTCGCGCAGAACACACTGGTCATCTTCACCAGCGACAACGGCGCCGTACTCAACAACGACGTGCTGACCTCGGCCCACCGGCCCAACGGCGTGCTGCTCGGGCAGAAGACCGATGCTTGGGAAGGCGGGCATCGCGTACCGCTGCTCGCGCGCTGGCCCGGCCGCATCCCGGCGGGCAGTATCCGCCAGCCTATGTTCACACAGGTGGACTGCATGGCGACGCTGGCCGAGGCCGTGGGCGCGAAGCTGCCCGACGGAGCCTCGCCCGATGGCGCGAGCGAGCTCGCGGCGTTCATCGATCCGGCGCACGCGCCGGTGAAGCGCACCGAGGCGTCGTTCCTCGGCACCGGCGGCCATGCGCTGCGCCAGGGCGACTGGCTCTATATCCCCAAGCAAGGTTCCGCCGGCATGACCGTACAGGTGCCGACCGGCCCGCAGTGGGGCGCGCCCTACGTGCAGCTCGGCCTGGTCAACAGCGACATCACCGCCGATGGCAAGGTGAAGCCTGACGCGCCCACCGCCCAGCTCTATAACCTCAAGGACGACCTGCCGGAGCACACCAATGTCATCGCGCAGCATCCCGATATCGCCGCGCGCATGCAAGCGCGGATGGACGAGCTGAAGCTGAAGAAACAAAAATGAGTATGGTGCTTAAAGTTTATGGGCTCGATTTCACCAGCGCACCCAGCGTTGCCAAACCCATCACCTGTGCATCAGCTTATCTCGATGGCGTCTGTTTGAATGTGGAGTACGTGGAGCGGTTCTGTTCATTTGCCGATTTTGAACTCTTCCTGCAACGTCCCGGCCCATGGTGGGCCGGGTTTGATTTCCCTTTTGGGCAACCGCGCCGCTTGCTGGCCGAACAGGGCAGAGGGCATGAAGATTGGATGACTTTCGTACGCTGGGTTTCACAGCTCGACGCACATGGATTTGCGGCTTGGCTGACCAAGTATCGAACGCAGCGATCATATGGTGACCGGCATCATATGCGGGAAACCGATCGCCTCGCCAGATCGTGCAGTCCGATGATGCTTTACGGTGTTCCCGTGGCGAAAATGTTTTTTGGTGGCGTTCCTCGACTTCTTCAGGCGGGCGTATCTGCCCTGCCAATGAATCCGCAAGCCGATGCCCGTGTGGCAGTGGAGGCTTATCCCAAATTGGTGGCACAGCGGTACGCGGCTGGCGGAAAGTACAAGGCCGATGAACGCCGTCGACAAACGGCGGAGCACAAAGTTACGCGGATCAGGATTCTGGACAATCTACAGACACGCATCACCCTTGATTATGGCTTGCAGCTTCAGCTCTCCCAGGCAGCGCGAACCTTGGCGGAAGCAGACCCGACAGGCGATGCGCTCGATGCTGTGCTGTGCGTTGTGCAAGCGGCCTGGTCGGCACGCTGCAAGAAGCCTCCGCACGGCATCCCCGGTGACTGCGATGTTTTCGAGGGATGGATTGTCGATCCACAAATACTGCTGGCGCGACAAGACCCCGCAAAGGGGCGTCACTGACTTCAATGAAAGGAAACCCATGAAGACGTCGGCCGGGATTAGTGTAGTTGGCTTTTGCTCGGTAGCCCTGATGTGTACAGCCGCGCCGGATTTTGAGTCGAAGCATCTGGCGGTGGGGCTCGCGCCGAACCAGCCGGCGTTCAATTTCTTCTCCGTGGATTCGCTCGGTCAGGGGAAAGTCCAGCAGAACCCGGCGCTGCTGCCGACCAACGCCGCGCTGGCGGGACTGAAGAAGACCGACGCGTTCACCTACACCCTGAACGACCAGCCACTCTGGCGCGTACAGTGCGGCGAGAAAACCCTGACGCTGGTTTCCGACTTCGTCAGCGGCGCGCCGCCGCTGGTCCTCACCTTCAACCAGAAGGCCAACCACGCGACGTTGCTCGGCCTGATCCAGCCCGGCGAGCGGCGCGTGGCGTTGCCGTGCGTGCTGCATTTGCCGGATATGGGCTCGCTGCGCATCACCGGTGGCGCGCCCGGCGCGAAGCTCGACTACGAGGCGCGGCGGCGCCTCCAGCCCGGCCCGTTCGTGCGCATCGAGTTCCCGCCGGCGACCGCGGCGCAGAAACGCATCGAATACCAGCTCGAAGCCGCCGCGATTCATCCCGCGCTGCCGGGCGTCGCGAACAACCCGCTCTACGACGGCTTCCGCCGCGACTTCCTGAACATCTTCCAGATCAACCCGCGCGGCCACATGCTCGCGAACAACGCGTCGAGCGACCCGGTGACCTTCTCGGTCTTCACCTACGCCGAGGTCGCGCGCGCCGCGCCGCCGCTGGTCGGCGACCTGACGTGCCTAGACCTCGTGCGCATGACGCTCGACCGCTACCTCTCCGGCGCGAAGGGCTACGGCCAGATCGGCTACGGTCCGGGCCCCGATCACATGGACATCGCCGGCTGGAGTACGCCGTGGAATTCGCTCGACGTCCACCCCTCGCTGCTGATCGCCGCGTGCCTCTACGCCGAGGGCCAGCCCGACCTGCCGTGGGCGCGCGCGCACTACGCGCAACTGCTCACCCTCGCCCGCGAAATGATGGCGCGCGACCGCGATGGCAACGGCCTGATCGAGTATGAGGGCACCGGCAACTACGGCGACCGCCCGCTGCGCGAGAAGCGGCCCTCGAACTGGTGGGACACGATCAACTTCGGGCACGAGGACGCCTACGCCAACGCGCTCGCCTACCGCGCGTGCCGCCTGTTCAGCGACCTCGCCCGCAAACTGGAGCGCGCTGACGACGCCAAGGAGTTCGCCGGCAAGGCTGCGAAGCTGCGCGCCGCCTACGCGCCGACCTTCCTCAATCCCGCGACCGGCGTGCTCGCCGGCTGGAAGAGCAAGGACGGCCAACTGCACGACTACTGGTTCACCTTCGTGCAGGGCGTCGCCATCACCGCGGGCCTGCTCGACGACGCGACGGCGCACGCCGTGATGGACAAGCTGCTCGCCAAGATGCAGGCGGTCGGCTTCACGAACTTCAGCCTCGGCCTGCCCGGCAACCTCGTGCCGGTGAAAAAGGGCGACTATGTTTTCCACGACAACGACCCGAAAATCCACGGCGTGCCGCGGCTGGAGGATGGCAGCGATGGCTTCCAGTATTATGAGAACGGCGGCGCGACCGGCTGCTGGGCCTACTACACGATCAAGGCGCTCTACCAGCTCGGCCGCGTCGCCGACGCGCGGAAGATTTTCCACCCGATGCTCGCCGGCTACGCGCGTGGCGAGTTCCAGGGCTTTGAGGCCAGCGGCATGTCGCGCGACTGGCGCGACTGGCAGGGCGGCGGCCACGGCTACGAGGGCCTGCTCGTCGAGAATTACCACGCACTCCTCGCCGTCCTCGACGACGTTGCCGCCAAACCCGCGCCGTAACCGGAGAAATCTAATGAGAAGATTGCTTCCCTTTCTGCTGACCACGGGGCTCCTCCCCGTGGTCCAGGCGCAGTCGGTTGCCACGCTCCAGCAAAGCTTCAGCGGTAAATGCGTGTGGGAGGCGCAGGCCGGGCATTTCTTGTTTCTCTCATCGGGTCGCATAGATTTCAAGCGGGATCAGGAGATGTCGGGCATCTGGAACGTACCCGAAGAGGTGAAGCGGATCACCATCGCTGTCAACACCCGCGTCACAGGCCAGTTCACTCTCAAGCATAGTTGCACCATCGCGGGCGCGGACGAAAAAACCTCCATCCTCTATGGGACGGATACCGCCGGCCTGCTGCACGACAAAGGCATGGATGGCGGCGGGCGCTGCCTGCCCTATTCGGCCATTCTGGGATGGGGCAAGATCGCTGTGACGGTGACCAACCTGACGGTACTTAATCCACTCACTTTCATGTGGACCGGCGCGGACGGGGCTCGCTTCCACCTAGAACATGTGCGCGGCCTTGATAACCGGGGCGGTTGGCACAACCACAGCGACGGTCTTCAAGCGGCCAAGGGTTCAACCATCCGGGATTGTTATCTCGAGTGCGGCGACGATGCGATCAAGGTGTATAACGATATGCTGGTGGAGAACACCACCATCAAGATGATCCAGAACTGCGTTCCGATTCAGCTCGGCTGGGGCAGCTACGGGAATGGTGCCAGAGGTGTCTTCCGCAATGTGACCATCATTGGCGAGCGCGGCCGCGGAAGAACGCCAGCGGTGATCGAAGGCAATCAAGGGAGCTATCACAAGACGATCGAGATCACCGGGCTGGTCATCTCCAATGCCAATGCAGCCATGGTCCGCCTGAAGGAAGAAGGCATGGAACTCGACCTGACGGTCAAACATGCCGACATCACCCTGAAGGCGTTCTTCGACAACTCAAAAGGTATCAGCCGCAGCGAGATCAACGGATCCAAGGAAAAGAAAAACAACTACACGGCCGACCAGAGCGTGCGCGAAAAATGACCAGCGAGTCGCGTGGCTCGTCAGGGGACATGCGGCTCATCGGCAGCTATTCTTCCGCTCCCATGGAAGCGCCATAGTGGGCCACCCACGCCGGTGTGCGAGATAACAGGGTCAGTTCGGCGGGCCAAGCGTGCGAGCCCCAGCCTGTTTGTTGTGACTGACGCACCGCGGGCTGGTTGGTGGCGACCGCTGGCATCGGCAGCAGCGCGCCAACTTCGCGCCGCCATTTTTCCAGTTCCTTCAACATGGTATTCCGGATGTGCGGAAAGCGATCCGCCCAGTTGTTCTGCTCGCCGGGATCTTTCGTCAGGTGAAAAAGTTCGATCCGGTTGCGGCCGTATTCATCCTGCTGACCGAACCACTCGATCAGCTTCCACTCGCCCTTGCGCAGCGCCCCGGCCGGGAAGCCCATCGCGTGATGGCTGAAATGCGGATAGTGCCATTGCAGTTCCTGCCGCTTGCCCGGCTCACCCCGTAACACGCCAGCGAAGCTGATGCCATCGATGTGATTTTTCGGACAGGACGGCAGCCTGCAAAACTCGAGCAGCGTCGGGAAGAAATCGGCGGGGCTGATCATTGCATCGCTCGTCGAACCGGCCTTGATCGTGGGAGGATGGGACATGATCAAGGGCACGCGGACTCCGCCTTCATAGAGGCAGCCCTTGTTGCCCCGCAACGGCAGGTTGCTGGTCACCGGTCTGGATACGCCATCGCACAACTGCACGCCGCCGTTGTCCGAATAGAAAATCACCAGCGTGTTCTGCTCCAGCTGCAGCTCGTGCAGCGCCTGCATGACCGTCCCCACGTAGCCATCGAGCTGGTCCGCCATGGCGGCGTAGACTGGATTCGGCGCGCCATCATGCTGTTGGATTTTTTCCGGCAGCGCGCCCAGCGGCAGATGCACGGAACTGAAGCACAGATAGAGGAAGAAAGGCTGGCCTTTGTTTTCCCGGATGAATTTTACCGCGGCCTCCGCCTTGTTCTGCTCGGTCGGTCCGTGGAATACATCCGTGAGCAGGGATTGCTGAAACCCCAGCTTGGCCGGACTGCCCATCGTGTGCCATTTGCCGATATGACAGGTGGCGTACCCCCCCGTCACGAACGGTGTGCCGAGCCCCAGGTCGGGGATCACCGGCTTCATCGTCGGCGTTTGAATCCTGCTGTTCGGCGGCGCGGGATAGCCGGGCCACCAGTCGGTGACTCCCTGGCGGACGCAATGCCGCCCGGTCACGATCATGGTCCGCGTCGGCGAGCAGACCGGCATGGCGTAGGCCTGCGTGAAACGGCACCCGCTGGCCGCGAGCTTGTCAATGTTGGGGGTATTCCATTCCTTGCGCCCATAGCAGCCCGTATCGCGCCAGCCCAAGTCGTCGGCCACCATGAAGACGACGTTGGGCTTCGGCTTCTCGCCCGGCTCTGCGCCGGCCACCAACTGGCCGAGCAGGGCCAAGGCGCCGAGCAGGATGCGTTTCCAATCATCACGTTTCACGATTTGTTCGCCTCCATCTGGCAGGGCTGTTCGTGCTGATTTCGGGAGGAGAATAGCACGTCGCTGGACAAATGGAATTCGCATTTCGCACCCGGCGCAACGCGCGATGGATTTCCAATGATTGGAAGGTGAAACCGGTGCGTTTCCCAAGCATTGGAAGATTTCGCAGAAAAAGTTCCAAGACTTGGAAAAAGCTGGCAAAACTTTTCCAAGCCTTGGAAAGTGCGGCGGTGATTTTTCCAAGGCTTGGAAAAATGGAGGCGGCATGAAGACAAATTTTGGGCTGCTGTGGCTGCTGCTGGCGCTGCCGGCGGCAGCCGTGTGCGATTGGTCGGGCACGGAGTGGATCGGCGACGGCCGGCCGCTGCCCGCGCGCGACGAGGATTTCTACACCGACGATCCCGCGCCGCAGTTCCGCAAGTCGTTCGTCATCGCGCGTACCGCGCAGTCGGCGCAACTGCACCTCGTCGGGCTCGGCTTCTACGCGGCGCAGCTCAACGGCCAGCCGCTGGCCGACTGCGCCCTCGCGCCGCTCTGGACACCGTTCGGCAAGCGCGTGCTCTACGACTCGTTCGATGTCACCAAACTGCTGCGGCCGGGCACGAACGCACTGACCGTGACGCTCGGCAACGGCTGGTTCAATCCGCTGCCACTGCGGATGTGGGGCCGGATCAATCCGCGCAAGGCGCTGACCGTGGGCCGGCCCTGCCTGCGCGCCAAGCTGGAGATCACCTTCGGCGATGGCACGAAATCCACCGTGGCGAGCGATGCCTCGTGGAAAGTTGCCGGGGGCCCGCTGCTGCGGAACAGCCTCTACCTCGGCGAGGTCTATGACGCGCGGAAAGAAAGCGCCGGCTGGCAGCAGCCGGACTTCAACGACGCCGCTTGGAAAGCGGCGGCGCGCGCGACCGGACCCGGCGGCGCGTTGCAGCCGCGCACTGCGCCGCGTATCGGCATCCGCGATACGTGGCTTGCGGTCAAGGTCACCGAGCCGGAGCCCGGCGTGTACGTCGTGGATTTCGGCCGCAACTTCGCCGGACAGGTGCGCGTGAAGCTCGGCGCCGGGCAGGCCGGGCAGAAAATTTCGCTCCGCTACGGCGAGTTGCTGAAGACCAACGGCACGGTGAACGTCATGACGGCGGTCTGCGGACAGATCAAGCGCGCCAGCGCGGGCGGCCCGGGCGCGCCCGCGGTCGCCGAGCAGCGCGATGAGTATATCCGGCGCGGCGGCGCCGACGAAGTTTTCGCGTCGCAATTCACGTGGCATGGTTTCCGGTACGTCCAGATCGAAGGGCTCGAACGCGCGCCGCAGCCGGCGGATGTCCAGGCCGTGGCGCTGGCTTCCGAGCTGCCCAACGCCTGCGAGTTCGAGTGCTCCGATCCGCGCTTGAACCAGTTGCACCGCGTCTGCCGCGCGACGTTTTTGAGCAACGTGTTCGGCGTCCAGTCCGACTGCCCCGCGCGTGAGCGGTTCGGCTACGGCGGCGACATCGCCGCCACGACCGAGGCGTTCATCTTCAACTTCGACATGCACGCCTTCTACGCCAAAACGCTGCAGGATTTTGCCGACGAGGCCGCGGACGATGGCTGGTTCACCGAGACCGCACCCTATGTCGGCATCGCCGACCGCGGCTTCAGCAGCCGGTCGGGCCCGCTCGGCTGGACCGTGGCTGTGCCGATCATGCTGCGTGACCTGCATCGCTACTACGGCGACCGCGACTTGCTCGCGCGCCACTACGCCGCCTGCACGCGCTATGTGGACCTCGTGCAGGCGAAGTGCCCGGACCTGATCATCCCGCATTGCATTGGCGACCACGAGGCGCTGGAGAAGGCGGCGGGTACGCTGACCGCGACGGCACATTTTCACCAGTGGGCGCGGCTCACCGCCGACATCGCCACGACACTCGGCAAAAAAGACGACGCGGAAAAATATGGGCGGCTCGCCGACGCCATCCGCGCTGCGTTCCAGGCGCGCTTCGTCGTCGCCGGGAAGGTCGGCCAGGGCCGGCAGGGCGAGCAGCTCTTCGGGCTCTATCACCGGCTGATTCCCGCAGCGGATCGTCCCGCGGCGCTGGCGCTGCTCAAGCGGAACATCGAGGAGAAGGGCGGCGCGCTCACCACCGGCATCTTCGGCACGAAGTATCTGCTCGAAGTTTTGAGCACGGAAGGCATGGAGGAGCTCGCCGGAAAAATCGTCGCGCGCCGCGAATTTCCCGGTTGGGGTTACATGCTCGACAACGACGCGACGACGCTCTGGGAAACATGGAAGCCCTCCGACAACACCTTCAGCCAAAACCACCCGATGTTCGGCTCCCTCGAGGAGTGGTTCATGAAGCACGTGCTCGGCATTGCGCCCGCTGAGGATGCCGTCGGCTTCGACCGCATCACCATCCGCCCGCAGGCCGTCGCGGGCCTCTCATGGGCGCGCGGCGCCTACCGCTCGGTCAAGGGACCGGTGCGCGTCGAGTGGAACTTGGTTGATGGCAAGATGAAACTGGCGCTCGAGTTGCCACCGGGCATCCGCGCAAAAGTCTGGCTGGCGAACGCGCAACGCTGGACCGAGGTCGCCGCCGGCCGCCACACATGGTGACGACCTCGCCGGGTCGGAGACCCGGCCTACATCTTTCGGCAGGAGAATTTCTGTAGGCCTAGTCTCTGACTCGGCGTGATGTTTTCCAAGCCTTGGAAAAAACCTCGCGAAAGTTTCCAATGTTTGGAAACTTCCGCCGTTATCTTTTCCAAACCTTGGAAACCGCATGAAAAATTTTCTCTTTCTGTCGATGGTGCTGCTGGCGGGCGCGGCGGTGGCCGCACCGCTGGGGCTGACGGTGCAGGATGGCGTGCTGCTGAAGGCTGACAAGCCGTACCGCGGCATCGGCCTCAACTACTTCGACTGCTTCCTGCGCGTGCTGGCCAACGGCACGAACACCAGCTACGACGCGGGCTTCCAGGTGCTCGCGGACCATCACATCCCGTTCGTGCGCTTCTGCGCCACCGGCTACTGGCCGCGCGACATGAAGCTTTATCGGACCGACCGCGCGGAATATTTTCGGCGGCTCGATGGCGTTGTGAAGTCGGCGGAGCGGCACGGCGTCGGGTTGATCCCCTCGCTGTTCTGGCACACGGCGTGTGTGCCGGACCTCGTCGGCGAGCCGGTGGGCGAGTGGGCGAACCCGCAGAGCCGGACGAGCGCGTGGATGCGCGAGTATGTGCGCGAGGTCGTCACGCGCTATCGCGAGTCGCCGGCAATCTGGGCGTGGGAGTTCGGCAACGAGTACAGCCTCGGCGCGTGTCTGCCGAACAAAAAGGACCACCGCGCGCCGGTCCATCCCGCGCTCGGCACGGCGACGAACCGCACGGAGCGCGACGACCTGACGTTTGACATGACGCGCACGATTTTCGCCGAGTTTGCCAAGGCGGTGCGCGCATACGACGCCCACCGGCTGATCGTCACCGGCGACAGTTTCCCGCGGCTCTCCGCGTGGCACCAGGAGCACGAGGGCAAGTGGACGCATGACAACAAGGCGCAGTTTCAGGAAATGCTGCGCAAGGCCAATCCCGACCCGGTCAGCGGCATCGGGCTGCACGCCTACGAGGATGATGACCAGCGCTTCGCGTGGGCGCTGGAGGTCGCGCGCGAGTTGAAAAAGCCGATTTTCATCGGCGAGTTCGGCGCGCAGAAGACAACGCCGGAGCAGGTGGCCAAGTTCCACCGGCTGCTCAAGGCCATCGACACCGCCGGCATCCCGCTCGCGGCGCTGTGGGTTTTCGATCTGAAGTCGCAGCCGGAATTCACCATCACCGCCAGCGGTTCGCGCGCCTTCCAACTGGAGGCGCTGCGCGACTGGAATATGAAACAGGGAGCAAAATGAAAATCCTGGCAATTTTGCTGTCGGTCATGGCCACGCTGGCCTCCGCGCAGACGCGCCAGCCCGAGGTGTGGATGGGCCCGCCGATGCGCGATAAGGGCGAGAGTTTCCGCGAACTGTTCGCCCACCCGGAACAGTGGGCCGAGACGCGGTCGCTGATTGACGTGTTGTTCTGCACCGATCTGCACACGAAGAAGATTTTCTCCGACGATGACGAGCTGCGCCGCATCTTCGCACAGATGAAGGAGTGGAAGCTGAAGTTCGGCATGGAGGTTGGCGCCATCAAGCCATGGGGTCTGACCGGCGCGGACTGTTTCGCCAAGGAGAAGCCGCTGTGGGACCGCGTGCAGAAACTCGGCGGCGAAATCTACGCGATCGCGCTGGATGAGCCACTGGTCTGCTGCCGGTTCCACCTCAAGAAGCCCGACGAGTACGCGATCGAGGAAACCGCCAACTACATCACCTGTGTCCGGACGAACTTCCCGAACATCCGCATCGGCGACATCGAGACCTATCCTTCGATTTCCATCGCCGACCACATGCAGTGGATCGAGGCGCTGGAGAAACGGCTCGCGGAAAAGAAGGTGCGCGGGCTGGATTTCTACCGGCTCGACGTGAACTGGATCTGCTACACGGCGCAGACGAACGGCTCGTGGAAGCAGGTGCGGCAGCTCGAGCAGTTCTGCCGCCAGCGCAAACTGCCGTTCAGCCTGATCTACTGGGCCGCCGGCCTGCCCGGCCTGCAACACAAGGGGCTGGCCGACGATTCCACGTGGTACACCGCGATCATGCAGCAGGGCTACGACTACGCGTTCATCGATGGCCGACCCGACCAGTACGTGATTGAAAGCTGGATCGGCGCACCGAGCAACTGCGTGCCGGAGACCGCCGAGTTCACCTTCACCCGCTCTGTCCGCGATTTTGTACGCAAGTTCGTCCGGCGCGCGCCGTGACGACCGACGAGAGGGAGGGCGAGCGTACTCGCCCTCCAATGACCAACGAGCCTAGGCATCCGTTCGGGATAGTTTAAGAAAGGCGACGATACCTAGAAGTACTAGGTATCGGGGCGGCACTGGAGTGGAGCGAGGTTGGCCGCGTTCCGACGAACGCGGCTACGCCATGATGTGCGAGGCGCTCTGTAGCCGCACTCGTGAGAGTGCGGCCCGCCCAATCACAGCCTACGGAAACGCGCGGGGCTGGAAAGCCCCGCCCACAAAGCCACTTGGGAGCGTTGGCTGTAGCGGCGGGCCAGCCTCGCCCTCCAAAGACCAGCGCGCCAGGGCGTCCACCCGCCGTTCGGGATAGTTCAAGAAAGGCGATGATACCTAGAAGTACTAGGTATCGGGGCGGCCGCGTTCTGTCGTACGCGGCTACGCAAGCATGCGCCCTTGATCGCACGATGTTGAGGCTCTCCGTAGCCGCACTCGTGAGAGTGCGGCCCGCCGTCGGCGACCACAGGTCGCCGCTACAGAAGACGGCTCGCGGGTACGCTCGCCCTCCCGCCAGCGCAATCTGGAACGGCCCACTCACGCCAGCAGCGCCCGAGCATTTGCGATCCCGTATCTGGATTCCGGCGTCGCCGCGCCGACCTCTTGCTTTTTTGTTTTTTCCATCTGGATTCGCTATACAATGCGCCGCCCCAAGGGGCGGACAGGATGCAGCATGACAACGGAAAACAGCACGCCGGCGGCGGCGCCGGTGAACAAACATTTTGTGCGGCAGATCATCGAGAGCGACCTCGCGGCGGGCCGCAACGGCGGCCGCGTGGTGACGCGCTTCCCGCCGGAGCCGAACGGCTACCTCCACATCGGCCACGCGAAGGCGATCTGCATTGATTTCGGCATGGCGCAGGAATACGGTGGCCGCTGCCACCTGCGCATGGACGACACGAATCCCGCCAAGGAGGAGATGGAGTATATCAACGCCATCCAGACGGACGTGCGCTGGCTGGGCTTCGACTGGGGCCGCCATTTCTATCACGCGTCGGACTATTTCGACGCGATGTATGCGTTCGCCGAGAAGCTGATCGAGCGCGGCCAGGCCTATGTCTGCGCGGTGTCGCAGGACGACTGGAAGGATTACCGCGGCGTGCCGACGCGGCCGGGCAAGGAGAGCCCGTGGCGCAACCGGCCGGCGACGGAGAGCCTCGACCTGTTCCGCCGCATGAAGACCGGCGAGTTCAAAGAAGGCGAACTGTGCCTGCGCGCGAAGATAGATATGGCGTCACCGAACATCCACCTGCGCGACCCGGTGATCTACCGCATCCTGCACGCGGAACACCCGCACACCGGCAACAAATGGTGCGTCTATCCGATGTATGACTTCGCGCACCCGCTGGAGGACGCGTTCGAGGGCGTCACGCACTCGCTGTGCTCAATCGAGTTCGAGGTACACCGCCCGCTCTACGACTGGGTCATCCAGAACCTGCTGGCGATCCGCGCCGCCGAGCCCGCCGTGGCCGGGTGGTTCGTGCACGACCATCCGCAGTACGATGGCCCGCAGCAAAACGAGTTCGCGCGGCTCGACCTGACCTATACGGTGATGAGCAAGCGCAAGCTGCTCGAACTCGTCGAGGCCGGGCTCGTCAGTGGCTGGGACGATCCGCGGATGCCGACGTTGTGTGGGCTGCGGCGCCGCGGCTACACGCCCGCCGCCATCCGCACTTTCGTCGAGACGGTCGGCGTCACCAAGTTCAACAGCCTGACCGAGGTCGCGCTGCTGGAGCACTGCATCCGCGAGGACCTCAACAGGAGCGCGCTGCGCCGCATGGCGGTGCTGCGGCCACTCAAGGTCACGATCGAGAACGTGGAAAATCTGCCCGCGACCATCGAGGCGCAGAACAACCCCGAAGATCCCGCCGCCGGTACGCGGCAGGTGCCGTTCTCGCGCGAACTGCTGATCGAGGCCGAGGACTTCATGGAAGTCCCGCCGCCAAAATATTTCCGGCTGACGCCGGGCGGTTCCGTCCGCCTGCGCGGCGCGGGCTTCCTCACCTGCACGCGCGTCGAGAAGGACTCCGCCGGCAAGGTCAGCAACATCATCTGCAAATGGTCGCCGCCGACCACCGAGTTGAAGGTGAAGGCCACGATCCACTGGGTCAGCGCGCCGCACGCCAAGCCGGTGACGGTGCGCCTCTATGACCGCCTTTTCACGGTGCCGGAGCCCGACGGGCAGGAGCAGGACTTCAAAACCTTCCTCAACCCGCACTCGCTCGAGCAACTCACCGCCTATGTCGAGCCCGCCGTGGCCGCGGCCCAGCCGGGCGAGGGCTTCCAGTTCGAGCGCGTCGCCTACTTCGTCGCCGACGCCCTCGACAGCCAACCCGGCGCGCCCGTCTTCAACCGCACCGTCACGCTCAAGGACACCTGGGCCAAGGTCGAGAAGCCGAAAAAATAATTTCCAATCCTTGGAAAAATGACGATGCCACTTTCCAATCCTTGGAAAATTTCCCCTGCCGTTGCCGCCCTAGTGCTCGCCGGCTGTCAAAACGAAAGGCCGTTGCCGCCGCCGCAGCCGATTACCGCGCTGCCGGAACCGGTGGTGGCGCCCACCAACTTGCCGCCGCGTCCGCCGCCGCCGGTGTGGCAGGACCTCGTCTTCCCGACCGCGCAGACCGGCCTGCTCAAAGGCGACTTGCGCGTCTTCATGCCCACACTGCCGCAGCATCCTGAATCCGGCTTGTTCGGGTCGGTGCGCAGCGGCACGAAGGGGCAGGCGCGCTTCCACGAGGGGATTGACATCGCGCCGCTCCAGCGCGACCGGCGCGGCGAGCCGGCCGACGCGGTCCGCTCCGTCGCCGGGGGCGTGGTGGGTTATACCAGCGGCATCGCGGGAAATTCCAACTACGGCAAGTATGTGATCGTGCTGCACACCGACCCGGTCGGCGCGGTCTATACGCTCTACGCACACCTCGCCTCGATTGCCGTCAAGCCCGGCCAGGTGGTGCAGGCCGGGACGCCGCTGGGCATCATGGGGCGCACCTCGTCCTCGCCGATTCCGCGCGAGCGCGGCCATGTGCATTTTGAAATCGGCCTGTTGCACAACGAGCGGTTCGCGCCCTGGTATCGCGCGCAGAAGCTCAAGCCCGACCACGGCAACTTCCACGGCCAGAATCTCGCCGGCGTGGACCCGCTCGCGTTCCTGCGCTGGCAGCAGGCGCACCCGGCGGGGAGCTTCCGCGATTTCCTCGCCACACAGCCCGCCGCGTTCACGCTCGCGGTGAAGCCGCCGCGCGCGCTCGATTTCTTCCGGCGCTATCCCGCTTTATGGGAGGGCGAGCGTCCACGCGAGCCGTTCCCTGCCGGCACAGTCGTGGTGTTGAGCTGCGCCGCGAATGGACTTGTGCTCAAGGGCCGGCTCGCCAGCGAGGCCGAGCGCGTCGCGCTGCTGCGCGCGAAGTACGCCATCGGCGGCGTCAACACCGCCGTGCTCGGCCGCAACGGCAGCCATCTCATCACCCCGACGCGCGGCGGCTGGGCGCTGACGGATACCGGTAACCGCTGGCTCGCCGCGCTGCTCTACTGATGCCCGGCTTTCAGAAAACGGCGTGTCTTTCGCGGTGGGGCTATGGACATCGCGGAAGCAAATCCAGCCCAACGCACTCCAACACCCCAATGGCCATCACTTGATGGTTGTCATTGGTCGCTGTGGTTCTACACTGCGGCGCGGGCAGCGCGGCGGGAGCAAGGCAATGGGAGACATTTTCATGGCGTTGGTGGTTTGCGGCGTGGCGGGCGCAGTGCAGGCAGCGCAGGTGGCCGCGCCGCTGCGCGCTGTGCCGGTGCTGGCGGAGATAGATGTGGCGGTCGCAGGCGGTTCGAGCGCGGCGGTCGCCGCCGCGTGCGCCGCGGCGCAGCAGGGCGCACGCGTCATGCTCGTCGCGCCGCGCCCCTATCTCGGTGATGATCTTTGCGGCCGACAGCGCCTGTGGCTGGAGCCGGGCGAAGCGCCGCAGTCCGATCTCGCGCGTAGCCTGTTTCCCGCCGGCCGCGTGACGACGCCGTTCACCATCAAGAGCGCGCTCGATGCCGCGCTGCGCCAGCACGGCGTCCGCTATCTGACCGGCTGCTTCGCCACCGATCTGCTGGTGGACGCGCACGGCCACGCCGCCGGTTGTGTGCTCATCAACCGCAGCGGCAGCCAGGCGCTCAAGGCGAAGGTGGTGATTGATGCCACGAGCGGCGCGGTACTCGCGCGACAGGCCGGCGCCAGATTCCGCCCGTTCGCACCCGGCGAAAAGGAATTTCGCTTCGTCGTGGTCGGCGGAGGCTTGCAGTCCGCGCCCGGCATCAGCGGGCGTCTGTTGGATATCACCTTCCAGAATCCCGGCAAGAAGGCCGCGCCGCAGCCGGTGTTCGAGTACACCGCCAGGCTGCCGCTCGCCGACGCCAGCTATGCGGCGTTGATGCGCGCGGAGCAGGAATTGCGCAACCGGGTGTGCGGCGAGAACATGCTGGCGTGCTCCGAGTACGCGACGTTCCCGCCGGCCGACACGTTGATCGTCGCGAAGAACACCGGCGAGGTGAACGCCTGTCGGCCACAGGACATTCCCCGGCTCTATGTCGTGAGCGCCCACGCCAACGTGAGTGAGGAGCTGCTCCAGCCGCTGACCTTCCTCACCATGGGCGGCCTGGTGGGCGCAGCCGCGGCGCGGGAGGCCAGGCCACTTGCACCCGTCAGCGATGTTCGCTTCGTACCAATGCAGAACGCCGCTTCACCAGTAGTCACCATCGGCGAGCCGCGCAACGTGACCGCCCCGCCGGCGACGCAAGGCGCCGTGAACGCCGGCGTGCGCGCGTTGCCGGTGTTGGGCGACTACGACGTGGTCGTGGTCGGCGGCGGCACGGCGGGCGCGCCCGCCGGCATCGCCGCGGCGAAGACCGGCTCGCGGACACTGGTCATCGAATATCTTGCCGAACTCGGCGGCGTCGGCACCGCCGGGCTGATCGGCATCTATTGGTACGGAATGCGCGGCGGCTTCACCCAGGAAATGGACGACGCCATCACCGGCGAGAAACGCTGGAAGACTGCGAAGCCATCGGGCTTCAACGTGGTCCAGCGCGCCGAGTGGCTGCGCCGCGAATTACTGAAGGCCGGGGCCGAGGTCTGGTTCGGCTGCCTCGGTTGCGGCGCGGTGCTCGAACAGGGCAAGGTGGCCGGCGTCGTGGTCGCGACGCCGCAGGGCCGCGGCCTTGTGCGCGCGAAGACGGTGGTGGACGCCACCGGCAACGCCGACATCGCCGATTGCGCGGGCGCCGTCACGCAATTCGGCGTTGCGCCCGGCGGCATGCTCGCGGTCCAGCTTGCCGGCTTCCCGCACCGCAACCTCGGCGATAGCGTCAACAACACCTGCTTCGCGCTCGTGGATGACACCAGCGTGCTCGACGTGTGGCACCTGATGCAGTGGTCGCTCGCGCAGCAGGCCAGGTACACTCCCTACGACTCCGCGCAACTCGTGGACTCGCGCGAGCGCCGCCGCATCCTCGCCGATTACATGCTCACGACGCCGGACATCCTGAACCACCGCACGTTTCCCGACACGATCTGCCACCACAAGAGCAACTTCGATGCGGCGGCGTTCCCGACCTCGCCGATGCTGCTGGTCAAGGATATGAAAGGGCCGGCCTACGAAACCGATCTGCCCTACCGCAGCCTTTTGCCGAAGAACGTGGACGGCCTGCTCGTCACCGGCCTCGGCGCAGGCGCGGAGCGCGACGCGATGACGCTCGTGCGCATGCAATCTGACCTGCAAAACCAGGGCTATGCCGCCGGCGTCGCGGCCGCGATGGCCGCGGCTAACGGCGGCCACACCCGCGCGATGGCGGTCAAGGAATTGCAGCGCCTGCTCGTCGCCAAGGGCGCGCTCGCGGAACGTGTGCTCACCGACCAGGATTCCTATCCGTTCAGCGCCGCAGCGCTCGCCAAGGCCGTCACCGGGGTCGGCGCGCTGAAGTCGGAGATCAACCAGGGCCGGACCGTGGCCGATCCCGCGATCTTCAGCCTCGCCGCTGTGATGGCGCAGCCGGAGCGGGCGCTCCCGCTGCTCAAGCAGGCGCACGCCGCCGCGTGCGGCGCGGAGCAAATCACCTACGCCAAAATCCTCGGCGTGCTCGGCGACTCATCCGGCGCGCCGGCGCTTTGCGCGGCCATCGAGAAGGCCAACGGCTGGGACAAGGGCTATGGCCTCACCTCGCACCGCGAAAGCGACAACACCTTCAGCGAACTCGACCGGCTGGTGATCGCACTCGGCATGAGTGGCGCGCCGGCTGGCCGCGCTACCCTCGTGGCCAAGGTTGGGCAGCTCCAACCCGAGGACGAACTCTCGCACTTCATCGCGGTCGCGCTCGCGCTGCAACGTCATCCGCTGCCGGTGGAGGCGCGCGCCGCGCTCGCGCGCCTGCTCGACGCGCCGGGTTTTTGCGGCCACGCGCTGACTGAAATTCTGGATCCGCAAACCGGCGCGCTGGCGCAGCGCGACATGGCGCACGGCAAACCGGATACAAACATGAATGCGGCGTTCAAAGAACTGCTCGCCGCCGGGATGCTGCTGCATTGCGGCGACGAACAGGAACGCGGCCGCGCGATCCTCGAACAATACAGCCGCGGCCTCGAGGGCCACTTCGCCCGCTATGCCCGGCACCTGCTGCAGGAGACTCATGACAAATCCAGGTAGATGGCTGCGCGCGGTTGGGCTGATCGGCGTGACGGCGCTGGCGCAACCGGCCACAGTGCCGGACGCAACGGAGGCGCCGGAAGGGCGCGACATCGCGTGGCAACTGGCCGGGCCCAGCGGCGGCGGCTGGATCCAGTCGCTGGTGTTCGATCCGCGCGAGGCGGACGTGCTCTACGCGGGCTGCGATGTCGGCGGCTTCTTCGTCTCGACCAACGCGGGCCGCTCGTTCGAGAGCCGCAACCGCGGGCTGCGCGATTATTTTCTCGAAGCCCTCGCGGTCCATCCGCAGGACAGCCGCCTCATCATCCTCGGCACCGAGAGCGGTATCCACCGCACGACCGACCGCGGACTGACGTGGGAGTGGATGCGCGCCGGCTTTCCGCCGACCCATAACCATCAGTTCACCGCGCCCATCGGCGCGGTCTGCTTCGATCCGCAGCAGCCCAACATCGTTTTCGCGGGTATCGGCCGGCCGCGCTGGGACAAGTCGGGCGCGGGTGCGCTCTATCGCAGTGACGACACCGGCGTCTCGTGGCGGCGCGTGGATGGCGGGCAGTTGCCCACCAACGCGATCATCAGCGCGCTCGCGATCCAGCCCGGCCGCTCACCAACGATTCTCGCGGCGACGAGCGCGGGCGTCTTCCGCAGCGACGATGCTGGGACAAGCTGGCAGCTCTCGAGCGCGGGCCTGCCACACCGCTATACGGAGGAGCTCGCCTTCGCGCCCTCGGCGCCACAGACGGTTTACGTGACGCTGCGCTGCACGGCCAAGGGCAGCGAACCGTGGAACGGCGGCGTGTTCCGCAGCGATGACGCCGGGCGGACGTGGCGCAACGCGAGCGGCGCGGGGTTGCCGAAGAAGGTCGGCAAACAGGACCAGGCGCCGCGTCACTTCGCCTCGAACCCGAAGGAGCTGGCCGTGGACCCGCGCGACGCGAACACGGTGTATGTGGGCCACCGCGACTGGGTGACGGCGGGGCTTTACCGCACGACCGATGGCGGCGCGCACTGGCAGCTCGTCACGCGGCGCAAGGCCGGCGAGGCGAACATGGACCTTGGCTGGCTCACCATGTGGGGGCCGCATGTCGAGTGTCTTGCCATTTCACCCGCCGCGCCCGACCGCGTCGCGTTCGGCACGAGCGGCATGATCTACCTGACCGACGACCGGGGCGGCGCGTGGGCGCAACGCTACGCCGCGCCCGCGCCGGAGGGCCTCATCGCCGGCAACGGCCTCGCCGTTACCTGCGCGTGGCGCGTGCAGTTCGATCCGGTGCGGCCGCGGCGTGTGTACTTCTGCTACATGGACATCGGCCTGCTGATCAGCGACGACCTCGGCGTGACGTGTCGCCGCAGCTACGCGGGCATGAAGACCGGCGGCAACTGCTTCGGCGTGGTCGTGGACCCACAGGCGACCGGCACGCTGTGGGCGGCGACCGGCTGGTGGAACCGCAACGCGGGCGATCTCTGCCGCTCCGATGACGACGGCCGGACGTGGCGCATCGTCGGCCAGCCCGCGTCCGGTCTGCCCGAAGGCCAGGTGCTGGAGATGGCGCTCGACCCGCGCAGCCCGGTGGGCCAGCGCCGGCTGGTGGCGCTCTCCAACGGCAACGGAATTTTCGAGACGCGCGACGGCGGCGCAAGCTGGCAAAACATCAACGGCGACCTGCCCGCCGCCGCCGCGAAGAAGCCGCTCGGCCTGCTGCTTGATCCGGCCGATGGCGCGCACCTGCTCGTGGCCGCGGACCGCGCGCTGTTCGAGACCCGCGACGGCGGCCGCGCCTGGCAACGGCTGGCCGACGACCTGCCCAACCTCAAGCAGCTCCTCGCCGACCCGCGCGACTTCCGTACGCTCTATGCCGCCCGCCGCGAATTCTATGACCACGCCGCGCGCCGCCCATATCCCGGCGGCCTGTTCCGCAGCGGCGATGGCGGCCGCACGTGGGAACGCCTGCTCGCGTTCCGCTACGTCACCGGTGTCGCGGTCCGCGGCGACGTGCTCTATGCGACGACCAAGGACGATCCCTATCACGATGACCCACTCGGCGTCGGCGTGCTCAAGAGCGCCGATGGCGGCCGCACGTGGCGGCGCGAGAACACCGGCCTGACGTTGCTGAACGCCAAGAGCCTCGCCATCAGCCCACACGATCCGGCGCTGCTGCTGCTCGGCACCAGCGGCAACAGCGTCTTCCTCGGCCGCGACCGGTGAGTTTTCCAAGGCTCGGAAAATTTGGCGTGTATTTTTCCAAGCCTTGGAAAAAACTCCGCCCATCTTTTCCAATGCTTGGAACTTTCGGGGGTTCCCGTTTCCAATGCTTGGAAAATTCCAAACGAGGTGCGCGATGAAAATGGGCTGGAACATTTTTCTGGGCCTGGCGGCGGCCGGCGCGGCGGCCGCGCCGCTGACAACGGGCGAGGCGACGGCGCTGCGCGCGGGCGCCGACGCGCACGCGGCGTGGCAGCCGCGCGCGCTCTCGCTCGCGCCGGCGAAGTGGATCTGGCTGCCCTCGCAGCGGACACTGCCGAACACGTTCGTGTTGTTCCGAAAAGAAATTGAACTCGCCGCCGCACCGGAGCGCGCGGCGGGCTGGATCGCGGCGGATAGCCGCTACCGCGTCACCCTCAACGGCCAGCGCGTGCAGTGGGGCCCCGCGCCGTGCGACCCGCGCAACCTCGACGCCGACCCGCTCGACCTGAAACCGTTTTTGAAGGTCGGCAAGAACGTGATCGGCGTGGAAGTTCTGTTCTACGGCGTCGGCGATGGCACGTGGCCGGGCGGCAAGCCGGGCCTGCTGCTCAATCTCGAAGTCGAGGCGGCGGGCGCACGCCAGCAAATCGTCAGCGACAAGAGCTGGCTGTGCCTGCTCGACCGCGCGCACCAGCCGGGCCACTACAAGCGCTGGTTCCTGCGCGCGCTACAGGAGGAATTCGATGCGCGTCTTTCTCCGCAGGGCTGGGACACCGCAGCTTTCCAACCTGATGCGAAATGGATCGCGGCGCAGGAGATCAAGTGCCCGCCGGATAAAGGTGTGGCGTGCGCCGGCGGCGGCTGGTCGAACGACAGCGTGGATCACACTCGGCCGGAGGTCTCGGCGTTGCGCATGCGGCAGATTCCGCCGACGCGCGAGGAGCTCGTCGGCGTGAAGGGCCTCGCACATTCCGGTCGCGTCCATTGGCGGCGCGACCCGGCGGATTGGTTCGATGTGCGGATGCCGGGTTCGCTCATGGTGGATACGCAGGCGGTGGCGGGCGCGCGCGGCGCTGGCGCGTGGGAGCTGCCGGCGACGGCGAAATCCGATGAAGGCGTCGAGGCCACTTTTGAGTTTGCGGAGCAGATCGTCGGCTTCGTGCGCTTCCGCATCAACGCGCCGGCGGGTACGGTCATCGAGCTGATGCCGCAGGAGAGTCATGACCCGCAGAAGACGCGCTGGCTCGACTCGACGCATTTCAGTTGGGCGCGCTTCGTCTGCCGCGAGGGCGAGAACGAGTTCGAGACGTTCGACTACGAATCGCTGCGTTGGGTCCAGCTTCACATCCACGGCGCGACGCGGCCGGTGGTCATCAGCAGCGTCGGCGTCCGGCGGCGGCTCTATGACTGGCCGCACGAGCCGGTGCTCCGCACGTCGGAGGCGCCATTGCAGCGGCTGTTCGACGCGAGTATCAACACGCTGCGCAACTCCGCGATTGATTCCATCGTGGACGGCATGGGCCGCGAGCGGCAGCAATACAGCGGCGACGGCGGCCACCAGATGCACGCGATCCGCTACGCGTTCGGCGAGCAGCGCATCGTCGCGCGCTATTTGCGCACGTTCAGCGAGGGCCTGACCAAGAGCGGCTGCTTCCTCGACTGCTATCCCGCGTTCGACCGCCTCGCGCGCCTGCCACAACGCGAGCTCGACGCCGCCTACTGGGGCCCGCTGCTCGACCACGGCGTCGGCTTCGTCTTCGACAACTGGAACCACTACCTCGAAACCGGCAACCTCGATGCCGAACGCGAGCCGTTCCCGCGCCTGCTGCGCTTCGGCGACTACCTCTGGGCGCTGCGCGCCGCGGATGGGTTGCTGCCGGTCGAGGACCTCGGCATCCCGAACGTCTGGATCGATCACCAAGCCTACCGCAACCAGCGCGACCGCCAGTGCGCGTTCAACCTTTACACCGCCGCCATGTTCACCCATGCGCTCGCGCCGCTCGCCACCGCGATGGGCGACGCCGCGCGCGCCACGCAGGCTCGGGAGCGCGGCGCCGAGCTGCTACGCGCGACGATCGCGAAATTCTGGAGCAAGGACGAGCGCGTATTCCTGGATAATCTGCCGCGGCTCGGCGAGGACAAAACGCCTCGCATGAGCGACCGCGCGCTGGCGACCTCCATCCTCTTCGATCAATGTCCCGGCAACGACACCGCCGCCGCGCTGCAGGCTCTCGTCGAGTTGCCGAAGAATGTGGGCCTCTCCTATCCGTGCAACGCGGGCTGGCGCTACTGGGCGCTCGCGAAGCTCGGTCGCGCCGACGTGGTGCTGAAGGATTTCCGCACGCGCTGGGCCACGATGCGCTCGGTGATCGAGAACAACACGCTGCAGGAGATGTGGCACGTCCAGCCCGATACCGCCGCGCAGTGGAGTCACTGCCCGCTCGCGCCAGCATTTGTGTTGCACCAGGACATCGTCGGCCTGCGCCCGCTCGCGCCCGGCTTCGCCAAGCTGCAACTGCGCCCGCAACTCGGCGACCTGCCCGATCTCGAAACGGTCAGCCACACCCCGCGCGGCCCGATCCTCTTTAAGGCGCGTCGCGAGGGCGCGGTCCATCGCATCAGCGTCAAGCTGCCGATGGCTTGCGAAGCCGAGCTGCTGCTGCCGCCCGACGTTGTTGTGCCCTTCGCGCCGCTGGCGCCCGACACCGCCCCCGCCCTCAAACGCTATCGCCTCCCCGCCGGCGGCGTGGATTTCACGATGCCGGTGAAGTCGCCATGATGCCGCCGAGGTGGTGACTGTGCGCCGGGTCAGAGACCCGGCGCACAGGTGATTTTAGCTCGTTGGGGTCAGTCGTTCCGGTTGTGCGGCGCGAGGATATTGGAAAAGAAACTCGCGCCGGCTTCCAAGGTTTGGAAAACTCCGGCGTCCGCTTTTCCAAGCCTTGGAAAAGCGGCGGAAAGGCGCGCATGAAAAGCAGGTTTGGGTTGAGTGTCGTCCTGGCCGCGCTGGGCTGTGCGGCCACGGTGTGGGCCGCCCCCGTGGTCATCCTCAAGCTCGATGATGTGCGGCAGGTGAAGAACGGCGTGGTCCATCCCAGTTGGCTGCGCGTGCTGGCCCACGTGGAAACCAACCAGCTCAAGGCGTCGTTCGGCATCATCTGCTCCTCGCTGGAGCAGGATAACCCCGCCTACTTCGACTGGATCAAGGCGCAGCAGCAGAAAGGCGTCGTCGAGTTCTGGCTGCACGGCTATCGCGAGCGGACGACCGCGGATAAAACCTGCGAATACGAGCAAGGCACCTTCGAGGAACAGAAAGCCGTGCTCGGAAAATGCGAACAGCTCGCCAAGGAAAAGCTCGGCTTCCCGCTGACCGCGTTCGGTCCGCACTGGAGCGGCACCACCGAGGCGACCGACCGCGCGCTGGAGGCCGTCCCGGAGATCAAGATCTGGCTCTACGGCCCGAAGCAGCCGAAACATTTCAGCCGCTTGAGCCTCGAACGCGTGATGGCGCTGGAGAACCCGACCTTCGTGCCGGACTTCGCCAAGTTCAAAGCGCTCTACGAACGCAACGGCGCCAAACACCCCTTCCTTGTTTTGCAGGGCCATCCGCCCAACTGGAACGAGGAGCGCTGGAAGGGCTTCTACCAGATCATCGAGTTTCTCCGCGCGCAAAACTGCACCTTCGTGACACCGAGCGAATACCTGAACAGCCTCCCGAAAGGAAAAGGAAATCTATGAGCAAGCCGACCTCCCGCCGCAGTTTCCTCGCCACCGGCGCGCTGGCCGCGTTGCTGGCCGGCACCGGCGCGGCCCGCGCCGCCGGTGGCAAGCTGGCGTTTGACCTCGCGCCCTACGAAAAAATTCCCGCGGTGAAATTCCCGTGGGGCTGGATCCGCTGGGTGATGAATGCCGAGCTTGATCCCCAGGCGGTGCTGACGGTCGGCCTGGTCTATATCGAGCCGAACCAGACCAACACCCTGCACATCCATCCGAATTCCGACGAGGTCATCCTGATATTGGATGGTGCCTGCGACCACCGGCTCAACCAGCGGCTTGACCACCTGAAGGCGGGCGACACGCTGCGGATTCCGATCAAGGCCAAGCACAACGCGCGCACCGGCGAGAGCCCCTGCCTCGCGCTGGTCGTCTATAACACCGGCCAGCGCCAGATGGTACCCGTCGCCGCCGACCAACCGTGAGGAAAACCCCGGCCCACTCAATCGCACACTTGTACAAGTGTGCGATTTTTGTCTGGCGCGCGGGATTGGCGCTTGAGCGGGTGCGGAGCGACGCTGAGATACGAGGGATTATACGCGGCGGAGATAACGGGTATCCGTTTCGAGGCTTCCGGTCCGATCGCCGGCGGGCGCGCGGTGTTGTTGGGTGTGTTGCTGGGCGCAGCCTCCGCGCCGGGTGCGTTGACGCTGCCTCCACCGCTGCCCAAGCCGGTGCCGCTGACGGCACAGGCTGCGTTAAAAATTACAGCGCAGGCCGAGCTGGAGGCTGAAACCGCTGAACTCCGTCGCGCGCAGCGGACCATCCACGGTCTGAATCTTGTTCTTGCTGAAGTCGTGCCGGTATTGCGCCGCGGCGAAGAGACCCCAGTGCTTGGTCAGCGCCCAATCGCCGTCGAGTCCGACCGTGCCGTAATAGATGTCATCCAGCTTCATGTCCACGCGCTCATTGACGATGTTCAGGCAGGTGGCGCTGGAGCTGACAAGGGCGTAGCCGAGCCCTAGGTTCACGTTGAGGCGCACCGGATCGAGGTCAATGATGTTGCAGCTAAGATCACCGCCCAGCGGGAACAGGTCGAAGGACCCGCTGGTGCCAGGGGCGACCTGCAGGCGGTCGTGTTTGACGCCGATGTGCGTGGCCCCGAAGGTGGCGGTCAGTCCCCAGAAGGGGGAGAGCCAATAGCGGTAGACCAGTTCGCCGCCCAAGCCGGTGCTGAACAGGCCGTCCTGCGGCAGGAAGACGAGGCCACCGAGGGAAATATCGTGGTTGATCTCGGCGGCGGGCGCAGCCGGCGCGCCGGCGAGCGCGAGACCCACGATGACGAGCAGCAACTTGACAGAGATTTTCATGGCGATTCCTTTGCTTGAAAAGCGGGCGCATCGTAGCGCATCACCGCGGCGCTGACAACGGGTTTCCGGCAGCTTCATTTTTCGATGCGGATGGGCAGCACGAGGAACGGGATGCCGAGGTGGTGCAGGCGGCGCTGGATGGAGAAGACGATGAAGTTATAGAACCAGCGCGCGAGCAGGTTCTCCTCCGGGAAGACAAGCTGGCCGCCGAAGAACACCGCACCGGGATAACGCTTGGCGATGGTCGGGGCCAGGCGCTCGACCTCGTCGGCCACGTCCTGGCTGACCGCGCCATGGGCCTCGGCGGCGAGGCCCTGGCTGTGGGCGAAGCGGACGTAACGGTCGAGTTCGTCATGCACGCCCTGGCGCAACTGCTCGGCCTCGTTGACGCTCTTGAAGTTGCCGACATCAATGATGCCCACCTGTACAAAGACGAAGCGGCGGAAGACGCCGCCGAAGATGCGCACCACGGTGAAGAACGTGTGCAGGCCAAGGCCGTTGAAGCCGCTGACGAGGATGACGGCGGTCTTGGCGTTGGCGTCGCAGGGCGGCGGCGGTGGCGCGGGCTGTTTCAGCGCGTCGTTGGCGACGGAGACCAGTTCGTTCAGCCGGGCAAGGTGTTGGCTGGTGGCGTGGTAATAGCGCCGGATGAAGAGGGCGACGCCGACGAGCAGGCCGGTGATCGCCAGCGTGATCCAGCCGCCGTCGTGGAACTTGGTGATGGTCATCAGCAGCAGGATGGCGGTGGTCACGAGCAGGCCGAGCCCGTTGATGGCCAGCTTGCCCCGCCAGCGCGGCTCCGTGGCGCGGACCTGCCACCAGTGGCGCACCATGCCCAGTTGCGAGAGGACGAAGGTGATGAAGACGTTGATGCTGTAGAGCACCACCAGCATCGTCACCGAGCCGCCGGTGCCCACGAGCACGAGCAGCGCCGCGCCGCTCATCAGCAGCACGCCGTTGCGCGTGACGAGATGATCGGAGAGCGTGGCGAAGAAGGAGGGGGCGCAGCGGTCCAGCGCCATGAAGGCCAGCACGCGCGGACCGCCGAGGAAGCCCGTCTGCGCCGCGATCAGCAGGATGACCGTCTCCGAGGCCAGCGTAACGAACAGGAAGGTCTGGCCCAGGCCCGCCGGCCAGCCGGCGGTCAGTTTTTCCAGCAGCACGGCGTTGAGCGTTTTGCCGGGGACGTGGTGGACGCCGCACAGCCAGTAGGCGGTGAGCAGGCCGAGCGCCATGAACGCGAGCGAGATCATCATGTAGCGCATGGTGGTGCGCGCCGTCTGCACGCGCGGTTCGCGCAGGATCGGCAGCGCATCGCTGACGGCCTCAATGCCGGTGTAGGTGCCGGCGCCCATGCCGTAGGCCCGCACGAGCAGTGCGAGCAGGCCGAGCAGGCCAACCTCGCCGTGCAGCGCGCTCACCTGTTGCGTCGCCTGCTGCGCCAGCGCGCCCGCCTGGCCGACGTTGGCGAAGAGGGCCCAGCCAACGGCGAGCACATGCGTCAGGACGAACAGCAGGAAGATCGGGACCATCGGCCGCACGCTCTCGCGGACGCCGCGCAGGTTGAGCACGGTCAACACGGCCACGCAGAACACAATCGCGGCGAAGCGCGAGGGATACCAGCTCGCCGGCAGGAAACTGTAAAGCGCGTCCGCGCCGCTCGCGATGGAAATGGCGATGGTCAGCACATAGTCAATCAGCAGCGCGCTGCCGGAAACCATACCCATCGTCGGCGAAAGCAGCTTGTTGGCGACCATGTAGCCGCCGCCGCCCATCGGGAAGACCTCGATCAGCTTGACGTAGCTGATGCCGATGATGAACACCGTCAGCGCCGTGGCTAGGCCCACCAGCACGCCGAGGTAGCCGTGCTGGCCGAGCGCCTTAAACGCCTCTTCCGGGCCATAGCAAATGGAGGAGAGCCCATCCGCGCCCAGCCCAACCCACGCGAGGAAGGCAACGAGGGAAAGCTGGTGATAGACGCGCTGGTCGAGCGGGTTGCGCTCGCGCCCCAGCAGAACTGTCTTCACCCGTTCATAGCCACGCAGCAGGTTCATGGGAAAGCGCGGCGACTATAGGCCAAAGCCCGCGGAGCATAAAGCCCTGATTGAACAGCCCCCACCCTATTCGCTGTCGTGGACCATTCCATAAATGGCCAGACCGAACAGGAAAAAGCCCAGCCCGGCATAGGCGCTGACCCAGGCCCAAGTCATGGCGCTGGCCTGGGTGTGCAGAAAACACCAGCCCACCCGGTAGACAAAGGCACAGGAAACCAACAGTCCCAGGCGCGGTACGCGGAAGAGGTAGCACAGGCTTTGTAGTGTCAATACGACCAGCACCTCGTGTGCGGGGATGGCCACGGTACTGGCAGCCAGCAACTGGAAAAACTCATTCATGGTTCCAAGGCGGCTTAAAAGCATGAACCGGACCATCCATGGCCTTGCCAAGGACCGCAGGACCAAGGATGATGCCACCCGTTCGCCGGTAAAGGGAAGCGCAGGTGTGAACATGAAAAGCAACAGGCTGATGGCGTTGGTGTTGACGGTGGCCGCGCAGGCGGGCGACCAGCCGCAGTGGGGCGCGCCGCTCTCGCGCAACCTGGTCTCCGCCGAGACCAACCTCCCGGACACGGTGGATCCGACCAACCGCGTCAACGTCCGGTGGATCGCCGACCTCGGCAACCAGTGCTTTGCCACACCGGTCATCGCCGCCGGCCGCGTTTTCATCGGCGCGAACAACGCCGCGCCGCGCGACCCCGCGATCGTCGGCGACCGCGGCGTGCTGATGTGCTTCGATGAGCAGACCGGCGCATTCCGCTGGCAGCTCGCCTGCCCCAAGCTGACCAACAGTGTCTACTGGGACTGGACCGGCGTCGGCCTTTGCTCGCCCGCGACGGTCGCCGGCGGCCGCGTCCACATCGTCAGCAACCGCGGGGAGGTATGGAGCCTCGATCCCGCCGGCCCGGCCGGCGGCGCGCTCTCCGTGCGCGCGAGCGACGCGCGCTGGCGCTTCGACTACATCCAGCAGTGCGGCGTCCGCCAGCACGATAGCGCGCACGCCGCGCCGCTGGTCGTCGGCGAGATTCTTTATCTCAACACCTCCAATGGCGTGGACGATACGCACAAGGGCATCGCCGCGCCCGACGCGCCCAGCCTGATCGGCCTCGACCTCGCCACCGGACGACTCGCCGCACGCGACGCCGAGCGCATCGGCCCCGACATCTTCCACAGCACGTGGTCCTCGCCCGCCTGCGGCGAGGTCAACGGCAAGCCGCTGCTCTTTTTCTGCGGCGGCAACGGCATCGTCTATGCCTTCGAGACCGTGACCGCCGCCGGCCCGGAGCCCGTCACGCTGAAAAAAGTCTGGTGGTGCGACTTCGATCCCGCCGCGCCCAAGCAGGACATCCACAGCTTCCTGCGCAACCGCAAGGAAAGCCCGTCCAACATGTACGGCATGCCGGTCTTCCACGATGGCCGCCTCTTGGTGGCCGGCGGCGGCGACATGTGGTGGGGCAAGCGCGAGGCGTGGCTCAAGTGCCTCGACGTCACCGGCCACGGCGATGTCACCCAGACCGCGCCGCGCTGGAGCTACGCGCTCGAACGCCACACCTGCGCCACCCCCGCGGTCGCCGATGGCCTGGTGTACATCACCGACATCGGCCACTTCGTGCATTGCGTGGATGCCGCGACCGGGCAGGCTGTGTGGAAGCACGACACCGGGGCCGAGGTCTGGGCCTCGCCGCTGGTCGCCGATGGCAAGGTTTACGTCGGCACGCGCAAAGGCGAGCTGCTGATCTTCGCCGCCGGCCGCGAGAAGAAGCTGCTGTGTTCCGCCAAACTCGAAGGCGCGATCAACGGTACCGCCACCGCCGCCAACGGCGCAGTCTTCGTCGCCACCATGAAGCGCCTCTACGCCTTCGCCAAGCCTACCGCAAAATGACGCGCAACGGTTTTCCAAGGCCCCGCATGCACATAATAAGTGCACCACCGAAAGCGGACGGGTACACCTAACGGTTGTTGGACCTAACAACCCCCGCAAGGAGACCCGTCCATGAAGCGAGAGTACACGCAGTTGACTGAAAAAGAACG
>CAISWQ010000045.1 GCA_903889245.1 uncultured Lentisphaerota bacterium | reverse complement strand
CCGCTGCGAATCCATTCCGATCTTCGACAAAGTATCTCACCTCACAAACTGGGCTCTACTACTATGGGTATAGATATTATTTGGCCGAAATAGGAAGATGGTTGTCGCGAGATCCAGTCTACGAATCAGAAATATATCGCTTTGTGTCTAATGACTCCATTAATTCATTTGATGTAATGGGGTTATTAGACGATAAGAAAACACTCAAATATGTTAAGTGGTTGATTGATGAAGATAAAGTCTTGAGAGACGGCAATGTTGCAAGTATTTCGTGGGTCGCCGACGTTTCATGTGATGAAGTGGGGCAACCACTAAGAGATGGTGATCCGGAAGTTGAGTCGTTTTATGACGGAGATATCTCCCAAAAAGCAATTGACGAGTACCGCGATAGACATGGCGTTATATGGACTTATGATTATTCTGTTTCACATGGAGCAAAAGAAAATGAGCAATTTCTGAATAATCTTGGACATATGGGGAAGGTTTATGACCTAATAGGTAAATCAGAATGGTTTGAACAAGTATTTAGATTTTACGGGAAGGTGATGAGCCGCGAATATAATGGTGCGGGCCGAGTTATAATAGTCGCCCACTGCGCCTGCGATAAAAATGAGCGAAAATATAAACTACAATGGGCATCAATGGATTCAGCTGAAACGGCAAATAGTGCGCATTGGTCTGACACACCAGGAAAGGCTCTTCTTAATTTTCATGATAAAGTACATGTAACGGATGAAGCGTTAAAACAAATTCAAGCACAGAATGAAAAGGACACCGAGGAATTGGCAAAATTTATAAATAAATGGGTATTACCAATTTTGGATGCTTTGCCATGATGGAGGTAAAATATGAAAATTAATTTATTATACATTGCTGCAATAATCGTGTGCGGCTCGCATTCATATGGGGGGCAGAAAATTGGATCAGTCAACAGTGTATTTAGCAGTAATATTTTTGCGCATTCACGTTGGGTGGTAAATAATAATACACAGGATTGGTATATATTTTTATCGGAGGATCGCAAGAATGCGGTTTCGCATATGGAGTTCTCAGTTGAGGAAGTCTATGTACAGGTGATTTGTACAACATCTGCAATCACCCGCATAGAACATATGCCGTCTTCATCTGGTCTAATGCTGAATGGTAAGAAGTATGAGTTTAATAATGGGAGAATATTTTTCCAAAAGGACTATGAAATCCGTCAGGTTAAAGAAGATAAAGATACTTTTCTAAAATATTGGACGGCACGAAAAGACAGCGCCGATTCTAAAAAAATGATATTTGATATAATTAATTCGGAAAAAGAGAAATCAAACATCTTGAGAAGCTATCTGAATAATACTTTTAACGTACAATCTAATTGTCTGCCAAATGATACAAATACAACTGACCGACTTCGGAGGATGATGAGAAATAAAATTGAAGAATTTCGCTCAGAACACCAAGTGCAATAGTTGCAGGTGTGTGGTCGGGGAGCCGTAGTCAGTACTTTTATGCAATTGGTTTATGCCGCTGATGGCGGCAAACTCATGGCGCAGAGAGGTTGTCGGACAGTGTTGCCGCAGGTGTGATAGTGATTCGAGTGGCTGCGATGAAAAAACGATGGCAGACGGTTGTTGCAGGTGGCTTGTTGCTGGCAGCGGGGGGCTTTCTCGCCATCCACCAGCGCTCGGAGCGCCACATACCGGCGTTATCGCGGCCACAGCCCTCCGCGAAGCAATTAAAACCAGTCGTCACCTCGGTCGCTGCCATCCGCTCTATCGACAAGCCGCAACTTGATTCCATCCCGCCGCGATGCGCCATTATTCTAGGTCAAGAGGACGGCGTCAGCTACAACGTCCGCTATGCCGCACTGAAGAAGCTCCAGCCGCCGCTGGTATCCAACGAAGTGCAGGCGCTCTATGCCCAGCTCTACCGCCACTCCAATGAGGACCCGATGCCGGAGGACGATCTCCACGCTTTCAAGAACGAAGTGGCCAACACCCTGCTCAAGCAGAAGCCATTGCTGGAGGATCTGCCGTGGCATCTGATGCAGATGTATGCCGACGTGCAGCAGGGTGAGGTCTGGCGCGACTACTGCATCCAGCACCTCGGCGCGCTCTATCATCGCGCCGACTCTCCTGCCCGCCATGCCATAGCCGACCTCTTCTGGAAAGCCACCGAACAGAAGGATGGCACGATCCCTGGCACGACGTTGCTCGCCCTGGAAAACAACGTCCACAAGGCCGACATCCCCCAAGAGCGCCTCGCCGCCCGTGCCCTCGCCATTGCACAAGACGAAACCTACGGCCCCGAACCGCGCGCCACCGCTCTGCAGGTTTGTGTGCTATTGAACGAGCGTCGCGCCCTTGTCCCTGCCCGCAACTTGGCCCGCACCCAATCTCCGACCATCCTGCGCATCTCCGCCATCGGCGCGCTCGGCCTCATGGGCGAACCTGATGATCTTGCCATTCTCCAGCCCCTGACCCGCGATGAGGATATGCGCTTCCGCCAAGCCGCATGGGCCGCTGTCAAACGAGTGACAGAGGGGAAAAAGAACTAATTCGGGAAAACATCAAGGAGCCGAGCGTGAAAAATAACATGAGGAGCGGTTTGCGAATTTTAATGCTGTCGGCGTTGTGGGTGGGGGTTGCCATGCCTTGGCACGCGCGAGGTGTCAATCCCCCGACCGGTGTCACCCCCAACTGTGAGGATAAATGCGATTGTCCTGAAAACAACACCTCTGGCAATGGGGCGCCGGGCGGCAGTGATTATGCTGGTGCCAACGCTATGGATGCCGCCTCCGGGTATGCGAATGTCGCATGTCTGCTCGTCCAGATGAGTCTGGGCAAGACTTCGCGAACGGGACAGATTGCTCCTGACCAACTCTTCATCCGCTATGAGCAACCCGACGCCTCGCTCTTCTCGCCGGTGGGCTTGTCCTATACGCCTTGTGCGCGGCTCCTGTATGTAGCTTCCACCACGAACGCCTCGGGCAGTCCCTCCAAGGTCACCATCCTGCATCCCTCCAAGGAGGCAATTGATTTCATGGTGGCGGACAACAGTTCCGTGGGCCGGCCATCGGGGCGCTATTACAACTGGAAAGTGCGTTTGCAGATGGTGGATACAAATGGTCAGGCCGTGGTGAAAAATCCCACCTACTATGACATCACGTACCATGATGGAAGCCGGGACCGGCTTGGCGCGGCGGGCGCCAACAAGGGCAAACTGATGGGTCGCTACACCCAACAGGGCCGCATAACTTCGTTGGCTGATAGCGGTATTGACCTGGTCACCACCAGTAACAACGTGCTCCGGCAGGTGAAGTCGCCGCAATGTTTGGCGGATGTCGTGGCCTATAGCGACCGGCCGGGTTACGAGGTGCGTTTCTATGTCCCCAGCCAGGTCGGCGACAAGTCCAACGATGTTTATCAGGCTTCCGGTGCGCCTTTCAGCACATGGAAGATTGAGCAGCCTGACCCCGCCTCCATTGACAAAGTGCGTGTGACCAAGCAAATCGGGGCGCTGACCGTCGTCTATGACTTCACCTACACTGATTACACCAAGAGCTGGACCATGGTGGCGGGCGGCGGCCTCAAGCAGGTGACCAAGTCCACGCTGTGGGATGACCGGCATATCGTACGCATGGATACCCAGGTGGTTTCCGATGGCGCGGGGAAAGTGGCCCGGAAAGCGGCAGATGTTTATCAAACTTTCGGGTGGGGTTTGGGCATGGTCACCAATGTCGTGGATCCCGATGGCGCGGCGCTCAAGACCGTTACCACCTATTACAACACCTCCAGCGAAACGGGCCGCTATGGCAAGGTGGCGACGGTCGTGAATCCGGATGGCTCCTGGCGCAAATATGATTACGACGCCCAGGGGCGTATGACGTTGGAGTTGAGTTCTTGGAAGGACGCAACGCTGGGGGCCGCTTCAGCGGGGAACGCACGATCGCGGACGTTTGACTATACACCGCTCGACCCGGCGGATGTGCCGGTGTTCAATGACCAGCGGCCGCGGACGGAGGCGGAGAGCATCGCCGGCGCAGCCGTCAGCCGGACATTCCACATCTATAAGACCATCGGTGACCAAGCGATCGAAATCGAGGAGCGCAGCGCGCCTGGCGCAGGTTTCGGCGGCGCGGGCAACCAGCGCACCACGCGGACCTATTATCCCTCCAGCGACAGTTTCCGCGGGGGCCTGCTGGCTAGCGCGCAATATTCCGATGGCCGGATGGATACCTATGACTATGAAGCCGGCAGTTATTCGGGGGGTACTACCAATCCCGGCGTGTTTACGGCCGGCGCGGGCAGCTTTACACGCGAATCAGTGATCCACGGCACCGTGGCCAGTCCGCAAGGCATCGCCAACTTGACGACCAAGGATGCGGTGATCAAAGACTCGCAGGGCAACACGGTGCTCAAGGAAACTTCTGTCTGCACCGGCGGCGGTTATACGCGGGTCGGTTGGACGATGCAGACCTTCGACGAGATCGGCAACCTGACCGCAAAACTCTTTTCCAATGGCACGCAAGCCTCTTCACAATGGTCGGGTCGTACGAAACTCAATGATGTAGATGGGCGCGGCATCGAGACCGTTTATGGTTACGACGCGCTGGGTCGCGTCGTGACGCGGACCAAGAAAGGCGCTCCGGCCTATGGCGGCCACGGGATGCAGGACGACTTGACGACCACGCTGACGCTGGATGCGGTGGATCAGAGCCTCGCGGAGACCGTCACGGCTGGCGGGCTGACGCAGGCCACGAGCCGCGAACTCGATGGCGCGGGGCGCATCACCAAACAAACCGACACCGCCGGATTAGTAACGACGATAGCTTATGTCAACGACGGCCGCACCACGACCGTGACGCAACCGGGCGGCGCGACGGTGATCACGGAGAACTACCTCGATGGCCGGACCAAGAGTGTTTCCGGGACGGGCGTGATCGCCAGCTTCCATGATTACGGCGTCGCCGGCGACGGCACGCAGTGGACAGCCGTTTATTCCGGCCCCGGCGGCGCGAACTCGCCGGTCTGGCAGCGGACGACCGCGGACGCGTTCGGCCGCGCTGTGCGGGTCGAGAAGCCCGCCTTCGGCGGCGGCACCCTGACGACGGTGAACACGTACAACGAGAAGGGCCGGTTGGTGTCCGCGCAGACCGCGCCCATGCCGGCGACGCGCTATGTCTATGACGAGGTGGGCAACGTCACCATGTCCGGCCTCGATGTGGATGGCAGCGGTTCGCTGGACGCCGGCGGGACAGACCGCGTCATCGGCAGCGCCACCCGCTTCATGCAGGCGGAGAGCAAGTGGTGGCAGGAGACCACCCAGGTGGTCTACCCGGTGGAAGGTGCCGGCAACGGCGTCACCGTGAGCACGCGACGCGAGGACCTGGGTGGTTCCAGTTGCGGTTGTTCCGCGCAGGAGGTGGTCGAGCGCGATCTGCGCGGCAACGAAACGCGCAGCACGGTGGACATCACACCGGGGGCCAAGTTGGAACGGCGGCTCGTGAAGTATCCCGACTCCCCGACGAGCGCCGTGGAGGTCTATTACAACGGCCTGCTGGTCAGCCGCACGAGCAAGACCGGTGTGACGGTGAGCTACGCGAATGACGCGCTGGGGCGGCCGGTCTCGCAGACACAAGCTTCCGCAGGCGGGGCGCGCACGGTAAGCAGCACTGCTCATTATGACTTCCGCGGCTGGGTGGACTCGGTGACCGACGCCGCCGGCCACAAGACGGAGTATCTCTTTGACGAGGCGACTGGGCGGCGCATCTCGGTGAAGGATGCGCTCCAGCAGACCGTGAACACCGACTACGACGTGATGGGCCGCCCGACGCGCGTGTGGGGCGCGACCTACCCGGTGGAATACAGTTATGACAACTTCGGGCGCATGACCACGCTCAAGACGTTCCGGCAGGAGGGCGGCGCGCCGGATGTGACGACGTGGATTTATGATCAAGCGACGGGGTTGCTTACGCGCAAGCTCTACGCCGATGGCAATGGCCCGGCATACACCTATGATTCGATGGGGCGCTTGACGCAGCGCACATGGGCGCGGGGCGTGACAGCGACCTACGGCCGTGACAACCTCGGCCAACTGACGGGTGTGAGTTATTCCGACGGCACGCCGGCCGCGGCGTTCACCTATGACCGGCTCGGCCGCCCGACCAAGGCGGTCACCGCGGGTATCTGCACCAATACTTTTGTTTACGATGCCACGACCCTCGCGCTGACCTCCGAGACGGTGGCGGGACCGGATGCCGCGTTGAGCGCGACGCTGACGCGCAGCTACGATAACTTCGGGCGCCCGGCGGGACTCGCCGCCGGGCCCGCTTATACGGTGGGCTACGGTTACGATGCCTATGGCCGCTTCAACTCCGTTTCTTCTTCCGTGCAATCCGTGTCGTCCGTGGCGACCTATTCTTATCTCCCCGGTTCCGATCTCCTCGCGCAACTGATGCTGGACAACGGCCTGCAGGCGACGCGCGTCTACGAATCCAGCCGCGACTTGATCACTTCCGTGGTCAACACCTTCGGCAACAACCCGCTCTCGCGCTTTGACTACGCCAATGATGTGCTCGGCCGCCGGGTGCAGCGGATAGATTCGGGTTCGGCGACGAATATCTTCGGCTATAACACACGCAGTGAACTGACGAGCGCGGCGATGGGCGTGAACAACTACGGCTATCAGTACGATGCAATCGGCAACCGCCAGACCGCCACCCTCAACGGGCTCGTCTCCACCTACACCGCCAATCTGCTGAATCAGTACACGCAGATCAGTGATGGCAACGTGATCACCCCGACATATGACGCCGATGGCAACATGACCAGCAACGGCGTCTGGGCCTACGCGTGGGATGCCGAAAACCGGTTGCTCACCGCCGCTTCCAACGGTGTGCTGGTGGTGCAGAACGTTTACGACCAGCAGTCCCGCCGCATCGCCAAGCTCACGGCGACCGCCACCAACGCTTTCCTCTACGACGGCTGGAATCTCATCTCCGAGTTTCAGGTTTCAGGTCTCGCGTCTCAAGTTTCCTCCTACGTCTGGGGTTTGGACCTCTCCGGTACGCTGCAAGGCGCGGGTGGTGTCGGCGGGTTATTGGAGCGCGTGGATGGTGCTGGGGCGGCGTTCTGCGCCTATGATGCGAATGGCAACGTAACCGAGTTGTTGGACAGCAACGGCGCGCTCAAGGCGCATTACGAATACGATGCTTTCGGCAATATGACCACAATGACTGGCGACGGGGCTGCCGCTAATCCGATCCGGTTCTCAACGAAATATTTCGATGTTCAAACAGGCCTCTATTATTACGGCTACAGATTTTACGCGCCGATATTAGGGCGGTGGCTTTCGCGCGATCCGATTGCGGAAAATGGTGGAATCAACCTGTTTGCATTTGTAGGTAATGGTTGTGCAAACACGGTAGATAAATTGGGGTTAACAAATGATTTAATGGGCCCGGGGGACACAACTTATCTTCGCGGTCCAAGTGGGTCTGTTGGGCCAAGCGAGCCATTCTCCGATCCAATCCCAAGCAATATTGCGAAACTGGGCAGCGCTTGGGATATGTTCGCAAATTTATATTTAAAAAAACAGAACCCATCCCTTGCGCATCTGACTCCCGAATTACAGGAACGCGCAAAACACTCACCTGGTGTTCAACATCTAAAGTATATGCTAAAGGGCTCACTGAAGAAACTGAGTAGCTGTAATTCTAGTGGAAACCACACCAAGTCATACAATGTTGACGATCATACATTTGGCATCCCTACGGGGAGCTTTCGGATTTTGACCGAGGGATGGGCAGGTGCCTTTCAGGTTAAAATGTTGGCAAATTGCGATTGGTCTTGTTGCGAAAAGAATGTCGATTGTTTTTGCCCTTGCACAGCGAATTGCTCGTTGTCTTTCTCATTTAGCAAATTGTATACATTCAATATTACAGCAAGTGGAAATCAAGAAAACAAGCGCTTGGGGATCAGGATATTAAATGCATTTGCATGGGCAACAAATTTAGGTAATCCAGAATATCGTATTTATGGAGGAGAGTGGGACGAAAATATTGAATTCGAATATGAACACGAATGTAAATCGAAATAGTGAAGGCGATAGATATAATAATGAGCTATCTGAAACAAATCCATATGGCGATGTTCATACTGGTCATCGCATTAGCGTTGTTTGCGCTAATTGTGCGCGATATCCATAGTAAAATAAGCGGTGAAGTAAGCGATATTGTGAGACAAAGAATATGCTTTTTTGCTCAACTGGTGGAAGATTGGCATAATCGCTATGATTCCATCCCCGAAACGATAGATGATGTCTTTCGTTACAGTTTCGGGACGAATTCCGCCGATTGGCCGCCATTCATAGATTCATGGGGCAATAAATATGTATATAAAAGAACGCGAAATGGGTTTATTATAAGTTCGAATGGTCCTGATGGTGTGGATAATACAACTGATGATATTATCACTAATGTTTATATGAAAATTTCACAAGAGGGAGCTTCGGGGAAATAATTCTCAATACAGTAGTTTATTTACTAATGAGTATCCGACGAAGTCCTGGGCACGCATCCGCGCGCCCGCTATGACTGCCAGCGATTGCATGTATATTTTGTTGGGAGCGAGGTCAGGTCTGTATTATTTTTCAATGAGCAAGCGTGAGTCCTCCAATTCCCAATGTTTGGAATTTTATTCCCCCAAAGTCTGGAAAGGTTGACGGCAAAATCTTCCAAGCCTTAGTCAGGCAGGGGCAGATCTTTTATATCCCACAATTGAGCAAATGTGACCCCAGCTATCGGACTCCATGCGGCAATAGATTATTAATTAGACGGTTTATGGAGATATAATCGAGGCGTGAAGAAGTGCTAAATTACTTACACACAAATTTACTGGTGCATATTGGCGTTATGTCGTTTGGGTTGTTGTTAGCGGAGAAGCCCCTAATCGCTGTGGCTCAACAATATGCTTCGAAGTTGACCTGCGAACAACCCACCTTCAACTTCGGCAAACGCGAGAGCATCCCTGATTTTGACCACGACTTTGTCATCCGCAATGCTGGCGATCTGGCGCTCCAGATTTTCAATCTCCGCCCCACATGCGGCTGTTTGGTGCCCAAGTTCACGGAACGCACTATACCACCGGGCCATACGGCAACTGTCACCGTCCATTTCATTGCGCGTGGGCGTCAAGGCCCCCAGAGCAAGGTCTTGTTTATCGAATCCAATGACCCCGCTCAACCCTCCTTTCCCCTGCGTATGGAAGGCCAAATCATCGACCCCGTCGAACTCAAACCCAGTCTGCTTTTCTTCGGTCGCCTGGCCGCAAACTCCTGCTCTACTGGAACCCTGACGGTCTCCGCCATCGGCACTAACCTGCTGGGGTCTGTATCGGCACAGATTGATTCTCCTGCCTTCGTTGTTTCCGTTGCACATCCTGCGAGCAGCAAAACTGTCCACCTCACTGTCGCCACCAAACCACCACTACCCGAGGGCTTGACCCGCGCAACCCTTCGTATCAATACCGGCTGCCCGCGTATGCCCGTCCTGACCACAGTGGTCTCAGCCTTTGTGCCGGGCACATTTTCCATCATGCCACCCGAACTGCTGTTGGTGGGGCGCGAAGACGAAACCGTTCGTCGTGAAGTATTGGTCCGGGCCGAAAGCAACATCACATTCCGGGTGGTGGCCGTCGAGCCGCCACTCAAGGACATCAGCTGTACCATTACGACAACTAATCCCGCGGCCTGTCGCCTTACCTTCCCCTCCTTGCCGGTCTCGCACAAACTGGATGGGCAAACCATCCGCATCGTTACCGACCATCCCAAGCACCCTGAACTCCTGATCCCCATCCGAGTCTTTGTGCGATGAAATGTCTACGGCCGCGCAGGGGACTTCCATATGCCGGATGTTGCTCGCGCTTGCCACTCCCGTGATAACGTTCAATCACCTTGCCAAATGCGCTCCTGCTTCGTAGAGTGCCTCCGCAATCACACGAGGACTCGATACCATGCCAAATTCATTGTGGCCAACAGCTTTGCTAGTAGCTATTTCAGCCTGCGGTTTGCTGGCCGGCTGCGAAGTCGGCAACCCCGATACCGTATCGCCTGTCACCAGCAGCAGCTATTCCGGTTACTATGTCAATCCCAGCGGCGGCCCGATGGTGTCAGGCAATACCGGCAGCGCCGTGACCTCCCTCACCGTCACGCAGTCCGGCGACGAACTGCAAGCCGTGGACAACAACGGCATCCTCTTCAAAGGCTCGGTCACCATCGCCAGCTCCAACCAGCCGGCCATCTTCATTTTGGATGGCACGACCACTGCCGGCGCGAAAGTCACTATCAACGGTACGTTGCAAGGGAGCGGATCGTCCGCCGTCATGACCGGCCAATGGATTGAGCCGACCGTCGTGCTGGGCTTCACCGGTAAGAACTCCTCTTGAGCCGTCCGGCCTTTCCACTCACCTGCACCCCGTCTACTCCTTCGCACGCTCATCCCCAGCAGGTCGCAGGTTCTTTGCTTTTTGTTCTACGCTTGAACTTGCCCCTGACGAAATGCTAACAAGTCCATGCTCCGGCGCGCGGTCGCACGCCAGGGCAGAGGATACTGTTATGCCCGGACCTCGAAAATGCTTTCTCACTATCAAGTCCCTTCAACGCCTTGACCCCCGACTGCTGTGCGCCGTGTTGCAGAAGTTCCCCGACGTTCTCCGCGCACACAAAATCCGCCTGCCAGCCCAGCCCGACCTGTCCAATCTCGACTATCCGGCGCTCCAAGCCCTGTGCCTGTGCGGCGACCTGCCGGCTGAACTCGATGACGTGCTCTCCTACGTGAACATCCTGGGCACCACCTCCGGCTGGGAACGGATTCAGGAGGAGGCGCGGGCGCAAGGCCGCAAACTGGACTTCCAGACTGCGGGCCTAACTCATGCCGACCTCGTCATGCAAGCCTGGCTGCACGATTGGCCTAATAACCGGACCTTGCTGGAGGAAAGTTATGCGCGTGTGCGGATTCACGCGCGGTCGTCCTATGTCTATTTTCCGGCCGCGCGCGACGTGCGCAGCCGCTACCGCACGCCCACCGCCGCCATCATGGAAAAATTGCAGGAAGATCTTTCCGCCTATTTCATCGCCGAACAGCTCGGCAAGGGCACCCATATCATCAAGTTCGACTTCGCGCAGGAAATCTGGTTTCTGATCAAGTATCCGGGGCAGTTCAAGCGGCAGATGGAATACGATGACGAGGGCGCGACCGGCAGCCACATGTTCAAGCCGGAGGAATACGACGCGGTCATCTACCACAAGCACTACGGCGACCTGCGGATGAACACCAACCGCGCGCGCGACCGCACCAAATACCGCATCCTGTTCGGCCATGCGCTGCTCAACAGCGCCAACGTCTTTGTGCCCTACGCCCATGTCATCACCCTGGAGCCGCTCAAGGGGCGTTGTCTGGACCTGTTCAACTGTGAGGACATTCCGGGCCTCGCCGAAATCAGCCCCATGGAACTCACGTTCCACGATCTACAGTCGCCGGGCCGCGAAATCGTCTGGCGCGCCGAGCCCGGTTCCTCGCTGCTGCTCTCCAACCGGATTGCCCCGCTCCTGTTGCCCGATACCACGGACACCATCCACCGCGCCGTCTTCCGCTATCGCCTCCGCGACCGTCAGAAAACCGAGACCCTGACCGTCCACCAAGGTTGCACGATGACCTACGAGCGCGATGGCGATTCCGCCGTGCTGGAAGAATGGCTGCGCTTGCGCAAGTTTGTGAAGCACCAGTTGGCGGTGGGATGAAGCCGATGGCCACCCTCTGGACCCTGCTCGCTACCTTGCATGCTGCCCGGCTGCCGCTGGCCGATTGGCGGCGGCATTGCGCGGATGATTTTACGGCCGTGCAACGCTGGCTGCGGTGCTGTACCGGCGAAGTCGCCGCCACCGTGCCGTGTCCCAAGAGCGGCCAGCGCTTGCAGGTGGCCGCGCGCGGCCGCCGTTACGTCGCTTTTCCGGTCGAGGGCTTTGAAGGCGATGCCGCCGCCTGTGACCAACTCTCCGCCGCCGAGGTCGCCGTCTGGTGCCTGGACCGCGAAGCCTTGGAAAACGCGCTGGGCCGCGCGCTCGATGTGTTGCCACCCGCCGGGCTACCACCATCCGCCCATCCCTGTGTTTTGCTGGGCACGCTGGGCAGCGGCGCCAGCCGCAAACCAGTGTACCTCGGCTATGCCGCCCACGAGCAGGAAGCGTTGGGTATCTGTGTCGCACTCGCTCGCGAGAACCGCGCGCCGTGCAGTCTTGCATTGCCGGTATACTATCCCGCGTGCGACGAATATCTGAAGCGCAGCGGCCATGATTACATCGTGCTCGCCGAGGCCGTAATGCTCGACCAAGCCGGCCTCAAGGCCCGGCCGTGCGCGCCGCCACCGGCAGCGGAAGTGCTCGTCCCTGTGAAGGTGCTCGGCGATTATCGAGCACTCTGCCTGCGCGACGGCACGCGAATTGACCTATCACGCCGGACCAAGTGCCGCGCCTTCGTGCGGCATGTTCATCAGCGACATCTGACCACGGGCCAGCGTGAGTTCGATTACGACGTGGAGCGCGAGAAGCTCAACCAAAGCCAGCAACGGATCTGGATTCAGAGCAACGATTTCAAATTCGGCCTCTTCCGCGGCATCCATCAACATTTCGATTTGTTGTTCACCAGCCTCGACACCCGCCTCGGCCGCTACCGCATCAACTTCTGACACGCGATCCAGTTTTCAGTGAGTTTTCAGTAGCTTTTCCCGGCCCGCTTACGAGCGGGCCGTTTTGTTTTCGGCCACCCTGTTCGTGTCGCCGGCATCGCCGCCGGCGATGAAACCAGCGAACAGGAGACAGGCCGATGGCGTTGTTGGAAGAACTGATGCAGGCCGCGTTGGCGGCCACGGATGAACGCAAACGCGAGGCGTTGGAGGTGTTGCGCGGCATCCGCTCCAAGCCCGTCCCCGCCACCTCCGGCCCGCAACTGCTGGGGATGACGGCCGCTTCCCGCTATCTCGGCATCAGCCGGGGCACGCTCTGGCGGATGATCCGCGCCGGCCGTCTCCAACGGGTCGCGGTCACCCCCGGCTTCTACCGCCTGCGCCGCGCCGATCTCGATGGCATCGCCCGGCAAACCGAGGCTACGCCGCCCACTTTCCCGCCGTGTGGCGGGACCGCAGAACCAACCCATAACATGGAGCAACTCCCATGAGTCTGACCGCCAAGGATAAAGGTCCGTCCGTAGAGCCCGTCCCCGCCGGAGTCCACGTCGCCGTCTGTTACGGCGTCGTGGATCTTGGCACGCAGTTCAATCCCAAGTTCAACAAGCACGCCCGCAAGGTGCTGGTGCTTTGGGAACTGCCGCAGTGCCGCGCCGATTTTGAGCGCGATGGTCAAAAGCAGAACCTGCCGCGCGCCATCTCGCAACGCTACACCTTGAGCCTGTCCGAGAAGGCCAACCTGCGGCGCGACCTCGAAAGCTGGCGTGGGCGCAAGTTCACCGCCCAGGAATTGAGCGGCTTCGACCTACAGGCAGTCCTCGGCGCACCCTGCCAGTTGCAGATCGTCCATGAGGCCGGCAAAGAAGGCCGGTCCTTCGCCGCCATTGCCGCGCTCATGGCGCTGCCCAAGGGCACGGCCCGGCCCAAGCCGGAGAATCCCTTGCTGTTCTTCACCTTCGAGGGTGTCCAAGGCCATCCCGCGCTGCCACCCCACATGCCCGACTGGATCAAGGAACTCATCGCGCAATCGCGCGAGTGGACCGGCCAACCAGCGCCTGCCAGTTCCACCAAACCGAGTACACCGACATCCGCCACGGATGGCGATGACCTGCCTTTCTGAAAGACATCCCATGAACATCTATCTCGATATCGAAACGATCCCGCTGCCCGTGGCCGAGCGGGAGTTCCTGCGGCCGGCCGAGGCCGACGTGAAGACCGGCAACCTCAAGGACCCGGCTAAGATCGCCGCGAAGATTGCGGAGGTGCGCGAGGCGTGGGAGCGCGGCGAAGACGCCGCGCTCGACAGCCTCCAAGCCCGCGTCGCGCTTATCGGCTACGCCATCGAGGATGAGCCCGTGCAGCAACTTGCCCTCGCTGACGAGGCCGACATGTTGCGCCAACTCTGGCGCGCCATTGCACCCCAAGCCTACGCGCTGGAAATCCAACTCATCGGCCACAACATCCGCTTCGATGCCGGCATGTTGGCGCATCGCGGCTGGCTCAAGGGCGCAGCCATGCCGTCCTATCTCATCCATGACCTCTACGGCTATCAGCCGCGCTACTGGCAGGACACGATGCTCCGCTGGCAACTCGGCAACCGGCAGGCGGAGTTCCGCAAGCTACAGCATCTGTGCGCCGCCTTCGGCATCGTCGTCAAACAAGGCCCGATCACCGGCGCGAACTTCGCCGAGTGGTGGGCCAAGGATCGCGCAGCTTGTCTCGACTACAACCGGCAGGACGTGGAGGCGGTCCGCGCGCTCTGGCAACGCCTGACGGCGGCGGGGTCTTGAGCCCGCCCCGCCGCGAGGAGCGATGACGCGATGCGCTCACGCCAAGCCATCCAGCCGTCCGCCGACCGCCTTCCGCCTTACAGCGAAGAGGCCGAGCGCGGCGTACTAGGCAGTCTGCTGCTGGATGCCCCGCGCGTCAGCGCTTTGTGTACGGCGGCGGAAGTGGCCGCCGATTGGTTCTATGTGCCCGCCCATCAGCGGCTCTTTGCCGTCCTCTCCGCCATGCGGCCAGAGCGGATTGATCTGCTGACCATCGGCGAGGAACTGAAGGCGCGCGGCGTGTTGGAGCCAATCGGCGGTCACAGCTTTTTGGAAAGGCTGGTGGACGCCACGCCCACACCGGCGCATGCCCAGTACTATCTGGGCCTTCTGGCGGACCAGTATCGCCGCCGCCTGCTCATGCAGGCGGCGTACCAAACGCTGGCGGACGTGGCGGGTGCTACGCCGCTGGAGGCCATTCTTGAGCAACAGGCCGAACTCCAGCGGCGGTTGTCCGCCCAGACGGCCGCCGGCACGCGTGCCGTGGACGCAGCCCATATGGTCCAGTCCGACCCGCCGGCGGTGGATCCCATTCTCGGCGAGTTGTTCGATCGGGGCGACAAGGTGCCGATCATCGGCAGCAGCAAGGCGCGGAAAAGTTTCTTCGCCTTGCAACTGGCCTTGTGCCTGGCCTCCGGTCGCGGCGAGTTCCTGCGCTGGAAACTGCCGCGGCCGCGCCGCGTGCTGATCCTGCAGTTTGAAGTGAAGGAGGCGCATTACCACCGCCGGGTGCATCACCTCGCGCAGGCGTTACAGCTCACCGCCAACGACCTGGGCGACCGCCTGGCGGTGGCCAGCTTGCGCGGCCACGAGTGTCCGCCGGCGTTGATGCTCACGCTCGCGCGCCGCCACCGGGCCGAGGTCATCATCATGGACCCGCTCTACAAGCTGGCCACCGGCGACGAAAACCTCGCCGCCGACATGAAGCCCCTGCTGGCGTTTTTCGATCAGTTGGCCGAGGAAATCGGCGCAGCGGTGCTCTATGTCCATCACAACCCCAAGGGCACCGCCGGCGACCGCGAGGCGCGCGACCGTGGCGCGGGCTCCGGTGTCATCGCCCGCGATTTCGACGCCTGCATCTACCTGACCGAGCATCGCGATCATGCCCCCGACGCGGAGTGGCTGGTCGTGGAGACGTTGCTCCGCAACTACGCGCCGCAGACTCCTTTCGTCATCGGCTGGGAGGAGGGCCGCTTTGCGGTGGTGGACCAGGTCGAGCCGGTGGTGAAGACCTCGGCCAACCGCAACACCAGCGGCCGGCTGGCGGCGGTGCCGGCCGACGAGGTCGTGTTGCAGGTCGTCGCCGAGCAATGCAAACCGTGGATGTTGCTGCTGGGCGAACTGCGGGAACGCGGCTTCACAAAGGATGGCGCGGAACAGGCGCGCGAACGTTTACTCGCCGCTAACAAACTCGCCCAGTTCTCCCCGCGGTGTTTCCCCCGCAAGATTTTCCTTGGTCTACCCGCCCGGATTGCGACCCTAAAAAAGGAGTGGCACAACCCCTCGTTGGAGGCCCTGCCATGAGTCAGATTTCTGACACGACCATCGGAAAACAGGCGCAGCCTGTTTTCCCGGAACACAGTGCGGAACCAATAAACACGCCTGTTGGCCCTGTTTTCCAAGGCCCGGAAAACAGCGCCCGGCAGACTGCTGTTTGTTCTGTTTTCCCGTCCCCCTTTAGGGGGACGGAGAAAACAGGCAGACAGACAGCCGACCGTCTGTGGCAACGCGCCTGTGAACGCGCCCGGAATAAGCCACGATTCATGCGGGACGCCTGGCGGTTGACCACCGCTGACGAACCCAAAGCCATCCGCGCCGTGCTCTGCGCCATCCTGGAACAGGCCGTCGCCGACTGGCGCGATTTGCAAGCGGCCGGTTTTCCCCTGCCACGCTCCCTGGCCGACGCCGCCCATCTCCGGCATCCGGTCTCCGGTGTCATTTCCGTTGCGGCCATCATGGCCCATGCGCCCGGCCAACGGTTGCCTGCCAGACTCGAAGCGGAAGAGGTCCGTGCGTTGTTGCTGTTGCTGCTCACCCCGGAGTTGGACCGGCTGTGCGGTTATCTGGCCGGCGCGATCCGGCCCGCAGGCGTGCGCCGCGCCCTGCAAATTTCCGCCGCTGCCTCCGAAAGGAAATAAACATGACTCCCCTGCAAAGCACCCGCGCAGAATGCGCCAACCACCAAACGAACGGCTCGTGTCTCGGTGTGCAGATCGCCAAGGACCTGACCCTGACCTGCGCCAAACCGCTGCCGCACTGCCTCGTGGCCGATGGCCAGCGTTGCGGCTATTTTGAAGCCTGCGTATTGCCGATGGCCGACATCGTCACCGAACCGCGTCGCGCCAAGGAATTGCGCCAAGCCGCCACCGAGTATCGCCGCGTAAGTGAACTGGCCTTGGAAAACATGCGTCCTTGCCCGGATTGTGGCGCGCCGTTACAGCCCCGCAAAAAGCTCTGCCCGGTCTGCGCCCAACAGCGCCATAAAACAGCCACTCGCGCTGCCATGCGGAAAGCCCGTCAGCCTGTGAGCAATCCAGCTTGAAAACTTCTCTATTTTCCTAGGATTCTGGAATCTTTTTTCTGCCGTTTCTCCAAATCCATATCAAGGTAGCCATCCTGTGTTTTTGAGGTTTTGTTTGCTCACATGATGAGACCAGTCCTGTCGCTCCCCAGCGCGGCGAGGGTCGCTCCACTTCAAAGCCGCTTCCCTGCAAAGCCGGGGTCGCTCAACCTTGCGGACACAATCCGAGCCCTGGCGTCCGCCGCCGCGCCATGACTGCACGAGGCGCGGCTCCCTCGGCACTTAAAGGACAGCGCGGGCAACCGTCGCGCCAGGAGGAACCTGTCACGCCGGCTGCGCTGCCGCGCTGGATTTCCGGTTCCCGCCATGACACTTGCCGGATCATGGCGCAGAGTCGGCCGGCGGGCTGCGGACATACTCGCCCTGTTCCGCCTGCGGCGGAGTCAATGTAGTATCCCGCGCAACGCGGAATCTCCACATTGACTAAAACGGGGCGAGTGACTTGCCCGCCCATGGCCTCCTGCTGCGGTCAGCGCGGCAACCGTCCCGCCAACTCCTGCCGGCTTCGGACATACCCGCGCCGTCCCCGGCATCAAGGTCGTACCGAGGCACGGTCTCCACCTTGACCCCGTTGCCGGCGCGGGTGACTCGCCGGGGCGGAGTTGCTGCGCCCGGCATAGTTCCGCTGCGGAACGTCGCCGGGTCAGGCCGGCTTGCTATCGCGCTGGAATAAAGCAACGTCTCGCTCTGGTTTGAAATTTCCAATCTCCGATTTCCAATTTCAAATTTCCGCCACTCGGCTTCCCCTTTCTCTGCTCGGATTGTCTCGCGCTGCTTTTTCTGGCCGCGGCCACCGCTCGTTTCCTTTCCCTTTTTCTCTCCGCCGTCTGCCGACCGCCGCTCTCGTCTTTGCCGTTTGCTCGTTCAGCCAGGTTCTCGAAGCAAACGGCGAAAGACGGAGCGGCTGACAGCGAGAGAAAAATGAAAAGCAGAAAGGAAACGATCATGAAAAAGCAGCAGACAACCCGGACAGAGAAAAAAACGGAAGCACCGGCT
>CAISWQ010000044.1 GCA_903889245.1 uncultured Lentisphaerota bacterium | reverse complement strand
TCCTTTTGGGTCGGCGCACCCCGCCAACCGCGCTCAAACTATAGCTCGCCGGGCTTCATTGTCGAACTATTTGCGGGGTTGGCGGTGTGTGGTAGGCTAGCGCCGCAAAAATGAGGCGGCTATGAGCAAACTCGTGGTGATCGGCGGCGGACCGGGCGGGTATCCGGCGGCGTTTCTAGCGGCGGACCTCGGGCTCGAGGTGACGCTAGTGGACCAGGAACAAAATCCCGGCGGCGTATGCCTCTATCGCGGCTGCATCCCCTCGAAGGCGCTGCTGCATATCGCCAAGCTGCTGGAGGAAACGCACGAGGCGGCGAAGTGGGGCGTGACGTTCGGCGCGCCGCAACTCGACCTCGCGAAAATCCGCGCGTGGAAGGAAAGCGTCGTCGCCACGCTCACCGGCGGGCTCGGCCAGCTCCGCAAGGCGCGGAAGATAAATTTCGTCCAGGGCCGCGCGCGGTTCCGCGATGGCCGGACGCTGCTCGTGCGCAAGAGCGATGGCGCCGAGGAGACGCTCGCCTTCGACCACGCGATCCTCGCCGCCGGCTCCGCGCCCACGCAGATTCCCGGCTTCCCCTACCAGTCGCCGCGCCTGTGGGACAGCACCGGCGCGCTCGCGCTGGCGACACTCCCGACGTCGCTGCTCGTCGTCGGTGGCGGCTACATCGGGCTCGAACTCGGCAGCGTCTATGCCGCGCTCGGCACGCGCGTTAGCGTCGTGGAAATGCTGCCGCACCTGCTGCCCGGCGCCGACCGCGACCTCGTCGCGCCGCTCGCCAAGCGCCTGCAGAAAAAATTTGCCGCGATCATGCTGGAGACCAAGGTCGCGTCCATCACCGAGGCCGGCGACGGCTTGAAGGTCCGCTTCGAGGGCGCGACACAGGCGGAGCAGACGTTTGACCGCGTGCTGGTCTCCATCGGCCGCAAGCCGAACTCGCGCGATCTCGGCTTGGAGTATACGCAGATTGAACTCGACCAGCGCGGCTTCGTGAAGGTGGATGGCCAGCGGCGGACCGGCGAGCCGGCGGTCTTCGCCATCGGCGATATCGCCGGCGAACCGATGCTTGCGCATAAGGCGACGCACGAGGCGCGCGTCGCGGTCGAGGCCATCCTCGGCAAGAAGGGCGTCTTCGACCCGCAGGCGATCCCCGGCGTCGTCTTCACCGATCCGGAAATCGCGTGGTGCGGCCTGACCGAGGCGCAGGCGCAGAAGGACGGGCGCACCGTCAAGGTCGCCAAATTCCCGTGGGCCGCCTCCGGCCGCGCGCTGACGCTCGACCGACAGGAAGGCGTGACGAAGCTGGTGCTGGACCCGGAAAGCGACCGCGTCCTGGGCGTCGGCCTCACCGGGCCCGGCGCGGGCGACATGATCGCCGAGGGCGTGCTCGCCATCGAGATGGGCGCGACCTCGCGCGACCTTGCGCTGACCATCCATCCGCACCCGACGCTCTCCGAGACGCTGATGGAAGCCGCCGAGGTCGCCGCCGGCCACTGCACGCACCTCTTCAAGCGCAAGTGAGACGGCGTCAGTTCTTCGGAAGTTTTTTGCTCACCGCGCGGCGATAACCGGTGATGGTGATGTCGCCGCTCTTCGCCAACTCCACAAGCGCATAGGCGTTGTTCCGCGCGCCGGAGCCCTCGATCAGGGCTTTCAAGGTGTAGTAATGAATGCCCTCGATACGGCGATAACCGCCGGCATGAAAATGTCCCTGGAAGACCGCCAGCACTTTCCCGCTGCCCTGTAGAAGCTGGCGGACCTGCGGAGCGTTTCTGACGGCATGGACATCCTCGGTGTCGAGCAGTTGGTGGACAAACACCAGTACCGGTTTGGAGGTAGCCGCGAGATCGGCCTTGAGCCACGTGAGTTCCTGCTCAGGAAGGTACGCCTCGGTCCATTTGAATTTACCGTGGTCATAGTCGGTGCCATCGGCGTTATAATTGGCATCAAGCACCACACAGTGTACGCCCTGCGCGTCAAAGGCGTAATACTTGGCGTCCTTCGCCATGCCGGTGTTTTCAACCTGGGCGAGAAACTGCGCCTTCGACAGACTATCGGTGTCGTGATTGCCCAACACGTGATAGCGGGGGCCGCGGAACTGCGCGAAGGCTTGCTCCATCGCAGCGAGGTAGGCCAGCGTGCTTTTTTCCGTGGCGGGTTTGCCTTGATCCTTGAAGTCGCCCAGCTCGATCAGGAAGTCCACCTTCTGTGCATTCATCAGTGCTACGCATTCGGCCATCTTGGTCAGCGACTCACGGTAAAAGCGGACATCCTTGGCGTCGGTGTCGGCATAGTGCGCGTCCGTCACCAGACCGAACCGCAACAGGGGCTTGGACCCTGCGGCGTTGGCCAGGGCCAGCGGCCCCCCCGCCACCCATCCCGCCACGGCATAACCCGAGGCTTGCAAAAAAACACGGCGTGTCGGCAGCCAACGAACGGGCGTGACGGGCTTTGATGCAACTTTCATAGTTTGTGCGCCCTACTTACCGGCGGGAAGTACAAAGACCTGGCCTGCAGCGTCAGCTTCGCGCCGGGCGCGGGAAGCAGGGCTTGGCATAGCCAAACAGCCGCAGCCACACGGCGCGCTGGGGTTGAGTTGCCGGATCGGAAGTCATGCGGATTTATTTCCTGCCGTTGGTTGTGCCGAGCCGCTTCAGGAATTCGGCGTCCTGCAAATCCTGTGGCCGGCCAGCGCGCAGCTTTGAGTCCAGCAAATCAGGCAAACCAAGACATTTCACCGGCGTGCCGCTTTCGGTTTTTTTCTCCTCGGCACGGCTTTCCGCCGTGTCAAAAGGCGGCAGACCCGGTCCGCCGAGATGAAATTGAATCACCCCCCAGCGGGTTTGATAGGTTTGAATCGCGTTCTCGCCGCGCTGACCGAGTGGCTCCAGCGGAAGATCCAGTTCCTCGCCCAAGGCGGCGGCAATGCGCCGGAAGTTTTCGCCGTCGCGCGGTGGAAGATAAAAATCCCAATCCATGGAAAAACGCGGCAGGCCGGCGAGGCGCACCGCCTGACCGCCCATCAGCAGATAACGCACGTTGTGCTCGCGGAAGCGCTGGATTACTTCGTCCACTGCGCGCCTCCTTGGGCGGCCAGTTGGGCCAGCAGTTCCTGTTTCCACTGATTCATCTCGGCGTAGGAGTTGAATTTCTTGTGGCCGAAGCGCGGCAGGTTAGCCAAGCGCGGCAACGGCGTCACTTTGGGCGACGCCGCCCAAAAATCCAGCTTGGCGTTGATGTCATCCGTGCGCTTCATGGTCAGCCCACAACCGCGCGCGCAGCTTAACACAGCCCGGCGCGGTGTGGATGACTTTTCTTGGCAGTCCCGGCCTGGATGACCCGCTGTCTTGCTGCGCCCCACCCTTTCGGCTCTTTACAACACTGCCGCCTTACTTTCCCGCCGGGGACACGAAGATCTGGCCGGCGGAATCGGTGCCGCCATCGCTGCGCAGGCTGGCTTGTAACGTCAGCTTTGCGCCGGGCGCGGGCTTGGGTAGCTTGAAGGTGTAGATGTTTTTCCGCGAGTTGGCCCCGGCGAAAGCGTCGTGGACATCCTTCGCGATTTCGACGCCGTTTTGCAGCACGCTCGCGGAGCGGAGCGCGATGCCGCACTTGCCGCGGTTATAAACGAATTCAGCCGCATAGGCGCCGCCGTCCTTCACCAGCGCCGTGAGATCCCACGTCAGCGTCTTGAACTCGGTGGACATCTGCTTGGGCTTCCACTCGCCAGCGGGCGTTTCCTCGACGGCGCGGAACTCGCGGTGGCCGATGCCCGCCGCCACAAGCCGCTGCTGATGCACCGGCATGCGCTGCACGAAGCTGTCCCAGTTCTTCGCCGCCGCGGGCGACCACGTGACCTCGGCCAGCGCCGCGCCGCGCGGGAAGGCCATGTACTCCACATGCTTGAGCGAGGCGATGTACTCCGTCCAGAGGTTGCCCTGCGCACCGAGGATGTGCTTGTGCTGCTCGGGCGCGAGCTTCGCCGGGATCGGCTCGAAGTCATAGACCTTGCGCAGCGGGATATAACCGCCGATCGAGCGCGGCTCGCGCGAGCGGCGCTGCGACTGGCAATAGTCGAAATAGCAGTGCGAGGTCGGCGACATGACCACATCGTGCCCGCCATTGGCGCCCTCGACGGCGCCGCCGATCCAGTCCATCAGCGTGGCGCGCGGCGCGAGGCCGCCCTCGCGGATTTCGCTCCAACCGATCAGCGTACGGCCCTTCGCGTTCACGAGGCCCTCGACGCGGCGGATGAAGTAGCTCTGCAGCTCGTGCTCGTTCTTCAACCCCTCCGCCTTGATGCGCGCCTGGCACTTGGCGCACTTCTTCCAGTTGTCCTTGGGCACCTCGTCGCCGCCGATGTGCAGATACTTGCCGGGGAACAGCGCGACGACCTCGGTCAGGACGTTCTCGATGTAGGCGAAGGTATCCTCGCGGCCCGCGCAGTAGACGCTCGCATGCACGCCCGCGCCGAGTTCGCCGGGCGCCTTGCCATCGCAGGCGAGGTCCGGGAACTGCGAGAGGATCGCGCCCGCGTGGCCGGGCATCTCGATCTCCGGGACGATGGTGATGAAGCGCGCCTGCGCGTAGGCGAGCACCTCGCGGATGTCGTCCTGCGTATAGAATCCGCCGTAGCGACCGTCGGGCCCGTAGGCCGTGCTGCTCTTCGGGTCGAGGCCGAAGCCGATGTCCTTGCGCCACGCGCCGGCTTGCGTGAGCTGCGGGTACTTCTTGATCTCGATGCGCCAGCCCTGGTCATCCGTCAGGTGCCAGTGGAACGTGTTGAACTTGTGCAGCGCCATCGCGTCGAGCAGGTGCTTGACCTCCTCCTTGCTGAAGAAGTGGCGGCTCACGTCGAGCATCAGGCCGCGCCAGCCGAAGCGCGGCTGGTCGCTGATCTTCACGCACGGCATCGTCCACGCCACGCCCTTGACCGCCTGCCTCGAAAAAATTTCCGGCGGCAGCAGTTGCAGCAGCGTCACCGCGCCGTAGAACAAACCCGCCGGCTGCTGCGCGCAGATGGTGACCGACTGTGGTATCACCTTCAGCCTGTAGCCTTCCGCGCCGAGTTCCTTGGCCGTGCTGTCGAGTTGCAGGCCGATCGCGCCGGTCTGGCCGCCCACCGGCAGCGCGAAGCCCGTCGCCGGCCGCAGATGGCCGGCGAGATACTCGGCAATGGCGGCGACTTCCTTGGCTTCGGGCGTGAAAACTATACGCGTCTGCGCTGTCAGCGTGAACTGGCCCGCGCCGATTTCCATCTGCGCCGGCTGCGGGATCAGCGCCGGCGCGGCGGAGCTTTCCAGGGATTGGAAAAGCAGGAGGGCGAAAGTTCCAAGGATTGGAATCGCGTTGTTCTTCATGGTGTCCTCATGGTTTGGCGGTCTTGATCGTGGTCGGTGATTTACGCCACGCGGCGTAATCAAAAGCGGGCAGGCTCTTCAATTCGGCAGCGAGCGCGTCCGGCACCGCATAGCCCATGCTCTTGAAGAAACCGGAGAGATCGGCCTTCGCGTTGCGCGAATAGCGCTTGACGAACTCGGCCTGCCGCTGCGGCTCCGGCATTTTGCGGTCGACCGGCACGGCCTGATAGGAGACCAGCGTCTGCTTCAGCGGCGCCCAGCCGTAGTTGCGGATCAGCACGACGAACGGCGCGAGCTGGTCGAACGGGTCGATGCTGGGCAGCGAGGCCAGACGGCGGTCGAGCGCCTTGAAAAGCTTTTCGCCGTTGAGCGCGCCGTGGCCCTCGCCGGTCGGTTTGCCGACGATGTGCTCCATGCAGTAGAGCGAGAAGAAATTCACCGTCACCTCCGTCTGGCCGGAGAAGGTCCACGCGGCCGACTGGTGGTTGTGGCCGAGCTCGTGGAAGAACCCCCAGTCGCCGTTCGTGCGCAGCTTGGCAAGATCGGTGATCGCCGGCGCCGAGGCGAGGTGGCACATGAACGGGTAGCCGGAGTGCATCCAGCCCGCGCTGATCTGGCGGTCCGGCACCACGCGCTCCTGTGCGACGCGCGCGGGCCAGCCGACGAGGCCATCCTCGGCGGCGACGATGCTGTCCCACCATTGCAGCAGCGGCGTGGGATCATCCATCGTGCGCACCTGCATCGCCGGGAAGTGCAGGATCATGTTGCGCCCGACCAGCTCGCCCCACGGCGCGGGCGCGTTGCGGATTTTTTTCCAGTCGGCGAGACTCGTCTGGCCAAGCACGAAGTATGGCGCTTCCACCGCGTTGGCGAAGCGCAGCCCGAGCTTGAGTCCGTCGCCCGTCGCGCCCTTGGCCAGCTTCACCGAGACGAACAGCGGCCCGCCGAACGCGTTCGCGACTGGCGTCGGCTGCTGCGTCAGCGCGAAGCTGCGCGTGATGGAAGGAAAACGTTTCCACTTGTCGATCTTGTCGTTGAACAGCCGGTCGGTATGGCAGCCCACGTGGACCTCGACCGTCACGCCCGCGGGCAGCGCGCCGACCGGCGTGACGGTCACGATCTCGCCGGCGTTCGCGTAGAGGCCCGTGCTCTGCCAGCCATCCTTGCGGCCGGCGTACATGGCGGAGTCCGGACCGTGGTTCTGCGGGCCGTGTACGGTGACGACGCGCGTGACGCGTGGCGAGCCCGCGGGCGCGACGCCGGGGAAATCCACCGCCGCCGGATGCGCCTGCACCTGCGCCGCCGGCAGAGCCATGTAGTCCTTGATCTGCTGCACGAGCGCCTTCTTCGCCGCCGGATCGGCCGGCACGATAAAGGGCGTTTTCGCGCCCGGCACGACGGCCTCCGCGCCGGAAGTTGCCGCCGGGCTTTCCAAGGATTGGAAAAGCAAACCGGTGAAAATTCCAAGCATTGGAAAAAGTCGCGGTGAAATGTTCCAGGCCTTGGAAAAATTTGGATTATTTTTTCCAAGCCTTGGAAAATATCCGCGCAGATTTTCCAAGCCTTGGAAACCAGCGGTCGTCATGTCTGTTTTCATTTCGTTTTTCCCGCGCCAACTGCTCAACATGGGCAAAGCGGAAGCTCGCCACCCCTGACTGGAAACTTCTCTTCTGTAGCGGCGGCCTGCGGCCGCCGACGGCGACCACAGGTCGCCGCTACAGCAGCACCTCATCAATTCCACCGCTTCCCGTGGGCGGGGTTTGCAACCCCGCGAGCTCTGGCCCAACATCAAGCGAACGCGGGGTTGCAAACCCCGCCCACCAATCTTTCAGGCCTCCGGCTGATCGGGCGCGACGGCTTGCCAACAGGCGCAAGCGCCACGCAGCCACCCGCAATGTTTTCATCGTTTGGCCTTGGCCTTTTTGGGTGGCGGATACATCGGGTAGTCGGTGTTCGGTGTGAGTTGGCTTTTGAAGATCGCGTCGAGGCGTTGCACTTCGTCCGGCTTTTGCGCGGCGAGATCGGTCGTCTCGTTGCGGTCGGCGGCGAGGTCATAGAGTTCCCACGCGGGGAGTTTGTTCGGCCCGGCCTTGCGCAGTTCCTTGCGGATGAGTTTCCACCGGCCGTCAATGACCGCCTGCTGTCCGCCGTATTCGGGGAAGTCGTAGGTCAGCGGCGGATGCGCGGCGGCCGGCTTGCCCTCGAACAGCGCGCGCAGCGAGGTCCCATCGCACTGCGGTGCGGGCGCGCCGAGCAGGTCGCAGATCGTCGGCAGCATGTCCGGGAATGCGACGATCGCGTCGCTTGTCGCACCGGCCGGCGTGTGGCCGGGCCAGCGGACGATGAACGGCACGCGCATCCCGCCCTCGTGCAGGCTGCCCTTGCGCCCACGCAGACCGCCCACGCTGTTGAAAAATTCCGTGTCCACGCCGCCGACATCGTGTGTCGCGCCGTTATCGCTGGTGAAGATGACGACCGTGTTGTCGCTCATCTTGTGCGCATCGAGCCACTGCAGCATCTGGCCGACGTGCTCATCGAGCGAGGTGATCATCGCCGCGTAGGCCGCGTGCGGCCGCGGATGCGAGACATAGCCCTTGTCGCCGAGATACGGCGTCGGGTCCCACTCCTTCGGGTAGGTTTCCACGAGGCGCTGCGGCGGCTGCAGCGCGACGTGCGGCTCGGTGAACGGCAGGTAGAGGGCGAACGGCTTGCCGTCCTGCGCGCGTTGCTCCAGCCAGAGTTTCGCCTCGGCCACGAGATGATCCGGCGCATAGTCCTTACCTTGGAACTTCGCGAAGTCGTCGCCCTTGCCATGGCCGGGGACGCCGGTCGGGCCGTTGTTGAGCGGCACTTTCTTGTCATCGCTCCACAGATATTCGGGGTAATAGCTGTGCGCCTTGGCCTGGCAGTAATAGCCGAAGAAATGGAGAAAGCCGTGTTGGCGCGGGCTGCCCGCGTTTTCCGGCATGCCCAGGCCCCACTTGCCGATGCCGCACGAAACATAACCGGCCTTTTCGATGGCCTGCGCCCACGTCGTGAACGACGCGGCCAGCGGGAACTGGCCTTCCTGACCGGGGACGGCCTGCTTGTTGCCGCGGATCGGCGCGCGCGCCAGTTGCAGGCCGGTCATCAGCACGCAGCGCGACGGCGCGCAGACCGGCGCGCCCGAATAGGCGCGCGTGAAACGCGTGCCCTGCGCCGCAAGCCGGTCAATGTTCGGCGTGCGGATTTTTTGCTGGCCGTAGCAGCCGGTCTCGCCCCAGCCGAGATCGTCGGCCAGGATGAAGACGATGTTCGGCCGCCGCGCCGCCGGTTCCGCGGCAGGGGCGAGGGCCGTCAGCAACAGGAGCGCCAGACTGATGATGGTTTTCATGGTGTCTTCCTTGTGTCAGAAAATTCCGCCAGCAGCCGGCCATCCGCGGCGGCGAGCAGGCGGACGCGCAGATTTTTTTCGTCGGCGGCCAGCAGCATCACCGTCCCCTGCTTCAGCGCCGGGCCGCCGCCGATCAGGACCGGCCACGGCGGCGTGAGGGTGCGCGTCTCCTCGCCGCCGTTCTTTTTGCGCTTGAGCAGATGGCTTTGCCCTTTGGGTAGCAGCTTCCAGTCGTGGTCGTGACCGGCGAGCATCAGATGGGGCCGGAACGCGGGCAGCAGCGGTTCCCAGTAGCGCAGCGCCGGGTCCGAAAAAGCCCAGTTGTCGTTATAGAGCGGGATGTGGCTGGCAAAGACGCGCCACGCCGCGTCGCCCGCCGGCTGCGTCGCGAGCAGCTTTTGGAGCCACGCGGCCTCGCGCTGGCGGTACGCCTGCCAGAACTTCGGCCGTTTATAGCTGTTCTCCGCCGTCGCGAAGCCCTCATCTTCGCCGGTGTCCAGCGCGAGCAGGAAGACCGGACCGGCGCGCAACGTGAACGGCCACTGCTGGTCGTCCGCCGGCTGCGCGGCGTCGAGCAGCGGCAGGTCGAACAACTTCGCCAACTGGCCGGCGAACGTGCCGCGCGTCTCGTGATTGCCGCGCACGAGCAACAGCGGTTTCTCCGCGGCGTTCAGCAACTGGATATAACCGGCGAGCGTGCGTGCGACCTTGTCGGCGCCCTTGACGTTGGAGGGATCGGCCCAGCAATCGCCGAGCAGCAGCGACAGCTCGAAGTCGGCCGGTTGCACGTGTTGCATCAGCGCCCCGAGCGTGGCGAGGTTGTCGTGCAGGTCGTTGAACGCGGCCAGCCGCACAGCGGACGACTTCGGATTCAGCGTGTGGAAGCGATGCACCGCCGTCGTCGCGCTGCCGCCGGCGAGCTGATAGCGCGCCGCGTAGCGATAGCCGCGGCCCGCGGCCAGCCCGCCGAGGCGCGCCTTCCAGACGGTCCACGGTGTGCCGGCGAGCACTGTGCCGGTGGCGGCGGTTTCCGTCAGCGCCGCGGCATCCGCCGCGCCCCACGCCACCCGCACCCGCTGCGCGCCCTGCGCGAGCAGGCAGACCGTCATGCCGTCGCTGGCCGGGTTCTGAAGATAGGGGCCGATCACCGCCGGCAGCGGCGCGTTGGTGGCGGCGGGCGTTTCCAGGGATTGGAAAACGAGCAGGGCTAAAATTCCAAGCCTTGGAAACAACCGGGCTGAAATTTTCCAAGGCTTGGAAAAGCGCGCGCTGTTTTTTCCAAGGCTTGGAACTTTTCCGCGCGTTTTTTCCAAGCCTTGGAAACGGATGGCGGAGAAATTGTTTTTCATCGCGCGCTCCCGGCTGGGGGTGTGAGTTGGAACTGGCGGTCGGAGATGGCCGGGCGCGTCCGGTCGCGCGGGTGATCTTTTTCCGTCGTGCCGCGCTGCCACGGGTCGGGGCCGATCCAGTCGGTGCGCCGGCCCTCGATCACCAGCGTGCCGCGGTCGAGGTCGAGCGTCGCCAGCGCAAAAAGCGGTTCGCGGTAGACGGCGCAGTGCTTCAGGTAGGGCTGCGCCTTGTGGACCTCGGGCGGAAAAGTTTCGCGGACCGCCGGGCCGGTCAGCCAGACGTAGGAGGCGCTGTTGATCTGGATGTGCCGGACGCCCTGTACGACGCGTTCATAGTCCTCATGGAAGTGACCGGAGAAGACGGCGATGATCTTGGCGGCGGATTTTTCGAGCACGGCGCGGACGGCGGCGCTGTTCTCGATGCCCGCCCCGGTATCGAGCGGCTGGTGGATGAAGATGAATACTGGCTGCGCGGCCTGCGCCAGCTCGCGCTCGAGCCACGCGAGCTGCTCCGCTCCGATGAAGCGCTTGTAGCCCTTGGCCGTGCCGCCGGGATCGTTGCCGCTCAACACCAGGTCGCGCACCGGTCCGGTGGCGAAGGCATAATACGGCGCGGGCATTCCATAGAACGCGGCCGTCTGCGCCGGCGTAAAGCCGCCATCCATGTCGTGGTTGCCGAGTACGTGATGGCGCGCGCCGGCGAAGCTGTTCCAGGCAGCCAGAAAAGCCTGGTTGCGCGGCTGCGGCTGGCAGAAGTCGCCGAGGTGGATGATGAAGTCGGCCTGCGCCTTGGTCATCGCGGCGGTGAACGCGCGGATGCGCTCGACGGCGTCGGGCATCACGTCCTGGTGTACGTCGGCGATCAGCCCGAAGCGCACGCGTCGCGCCGCCGGCGCGGCGTGCGCGGCCCACGCCATGAGTGCCGGCGTCAGCGCCAACTGCTGCAGGAATTGTCGTCGGGTATTGGTCATTTCACGCCGAGCAGCGCGCGCAGGCCGTCGGAGAGCGAGTGGCGCGGCTGGTAGCCGAGCACGCTGCGCGCCTTGGAGATATCGGCGAACGAGTGGCGGATATCGCCGGCACGCGCTTCGCGGAACTGCGGCGAGAGCTTCCGGCCGGTGATCTGCTGCAGCGTGGCGAGCAGGTCGAGCAGCGTGACCTGCGTGTTCGTCGCCACGTTGAACGCCTCGCCGCGGCCGACTTTTTCGCTGCGCATCGCGAGCAGGTTCGCCTGCACGACGTCCTTCACGAAGACGAAGTCGCGCGTCTGGAGGCCATCGCCGAAGATCGTCGGCGCGCGGCCGGCGGCCAGATCGGCGGCGAACTTGGAGATGACGCCGGAGTACATCGAGCTGGCGTCCTGGCGCGGGCCGTAGACGTTGAAGTAGCGGAGCACGACGGTCTCCAGGCCATAGAGCTGGCTGAAGAGCCGCAGGTAGTGCTCGCCGGCGAGCTTGCCGAGCGCGTAGGGCGACTCCGGCTCCGGGAACATATCCTCGCGCTTGGGCAGGTCGGGGTTGTTGCCGTAGATCGCGGCGGAGCTGGCGAGCACGACGCGCTTGACGCAGGTGGCGCGCGCGGCCTGCAAGACGTTGAGCGTGCCGCGGATGTTGATCGCGTCGTTCTCCTCCGGCTGCTGCACGCTGATGGCAACGGAGACGAGCGCGGCCTCGTGGAAGACGAACTCGATGCCGCGCATGGCCTCGGCGAGCGCCGCCGGGTCGCGGATATCGCCGCGGACGAACTGCACGCGGTCGGCGAAGCCGTTGAGATTTTCGAGGTGGCCGGTGGCGAGGTTATCGAACACGCGTACGCTGTGGCCTTCGCCGACGAGCGCCTCCGCGATGTGCGAGCCGATGAAACCGCAGCCGCCGGTGATCAGGTAGTTGGCCATGTTCGTTCCCTAGGTGAGACAAGCGCGGACGATCTGCTCCATCGCGTCGGCCTGCGCCTCGAGGCTGGCGACCATGTTGAACTGGGTGCGGCAGCGGTCGAGGTTGTGGTTCGGGCGGTGGATTTTGAAATAGACATCGCCGAGCAGATGGTCGGTCAGGAAGCGGATGCCGATGACCAGCGTGATGAGGCGGCCGGAGAAGACCAGCTCCTCGCGCTCGGCGGCGTTGAGAAACTTCGCCTCCAAGAGGTAGCCGCGTGCGAGGGCGGCGAACATCTCCGGGCGCGAGAAGACCTTGGCGAGGTCGCGCTCGTCCTCGAGCGCGGCGGCAGTCGCGGTGCGGACCATGTCGCCGAAGTCGTAAAGCGCGAGGCCGGGCATCACAGTATCGAGGTCAATGACGCAAACGGCGGCGTTGGTCTGCTCGTCGAGCATGACGTTGTTGAGCTTGGTGTCATTATGCGTGATGCGCTCCGGCAGCTCGCCACGCTGGTGGCGGTCGAGCAGGCGCGCACACATGGCGGCGCGGCGCTCGACGAACTCGATCTCCGGCTGCGCGCCGGCGGCGCGGCCGTGCGGATCACGCTTGACCGCATCGCGCAAGGTGGCGAGGCGCATGACGGCGTTGTGGAAGTTCGGGATCGTGTCGTGCAGCCGCGGCGCGGGCAGGTCGGCGAGCAGGCCCTGGAAGCGCGCGAAGGCGCGCGCGGCCTCGAAGACCTGCGCCTCGGTCTCGACCTTGTCGAACGTGCGGGCGCGCCCGACGAAGTGATACATCCGCCACCATTGCCCGTCCTTGCGGAGCACCGGCCCGCCCTCGCGCGTGGGGATCACGGTCAGCGCGTGGCGGTTGAGGTCGCTGACGCCCGCGGCCTGGAGCTTCGCGCGCAGGTGCGCGGTGACGCGCTGGACGTTGTCCATCAGCGCCGCCGGGTCCTTGAAGATCGTGTGGTTGATGCGCTGGAGGATGTAGGAGACCGGCCGGCCGGAGTGGGTGCAGTCCACCTTGTAGGTGTCGTTGATATGCCCGGAGCCATGGCGCGCGGCGCTGACAAAATTTCCGGCGATGGCGAACCGGCTGACGAGCGCGGCGAAGTCGGGCGTCGGGACGTGGCTCATGAATGCTTGCCTTCGAAATGCGCCTCGATTTCCTCGAGGGTCTTGCCCTTGGTCTCCGGCAGGAAGAAGAACGCGGTGATGAAGTAGATCACCGTGCAGCCGGCGAAGACGAAGAACATCGTGCCGTAGCCATATTTTCCGACGGTCGGCAGGAAGACGGCGGCGATGGTGGTGGAGACAGCCTGGTTGATCAGCAACGCGATGCTCATGCCGTTGGAACGGATACGCGTGGGCATCAGCTCGGAGAGCGCGAGCCAGACGCAGACGCCGGGGCCGACGGCGAAGAACGCCATAAAAATGAAAATGAAGATGGCGGTCAGCCAGCCCTTGTCGGCGGACGGGATTGGCGTGATGAGAGCGTTCTCGATCTTCAGCGGTGCGGTCTGCGCGGCGGCGAGGTTGGCAAACGGGTTTTGGAAGAACGCCGCGACGCGCGTGGCGGGGACGCAACTGCCGCGATCAATCACCAGCTTCGCGCCGGTCTCGTCGGAGCGCACGACCTTGGTCGCCGCGCGGAAGTCGCCATAGGAATAGATGACGATAAAGCTATATGGTGTACAGGCGCGAAGGTTCAAATTGCCGGAGGGAACTTTCCCATGGAAGAGTAATTGGCCGGCTATTTCCTGATCGAATGCGAGAGACGCCGTTTGATTGCTAGTCACCAGCGCCTGCACGGCGTCCTTCACGTCCACGCGCTGCTGCTCGGTCTGGCGGAACATCAGCGCGGTGGCGATCAGCGAAATGATGATGCCCGCGCTACCGATGGAGAGCAGGAACTTGCGGCCCTTGCGGTCCACGAGCATGACGCCGGCCATGGTCACGAGGAAGTTGACACAGGTCAGGATGACGTAGCCGAGGTGCGCTTGCTTATCGCTCAAGCCCGCCTGGATCAGGATGGTGGCGTTGTAGCCGATGATCGAGTTGACGCCGGTGGCCTGATTGCACGCGAGGATGATGCACGCGAGGACGAAGGGGATCACATAGCGGCGGCTGAAGAGCGACTCCCGGATCTTCGCGCCGGTTGCGCTGGTCTTGTCCTGCTCGGCGGCGGCGGTCTCTTCCATTTCCTTGAGCTCGGTCGCGGCCTGCTCCGGCGTGCGCGAGCGCAGCAGCGCGGCGAGCGCGGCGTCTTTCTTGCCGCGGCGGAACAGCCAGCGCGGCGACTCGGCGACGATCAGGCTGCCGAGCACGAACAGGATGCCCGGCGGCAGCGAGACCCAGAAGATGCTGCGCCACGCGGTATCCTTGAACGCAAAGAGCTGCGCGGCGTCGTGGAGTTTCTCGACCTCCTCGACGCGGATACTGAAGTAGAAGCCGATCGCGGCGGCGGCGACGATGCCGAGCGTCAGCAGCCACTGGAAGATGCCCGTGCCCTTGCCGCGGTTCGAGGCACCAAGGCATTCCGCGAGGTAGAGCGGCACGACGACGCCGATCAGGCCGGCGCTGACGCCCTGCAACAGGCGGCCGAGCACGAGCGGACCGTAACCCTTCGCCAGCGCGATCATCGGGATGCTGATGACGAAGAGGATGCCGCTCAACGCCATCAGCTTCTTCCGGCCCATCAGGTCGGAGAGCATCCCGGCAAACAGCGTGGAGATGACGCTGCCGAGCAGCACGGCGGCGACGATGAAGGAGAGCTGGCCGGCGTTCAGACCGCTGGTCGCCTCGAGGTAGGGCAGCGCGCCGGCGATGATACCGACATCAATGCCGTAGAGCAGGCCGCCGAGGCCGGCGACGGTCAGCAGCAGCGCCATGTAGCGGGAGGTTTTCATCTTGGCTCCTGTTCAGGCGCGGTACGGCGCCCACTCCGGTTCGTTCTCGAAAATCCAGCGGTAATAGTCCTTGCCCTGCAAATTCGCGGCGGCTTCCTCATCCACGATCACCTGGCAGTGCGGGTGCAGTTGCAGCGCGCTCGCGGTGACCATGGAGGTGATCGGCCCCTCGACGGCGCGCGCGAGGATGTCGGCCTTGGAGTCGCCGGTGACGAGCATCAGGCAGTTGTGCGCCTCGAGGATCGTGCCGACGCCCATCGTGATGGCGCGGCGCGGCATCTTGTCCATGTCGCCACCGAAGAATTTGACATTCGCCGCGAGCGTCGAGGGCGTCAGCGCCTTCTCGCGCGTGCGCGAGCGCAGCGCGGAGAGCGGCTCATTGAAGCCGATGTGGCCGTCGCGCCCGATCCCGAGCAGTTGCAGGTCAACGCCGCCGACCTCGCGCATCAGGTGCTCGTAGTGGCGGCACTCGGCGGCGAGGTCCGGCGCCATGCCGTTGGGCAGGTGCGCGCAGAGCGGGTGGATGTTGACGCGGCTGAACAGGTGCTTGCGCATGTACTCGTGATAGGAGAACGGACTCTCCGGCGGCACGCCCACGTACTCATCAAGGTTGAACGTGTGGCAGCGTGAAAAATCCAGCTTCTCCGCACTGTGCATCCGCGCGAGCTCGTCATAGACGCCCTCCATCGTCGCGCCGGTCGCCAGGCCCAGCACGAAGTGCGGCTTGCGGCGCACCGACTTGGCGATGAGTTGCGCCGCCAGCTTGATCGCCGCCTGCTTGGTGGGACGGATGATGACTTCCATAATCAGGTCAACCCGAATTCTTTTTTGTTCTGCTCGCACGAAACCAGCACCGGCCGGTCGGCGATCTTCGCCTTCAGCAGCGCCTGCTCATCCGCGCCGCCGACGAGCGGCAGCGCCACCTGCCCGCCCTCGCACGCCGACCGCTGCAGCGCCAGCATGATCTCCGCGCCGAGGCACGCGTGCTCGAGGTTGCACGGATGCACCCGCGCATCGTCATCGAGCCACGCCGCCATGTCGGCGATGTAGGGCGGCATGTCCAGGTCGTAGTTCATCGCGCCCTCGCCACTCTGCGCGCCGCCGCGCTTGGTCACCGCGCGCCAGCCGCCGTTGGTCAGCACCTCGGCGAAGCCCTCGGTGCCCTGCGCGCCGATGCGGTTCTTGCCCCACCACTTCGCCACCTCGGGCTGGTCGGGCGCGCCCGCGCCGCACTCATAGATGCCGCGGACGCCGTTCGCGAATTGCACAAACCCGGCGATGTAATCCGGCGACGGGTGATTATCGCCCAGCTTCGCGCGACCCGCCGCCTGCGCCAGTGCCCAGACACCGGGTGCATAATCGTTGAACCAGCAACTGTAGTCAATCATGTGGGACAGCATGTGCGTCATCCAGCCGGTCGCCGTGCCATAGACCGTGTGGACGCGGCCAAGCGCGCCGCTCGCGACGATCTCTTTCACCTTCTGGTAGTGCGCGCCGTAACGGTGCTGGTGACTGACGACCGCCTTCGCGCCAGCCGCGCGGATCAAATCGCGGACCGCGTGCAGCTCGGCGCTCGTGAGCGCGACGGGCTTCTCGAACGCGATCAGCTTCGCGCCGGCGGCGAGGCCCGCCTGGATCATCGGCGTGCGGAGGTTCGGCATCGTGCAGAAGCAGAACACGTCGGGCTGCACCTGTTTGGCGAGCGCGCCAGCGTCGGTGCCCGTCGCCGGGTTGCCGAGTTTCGCGGCCGCGGCGGCGAGGCGCGTGGCATCGATATCGCAGATGCCGGTGACCTTGAACTGCGGGTTCGCGTTGAAGGCCGCGGCGTGGTGCATGCCGCGCTTGCCCATCCCGACGACGACGACGCTGTAGGTCTTGCTCATGCTGTGCTCCTGTTTTTCCAAGGCTTGGAAAATTTTTCCGGCGTTTTTCCAGGCCTTGGAAAAAATTGCCACCGACTTTTCCAGGGCCTGGAACTTTTCATCCGATCTTTTCCAAGGCTTGGAAAAATTCGCATTCTTTTTTCCAAGCCTTGGAAAAGCGGGACGGCCGCGCGGCGCAACCGCCCCGCTTCTTTCAGCCGACTATGTCCTGCTTCTGCGCCTTGTCCCACTCGCGGCACTTGGCGATGACGTAGTCCACTTCCTCGGCCTTCAGTTCCGGGAACATCGGCAGGCTGATGCAGCTCGCCGCGTTCCGCTCGGCGTTGGTCAGCGGGCCGACGACGCGGGCGCCCTTGCCCCACGGATAACCGGCTTGCTGGTGGATCGCGATCGAGTAGTGCGTCTTGGCGTCAATACCGTTCTTGACGAGGAAATCGAGCAGGCCGTCGCGGTCGGCGGGGTTCTTCGTCTCGATGACGTAGAGGTGCCAGACGTGGCGGTAGCCAGGCTTGGCGTAGGGCAGGTCGAAGTTCTTCGCGCCCTTGAGGCCCTTGGTATAGCGCGCGGCCCACTTGATGCGGTTGTTGTTCCACTGGTGGATGTGTTTGAGCTTGGCGGAGAGCACGCCGGCCTGAAGGTCGTCGAGGCGGCTGTTGAAACCAAAGCTGTGGACGTTGCGGGCCGGCGAGCCGTGTGCGCGCAGCAGCTTGGTCACGCGATGGACCTGCTCGTTGTTCGTGACGATCGCGCCGCCGTCGCCGAAGCAGCCGAGGTTCTTCTGGATGATGAAGCTCGTGCAGACGGCGTCGGAGAGCTCGCCGATCTTGAACGTGTCGCCGGCGGCGTCGATGGCCTGCGCGTTGTCCTCGATGACCCAGAGCTTGTGCTTGTCGGCGATCTGCTTGATCGCGGGCATGTCGGCGCACTGGCCGTAGAGGTGGACGGGGATGATCGCGCGGGTCTTGCGCGTGATGGCGGCCTCGATCTTCGCAGGATCAAGGCACTTGGTCTGCGGGTCGCAATCAATCAGCACGGCGGTCGCGCCGGCGATCCAGATCGCCTCGGCGGTGGCGAAGAAGGTGTTGGCGTTGGTGATGACCTCATCGCCCTCGCCGATGCCGAGCGCCATGAGCGTCAGCCAGATCGCGTCGGTGCCGTTGCCGCAGGGGATCGCGTACTTGGTGCCGGAGAAGGCGGCGAATTCCTTCTCGAACTGCTTGTTCATCGGGCCGTGCACAAACTCACCGCTCTCGAGCACGCGCGCGATGTTCGCATCAAGCTCCTTCTTGATGTTGTGATACTGCCGGACGTGACCATAGAACCCAACTTGCATCTTCTTTCTCCTGTTTGGTGGTTGACGTTAGTTGCCCAGCCGCTTGCCCAGCTTCTGCCGGACCTCGGCGCTGAATTTTTTGATGTAGCCGCAGACATACTCGACCAGGTCGAGCTTTTCGTCGGCCACGAGTGGCGTCAGGTCCATGCCGAAGATCTGCATGGTCGTCTTGTCGCACGCGTGCGATTCGAGGAAGGTGGCGTTGGCCTGGCGGCGGCCCTGCGTGGCGAGGTCATAGCGCTTGCCGCCGGCGATCTGCGAATCGAAGACGCCGTTGAGTGCGGCGGCGAGGTTGCCGTGCGCGCTGACATCCATCAGTACCTTGTCGGCGTCCGGCAGCCAGTCGAGGTCGCGCCAGATTTCGCAGCCCCAGACTTTTTCGGGCCGCCGGTCGCGCGGCAGTTCGCGCAGCGCCTGGATGGTGGCGACGGCGACGCCGATGTGCGTGTCGTGCTTGTCGGCGAGGTTGTGCGTGTAGACGACCTGTGGCCGCGCGGCGGTGAGGATCTGCTTGAGGTCGTCCTTCACGGAGGGATCGGTCGCGCTCTTGATGGCGCTGCTCGGATAATCGAGTTGCAGCATCGCGCCGTAGCGACCGACGACCGCGGCGGTGCGCTGCTCGTGGCGGCGGATCGCCATCATCTGCTCGTCGGTGAAAGCCGCATACGGGCCGGTGCGCGAACTGCCGCCGCCGTTGGTGCAGGTGACGCCGCCGAACCACTGGTTTTCGCTGTGGTAGCAGGCGAGGATGCCATGGAACGCCATGAACTCGAGATCGTCCTGGTGCGCGCCGATGCCCAGGTGCGTCACGCGTTGCAGCGCAGCCTCGGGCGCGAGGCCATCGGGCACGAACACATCAGCGGTGGGTTGGTGCAGTTTCATCGTCAGCTCCGTTTCAATTGCGGCAGGCTGGCGGCGGCCACCGACTGGCCGACGCGCCGCGCCTTCTCGTCCGGCATGAACACGTTCACCTGCTCCGCGAGCGCCGGATAGTCAGCCTTCAAAATTTTCTTCGCGCCATCGAGGACGATCTCGCCGCCCTGCCCGCTCGTCACACGGCCAAGAATCAGCAGATGGTCGAAATCATAGAACTCGCGGTACCACGGCACGGCGTGGCCGAGATACTTGCCGATGGCTTCGTAAATCTGCCGCGCAGTGTCATCGCCGCGCGCCATCCGGGTTTGGATTTCCTTGAGGCGCTCGGGTAGCGGCTGCTTGTCGGGGAAGACGATGCCGGCCATCAGCGCCAGCTTGTTCACCGCCTGCTGTGAGAAATATTGCACGCCGACACCAAGGTCTCCCGACCACTCGTCTGGCGGCGCGGCGGGATTGAGGTCCACCGGCGCGAAGGCCAGTTCGGTCAGACGGCCGGTCAGGCGGCCGCGGCGGTCGAGGTAGCCGGCGGCCTCGCTCGAGCCCATCGCCACGCCGAGGATCGCGGTGACGCCAAGGCTCATCGCGCCGGCGAGCGCGGTCACATCGCCATCGTTGGCGACTTCCACCGGCACCTGCCATTCCTTCTGCAGGCGCAGGAAGATGTCCTGGGCGGCGGCGTATTTTTCCGCCGGCACCGCGCGGAAGAGCGAGGCCACCATGATGCGGTTGGCCACGACGACGCCGGCCGTGCTGCCGCCGATGGCATCCACGCGCGGCAGCTTGGACGCTGCCAGCTTGAGACCCTCGTTGAGTTTCTGAAAGTGCTGTTCCGGGTCGGTGTAATCGCGCGGCGTCCACGGCAGCTCCTCACTGAAGACGACCTCGCCCTCACGGACGGCGCTGATCTTGTAGTCGCTCGCGCCGAGGTCGAAGCCGAGCCGGCAGCCATCGAGATGGCCGCCGACGCTCATGGCGGCATCCCGCGCAGTTGGCATCCCGGAAAATGCGCGACGCTCGACGGTCATCGGCTTGCCGTAGACGCGCTGCATCAAATCGGCATCGAAGGCGCGACGGCCCTTCGCGTCGTAATCCGCCGCCAGCCGCGCACAGATTTTCTCCGGCCCCGCGAGCAGCAGCTTCCAGCCGCCAGCCGACCAGAGCAGGAATTTCGTCACGCGTTCGGCCAGGTGGAAAAAGTTTTCGTCGGTCTCCGCGTTGGGTGGCAATGGCAAATCATGACGCGCCACGCAACCCTCCTCGCGTTCCCATGCGATGGAAAGTTGTTCCTTGCCGCCCGCCGCGCGCGCCTGCGTCAGCGCCGCCATCAGCGGTTGAAATTCCACATCCAAAACGCCGGCTTGTTTTCTCGCTGCGTCGTTCATATCTGCTCCTGTGGACAGGAGAAACTAGCAATATAATTTTGCCTGGGCAATATTAATAATCAGCCTGACGCGTAAGGCAGGGCCAAACTTCAGCCGCCGGCGAGGAGCTGGCCTTGCAAGGTGCTGGAGACGCGCGAGAGCCGCGCAAACTCGTCGGGATAGATGAAGGCGCGCCGGGCGGCGCGCGTTGCACCACGCAGCAGGCGGTCGCTGACGTCCTGGCTGACGGCGACCTGGATGGTGGCCGCACGCTCGGCACCGATGACTTCCGCCAGTCCTTCAACGAAGGCCGCCTGTCCGCGCGCAAACACCGGCGCAAGCGGGCCGGTGACGCGCACCACCGTGACGCCAAACATCTGCAAGGCGCACGCCAGGTTGCGGCCGAGCAGGCGCGTGACTTCTTGCAACGCCGCATCCACACCGTTTTTGCCGGCCGTCGCCAGTTGCGCGAGGTCCTCCAAGGTCTGGACGCCAGACTTGGCGAAGCGCTGCAGCAGCACCCAGCCGCCCGCGTAGGCCTCGAGGCAGCCGCGCTGTCCGCAGTGACACCGCGGGCCGTCGGCGGCGATGCTGATGTGCCCCAGCTCGGAGAGGATGCGCCCGTGCCGGTCGCCGCCCTGCACGGTGAGGGTCTGCCGGTTGCGTCCGAACACGAGGCCGAGGCCGAGGTCCCAGTAAATAACCAGCGCGGTGTGGTGCGCGGGGATATCCGCGGCCTCGCCATAATAATAGGCGACGCCCAGCCCGTTGGCGTGCGCGGGCAGATTGAACTTTTCGCGCAGCAGCGCCTGCACGTCGAGGCCGTCGAGTGCCGGGAAGTTGACCGCGCGCCGCACGGCGCCGCTGTTCGGGTCGAGCACACCGGGCAACGCGGCGAAGGCATAGCGCAGCCGCAGGTCGCGCTCCTGTGCCGCGGTGACGGCGCGCTGGACAAGGCTGCACATTTTTTCCGCCACCTGTGTGTGGTCGCGGCAGCCCTTGAGATTGGTTTCCTGCGAAAACAGTTTCTGCCCGGCGAAATCCTCCATCTGCACGAACAGGTGCGGCGGATCGCAGACCAGCCCGATGGTCGCATTTTGCGGACGCGAGAGTTCCCAGCGGAAGCGCGGCCGGCCGCGACCTTCGGGTTCGAGCCGCTGGCCGTGGACCAGGCCCTCGTATTCGAGCCGTTGGAAGTGCAGGTTGCACGCGCCCTGCGAGAGGTCCAGCGCGTGCGCCGCCTCCGCCTGGGTCAGCGGACCTTTTTCATAGACCAGCCGCAGCACGCGCCGCGAGGCCAGCAGACTTTCCATGTTCATGCGCCGCCGGAAATAGGCGGGCAGCGGCGCTGCTTTTTTGACTGCGTTCATGGCCGCATGATAGCAACTCTCCCGCCGCCGACAAGCCCGCCGCCGTCCGTGTTTTCCAAAGCTGGGAAAAATTTCCGTGCGCTGTTCCAGACCTTGGAAAAACAGGCGGACTGCCTTTCCAATTCTTGGAAAACCGGCACTGGGCCTGTATAAGCTCCCGCGTATGACCTCCAGTTTGGCGTTCTTATTTGGCACCGCCTTCGTCGTCGGGCTCTCCGGCGCGCTGGCGCCAGGGCCGGTGCTGACCGCAACGATCAGCGAAACCATCAAGCGCGGCTTCTGGGCCGGGCCGTTGATCGTGCTCGGCCATGCGCTGCTGGAGATCGCGTTGCTCGTGGCGCTGGTCGCCGGTCTCGGCAACTGGCTGACGCGTCCGCTTTTCCAAGGCATTCTGGGCGTGGGGGGCGGCGCGTTGTTGGCAATCATGGGGGTACGCATGATGGCGACCGCGCGCGATTCCGTGTTCGAGGCGCTGACCACCTCGCCCGACCGCCGCGCCGCACTGCGCGGGCCGATCCTCACCGGCGTCCTGACCTCGCTGGCCAATCCGTTCTGGAGCCTGTGGTGGGCGACGGTCGGCCTCACCTATGTCTCGCTGGCGCTCAAGCGCGGCGCTCTGGGACTGGGCGCGTTTTATACCGGCCACATCCTCGCCGACCTGGTGTGGTACAGCCTGGTCGCCGCCGCGATCGCGTCGGGCCGCCGGATTCTGCCGGTGCGCGCCTACATGATTTTGTTCCTGCTGTGCGGACTGGCGCTGGCGTGCCTCGGCGGCTATTTCCTCGGCACCGGCCTCGGCAAGTTCCGCTGAAGGGACGCGATGCAACGCTGGCGCCAGGTGTTGCTGATGCTTGCGGCCCTCATGTTGGCGACGCTGCTCTGGGTGCCGTGTCTCCATTGGTTCTTCGTGCCGGAGGCCACGGCCTATATCCCCGTGACCGGTCTCGCGCCGCGTGCCTGCGAACTGGCCGCGCGGCATCTCCAGCTTTGGACCGACCCCGCGCTCAAGCAGCGCGAGATCGAGCGCATGCGCCGCAGCAACGCGGAGTGGGACTTCATGGGGCGTACCTTCCTCGTCTGGTCGCTTGCCGAGATGGCGCTGCGCGAGCCGGCGCAACAGGCGCACTATCTGGGCGTAATGGATACGATCATCGCCGAGACGCTGCGGCTGGAGCGCGCGCACGGCCAGCTTTTTTTCCTGATGCCTTACGCCCGCAGCCGGCCCTATGTGCAGCAGCCGCTGCGCAGCCTGTTCGTGGATGGCGAGATCGCGCTAATGCTCGCCGCGCGCCGGTTGGTCGCGGAGAAGGAGGACTATCGGCCACTGCTGCGGGAGCGGCTCGCGGTCATCCTCGAACGCCTGCAACGCAGCGAGCGGCTGCTCGCCGAGAGCTATCCCGACGAAGGCTGGCTGTTCGATCACGCCGTTGCGCTGGCCGCGCTGCGCGCCGGCGACCGCCTCGATGGCACCGATCATTCGGCTTTCATCCGCACCTGGCTGGACGGCGCGAAGAAAAATCTCACGGATCCCAAAACCGGCCTGCTCATTTCCAGCTTCACCACACGCGCGCAACCGCTCGACGGGCCGGAAGGCTCGACCATCTGGATGGTCGCGCACCTGCTGCGCGTGGTGGATACCGACTTCGCCGCCGACCAATATCGGCGCGCGCGCCGCGAACTTGGCCGCACGCTGCTCGGCTTCGGCTGGTCGCGCGAGTGGCCGCGCTCATGGACCGGTCCGCTGGACGTGGATTCCGGCGCGGTCATCCCCGTCATCGAGGCCAGTGCCGGTGGCAGTGGCATGGCGTTCATCGGCGCCAGCTCCTTTGGCGACGCTGCCTTCCTGCGCGCCCTGCATACCTCGCTCGAGTTTGCCGCCTTTCCCATCCGCCGCGCCGGCCGTTTGAAATATGCCGCGAGCAACCAAGTCGGTGATGCCGCGCTGCTCTATGCTTGCGTGCTCGGTCCGCTCTGGCAGCGCATTGCGGAGGCGCGGCCATGAAAACAGGGCTGCTCAAGCAAGCCTGGCGCTGGCTCAACGCGCCGCTGACCACGCCCGCCGGCCTGGCCGCGCGCGCCCTCGTGATGTTGCTCGGCTTTGCCATCATCCATGCGTTGGGTTGGCGCGAGCACACCACGATCCTCTCCGGCGCGCCGACCGACGCGACCATCGGGCGCGCTACTGCCGCCGCGTTGGGCGCCACCTATATCTGCGCCTATCTCGGCGCTATCGTCGTCGCGCCCATCCTGCTGCTGGCCGCCGCGCTGTTGCGCGGTCTGCGACGCAGATTTCCTTTGCACGACGGCGGCCGGGCGTGCGATATAAAAACCCCATGACGACCTCTGCCCCGATCCGCGGCGTGATCTTCGATATGGATGGCGTGCTCTGCGATTCCGAGCCGTTGATCGCCGAGGCCGCCGGGCTGATGTTTCGCGAAAAGTACGGCGCACCCGCCACCGCCGCGGATTTCCATCCGTTCATCGGCACCGGCGAGGAGCGCTTCCTCGGTGGCGTCGCGGAAAAGTACGGCGTCAAGCTCCAGCCGGGCGTGGACAAGGACCGGACCTACGAAATCTATCTCCAGCTTATCCCCGACCGCCTGCAGCCGTTGCCCGGTGCGCACGAGTTTGTCGCGGCGGCGCGCACACGCGGCCTGAAGCTCGCGCTCGCGACCAGCGCCGACCGCGTCAAACTCCACGGCAACCTTGCGGCGATCAAGCTGCCGGAGAGCCGGTTCGATGCCGCGATCACCGGCGGCGATGTTCAGCGCAAGAAACCGTATCCGGATATTTTCCTGCTGGCCGCGGAACGGATTGGCGTCAAGCCCGCCGACTGCCTCGTGGTCGAGGATGCGCCGAGTGGCCTGCAGGCCGGCCGGGCCGCCGGCTGCCGCTGCCTCGGCATCACCAGCACGTTCGACGCGGCCCGGCTGCGTACCGCCGGCGCCAATTGGATTGCCGCCGACCTCGCTCACGCGTTCGCGCTGCTCGCCGACCTCGCGCCGGCGTGAGCTGCGCCTTGCGCTTTCCCGGCTCGCTTGCCATAGTCGCCGCCCGCACATGAAGCAATCACCGCCATGGCGCACCAAGATCGAGCTGGGCCTGTGCAAACTGGGCCTGTTCGTCATTCCACCGCTGCCGCGTGGCGTTGTGCTGGCACTGGCGCGCGGACTCGCCGCCATGGCGTGGCTCTTTGCGCGCCGCGAACGGCGCATCGGGTTGGCCAATCTTGATGTGGCCTATGGCGCCACCCTCACGCCCACGGAGAAGCGGACTATCCTCCGCGAGTCGTTCCGTACTTTCGCGCTGATGCTGCTCGACATCTTCTGGTTCGCGAAACAGACCGCTGCGCGTGTCGAGCGTTGGGTTGATTTCGAACCCTCGATGGAGCCGCTCTGGCATCACCGCGCCACCGTCGGCGTCACCGCGCACATGGGTAATTGGGAGTTGTTGGGGCAGTCGGTGAGTTTGCGCGGTTATCCGCTGGTGAGCGTCGCGATGCCGCTGGCGAATCCTATCGTGGACGAACTCTTCCAGAGGATTCGCACCGACAACGGCCAGCAGATCATTCCGCGGCAGGGCGCCGTGCGGCATCTATTGCGCGCGTTGCGCTCCGGCCACAAGATCGCGCTACTGCTCGACCAGAACACTCTGCCGGCCGAGGGTGGGCTGTTCGTGGACTTCTTCGGCCTGCCGACGCCGGTCTCCGCCGCCGGCTCCCTGCTCGGACTCAAAACTGGCGCGCAGTTTTTCTTCGGCTTCTGTCTGCCGCAGCCGGACGGGCGCTATCGTATGGTCTCGACCGGCGCTTTCACTCCCGCTCCCATTCCGCCGGGCGGCGACGAGGCCGCCACCGTCGCCGCGCTCACGCAACGTACCGCCGCGATGATTGAGCGGGCCGTCCGCGCCTATCCCGGGCAGTGGCTCTGGATGTACAAACGCTGGAAGTACATCGCGCCCGGCGCCGACGCAGCCCGCTATCCCTACTATGCCCGCCCGCTGACCTGAAGCCGCAGCGGCGTTTTCCAGGGCTTGGAAAGCCGGCCGCGCGCTTGTCCAAGGTTCGGGAAAAGTGGGGATCCGCGCTTCCAAACCTTGGAAACTCACTGCGGCTGGAGCGCGGCGATACGCCTCATGATGAACCGGGCGATCTTGGTGTAGCCATCGTCTTCCTTGGCCAGCGCGGCATATTCCGCCGGCTGGATCGGCGCGCCGAAGACAATGGAAACCTTGTGGGGGCGGATGAAGCGCGCGCCTTTGGGATAGGCGCGGAAACTGCCACTGATGTAAGCGGGCACGACCGGTACGCCGGCCTTCGCAATCAAAAACCCGATGCCGCCCTTGGGTTCCTGCAAGGTGCCGTCGGGCGAGCGCGTGCCTTCGGGAAACAGGCCGACGACCGCGCCGCTTTTCAGCGTCTGGATGGCGCTGCGCAGCGCGCTGATATCGCCACGGCTCCGATCCAGCGAAATGATGCCGATGCGCGGGAACCACCAGCCGAGAAAGGAATTGTGGGAGAGTGTGTCACGCGCCATGAAGCGGACGTGGCGGTGGCGAACGCCGGCGCCGACGATCGGCGGATCGAGGAAGCTGGCATGGTTGGCGCAGACAATGCAACCGCCGGTGGCCGGGATGTTTTCGGAACCACGCGACGTAAACCGGTTCCAGAGCAGCAGGCCCAGCTTGAGCGAGCGGCGGGCCACGTTATACATGGGTTGGCTGGGGTCCTCTTTCAGCATCCTCATGGCGCAGCCCCCGCCTGGCGCAGCTCGCCAAGGATCAGCGCGACCACGTCGGCGATCGGCATCTGCGTCGAGTCAATCACGCGCGCGCCAAGCGGGATTTGCAACGGCGCAGTCTTGCGGCCGCTGTCCTTCTGGTCGCGGCGCGTCAGCGAGGAGAGCACCTGCTGCACATCACCACGGCCCTCGACTTGCGCGAGCTCGGCGGCACGGCGGCGCGCGCGCTCGACGGGATTGGCGTCGAGGTAGAACTTGAACGGCGTATCCGGAAAGACCACCGAGCCAATGTCGCGGCCTTCCATGACGAGCGACCCGAAGGCGGTCATCTTACGCAACTCGGCGACAATGAACAGGCGGACTTCGGGCACAGCAGCGATGTCGCTGACGGCTTCCCGGACCAATTCGGAACGGAGCTGCTGACCGGGGTCTTCGCCATCAATGGTGAAACGGATCGCGCGGGCGTCGTCGAAAAATTCCCATTGCAAGCGGGGCACCAGCGCGACCACGTCGGCTGGCTTGGTGGTCTCCACATTTTCGCGGAGCGCCTTCCACGTCAGGCCGCGGTAAAGTGCGCCGGAGTCCACGTAGAGCCAGCCGAGCGCCTGCGCCGTCTGGCGTGCGACGGTGGATTTGCCCGAAGCGGCGGGGCCATCAATCGCGACCACGATGACCGGTTTATTCGACATGGCCGCCAAGCGTCTTGAGATCCGACCAGAAATGGGGGTAGGAGGTTTGCACGCAGGCGACGTTATTGATGCAGACCGGCTCCGGCGCGGACAGCGCAAGCACGGCCATCGCCATCGCGATGCGATGGTCGCCGTAACTGCGGACGCCGCCGCTGATTTTGAGCCGGGCCGGACCGCGGATCACCATGCCGTCGGGCCGCTCCTCTACGTCCACACCCAGCAGCTTCATGTTCGCGGCCATGGCCGCGATGCGGTCCGACTCCTTGACGCGCAACTCGGCGGCGTCGCGGATGACCGTCTCACCCTCGGCCAGCGCCCCGGCGGCGGCAATCACGGGTAACTCGTCAATCAGGTTCGGAATCTCGTCACCGCCGACCGCGGTGCCGCGCAGACCGACGCCCTCGATAGTGATCTTGCCGATCGGCTCGGCATCCGAATTTTTTTCGGGCGTGATGGAAACCTTGGCGCCCATCCGCTGGAGCACGTCCAGCAGCGCGGTACGGCGCGGGTTGACGCCGACATGGTCGAGCTTGAGGTGTGACCCGGGCCGCGCGGCGGCGGCGACCATCCAGAACGCGAGCGACGAGAAGTCGCCGGGGATGGTCCACTCGCGCGCGGACAGCGTCGGGCCCTTGGCGCCGAAACCGTTCAGCGTGATCCGCAAGCCCTCGACTGTCATGGGCACGCCGAGCGACTGGAGCAGCCGCTCGGTATGGTCGCGCGTCGGCCGCGGTTCGACGACGACCGTGGTGCCTTCGGCGTAGAGCGTGGCAAGCAACACGCAGCTCTTGACCTGCGCCGACGCCATCGGCAGCGCGTAGGTGATGCCCTTGAGGTTGCCGCCGGTGATGCGCAGCGGCGCGCAGTTGTTCTCGCCGAGCAGCTCGATTCTCGCGCCCATCTGCTCAAGCGGCGCCTGGATGCGACTCATCGGGCGGGAACGCAGCGATTCATCGCCGGTCATCTCGACCTTGATCGGAAAACCCGCGAACAAGCCCGCCAGCAGGCGCATGCTCGTCCCGGAGTTGCCCACATCGAGCGGATTCGCCGGCTCCATCGCCTTGCCGGCGGTGCCGTGGATGACCAAGTCGCCCGCGTCGTTCGAGTGTGTGCGCGCGCCGATGGCCTCCATGGCGCGCAGCGTGTTCACGCAGTCCTCGCTCGGCAGGAAATTTTTCACCACCGTCTCGCCATCGGCGAGCGCGGAGAGCATCGCGATGCGGTGCGAAATGCTCTTATCGCCCGGCGGCTGCTTCAGGTGCCCGCCGAACGTTTTCGCCGGATGCACGATCACGGATTGGGTCACTTGGCTCATACTTCACCTCTCAAATTATGCTTGTCCCGCAGCGCGCGGCGCGCGGCACGGCCCTCTTCGAGGAACTGCCGCACCGCGTCGTCGTCGCCGCCTTCCAGCGCCGCCAGTACCGCTTCCAACCGTATCTTCAACTGCCGCAACTCCGCGGCGACCGCCGGGCGATTACTCTGCAAAATATCCATCCAGACATCCGGTGAGCCCTCGGCCACGCGCGTCACGTCGCGGAAGCCCGGCCCGCAAAACGCGCCGACCTGCGCCGCGGCCTGCTCGCGCCCAACCGTCGCCGCGACCAGCGCCGCCGCGACGTGCGGCAGATGGCTGGTCCGCGCCATGATCCGGTCGTGCTCCGCGGGCGCCATCACGCGCACCACCGAGCCCACGCCCCGCCAGAACTGGCTCACGCGTTCGAGGGCGTCCGGCGGCTCGCTGCCGTCGCGCGTGATGATCGTCACCGCGCCCGCATACAGGTCGGCCCGCGCCGCCTCCAGCCCCTGCTGCTCGGAACCCGCGATCGGATGGCTGCCGACGAACACGGCCCCGGAGCCGCGCAACGATAGACGGATTTGCTCCGTCAGCAAGGCTTTTGTACTGCCGACATCGGTGACAAGGCAGCCGGGCTTGAGCCCCGGCCGCGCCGCCGCCGCCAGCGCCTGCATCGAGAAGACCGGCACGCAGAGGATCGCGAGGTCGGCGCCCTGCACGGCCTCGGCCGGGTCGCTGAACACGGCGTCCACCGCCTTGAGCCGCAGCGCCTCGAGGCGCGTCGCCTCGCGCCGCGCGTAGGCCGTGACGGCCTGGCAGCCGCCGCGCGCCTTCAGCGCCAGCCCCAGCGCCCCGCCCATCAGGCCCAAACCAAGTATGGCGATTTTCTTCATCTGCTCTTCAACTTCTGCCCTTCACTCTAATCCTCTTGTCGCGCTTCTACTCCTGCTCTTACTTCTACTCCTAATCTTCATCGTACTCCTACTCTTACTCGTAATCCTAACTCCTGCTCGCAATCCCGCCCGCCGCGCCGCGGCGGAGAGTAGGATTACGAGTTACGATTACGCTTAAGAATACGGTTGTGATGAGAGGGGCCACTCACTTGCTCACCGTTTGTGCGAGGATCCGGCCCAGCGCCTTCAAGAAATGCGTGTTCTCCGCGCGCGTGCCGACCGTGACGCGGATGTAGTCCGGCAGGCCGTAGCCATCCACCGGCCGCACGATGGTCTTCTCGCGCTCCAGCGCCTGGCAGACCGCGCGGCCGCGCCCGGTCTTGATCAGCATGAAGTTCACGACCGACGGCACAAAGTCCAACCCCAGTTTCTGGCAACCGCGCTCGATCTGCCGCAGGCCGGCGGCAACCGCGCGGCGCGTGCGCGCGACGAACGCATCGTCGCCCAGCGCGGCCTCGGCGGCGGCGAGCGCCATCGCGTTCACGTTGAAAGGCTGGCGCACCTTGTTGAGCAGCTCGCAGCCCTCGCGCGGGCCGACCGCGTAGCCGATGCGCAGGCCGGCCAGCCCGTAGGTCTTGGAAAACGTCCGCAGCACGAACGCATGCCGGCCCTCGCGGACGTAGCGCAGCGTGTCCGGCTGGCGGTCCGGCGGCAGCAGCTCGATATAGGCCTCGTCGAAGATCACCGCAACGTGCGGCGGCACGCGCGCCATGAAGCGCTCGATCGCCGCGCCCCCGACCATCGTGCCGGTCGGGTTGTTCGGGTTGGCGAGGAACACCAGCTTCGTCTCCGGCGTGATTGCCGCGAGCATCGCCTCGAGATCGTGCGTAAAGTTCTTCATCGGCACCGCGAGCGTGCGGGCGCGGAACGCGTCGGCGACGAGGCGATAGACGACGAACGCGCCATCGGCCATGACGATGTTGGACGTATGCGAGAGGAACGCCTGGCCGAGCAGCGCGATGATCTCGTTGCTGCCGTGGCCCACCATGATCTGGTCCATCTCGACGCCGAGCTTCCGCGCCAGCGCGCGGCGCAGATAGAATGCGCCACCATCGGGATAGAGGTGCATCTGGCGGACCGCGCGGCGCATTGCGGCCTGCGCCTTTGGGGAGGGGCCGAGCGCGTTCTCGTTGGAGGCCAGCTTGATGATCTCCTCCGCGTCCGCGAAGCCCAGCTCGCGCGCGACCTCCTCGATGGGCCGGCCCGGCTCATAGACCCGCAACTCGCGCACCCACGGATGCGCCAGCTCATGGATTTTCCTGTGCATGGTGACGGTCGAGGGGCGAGACGATAGCCCAACCCCCCGCCGCTGTCGAGGCGGAGAAAAGTCGCCTCCTCCTTGGTTGGAATTTTTCGTTTACCCATGCCCAGGGAAGCAGCAGCAGCAGGAAACTCCATGCCTGAAAAGCGTCTGGGCCGGCGGAACCATGGTCACCAATAAACGCGCCTAATCCGGGAAAACCCTTTGCCGTGAAAAGTGCGGCGCGCGTCCGGAAAAAAATGATGCAGTTTCCCCGCTAAAATCAAGGCTCGCCACAATATCTTGTGGCGGGTGCTTGACAGGGCCACACGATGTTGGTTTTATCGCCGCCGTTGCCGATGGCTGGGTCGGCGGAAATTTTGGGCCGGAAATTTGCGAGGGATATCATGGAGAGCGTGGCAGAAAAGGGTGGCGCGGTGGCGGCGAAAACGAGGCTGGACGGGTTCCGTAAACGCGACGGGATCGTCGTGCCGTTCCAGCGCGAGAAGATCACTGAGGCGATCCGCAAGGCGGCGGAGAACGTCGCGCGGCACGGCGGCGTGGTCGCGCCGGCGGACATGCCGGAGGAGGCGACCGACCGCGTCCTCGAGCAGCTCAATCATCCGCAGAGCGAGTACTTCGTTTCGCCGGACGAGCAGGGCCAGCGCCTCGCGCACCTCGAGGACGTGCAGGACTTGGTGGAGGTCGTGCTCGCGGAGATGGGGTTCGCGGCGGTGGTCGCCGCCTACAAGCGCTACCGCAAGCTGCGCTCGCAGGCGCGTGAGCACATCCGCGTCCGCGACGCGCAGCACGGCGCGAGCAAGGACGTGACCGACGCGAGCCTGCTGCTGGTCGAGAGCGTCTCGACCGATGAGACGCTGCCGTGGGACCGCGTGCGCATCGTCAAGCAGCTCACGGAGAAAATCCGGCTGCCGGTGGAGAAGGCGGTCAAGATTTCCAAGGCGGTCGAGAACCACGTGATCGCCTGCGGCCTGAAGTCCGTCAGCACGAAGCTGATCCGCGAGCTGGTGAACAACGAGCTGGCGGCGCATCATTTCCGCGCCGAGCTGCAGGACCTCTCGCTCTACAGCGTGCCGCGCGACTACATTGACAAGCTGATGTTCACCAAGAGCGTCGAGAACAGCAACATCGTCAACAACAATCCCGAGGCGGTGAACCTCGGCATCGCCGAGCTGATCCTGAAGCAGTGGGCGATGGACACGATCTTCTCGACCGACGTGAAGCACGCGCACAACACGGGCGCGGTGCACCTGCACGACCTGGGCTATCCGCACCGCGTCTACTGCTCGTCGCACTCGGTGGAGTACGTGAAGAAGTACGGGCTGACCGGCTTGAGCAACCTGAACACGGAGAGCAAGCCGGCGCGCAGCGCCTCGGTGCTGACCGGCCACCTGAACACGTTCCTCGCCTCGATGCAGTCGAACTACGCCGGCGCGCTCGGGCTGGCCTACCTCAACATCCTCTACGCGCCCTATCTCGAGGGCCTGGACGCCAAGCACCTCAAGCAGGTGGCGCAGGAGCTGATCTTCAACGGCTCGCAGAACGCGTTCTCGCGCGGCGGCCAGACGCTGTTCCTGGATTTCAACATCCACTCCGGCGTGCCCAGCTACCTCAAGGACGTGCCCGCGGTCGGCCCCGGCGGCCGCTACATGCTGCGCAAGGCCGATGGCGCCAAGGTCACGCTCGAGGAAGTGCGGCGCGACGAGAAGACGCCCGCCGGCTGGCAGTTGATGGACCTCTATGTGGCGGAAGACGGCCAGCGCCGGCTCGTGTTGCGCGAGGTCGTGGACGCGGTCAAGGGCGTGGGCTACGACAAGGATGTCGCCGGCGCGCTCGCCGAGCGCGGCGAGCACATCGTGACCTACGGCGACTACACCGAGATCGCGCAGAACTTCTCCCGCGCGCTGCTGGAGGTCTGGGAGGATGGCGACCGCAACGGCCGCGTGTTCGAGTTCCCGAAGTGCGACTTCCACATCAGCGAGGAGACCTTCGCCGATCCCGCCCAGTACGCGATCTTCCTGCGCGCGTGCGAGGTCGCCAGCCGCAACGGCTCCACCTACTTCATCTTCGACCGCGACGCCGTCACGCTCTCCGCCTGTTGCCGGCTGCGCACCACCATTCAGGACAACTACCTGCTGCGCCATCCCGAAAGCCTGCGCTTCTGCGGCTTCCAGAACGTCACGATCAACATCCCGCAGTGCGCCTTCGTCGCCGCCCGCAAGGGGCGCAAGGACCTCGGCGGGCTGCTGGAGGAGATTGACCGGCTGCTCAACCTCGCCGTGCAGGCGCATCTGCAGAAGAAGGCGAAGATCGCCGAGATGATCAGCGGCCCCGGCCGCCCGCTCTGGCAGATCGGCAAGAACGCGTGCGACGGCAAGCCCTACGTCGAGCTCGACAAGTGCACCTATATCATCGGCCTGATCGGCGTGAACGACGCGGTGAAATTCCTGCTCGGCCGCGAGTTGCACGAGGACGCCGCCGCGATGGACATGGCGCTCAAGGTCGTCGCGCACATGTTCCTGCGCGTCCGCGAGTTCACGGAGCAGCACGGGCTCAAGTTCAGCCTCGAGGAGTCGCCCGCCGAGAGCGCGGCGCGCCGCCTCGCCAAGGCCGACCTCGTCTTCTTCCCGACCGAGGCGCGCAGCGTCATCAAGGGCGACAGCGAGGACGTGGCCTATTATACCAACAGCGTCCACCTCTCGGCGGATGCGGAGGTCGGCCTCGTCGAGCGCATCAGCCAGCAGAGCCAGTTCCACAGCCTGATCGAGTCCGGCGCGATCATCCACGCCTTCGTCGGCGAGGAGCAGCCGTCGCCGGAGTCTATCGCCCGCCTCGTGCGCGAGACCTTCTTCCGCACGCAGTCGGCCCAGCTCACCATCTCGCCGGAGTTCACCTACTGCTGCGACTGCGGCCACAACATGCGCGGCCTGCATCCCCGCTGCACGCGGTGCCACACCGACAACGTCGAGCAGGAGACGCGCGTCGTCGGCTACTTCAGCAAGATCAAAAACTGGAACAAATCCAAGCGCTTCGGCGAGCTGCTCGCCCGCCGCCGCGGCCGCTACCGCGTCGAGACGGCCGACGAGCTGAACAAAGGCTGAACCACCCCATCACCCATCGGCAAACTGACAGCATAAAGTTCCGGGAGCTTTCATGGCCAAACATTACCGCATCCTCGTCTTCGGCAAAAAAGACTGCGCCAAGTGCAAGCAGCTCAACCAGCGGCTCGATGACCTGCTGACCGAGCCCGAATGGACCGAGTTCGAGAAGTGCTATTACGAACTTGGCAACGTCGAGGGCCTCGTCGCCTTCTGCAAGGCCGAGTGCATCAACCCGCAGCGCATCCCGGCCTTCGTCGTCACGCGCTTCAACGAGGCCACCGGCGCCTACGACTATGTGCCGAATCCCGCGCCCGGCGCGGCCGATCCCGTCTGCAAAACCAGCAAGCTCTACCAGCACCTCGGCCTCCAGACCGACTACACCGAGGCCGGCAAGGGCGTCCTGCCGCCCAAGATGATCGAGGCCGTGTTGCACCAGGCGCGCGGCTGAACCGCAACCGTTGGGGTGATGGAGTACTGGAGCAATGGAGCATTGGCCTGCCAACTCCCGCTTTGACCCTCGCTGTCCAGCACGCCCATTTTCTCCGTTTTCAGCTTTCCACTTTTTGCTTTTCGGTTTCAGGTTTCAGGTCTCCGGTTTCAGCTTTCAGGTTTCTGCTTTCAGGTTTTCTTTTTATGCGCCGCCAGACTCTAGCGTGGGCTGATCTCGCCATCGTGGACGCCGCCGCCCGTTCCGCGATGGTCTGGGCGCACGCGCCCTCGCACCCGGCGCGCCCCTCGCTCCTGGTCCCGCACCCCTCGTCCCTGTCCCCCGTCGTCGCCTACCTCAAGCAGCCGACGCTCGTGGATTTCCCCGGCCGGGTCGCGGCGATCTTCTTCTTGAGCGGCTGCAACTTCCGCTGCGGCTACTGCCATAACGCCGCGCTCCTCGCCGCGCACCGCGACGGCCTCCCGTGGGAACACCTCGAGCACGCCGCCGTCCACTTCCGCAAACACTGGGCCGATGGCGTCGTCATCACCGGCGGCGAGCCGACCCTCTCGCCCGCGCTGCCCGAGCTCATCACCCGCCTCAAGCGCCACGGCTTCGCGATCAAGCTCGACACCAACGGCTCGCGGCCGGAGGTCCTCGCCGCCGCGCTGCCGCTCGTGGACTACATCGCGCTCGACATCAAGTGCAGCCGTGCCGCCTACCCGCGCCTGACCGGCTTCGCCGACGCGGACCGCGTCGCGCAGAGCCTCGATATCCTCCGCGCCGGCCACCGCCCCTACGAACTGCGCACCACGCTGCTCGAGGATGTCCACACCGACGCCGACCTCTGTGAAATCGGCCGGTGGATTGAAGGCGCCAGCCGCCTGGTCCTCCAGCCCTTTTTGCCGCGCGAGGACCTGCCTGATCCCGCTATGCGCCAGCGGCCGCGGACTTCGCCCGACCGCCTGCGCGCCGCCGCCGACCTGCTCCGCCCCCACGTCCGCGAACTCCTCTGCCGCGACTGATTTTCCAAGGCTTGGAAAACATTCCGGCGCGTGGTTCACTGCCGCGACATGAAAACATCTTTCTTGCTGGTTGCGCTGGTGCTGGCGCTGACGGCGCGGGCCGATGTTGCGCTGAAAGCCGGCGGTGGCGAGTTCCAGTTCAACTCGAACAATGGCGCGTTGCAGGTCGTGCAACAGGCTCCCGTCCTGTCGTCCGGCGAGTTCGGCCTATGGTCGGCGAAGTTTCAGGACGGCCGCGTGGTCTGCGCGAACGATTTCATCGCCGGCTCGACCTCCAACGCTTTTGCCTGCGAGCCCTCTGCCGATGGTAAGTCGGCGCGGTTGAACTATCGCAGCGCCGCGTTGAACGTCACGGTGCTTGCCACCGCGCGCGCCGATGGCGTCGAGTTCACCGCCGAGGTGCAGCCGCAGGGCGCCGCACCGCTGTTGGATTTTTCCCTGCCGGCGCGGTTGCGTTTCGATCCGGCGCAGCTCCAGCGTTGTATCTTCCCGGCGAACGGCAACCACGGCGTCGGGCTTGCCCTGCGCCGCGCGTTCTTCGAGCGCCAGTCGGAGGAGCAGCCCGCGGCGTGGCGCTCGCAGCCGGTCGGCGGCAAAGGCTACGCGCAGCTCACGGGCGACAAGCTGGTCATGCGGCCGATGAATGATCCACCGGTGCCGCTGACGGTGACCGCCGCAGGGCGCGAATGGCTCGGCGCCGAGCTCGCGCGGCGATTGCAGAGCGCGACCGCAGTCTGCAACCGGCCACCCGGACCGAAGCAGGCCGACCTCGTGCTCGTGGAAACAGCGCACGGCCCGTGGTTCTATGCGAGCGGGCTCGGCGGCACCGGCCGGCTCTGGCGCGTCAGCGGTTTCGTGGATGGCGTGCCGGCGGGCCACGTGCAACGCATCATCGGCGCGGTGATGAGCAAGCTGACGCGGACCGCCGCCGCGCCGCGCACGAAGCTCGCCGTGCTTGCGCTGGCACAAGGCCCCGCCATCGGCAACGGTAACTCGACCCAAGTCCGCGCGTGGGCGGAGCAGTTCCGCAAGCTGCGCGCGATCCAGGATGGCAAGGTGACGCTCGTGGAATTGACCTCGCCGGCCGAGATGCTGGCGGCGCTGGCAAGCAACGACTATCTCGCCATCCTCAATCCCTACGGCGAGAGCCTGCCCGCCACGCAGGCGCAGCCGCTGGAAAAAACCATCGCCGCGCTCGGCCGCTACGTGCGCGCCGGCGGCCACTGGTTCGAGGTCGGCGGCTATTCGCTCCATGGCGCGCTGATGCCGGTGCGCTATTTCAAGTACAGCCTCACCTATCCGCCGGCCTTTGCGGATTTCGTCCGCCTCGAGACCGCCGGCGGCGCGGCGGCGGTCTATGGCGTGCAGCCGCTGACGAACGCCGCCTGGGCGGCGGCGCAGAAGCCGGAGACCATCTTTGTGCCGGGTACGCTCGGCTGCGGCGGCGATGAGCGCGGCGGCTACGCGGACCGCGCATTCAACACGTTCGTCAAACCCGGCGCCACATGGCGCGCGCCCGCCGTGCGCGTGACGCTCTCCCAGTCCGTCGAGCGCGACTTGCAGACCTACTGCGCCGACAACCGCATCACGCGGCGGCTCGAGGAAAAAATGCCGGCGGAGCTGCTCGCGAAGTTCAAGCAGTCGGTGCTGGTCTATTATGCCGGCACCTGCGCAGAGAAGCTGGCGCACCTCAACCAGTTGCCGCCGGCGACGCTGGTGCATTTTGCCGACTACCTCAAGGGCGGGTTCGACAAGGAGTATCCCGACCATCTGCCGCCGCGCGCCGACTTCGGCACGCCGCAGCAGTTCCGCGAGCTCTTCGACGCGTGCCACCGGCGCGGCTTGCTCGTAATGCCCTACACGAACCCGACGTGGTGGTGCGACCATCCGCGCGGCCCCACCTTCGCGCGCGAGGGCGAGGCGCCGCTCCTGCGCCACCTCGATGGCAAGCCCAGCTACGAGCGCTATCACATCAACGATGGCTACACCGTCTGCCACTGGCACCCCGCCGTGCAGCAGGCGAACCGCGAGACCCTCCGGCAGTTCACCGCGGATTACCCGGTGGATGTTTTGTTCCAGGACCAGAATGGCGCGCGGCACTCGCACTACGACCTGAACCCGGCCTCGCCCGCGCCGGCCGCCTACATCGAGGGACTGCTCTCGCAGGTGATGGAGGACGCCGCGCGCGTCCCGCTCTCCACCGAGGCCGGTTGGGACCGCGTGGCGAACTACGAGGCGCAGTTCTGCGGCTTGAGCTTCCAGCTTGTGCCCACCACGCACGCGCCCGACCACATCCAGTTACTCAAGTACACTTTCCCGCCGCAGACGTGGGACATCTTCCCGCTCGCGCAACTGATCGCGCACGACAAGGCGGCGCTGCTCTACCATGACCTCGGCCAGTTCGTCACCAACCCGGAGATCGTCGCGTGGACGCTCGGCCTCGGCTTCGGCATGAGCGATCGCGTCGCCGCCAAGGCGCTCGACGAGCCCAAGCCGCGCGAGTGGCTGCGCTGGCTCGACCGCCTCCAAAAGAGCGTTTGTGCGCGCTACACCGGCGTGCCGCTGCGCACCTTCGCGCACGAACGCCCGACGCCGCCGGTGCGCGATGACGATGGCCTGCTACGCTCGGCGTTCGGCGAGATGGAAATCACCGCCAACCTCGGCGCGCAGCCGCGTGGCGCGCTCGCCGCCCACGGCTTCCGCGTCACCGCGCCCGGCCTCGTCGCCGGCCGCCTCCAGAAAATTGGGGCGCGCGACTTCGGCAACGACGGCGTCTCGTTCGTCGCCGAGGGCGACGCCAGGAAAATGGACCTCTGGATCTTCGCCACCGCCGGCAGCGCCGTCGCCGCCGAGCTGCCCGCTGGTGGGCGGGAGCTACAGCTCCCGCGCGAAGGTCCTGCGCAGTTGTTGTTGGAAGGTTTCGGCTCCGTGCCCGTTACGCTTGAGAAGAACACCGTCAGCTTCCGCCTGCCCGACGAGCCTGCGCGCAAGGCCGAGCCCTCGCTCTGGCACGCCACGCTCGCCGCGCCGGGGGGATAGCGGATAGAAGATTGCGAATAGCAGATAAAGCGGTTGCAGTTTCCAAGGCCCGGAAAAATCTGTCCGAAAATTTCCAAGCCTTGGAAAAAATCTCGCGAGATTTTCCAATACCTGGAGAAACCAGCGGGTTCACTTTCCAATCCCGGGAAAAGTTCCGTCAGAGGTGGCGGATGCGGAGCTGGCCGCAGGCGGCCTTGAGGCGGCTGCCCTGCGAGTCGCGCAACGTGGCGTTGAGCCCGGCGCGCTCGAGCGCGCGGATGAACTGCCGCGCGGTCTCCGGCGCGGATGGCTCGCCCGCATAACCCTCGACCGGGCTCAACGGGATCAGGTTCACGCGCGCCGGCAGCGGCGCCAGCAGGCGCACAAGTTCACCGGCCTGCGCGGCGCTGTCGTTGACGCCGCGAACGAGGGTGTACTCGAAGGTGATGAGGCGCTTGGTTTTCTCGGCGTAGGCCCGGCACACGGCGAGCACCTCGGCGAGCGGGTAGCGCCGGTTCACGGGCATCAGTTGCGCGCGCGTCGCGTCGTCGGGCGCGTGCAGCGAAACGGAAAGCTCGATTTGCAGTCCCTCGTTCGCGAGCCGCTGGATGCCGGGGATCACACCGCAGGTCGAAAGCGTCATGCGCCGCGCGCCGATGGCGAGCCCCTCGGCGTGGTTGAGGATGCGGATCGCGCGCAACACCTCGTCGTAGTTATCGAGCGGCTCGCCGACGCCCATGAAGACGAGGTTGCCCGGCCGGTCGTTCCATGCCGCGGCGGCGAGCAGGACCTCGCCGACGATCTCGCCCGCGGAGAGGTTGCGCCGGAAACCCGCCTGGCCGCTTGCGCAAAACGCGCAGGCAAATTTGCAGCCGACCTGGCTGGAGATGCAGACCGTCCGCCGGTCGCCCGACGGCAGCAGAACCTCTTCCACGCATTCGCCATCGCGCAGACCCGCGAGAATCTTCCGCGTCTCGCCCTCGACACCGGTGATCTCCAACTGCCGCACCGCCTCCAGCTCAAATTTTTCGGCGAGCTTCTGGCGCAGGTCCGCCGGCAGATTTTTCATCGCGTCCCACGCGGCCGCGCGCTGGACATAGAGCCAGTGCCAGAGCTGCTTGGCGCGGAACGCGGGCGCGCCCAACTCCCGTACCGCCGCCGCGACCTCATCGAAAAGCAAACCGTGGATCACTATCTTCATGTCAGTTGTTCGTTGTCAGTCGTCAGTTGACGGGTTGTCCCACCGACAACCCACAACTGACCACTGACGTTTTGTCCTCAACATATCGTGCGGAGAAACTCCAACGTCAACTCCGGCGTCATCGGAATCGGATTCCCGCTCATGCTGCTGCCCATCGAGCCGGCGGCGAGTTGCTGGAGCGCGGCTTCGTCGAGCCGCAGGTGCCGCAGGTCGCCGGGCACGCCGACCCGCCGTTGGAGCTCTTCGATTTCCGCGAGGCCGGTCGCGATGACCTCATCCGCGGCTGTAGCGGCGGCCTGGGGCCGCCGACGACACTCATAGAGCGCCGCTACAGATTCGCCTTCCCCATTCAGAAACGCCGCGAGCGCCGCGGCCAGCTCCGGCTCGCAGGCGGCGCGGTTGTAGCGCAGCGTCGCGGGCACCAGGATGCCGCAGGCAAGGCCGTGCGGCATGGCGTGCAGTGCGCCGAGCGCGGCGGCGATGCCGTGCGCCATCGCCAGCCCGCTGTTCGCCAGCCCGACGCCGCTGATGAAGCTCGCCAGCATCAGCGCGGAACGCGCGTTCAGGTTCTGCGGTTCGTCGCAGCAGGCCGGCAGCGCGGCGCGGACGAGGCGCAGCGCCTGCAACGCGAGGACGGTCACCGCCGGCTTGCGCTTGGCGGAGATGCAGACCTCGATCAGTTGCGTCAGCGTATCGAGCCCGCCCGCCGCGGTCGCCGCGCGCGGCACCGAGCACGTCAGCGCAGGATCGAGCAGCGCGACGGCGGGCAGCATGCCGTCGAATCTCATGCTGCGTTTCACGCCGGCGTCGGGCGCGGCGATGACGGCGTTGCGTGTGGCCTCGGCGCCGGTGCCGGCCGTCGTCGGTACGGCGATATGCGGCAGCGGCGCGGCCTCAAGTTGCGTGCGCGTGCCCAAGCCTTCGAGATAGTCGCGCACCGAGCCGGGATTTACCGCGAGCGCGGCGACGGCCTTGCCGGTATCCATCACGCTGCCGCCGCCAAAACTGATGACCAGGCCCGGCCGCAGCCGCCGCGCCTGCGCGGCCGCCGCATCGGCGAGCGCGACCGTCGGCTCGCCCTCGACGCGCGCGAAGAGTTCGCCGGGCAGCATAGTGAGCAGCGGCTCGATCTGCGGAGCGAGGAACGGCGCGGTGACGATGAACACCGGTTGGCCGCCGGCCATTTCGCGCGCCAGCGCTGCAAGCTGCCGCGAAACACCGGCGCCGAACATGATCTTCGCCGGGGCCTTGAGGCCGGCGGCGCGGATTTCCGAAATCAATTTTGTCGCCAGGGTTTCCATCTGCGTCCGTTGTCAGTGGTCGGTTGTCCGTTGTGCGCCGGGTCAGAGACCCGGCCTACAAACGTTCGCTTGGTTTCTGTAGGCCGGGTTTCCGACTCGGCGTCTTTCTTTTATTCCATCAATTCCAATTTCATCGCGCTGATGGCGTAAAAGGCGGCGGTATCCACACGCAGCACGCTGGCGCCGAAGCTGACCGGCGCGGCGCCGGCTTCCTCGGCGGCGCGATGCTCGGCGGGCGTCAGGTCGCCTTCCGGCCCGATCAGCGCGGCGACGCGGCGCGGCGTTTTTTCCCGCGCCGCCGCCAGCGCGGCGCGCAGCGGTTGCGCGTGCGGCAGCAGCGAGCCGACGAACCAGAAATCAAATTTTTCCACCCCGCCGCGTGAGGTCACGCGGCCTACAGCCTCTGTAGGCCGGGTCACCTGACCCGGCGTTTCCAGATCCCCGGCAGGCCGGGTCTCTGACCCGGTGCCTTCCAAACCTTGGAGAAAGTTTTCCAGGGTTTGGACCGGCGCGATGTGCATCAGCCACGCGGCGTGGCTTTGGCGCGCGGCGTTGAGCGCGATGCGCTGCCAGCGCGCGCTCTTTTCCGCGAACTGCGTGGGCGTGAGCCGGACGATGCAGCGCTCGGACAGCACCGGGTAGAGCGCCGCCGCACCCAACTCGACCGCTTTCTGCACGACGAAGTCCATCGTGGCCTCGCGCGGCAGCGCCTGCACGAGCACGATTTCCGGCGCGGACCGCGGCTGGAATTTTTCGTCGAGCAGCCGCAGTTCGGCGCCGCGTTTGCCGGCGGCGGTGAGTTGCGCGGTACCGGTCCGGCCCGCACCATCGAAAACCTCGACCTGCTCGCCGGCGCGGGCGCGCAGGACGTTGACGAGGTGATGCGTTTCGTCGGCGTCCACGGTCAGCACTGCGCCTTGCCAGGCGGCGGGCGCGACGTAGCAGCGCAGATGTTCGCGGGCGGGCTTCATGGAGAAATCCCGGAGTGATGGAGTAATGGAGTGCTGGAGTAATGGGACAAACTGCGACCTCTGGCGCGCGCCCCGAGGAAGACATTGCCTTCTCCAGCACTCCAATACTCCAACACTCCAACACTCCTTTTCGGGTGGGCAGAAAATTTCACCGGCTGGGCACTCATGTTTCTTCCTCCGCCAGTTTCATGATCACCACATTCGCCGCGGTCAGGCCGAAGATGCCGGTCAACGTCGGCAGGCTGCCGAGTGGTTTGCGCTGGCGGCCGCGTTCCAGCACATCTTTCTCCGCCGGATTTTCCAGCGCGGCGGCCTGCAGCGCGCGCGGCGTCTTGCGCGGCAGCTCGGCGGAATAAACGCAGGTGATGCCACCCTTGATGCCGACGCTGCGCAGGCGCTTGCGCATGAAGCGCGCGAGCGGGCAGCGGTCGGTCCTGGCAAGATCGGCGACGCGGATTTGCGTAGGATCGGTCCGCTCCGCCGCACCCATGCTGGAGACGATGACCGGGATGCCGGCGTGGACGGCGTCGCGCAGCAGGCCGAACTTCGGGCCGACGGAATCAATCGCGTCCACGAGCGCGTCGGCGCCGGCGAGCAGGTGCGGGCGCGTCTGCTGGTCGCCGAAAATTTTCAGCGCCTCGACCTCGCACCGCGGGTTGATGTCGAGGATGCGCTCGCGCGCAACGTCCGCCTTGGCGCGGCCGAGCGTCGAGTGCAGGGCGTAGAGCTGGCGGTTGAGGTTGGTCGGGCGGATTTCGTCGAAGTCCACGAGCCGCAGGCGGCCGACGCCGGCGCGGGCGAGCGCCTCGGCGGCGTAGGAGCCGACCGCGCCGAGGCCGACGATGACGACGCGCGCGGCCGCGAGCCGTGCCATCGCCGGCGCGCCGAGCAGCATCTGCGTTCGCAGGAACTGGTACACGCGCCCATTAACCGCCAAGCCGCCGGAAACGCCAAGCAAATCTTTCGTTACTTGATGAACCCGGCTTCGACGATGTCGGCGTGGTCGCTGGCGATGCCGTCGCCGGCGTCGCCGATGAGCAGGCGCAGTTCCTTGTAGCGGCTGTTCAGTTCTACGTCGAAAGTCCACACGCGGATGGTTTTCGAGGAGAGTACCGGTGATTTCATCAGCGTCACCGGCACCTCGCCCATCTCCTTCACGTCGCCCTGCACCTCGAAGGTCACGCTGGAACGCGGATCATCTTTCCTCCCGTCATCGAGGCCGACCACGGCGACGAAGCGTTTGGCGCCCTTGGGGATAGCGTACACGAACAGTCCGTTGGCATGTGCGCCGAGGCCGCGTTCATACACCTTGCCGTCCACTGTCAGCGGTTTGCCAGTGTTGGACTTGTTGAGGCCGAGCTTGCCGTGCCCGTTCTTCGCCGTGACGGGTTTGAGGTCGGTCAGGTGAATCTGCGGCGCGGGCGGCAGCGGTGGGCGCTTAATCTCGGCGGGCGTGACGACCTCGACCGTCGCCGGCGTGGAGGCGGCGGCAGCGTCCCAGCCGAGCGCGGTGATGGTGTAGCGATACTTTTTGCCGTGCGCGACGGTCGCATCGGTGAACGCCGCCGCGCTGGTCTCGAAGTTCGCGCCGTCGTCGCGCGCGATGCGGTAGCGGTCGGCGCCGCCATCCCGCCACGTGAGCGTGACGGCGTCGTATTCCGCCGTGGCCTTCAACTCCGTCACCGGCGCGGGCGGGGGCAGCGCGACGGGCGCGGGCTCGAACTGGATTTTCCACGGCACATAGGTGGTGGTCGCGCTGGTCAGCGTCAGCCGGACGCGCGGGCCATCCTGCCTGACGCCGGCGGGCTCGACCGCGCGCCACGACTGCGCGCCGACCGGCACACACAGGCGCAATTCATAGGGATCGTTGCCGATCACGTGGCTGACGCCGGAGAGCGTGTGCGTGGCGGCGTCCCACTTTTCGCCGCGCACGTCCACGAGGCCCTGCGTCACGTGGCGCGAGGTGCTGATGAGCTGCGGGCGGTCGCTCGCGGGCCGGATGGCGAGTACGCGGCAGGAGGCCGGCGGCAACGTGGCGCGCAGCTCGCCGCGGAACGGCGCGACGAACTTGTTGGCCCAGAAGTCGAATGCGAGATAGTCCGCCGCCGGCGGCAGGCCGAGCCGCTCCACCGAGCACGCGAGGGTTGCGGGCTTCTGCTGGTCCCAGTTGATGAGCGCGACCACGTCGCGCCGCAGTTCATGGCGCGTATCGGTCAGCACCCAGATGCGCGCGGGATCGTGCTCGAAATAATCCGCCGGCCGCGCGGTCAGCCCGTGCGCGGCGAGCGTGCGCTTGAGGATTTCCAGCCGCTCCGCCGGCAGGTCGGGCAGCCAGTCGCTGTTATAAAAGAGGTTGCCGGTGAGCGCGGTGAAGCTGGCGTTGATGCGCGCCTGGCCCAGCGGCGTCGCGGCGCGGACGCTGACACAGTCGGGGTCGTTCCACCAGACGCGGCCATTGAGGAAGTAGTTGCGCGAGGCGTGCGGCGCGCCGATGTGGCCCGCGCCGGTGTCCGGCCCGATGCGCATGGCATCGAGCAGCCCGAACGCGCCGCCGAACGAGCGCATGTTCTGCGAGACGCAGCAGCCGAGCAGGAAAACATTTTTGCCGGCGGCCGCGCGCACGAGCTGGAGGCCGTCGCGATAATTTTCGATCTGCGTCTTCGCCGGGTCGGCGGGCAGGGCCTCGCCCATTTCGTCCCACTTGTAGCCGTTGTTCACGTACATCAGCCGCGTGCCGGTGCCGGTCCAGAGCCCGTCCATCTTGAACAGCCGGTAGCCCCACTCGTGCGCGAGGCGCGTGACGAGGGCGCGCAGGTAGTCGCGCACGGCGGGCACGCTCATATCGAGGCAGCCGCCGCCCCAGCGCGCCTCGAACGGCTTGCCGTCCTTGTCGTGATAGAACCACTCCGGGTGCTCGAGAAAAATCCCGTCCTGCGGCGTGCCGGCGAACGGCATGAACCAGAGGCCCGGCGTCAGGCCGAGCCTGGCGATGGCTTCGGCCGTGGGCTTCATGCCGTTGGGATAGGGCCCGTTCTCCTTGACCTTCATGAAGTCGCGGCACGGCCCGTTCTTGCTTTTGCCCGCCTGCCAGTTGTCATCAATCTGCACGAACTCGAAACCGAACGGCTTGAGTTCCTGTGCGGCGAACGCGGCCAGCCCGGCGAGGTGCTGCTCGTCGCACGCGCGGGAGAATTTCTCGGTGTACCAAGTGCAGAAGCCCGCGGGCGGCGGCGGCAGCTTGATCGCGTACTGCTTGGCGATGGCGTCGGCCCACGCCTCGAGGCCGAGCCGCGCGTCGGCGAACCAGCCGAGGGCGAGCGTCTCCAGTTTCTCCGTCGCGCCCGGCGCGAGGCGCAGGCGGCCGTAATCAATTTGCGCCTCAAGGCGCACCTCGCCGTTGGTCACCGGCGTGAACACCACGCCGCTGCCGCGGTCGTGCGTCAGCCAGCCGGCGACGAGGCCGCTGCGGCTCTGCGGCTCGGCCAGCGCGAGCCACGCGTAGCTGCCGGTGTTCTTGTCCACGTCCTGCAAGCCGCCGGTGCCGATGGTCTTGAGTTGTGCCACCGCCACGCCGAGTTCGGCACGCGCGGAAAACGTTTTGAGGCTGGTGATGTTCCTGGCCTCCGCACCGGAGTTGCGCAGCGTGGTTTGCAGCAGCGCAAACGGCAGCTCCTGGTGGAGCGCAATCTGACCGCCGTCCCACGCGATGGCCTGGCCCGGCCCGAAGAGATGCACATCCAGCATCACGATTTTCGCCGGGCCGGTTGCGCCGGTAAGCTGGAGGTCATCGAGCACCACGCGGCCCTGCGCGAGGAGCGTCAGGCGCTGGGCGGCGGCATCGAAGCGCACCTCGAGCGCCGCGTTGCGGATGGTGAGCACCTCGCCGCGCGCCGCGCAGCCCAGCAGGACCAATAGCAGCCAACGTTTCATCGTGATCTCCTTCCGGTGACAACCCGTGCCGCAGCTATAACAGAACCGCGCGCCGGTTTCCAAGGATTGGAAACGGAGGGGGGTGTTTTTTCCAAGGCTTGGAAAATCCGGCGGAAATTTTTCCAAGCCCTGGAAAACAGTCCGCGCTTGTGCGGCGGCGGGGCGCTGCCTATCATGTTCATCGTGAAACCAAGGAGTCATCGGTGGTGGCTGGCTACAGTGCTCGTGGCGCTGCCGGCGCTCGCGGGGGAGGCGCGCTACGGCTGGGAAGGCAAACTTGCCTACCGTTGTTGGGCGGAGCCGCTGCCGTGCCTGACCGGTGTCGGCGACACACGCTGGTCGGTGAACATCCGCCTCGAGGAGGGCCGCCGCGTGGACTGCCGCAACGCGCGCGGCAAGGTCGTCGGCCAGTTTGTCGAGCTGCGCGACGGCGGCTCCGACTGGAGCGGCCGGGAGCAGGGCTACTTCAAGCACGATACGGGTTTCTCCATCACCGAATATCGCCTCAGCGGCGCGGGTGCGGCGCAGGGGCCGGTGATTTCGCTCGGCTGGATGTACGTGCGCTTGAGCGACGACGATCCGCTCGCCGACGTGCTGCCCAACGGCGCCTATGCGTTCACCTGCGGCGCCACCCCGCCGCCGGCCTTCGACACGAGCGAGCTGACCACCATCACCGACCGCGGCGGCGTGCAGTCCCACACCACCAACTTCAAGAAGCTGGCGATGCTGCAATACGGGATCGGCCAGTTGCAACTGGCGCTGAATCCCGGACGCTGGCCCAACTCCGTACTGGCGACGGAGAAAAAACAGTGGGTCACCGGCCGCTGCATGGAGGGGCAGGACCGGCAGATGCGCGCCGCGGAGAACGGGTACATGCGCGGCAGCTTCAGCGCGAGCGTGCGGATGGGCAAGAGCCTCGGCCGCGACCGCACGCTGCATAACGAGGCGCAGTGGGATTTGCAGCGCGTGCGGATCGTGAAGGCGCACATCGACGAGGCCGTGAGCTACTGGCGGCCGATGGGCGGGCCCAACTCCAACACGGTGGACATCGCCGCGTGGATCGAGCCGGAGGAAAAGCTGACCGGCAAGTTCCGCTTCACGCTCTCCGAGGTGAGCAAGGAGCAGGGCTGGTGCCTCAACGCGGGCAGCGGCACGGAGCCGGACCTGTGCTTCGTGCCGCAGCAGGCGGGCTTCGATGCGCCGCGCGCCGAGGGCAGCTCGTGGGTCATCGAGACGCTGGGCACCGCCGACCGCGCGACCGTGACCGTGCAGGCGAGCGACTACGGCGCGTGGGGCCGGCTCAAGGCCGAGGTCAACGTGGACGGTACGTGGCGCGCGTGCAGCACCACAACCGATGGCGCGACCAGCATCACGCTGCCGCTCGACAAGGACGGCAACCACCTCGCCGACGACTGGGAAAACGACTGGGAGGTGACCGACCGGGCCGCCACGGCCGACAAGGATCTGGAACCCGAAGATGTCGGCGACCCCAACGAACCGGGCGACGGTCTCTCGCTCTACGAGGAATATCGCGGCGTGATCGCGGGCAGCAGTTGGACCGAACTGTGCCCCAAACGCCGCGATGTTTTCGTCCGCGATGAGATCGGCTGCGGCATCGGTTGCTTCGAAAACCTGCAACTGGGCGTGGTCCTGCTGGCGGCCGGCGAATATGACGCCAACCGCGTGGTGAACTTCAACCGCGGCTACGCGACCCTGGGTCCGCAGAAGGGTATCCGCCTGCGCTCGGGCGCGCTCACCGGCTGCGAGGGCGAGGTGCGGCCGTGCGTCGGCTCGCCCAACGTGGTGACCGAGGTCGTGCTGGACACCAGCGCGATCCCAGCGGGCGAGACCCGCTATTCGCTTTCCGGCAGCAAGGCCGCCTTGATCGGCCACGAACTGGCGCACGCGGTCAACGTGATGCACCACGGCAACGAATATGCCGTCTGGAGCCGCCGCTCGCCGCTGATCCCGGCCACCAACAGCATCACGGCCGACCCGACGATGATCGCCATGCCCGGCGGCAAGTGGTCCGGCAACATCGCCTGCCCGATGCTCTACGACGAGCCGCGCTATTTCGTCGGCACCGACCGCGTGCTCTACCCGTTCCCGCGCGGCACCATCGCCGAGGACAGGAGCGTCTTCTGCAAGGACAGCGTCGGCACCGGCATCAACGCCGGCCCCGCGCGCGTGGAAAACGGTTTGCCGTACCCGATCTGCGGCGCTGCCAGCCGGGGGTGCTGCCGGCAGAACGTGGACATCAAGGGGAACCATCGCAATGGCGACAAACCTGGCTTGTGAACTTGCACTGCGTGTGGTGGCCCTCGCGGCCATCTGCGCCGGCAGCCTGCTGCTGACGGCATGTCCGCGCCGTCCCGCGAAGCAGGAACCTGCAAAGAAAGAAATCCAGCCCGCAAGGGCCACGCCGGCGGCAAAACCCGCGCCGCAAAAAATGTCGCACGCGCCGGGCACACCGCTCCGGCCGGTGACGCCATTCCGCGTCGCGCTCGAATGGCTGGCCGGTCCGCGCGATCTGCCCGCCGTACTCTATATCCGTCTGTTGCCGTCGCCGCCGCCGCCCCGGCACCGCCTCTCGCCGGCCGCGGCCAAGCCAGTGCCGGTGACCTGCGCCGCACCCACCGACTGGACCGCCGCACTGGAATTGCGGCGACAAGATTCAACCGCGACCACCACCGCGCCGTGGACCGGCGGCTGGAAAATCGTCGCCGCGCCCAAGGCCGAGCAACTGACGTTTGCGCCGGGGAACTTTTTTCAGATGAGTTGCGTGATTGAGGCGGCAGCGGCACCGCCGCCGGGCACGCTTGTGGCCGCGACGGTGAAACTGGGCGACGTGATGGTGACCTCTGCGCCGCTGACTGTGCCGCCACCACCGGCGGACGAGCGCGAGGCCAAACTTAACGGCGTCGCCGCCGCACTCGCGGCCGGCGATGGCACGGCGGCACTCGCCGTCGCCGACCGCTGGATCGCCGCCGAACCCAACCGCCACGAGGGCCATTGGTGTCGCGGCCAAGTGTTGGAGGCCAAAGGTGATGCCACCGGCGCGCTCGCCGCCTACCGCGCCGCGCTGGAACGCTACCCCAAACCCGCCGATGTCGGCAGCGGCTGGGAACCGCCCACCCGCCTCTGGCGTAAACTGGAAGAACTTGAAAAACTGTAGCCGAAGTAAATCACTTCCGGCCGAAGTGGGCGCGGGTTTCCGGCTTGATCCAGAAGATGAGCAGCGGGACGCAGGCGGGTAGCAGGCAGCAACTGTTCATGCCGATGCAGATCAGCACCATCCCAAAGATCCACACCCACGGTCGCGGGCGCAGGAAGAGCGCGACGACATAGGGAATCAGGAGCACAAGGCCCATGCCGCCGTAGATGATTCCCAGCAGCAACATCTCGAAGTCCGACTTCCCGGTTCGGGTATGGGTCAGGCCCAGCACGAGAAAGACGAGGCCGAGCACCACGACGAACAGGTAGAGCAGCGCCATGAAACCGCAATAGATTTTGTACCAAGTGATCACCGGCAGCGGCTGGATGGGCGGTGGGGTCGTTTCCATATTGTTGCTCCGCATTGCGCGTCTGCTTTACGCAGCCGGCCGCCGGTTGTCGAGCGTGATTTGAAAAGCCATCGGCAGCAGGTCGCTGATGTGCTTGGTGGCCTTGTTCGCCCAGTGGATGCGCGCGGTATGGCCCGTACCTTCGTTGTCGGAAGCAACGTCTCCCAGCTCGCCGTGCAGCCCTTCCAGAGATTGGAAAGTGAAAGCCGTGTTTCCCCGGGGTTTGGAAAGGCCAGCGGATTTTTCCCCAAGCCTTGGAAAAACGGCCGCGTGATTTTCCAAGCCTTGGAAAATCATGGCGCGGACACGGCGAGGCAGGTGTTGCCGGCGTCGTCCACGTCGCAAACCAGCGCGGAATTTTCGTCCACGCCGGCGCGGCGAAGCGCGTCCTCGATGGAGTCGGCCTTGGCCGCGCCGGCGATGCGGGCGTCGGCGGTGGTCAGGCCGGGACTGACGAGATAGAGATGCACGTTGCGGCAGGCGGGATCCGTCAGGTAGCGCAGGCGGACGGCCTTGTGATCGCCAAGACGGTAGCCGCGCGACTCGACGACCGCGAGCGCCGAGCGGTGGTCGGGCGCTTCCTTAAGCAGGTGGAAGAAGGCGTCCTGCCCGAGGCCCTGTGGACAATCAGCGGCCAGAATCAGCGCGCCGCCGGCGCGTACGGCGGCCTCGTTGTTTTTGATGCCCTTCTCGGCCTGATAGAAGCTGCACGCGAGTGGACCGCTGACGCGCGCGATAACGACATCGGCAGGCTGCGCCAATGGGCGCAGGTACGTGGCCCGCACGGGCGGAACCAGCGCGTCGAGCGCGGCCTGCGGCGTGCCGCCGGCCGCTGCGAAGATGTCATCGCCCACCTGAAAGAGATTGAGTGCGGCGAGACGGCGGCCGTGCTCCAGCGTGTGCAACATCGCCAGTACGCCTTGGTGAACCGGTGAGGTTGCGGGCTGACAGGGGCGGCAGGCGGGCGACATGGCACCGGCATGGTTACGTTCGATATCGGCATGGGCGGCGCAGCCGATGGTCAGGGTTTTGTGCGCGCCGGTGAAGCCGGCGAAGTAATGCGGCTCGACGCTGCCGATGGCAAGGACGGCGCGCGCCGCCGCCAGCCACGGATGCGTGCGCCAGCCACCGAGAGCCACGAGGTCGGTGGCGCGGGCGTCGTGCCAGGCGATGGCGTGGAAACCAAGGTCGCGCAAGGGACGCTCGAACGCGGCCTGCGCCGCCGGGGGGAAACGATGGCTGCCGGTGGCCACAAGAAGGCGGCTGCCGCGAGGCACGAACTGGTCGCGCGCCGCGGCCAGCACGCGGGCCGACGCGGTGGCGCGCTGGGGATCGTTGATGACCACCACATCCGGCGGAACGCCCTGTAAGACGTCACAAGCCTGCTGTAGCGCCGGCGTGATGGCCGCCGGCTGCGGTGGGGGCAACTGGGGCTGAAAATGCCGCCGCGCGCCCCTGCCTCTGGCCTCGGTTGGTTCCATAGTCGGCACTCGACATCGGTTAAATTGCCGCTATTATGAAAATCGTTCACCGCATTGCAAACCGAATCTCTGATGAGCATTGCCTTCAAAAAAATTCTGGTCACCGGCGCCCACGGTTTTTTGGGGCACCATATGGTCCCTTTGTTGCAGCAGCAGTTCCCGCAGGCCACCATCATCACGGTCGGCCGGGGGGACTATGAGTTGCTGGCGCCGGGGGCGCCGGCCCGGATGTTCCAGGAACTCCAGCCCGATGGCGTCGTGCATCTGGCGGCCAAGTCCGGCGGCATCCTCGATAACCGGCAGCGGCCCGCGGACTACCTCTACCAGAACATGGCCATAAACACGGTGGTGTTCGACGAGGCGTTCAAGGCCGGCGTGAAGAAATTCCTGACGCTGATGGGCGGCTGCTCCTATCCCGCCACAGCCACCTCGCCGATTCATGAGGAGCAGATGTGGAACGGGTTCCCGCAGATTGACAGTGCGGGTTATTCCGCCGCCAAGAAAATGCTGCTGGTGCAATCGTGGGCCTACCGGAAGCAGCACGGCTTCAACTCGGTGGTGCTGGTTCCCGGCAACGTCTATGGCGAGTGGGACAACTTCAACCTGACGCAGGCGCACGTCATCCCCGCGCTCTTGCGGAAATACCTGGAGGCGCAGGAACGTGGCCAGCCGGAGATCGTCGCCTTCGGCACCGGCCGCCCGACGCGTGATTTCGTGTATGCGGGCGATGTGGCCGCGACCATCCCGTGGTTCCTGGCCCACTACGACAGCAGCGAACCGGTCAATATCTCCAGCGGCACGCGCATCTCGATCAAGGAACTGGCCGAGGCGATCAAGGCGGTGACCGGCTATCAGGGTCGTATCGTGTGGGACACGAACCAGCCTGATGGCCAGATGGACAAGATCTATGACGTGACGCGGCTCAACAAACTGGGGCTGCGGTGCGCCACCACGTTGGGCGAGGGCTTGCGACGGACGCTGGCGTGGTTTGTCCGGGCTCGGCGCGAGGGCACGGTCCGGCTGTGAGGGCGGCAGTAAAGGCATAGATGACAGTGGCGGCTTCCAAAACATGTCTGATTCTGGGCGGCAAAGGTTTTGTCGGCTCCGCCTTTGTGCAGGAAGCCCGGCGGCGCGGCTACCAAACTTTGTGCGTGGACAAGGAGGAATACGCCGGGGCCTGCGGCACCGCCTGTCACCTCTTGATCAATGCCAACGGCAACTCCAAAAAATACCTGGCGGCACAGAACCCGAAACTGGAGTTTGATCTGTCCGTCCGTTCGGTCCTGCACTCGCTGCACGACTTCAAGGCGGCCCGCTACGTCTTTCTTTCCAGCATGGACGTGTATTATCCGGACGTGCAATTGCCGGAGACCAATGCGGAAGACAAGCTCATCAGTTGCGAGCGGCAATCACCCTATGGCTGTCACAAATATCTGGCGGAACAGGTGGTGCGGCAGCACGCCAGGGATTGGCTGGTGTTTCGCATGGGCGGCTTTGTCGGGCGGGGGCTGTGGAAAAATTCCATCTTTGACCTGCTGACCGGCCAGCCGCTGCGCGTGCATCCGGATTCCTGCTACCAATATCTGAACACCGCCGACCTTGCCCGTATCGTGCTTGATATGGCGGAAGGCGATGATGTACGGAACGAAACATTCAACATCGCGGGTGAGGGTCTGATCAGCCTGCGTGATGTGGCCACCATGATACCGGGCCGCCGTCTGGAAGCAGCCTGGGAGTCGCTGCCGGCGGAACGTTATGAATTGAACACCGCCAAGTTGCGACGCTGGGCACACCTGCCGTCCACGTGCGCAACCGTACAGGCTTTTGTGCAGGACTGGCTGGCTGCGCAGGCGGCCAGCCGGCAGAGTTCACGAGGTACCGCATGATCATCGCGCGCACTCCTTTCCGCATCAGTTTTTTTGGCGGCGGCACGGATTTTCCCGAGTACTATACCCAGCAGGGCGGCGCGGCGCTGCTGACCACGATAGATCAATATTGCTACGTCTCGTTGCACCGCTTGAGCCCGTTTTTCAAACATCGTTTTCGCGCCAGCTATGCGCGCACGGAGTCGGTGCTCAAGCCGGAGGAATTCCAGCATCCGTTAGTGCGCGAGTGCCTGCTGCACCTTGGCGTGCAGGAAGGGGTGGAGATTTCCCATGTGGCTGATCTGCCGGGCCGTACCGGGCTCGGGACATCATCGTCGTTCACGGTCGGTCTGCTGAACGCGTTACACACCTGGCGCGGCGAGCGCGTCACCGCGGAGGATCTGGCGCGGGAAGCCATCCAAGTTGAGCGGGTGCGTGTCGGCGATGCCGGCGGCCATCAGGATCAATACGCCGCGGCCTATGGCGGTTTCCTGCGGTTGGATTTTTCCGCCGGTCCGCGGACCGCGGTGCGCCGGCTGGCCCTCCCGGCGGCGCGGTTGTTGGAACTGGAGCGTTGCCTGTTGTTGTTTTATACGGGGATCGAGCAGTCAGCCGAGGAAATTCTGACCCACCAGCGCCAGCGCACGACGGAGAACCAGCCGCACCTGTGCCAGATGCGGCAGATGGTGGATGAGGCCGAGCGCATTTTGGTTGAGGGTGACGATATCCACCGCTTCGGACAGCTCCTACACCAGACCTGGGTCTTGAAGAGGCAACTGGCCAAGGGTATCAGCAACAATATGGTGGATGACGCCTATGAGGCCGCGCGCAAGCATGGGGCGCTGGGCGGCAAACTCTTGGGCGCGGGTGGACGTGGCTTCCTGTTGCTGTTTGCCCCCGTGGAGCGGCAGGCCACACTCTGCAAGGCGTTGACCACGCTGCAAAATGTGCCTTTCCACTTCAGCGCCGGCGGCAGCGAAATCATTTACCGCTAGATACACCATGACGGAATCCAGACCCAAAATCGCGTTCTGGTTCCGATACGGGCCGGCCGAGCACACGGAGTTGTTTCACGCCATCCCGCACATAGTCGAGGCGCTCTCGGCCCACGCCGAGGTGCATTACTATGGCCTGCGCTCCGAGCGGCCCTTGCCTCCCATCATAGCCAACCTAGCCAAGGTGCATCACCTGCCCTTCCGCGTGCGGCGTACCGCGAGCCGGGACAAAGTGTGGAAGACCATGCTTTGGGTGGCGTTGTTGCCGTGGGTGGCCTGGCACAGTCGTTGGCTGGGTATCCGTGCAGTCTATATTGATGAGACCGTGCCCCTGACAGCCCCGCTGGCGCGGCTGTTTTTTGGGCGGCGCGTGGCCTTCACGGTGGCGGACTTCTTCCCGGAAATCTACTGGGGGCATAAGTCCGCGTTACGGCCACTGGTCCGTTTGATTCGGGCGCTGGATTTTGCCGCCTGGCGGCGACTACCGGTCCTGTTCACGCGCGCCGGCGCCACCAAAACCTATCTGGTCGCCAACGGCGTTCCTGCGGAGCGCATATATCCAGTTTACGATCCCTGTGATTTCGCCATCTATCACCCCGAGACTCGTGAGACGGCCCGGCGGCAATTCGGTTATAGCCCCAACGAGGTCGTGGTGGTGCATCACGGTATTTTGCACCCCAACAAGGGCAACGACCGTATTCTGCGTGTGCTGGCTCGCGCCCGGCAGCAGGCCCCGGAATTGCGGTTCCTCCTGGTGGGTGACGGACCCGAGCGCCTGCGACTGGAAAAGTTGGCGCAGGAACTGGGAGTGGCCAACGCTGTACAATTCACCGGCTGGCTGCCGCGGATGCAGGATGTCAATATGGCGCTGAACGCCGGCGATATCGGGATGGTTATGCGCGTCGGCATGCAGGCCGATGACTTTCACATGACTGGTGCACTGGTTCACAACATGGCGTGTGGCCTGCCGATCCTGACGGCGCGACTCGGCGGCGTGGCCGAGATCATCCACGAGAATGACGCGGGCCTGCTGTTTGACCCCGATGATGCCGAGGCCTTGCTTACACAGTTGTTGCGCCTGACACGCGATACGGGGTTACGGCAACGGCTGGGTGCGCGCGCGCTGGAATTGGCGCACACCCATTTCGATATGGCCACTGTGACCCAGAAGACCGTGGCACCCTTGTTGCGCTTGGCCGGTTCGGAACCGGCCTGATGCTCACCGTGGCGGCGCAGACGGGGCGGTGTTTTGCAGGGCCTTTAGAAAAGCCTGCGCGTCCGGATCGGCCGGATTCAGCGCCAGTAGAGCGCGTGCCATCTTCTCGGTTTCCGCCCAGTTACGCATGGCGGCGTAGGCTTGGAACAACATCCGCAGACACATGTATTGATCCTGCGCGTGGGCGGGCTTGAATTTCAGCAAGAACGGGATGGCCAGCTCGCTGCGGCCGTTCCATGAAGCCGCCTGAAAGATGGCCCCCAACACACCCGCGTCAGAGGGCCGCATCTCGAGGCATTGGCCCAGATTGTTCAGCCGCTCACCCAGCGGCACGAGGGGCCCCTTATGCCGGATGTTGGCCTCGTAGAGCCGCCAGAAAGCATACTGCCCCTGCGCCCAAGTCTGGAGGGTCTGGGTCTCGGCACGCAACGCCGGCTCCCGTTGTAACGCCTGGCCGGCAGCGTAATCACAGAGGAAAGGATGGTCCATCTGCTGAAATTCCCGTGCGAGGTGCAACCAGTAGGCGCCGCTGGCCATGTACGCCTTGAGACGCGCGGCCTCCTCGGGTGCAATCGCCAATGCCGCCGCTTCCGCGATGGCTTGATAGCCCAGCGGCGTGCAATGCATGGCGTCCTGCACAAAGGCGGAAACCCCTTCGTGCGGCTGCTGCGCGAGCGTGTCTTGCAGTGCTTCCAAGGTCGCGCAAGCATCCGCCGGTCGTGCATGTCCGTGATGACGCGCTACGGAAGCCTGAATATTGGTACACTGGGCATGCAGAAAGTGGTAGAGAGCCTTGGGCTCGGTAATCTGGTGATGCATTTTAAAATACTGCAGGCGCAGGTCATGGAAAAAGGTGGCCGGCAAGGGGCCGCGCGCGATGGGCCGTAGTACCACGACAAAGGGCAGCGAACGGGTGGCGCTTTGGCGCGCCATCTCTTCCAAGTTGCCACGAAAGTCATCAAAATCGGTATTCAAGCGGGGCCAAGACCGGTCCGCCCCGGCGAGCAGTCTGGCCACCAGTTGGGTAAGACGCAATTCGACCATCCGGCCGCGCGCCGGCCCGCTGGGCTCGACCCATTGGGGGTGACTCATCCAGCGACTTTTTTCTTTGCTGGAATAGCCGTCAGGCCAGGTGCCGAATTCATTCCAGCCATCAAAATTGACCACACAGTCGGGGTTGCGGGGCCAACCGTATTTTTGCAGGGCCAGCAAACTTTGATGCGAATCATAGGACGACATGCCTAGATTCAGGCCCTCATATCTGCCCGCACCGAGAGCGTTGTTCAGCAGGGTAATGGTGCGCCGCGGGTAGTCGGTCATGAAATCCGGCTGGGAGGTCGAACCACCCAGGAAGCAGATGCGTTTGGTGCCTGGTTTCTTTTCCACAGGCCATTCATAAATCTTGTGGCCATGGACATCACGCCCCACGATGCTCTGCGGCATCAGCCAAAGGTAGCCCGGAGGATCAAAGACCGTGGGGATGATGTAATCACGCGTTCCGTTGATCATGCCAACTTGCGGCTTATAGAAGACGTGCTGGCGGGGGGTATAACTGAACTTCACCAGGCGCAAACAGAATTCGAGGCCGCCTAGAAACAGAAGGCAGATAAACAGGCTGTAGCAAACCTTGCGAGTCAATGAGATGCTCGCCGAGGCAACTGGTTGTTTTTCTCTCATACTGATCCCCGCCTTGACCGACCCGAACAGCAGATGCTTCAGGAAGTTTTCTTGTACAACGCCACCACGCGCTTAAAGGTGCGACGCGGATTATCCCGGCCTTCGATCCATAGCCAGCGCAGTTTGTCGCGCAACGGGAATTTGGCCATGGCCATGCGCTTCATCTCCTGGCGGAACTGCCGGACTTTTTCCGCCGGCACCAAGCGGTTGAAGACCCGCACTTCGCCTTCCACGAGATTATTCACCGCCAGATCATCTATCGTGACACCCTCCAGCAGGCCATCCGCCCGTGTTTGCTCGGCCAGGGCCGAGCCAGGATAGGGCGTGTAGATGAAGAGTTCAAAGTGGCGGAATTTCTTGAAGTTCTTGCGGATGAACTCACCGGTCATGTACATCTCTTCTTCCGTCTCCCCGGGGATGCCACACATGAAGTAGCCGAAGACCGGCAAGCCCGCCTCCCATGCCAGATCAAGGGCGCGTTGATTCTTGGCCAGACTGGCATCCGGCCCCTTGATGGCCTTCAACACGGTCTCACAACCGCTTTCAAAACCGAAGTTGACCTGGATGCAGCCCGCCCGCGCCATAAGCTTGAACAAGTCCAGATCGTCCCCGCGAATCAGGCTCGGACGCGCCTGACAACCCCAGCGGAGATCGGGCATTTCCCTGATAATCCGCTCACAGAAAGTCCGTACACGCCCCCGGTTGACGAGGAACAAATCATCGGTGATGGAGATGTGGCGCACACCGTACTTGGCTCGTAAGTGCGCCAGATGATCCACTACCTGCTGAATATCGTGTTGCCGCACTTTCCCATCCCGGAACGAATTGAAACAGAAAGTGCATTTGAAAGGACAGCCACGCCCGGTCAGGACAATGGTGGATTTGGCAAACACCGCGGGGACAAATTGCCGGCGGGCCAGATAAAAGGCCAAATCGAAACGCTCCATGTCGGGCATGGGCAGGCCGGTCAGGTCCTTCATCATCCAGTGTTCGGTCTTCCGGTTATGACCGTGGACATCGCGCCAGGCCAGATTGGGGATATGCTCCAGCGCCTGGCGTCCAGCCGGACCCAGCAGTACTTCATCAATGATGCGGCGCAAGGGCTCCTCGCCCTCGCCAGTGCAAACCGCATCAAAAGCCTGACAGGTCAGCCCATCGGCCGGGTCCACTTGGAAGTGAACACCACCGCCAATCAGCAGGGCCTTGGGCAGTCTGTGCCTGATATGCGTCGCAAAGTCAAAGGCACGCGACCGGGTGAAACTCATCGCGCTAATGCCCACCAGATCGGGATGCCAGGCCACCACATCCTCGACCAGATGTTTCCGGGCATTTTCATCGAAGATACGAAACTCCACCTGCTCCTTATGCAGGCCGTGTAGTTCATAGTATTTGATGAGAAAACCCAAGCCCAACGGTGGCAGCGCCATCTGGGTCTGTATGGCACCTTGAGGGTAGACCATGGCCACCCGGAAACGATGCGGCTGAACGTGGGGCTGTTCCTTCAAGGACAACCTCGCTGGTTAGAGTGCGCAGGGTTTCGACCGCTGGTATAGCGCAAAATAAAGTCCACCCCATAGACCGCCAAGACCGCCAAGGTAATCTGGAAAACCTGCATAAATTTCACGGGCGCACGGATGCTGCTTACCATGGGCAGTTGATAGAACAACTGGTAGAGCGGCGAGAACTTCCCCATGGCCAGCAACAAGGCCACTACAGTGGCCACACTCCAAAAAACAAGGTCCTTGTGCAGTCCGGTGCTCCCCCACATCTCTGGGCCTGGTTGTGTCCGCTGCCAAAGGAGCGCTCCACACATCAAAAGGGTCATGAGAACCGGCACCATGCCCAGATACCAATCATCCAGCTTAAAGTTCATGAATCCTTGGCCGGCTTGTCCCCAGCCCGCCGATTGCCCCAGGCGACCCCAGTAGGCTCCGTCCGCCTCACCACTACGCCAGCCCATGTAACCCGGCGCCACCAGGGCCACGCTTTCATCAGGAGGATAGCTCCACTGCGTCACAAAATCCCACTTGGCAGCACGGTCCTCCACCTCCACACTGGCCACCCCTTGAATATTGTGGGTATAACCCTGCAACAACGAAGCGCTGGCCAGCCACACCGCCATCACACCCATGGGCAATAGATAGACGGTCAAGCGTTTGGCCCATGAGAAATCTGGCAGACGCCAGAGGGCAAATACTGCATAAGCCCCGACAAAAAGGCCAAAGAAAATGCCCACGTCCTGTTGTTCCACCAGTGCAAGGCCCATGGCGCCGCCCGCCACCAGAACCCACACCCAACGGCGGGTTGTCCCCATCCGCTCAATACCCAGCAGCGCCAAGACGGCAAAAAGCAGCACAGCATACTTGGGCACATGGCCGCCGTAGGTAATGGCGAGGTTGCTGGAGAGCCAGAAGGCAACGAGGGCACCCAAGGTGGCCGACGCCGGCGCGCAACCCCGGTTGCACATCCAGATATAGAACAAGGCCGAGGCCAGCAACAAATTCACGGCATGGATCAGATTAACAAAGCTGGGCACAGGTAAGATCAGCAACAGCAGACTGGTCCAGTTCACGGGCACCCGGCCAATGCCATTACCCAGCAGGCTGCTGTCGTCCCACCATCCCAACAGGGCCCCGGGTAGGCAGCGCGCGCAGAAACTCAATTGTCCGATGTTGTCATCGGTGGTGAACAGCACCGAGCGCCCACCGAGCAAGGGCCACCAGATGGCCAATTGCAGGGTGGTCACAACTATCAAGGCCATGATCCAGCCACGGTTTTTCATGTCATCTTCCGCGCAGTGGTCGGCGCACTGTCACAAAACAGCCCCGTACAGGCAACTCAAATAACCCGGTGACCTCACTGGGCTTGGCGTGAGCCCAAGAGGCTCTCAAACAGTGTCCGATAGCGTTGTCCTACTACAGCCCACGCTTCCTGTGCTGCCAAAGCACGACATCGTTGGGCTCTCTGCTCGAACCAAGCCTGCGGCTGTTGCCCGAACTCCGCCAGACGTGCCCGAAGTGCCGTTACCTCACCCGGCGGGAAGAGCAGCCCCAACTGATGCCGCCGCACCATCTCCCCGATGAAAAATTGATCGGCCGCCACTACAGCACGGCCATATTCCACCGCCATGCGGAAATTGCCGCTGGTAGAGACGAAACCCCACCGATAGGGCAACACCACGCCATCGGCCGCGCAAAAAAAGTCATTCATCTCTTCATCGGTAACATGCCGCGCAACGAAATGCAGACGCCCCCGCCACGCGCCCGCCAACAAATCGGCTGCCGCTTGTTGTGGATCCCCATAGACGCCCCCAACGGGGCCGACCATATACAGGTCGAAGGTTGGTTCCAACCCGCGCAGAGCTGCCAGCAGGAGGTCTTGCCCCTTGGCCTTGCTGGCCACACCAAACGATAACAACACACGACGTTCTGGTGGCATACCCAAACGCTGCCGGCTGGCCTGGCGCGGTGCATCCGCCAGATCGGTGCGATAACCATCATGCATGACGTTACAAAGATCGCCATCCTTCCGCCAAAAAAACGCCGGCACATGTTGGTTGTCGAACAATACGTTGATCCGCGGGCACAGGCGCCATGTAGCCAGTTGGTTTAACCAACCACGAATACGGGTGGCCGCCGGATAGATGCGTGCATGACCCAGATGCCGGTAGACACTGGTCGAGAAAACAGAAACCACCGGTCCGCGTCTGCGCCGATGCCGGAACCAGACCGCAGGCAGCAAAGTCCACGGCTCAGGATGGGAAAAGTACAAAATATCGGCGCCAATTCTGCGGGCCAAAGCGAAGGCGCGCCACTGGGTTACCGCTGGCTCCCAAATAAAACTCCGGAGGCTGCCGCGGGTTACAGCGCGAGATGCGTCTGTCGCGCCTGGTTGTTCGACTAGAATCTCGCAATCCAGATCACGGAAGTAGGCGCGGTCGCTCTCCCGGCGTACCAACAGGACCACCTCCAAGCCAGCGGCCAGCATACCGCCGGCGCGTTGCCGGGTAACCCATGGCGCATCTGCGTTGATCGTCAGACCGGGAATGCAATACAGCACCTTCATGGCAGTAGCGCGTGCCATCACAGGGCCGCACAGACCACATCGCAGACGCGCTCCACGTCCGCTGGCTCCAGCGATTGATTGTTTGGGAGGAAGAAGCCGCAACGGTAGAGCCGGTCGGCCATGGGGGCCTCAAAAGCCCCATAACGATCGGCCCAGAAAGGATGACGACCCAGGTTGCCCGCCGTGAAGATACGTGTATCAATCTTCTGCCTGTCCAATTCCGTCACGATCCGGCGGCGCTGCTCGGTGGAGCCCGCAACGGCACAGAAGGAGATGCTGGAAATGACATCACCTTCCAAGGCTTGGGCGAAGTCCAGTTTTCCGGCCAACCGGCGTTGATAGACCAGATGGTTGGCTATGCGCCTCCGGATGGTGTCATCCAGCTTGGGCAATTGGATCAGGCCGATCTTGGCGTTGATATCCGTCGGCCGCAGGTTGAAACCGGGGACGACAAAGGTAAACGGTGCACGGAAGGGGTCCACGCCATATTTCTCCATGACACGTTGCGCCTCGGCCGCCGGCAGGTCTTTCAGCCAGCCGTGGCTGCGCGCCATCAGCAGGTGGAAATACAACTTTTCATCATTGGTGCAAACCACCCCGCCCTCAACGGTGGACATATGATGCCCATAGTAGAAGGAGAACGAGGACATCAGGCCAAACGTTCCCACCATCTGGCCGCGATGTCGTGCGCCATGGCTGGCGCAGCAATCTTCCATGATTTCAAAATCGTATTTCTGTTGCAGGGACCGCAACCGGGTCATGTCATTGGGCACCCCCAGCACATGCACCAGAATCAGGGTTTCAGGCCGCTCGCGCTGCAGCAGCTTCTCCAAACAATCCAAATCCAAACCGAAGGAACGCTGGTCGGACTCGCACATCATCGGCTGCCAGCCCAGTTGCAGGGCCGGCATTACAGTAGTGGCCCAGCCAGTGGCTGGCACCACAATCTTTTTGGTTCTGGCCAGCCCCGCGCTCTCAGCGGCCGCATACATCATCAGGTTGGCCGAGGATCCGGAGTTGCACATCACGGCATATTTGACACCCAGCCACCGCGCCCATGCCGCCTCAAATTCGCGGGTGACATCGGCCATCGTCAGGCGGGGATAGGCCCGCAGCCAGGCAATCACTTCCTCCAAATCAGCTTTGCTGATGGTATCCACCGCCAGATCAAAGCGCTGACTGTGAAAAGCAGGCTCTGCCATGATTTGTCCTTTTGTGCGCCAACAAGGGGCGCGACTCTAGGCCCCGCCCCACTGGCTGTCAAGGCCGGCGTACCCGCGCCATCACGCCAAGGCGGTGGCAATGCGGGCGGTTAGTTTGCTTGCGGACAGGCCGGCCCTGTCCAGACGCAGTTCCCGCTCGCCCACCTCAAAACTGTATTCTGGGGTCAGCCCAAGCCCCAGATGCGGGATGCGCTGGGGTACCCCAACCAAGGCTTGGCGCACTAGCGCATCCAGACCGCCTTTGCCGATAAACCCTTCTTCCAACGACACCACCAAGGATGCGGAGACCAACGCTTGCTGGAAGGCGGTTTGATCCAGCGGCTGCAAGGCGAACACATCCATCACTGCCGCTGCGATGCCCTGTTGCTGAAGCAAAGCGGCTGTCTCCAAGGCGCGATGAGTCATATATCCCGTTGCCACCAGCAACACCTCCCGGCCCGTTTGGAGTTCTTGAAAACCGCGGGCCAGTTCCGGTGGAGCAGCATAGAGATCGGGTAACGCCTTGCCATCCATGCGCACATAACGCACGCCACCCCGGCCGATACGCTGGGTGGCGATCCCTTGGGCGGTCACCGCATCCGCCGGGGAATAGACCTCCAGATTCGGAAGCGTGCGCATGATCGAAAGATCTTCCAAAGCCTGATGGCTGGGGCCGGAGACATCGTAGCTGAAACCCGCGCCCACGCCCGCCAAGGTTACATCCAACGACCGCACCTGTGAGAGCATGCACAGATTGACGCGGGTTTGCTCATAACAACGCATGCTCAAGAACGGGGCGATGGCATAGGCAATCGTCGCATAACCCTCCAAGGCCATGCCCGCCGCCACATTGACCAGATTCTGCTCGGCGATACCGACGTTCACCCAGCGTCCGGGGTAACGGGCGGCCAGCACATCCAGCCGCGGCGAACCAAAATCGGCCGACAGAAAGAAGATTTTCTCATCCGCCTCCATACGGGCCATCACGCCGTTGAGGAAGGCATCGCGCATCCGGCACAGGACCGGCGGGCTCATGCCTGACCTCCCGCTAAACGGGCACACTCATCAGGCGCGATGGTCAATACGTGGCAGATCGGACTGGCTTCCAGCGAGGGTACGCCGTGGCCCTTGATCGTGCGGGCGATCAAGGCTGCCGGCCGCCCCTGTGGCGTACGCAACAAAACCTCCAGATTGTTATACACACTCCGCATATCATGCCCGTCACACGCACGCGCCACCCAGCCGAAGGCGGCAAACTTGTCGGCCAAGGGCTCCAGGGAATTGACCTTGTTGGTATCGTTCAACATGCAGCGGGCATTGTTGTCCACGATCAACAGCAGATTGTCCAGTTGCTGGTGACCCGCAAACATGAGCGCCTCCCAGACTGCGCCCTCATGCATTTCGCCATCACCCACCAGCACCACCACACGCTCCGGGCGCCGCTGGCGCTTGAGCGCCAGGGCTAGGCCGCAGGCCACCCCCGGCCCATGACCCAGTGAGCCATTGACGGTTTCAAAGCCCGGGATGATTGGGTCCGGGATGCCGCCGAGAATGGATCCGTTGCGGGCCACGCGTTCCAATTCCGCGACCGGGAAATAACCCAAGTCCGCCAAGATGGGGTACATCGCAATCGCACCATGACCTTTGCTCATGATGACGCGATCGCGCCCGGTCCATTGTGGCTGGCGCGGATCGAAGCGCAGCAAGCCGCCGTAATAAAGACACACCAACACGTCCACAGCCGAGAGCGAAGAAGCCACGCGCGTTTCGGGTGCGCGCTGATGGATGGCCACGGTAGCGCGCCAGATGTCGCGGGCCTTCTGTTCCAAGTCTGCGATGTTCACAGCCATGCTGCCATCCTGCCTCAAGGGTTCCGGCGGAGTTTCTGCGAAAGAATGCCGCGAATCAAGGCCACAGCCTCGCCGCCGAATTTTTTCTCCAACAGCGCCTGATATTCCGGCCGCCGGTAATAGCACTCGAAGGCCTCATCGCGGAAGCGCAGCACCTCCCGGGAGCTCACATGCTTGGTCGCCAACGGATGCGCATCCGCCGCATACTGCCCGTAGGCCGACCACTCCTTGGGTAAGGCCACGCCGCGCTCCTTCATCTGGTCATAGAGCTTGGTGCCGGGATAGGCCATCGCACAATAAAAATTCGCCCATTCCACGTTGTAGCGGCAGGCCATGTCGAGCGTCTGCTGCATCGTGTGCTGGTCGTCATCCGGCAGGCCAAAGATGAAATTTCCCACGATATGGATGCCCGCCGCCTGCGTCCAGCCAATGACGCGTTCGATCTCGTCCTGCCCGGAGGCTTTGTGGACGCCTTGGCGCACATGCTCGGCCGCCGCCTCAATGCCATAGGCCAGCCAATGGACGCCCGCGCGCTTCAGCAACGGCAGCAGGGCCGGGTCCTTGATCGTCTCCACGCGGGCATACGCCCACATGTTCAGGGGCAACCCGGCCGCGATCACCCGCTCGCAGAATTCGGCCAGCCGGTCCGGCCGCAAGGTGAAAATGTTGTCCAGAATCCGGATGCTGGTCACACCCCAGGTGCGATGCAGGTACTGCAGTTCATCCATGACGCGATCCAGGCTGCGGAAACGGATGTTCGGTCCGCCGGCGACCACGTTGACGCTGCAATAGGTGCAGTGATAGGGGCAGCCATAGTTGGTGAATAACGCCGCATAGGGCGTGCGTTGCTCCAGCCGGCCGAAACAGTGCCAGTGATGCGCCCGGTACCGGCTGGGCGGCATCAGATCCCAGGCGGTCATCGGCAGCGCATCCACGTCGGCCCACTTGGGGCTGCGCTGTCCTTCCAGAATCCGGCCCTTGTGTTGCGACCAGATGCCGGTGATCTCGCCAGCGGCCGGCGGACCTTTCCCTGCGCGCAGGTGTTCCACCAGCCCCACGATCGGAGCGTAGGGTTCACCCTGGCAAACATAGTCCGCGCCCGACCGCTCCAAAATCCAGGCGGGATAGGCGGAGGGTACGATGCCCTCCAGCAGAACCGGCACGCCGGCCGCATGCGCATGCAGGGCGTGTACGACCTCCTCGGCCGCGGCCATCTTGGTCACATCGCCGGTATTCATGTGGTCGGTGCTGATCATCACCAACCGCGGCGCATGGGCTGCCGTCCGGGTGGCCACCTCGGCGGGCAACAAGCCTTCGGCATCAGCATCCACCAACACGACCGACAACCCGCGTGCGCGCGCATAGGCCGCTGTCAGGCCGCACTGTACCGGCGGTGCCAGCGCCGCCACCTCCGTGCCCAAGGCGCCATAGGCGCGGGGCCGGTTGTTGGGGAACACGATCAGCAGATCGGGGGCTGACGGCATATCGGCACGCATGTTGAATCGGCTGTTTCGCGCAACCCGGCGCGGTTGGGCGCGCACAGGCGCGGGCAAAATAGCATCCCCGCCACAGGAATCAAGGCGCGTTTCCCGTCGTCTTCCAATCCTTGGAAGGGATCAGGCACGGCTTTTCCAAGGCTTGGACACTGGCCCCGCCGTTTTGCCAAGCCCTGAAAAAAGCAACGGTCCTGTTTCCCGGGCCCGGAAAAAAGCCCGGTGTTTTTTTCCCAAGCTTGGAACCGGGCGCATCGTTGACTTCGCCGGGGCGGGGCATTAAGCTGCCGCGCGCTGAACGTGCCAGAATCCGAAGCTCTTTGCGATGGCAGGTGACTCTTGACGGCGAACGACGACTACATCTTGGAAATTCTGCAAAGCGTGGGGCTGATCAATGGCGAGCAGGCCTCCAGCGCCCGCAAGGAGGCCCTGGCGCAGGACAAGGCCGTCATAGATGTCCTCGCCGGCGGCGGCGTGGTCGCCAAGCTCGATATCCTCAAGGCGCTGGCCAACCAGTTTGGCATGGATACCATCCGCCTCGAGGGCATGCAGCTCGAGGCCGAGGTGGTGGACATGGTGCCGCCGGAGGTGGCGCGGCGCTACAAGATCGTCCCCGTCTATAAGAGCGAGAACACCCTGACCGTGGCGTTGAGCGATCCGCTGGACGTCGAGACGCTCGACGGCCTGCGCTATATCCTCAAGATGAACGTCGAGGGCGTGGTGGCCCCGGCGGAGGAAATCGAGGTCGCGCTGCACAAGTACTACGCGCAACGCGCGCCGACCGTCGAGTCCATGCTGCAGGACATGACGCAAAGCGAGGTCGGCAAGCCCGGCGCGCTCCAGCAACTGATCACCAGCGAGACCGAGACGACCGAGGCCGACGCGCCGATCATCAAGCTGGTCAGCCTGATCATCATGGAGGCCTTCCGCAGCCGCGCCTCGGACATCCACCTGGAGCCGATGGCGAAGAAGTTCCGCGTTCGCTACCGCATTGACGGCGTGCTGCACGAGGTGGAAAGCCCGCCCAAGCGGCTGCAATCGGCGATCATCTCGCGCGTCAAGATCATGGCGAACATCAGCATCGCGGAGAAGCGCATCCCGCAGGACGGCCGCATCCGCATCAACGTGATGAACCGCGACCTCGACCTGCGCGTCTCGACCGTGCCCTCGAACCACGGCGAGAGCATCGTCATGCGTATTCTCGACAAGCAGAGCCTCGCGCTCGGCCTGCCGCAGCTCGGCTTCTTCTCTGACGACCAGCAGACCTTCGAGCGCATGATCGCCCTCTCCGACGGCATCCTGCTGGTGACCGGGCCGACCGGCTCCGGCAAGACGACCACGCTCTATGCCTGCCTGAATTTCATCAACCGGCCCGACCGCAAGATCATCACGGTGGAAGATCCCGTGGAATACCAGATGGCCGGCATCAACCAGGTGCAGGTGCGCACGGATATCGGCATGACCTTTGCCGCCGCGCTGCGCGCGATCCTGCGCCAGGCGCCGAACATCATCATGATCGGCGAAATCCGCGACCTGGAAACGGCGGAAATCGCCGTCAACGCCTCGCTCACCGGTCACCTGGTCTTCAGTACGCTGCACACGAACGACGCGCCGAGCGCGGTCATCCGCATGATTGATATCGGCGTGAAGCCGTTCCTCGTGGCCTCCAGCACGCGCGCGATCATGGCCCAGCGCCTCGTCCGCAAGATCTGCGAGAAGTGCAAGGAGCAGTACTCGCCGACCGACGCGGAGCTGCGGCTGCTGGGGCCCGCGGCGGCGCAGCTCGAACAGGCGCTGCTCTTCCGCGGCAAGGGCTGCCCCGACTGCCGCTACACCGGCTGCCGCGGCCGGCTCGGCCTGTTCGAGATTTTTGTGCTCAACGACGAGGTGCGCAACATGATCTTCGACCGCGTCGGCGCCAGCGAGTTGCGCAACACCGCGCGCCAGCTCGGCATGCGCACCCTGCGCGAGGATGGTCTCCGCAAGGTCGTCGCCGGCGTGACCACCCTGACGGAAGTGCTGCGCGTGACCATGGGAGACCAGTCATGACGATGAAGTCGGCGGATATCGCCATCAGCGATCTGCTGCAACTGGTGGTGGACGAGGGCGCCTCGGACCTGCACCTGGCTGTGGGTGTCCCGCCGATTCTGCGCGTGCATGGCAACCTGCAACCGCTGGACTCCGAGCCGCTGCGCCCGGAGGACACCGAGCGGTTCATGAAGAGCATCACCTCCGAGGAGCACCAGCAGAAAGTGCGCGAAATCGGTGGCACGGACTTCGGCTTCGGCTTCGGCTCCGCGGCCCGCTTCCGCGTCAGTGTGCTGCGGCAGAAGGGCGTGCTCGGCATGGTGCTGCGCCTGATTCCCTCGAAGATGCTGGCGCTCGACCAGATCGGCTTGCCCCCGGAGATCAAGGACCTGCTCTACCGGCCGCGCGGCATCATCCTCGTCACCGGCCCGACCGGCTCGGGCAAAACCACGACGCTCGCGAGCATGATCAACATCATCAACATCGAGCGCGATTGCCACATCATCACCGTCGAGGATCCGGTCGAATATTATCACGCGCACAAGAAGAGCGTGGTCACCCAGCGCGAGATCGGCGTGGATGTGCCGAGCTTCAAGGAAGCTTTGCGCCGCGGCCTGCGCCAGGACCCGGATGTCATCCTCGTTGGCGAAATGCGCGACCTGGAGACGATGGAGGCGGCGATCACTGCGGCCGAAACCGGCCACCTGGTGTTCGCCACGTTGCACACGACCGGCGCCGCGCGCACGGTGGACCGCATCGTGGACGCCTTCCCCACCGATCAGCAGGAGCAGATCCGCACCCAGCTTTCCTCCACCATCCAGGCGGTCATCTCCCAGCTCCTGCTGCCGCGCGCCGACAAGCCCGGCCGCGTCGCCTCGTTCGAGATCATGATCGCCACGCCCTCCATCCGGGCGCTGATTCGCGATAATAAAACCTTCCGCATCACCTCGGATATCCAGACCGGCGCGCGGTACGGCATGATCACCATGGACGCCAGCTTGATGAGCCTGTTCGAGCGCGGCCTGATCAGCTACGAGGAGCTGATCACCAAGTGCCAGGACCCCGAAAACATCGCGCTGAAGTTGCAGGAGATGCAGAAACAGAGGAGATGACGGCCCATGGCGGACACCGAAATCCATGATCCCCTGCTGCACCAGCTCCGCGAGGAACGGCTGCTGACGGCGCAGCAGATCGAGGACATCACCGACGAGCACGAGCGTACGGGCAAGCCGGTGCGCCAGCTCCTGATGGACCTGGGCCTGCTGACCGAGGAGCAGATCCTCGGCGTCATCGCCCGCGTGCTCGGCGTGCGCCAGGTGCGCCTGCGCGACCTGGACATTTTGCCGGAGGTCATCCGCGCCGCGCCGGTCAGTGTCGTGCGCATGTACAACATGATCCCGGTCGAGACCGGCCCCAACTCGGTCACCCTCGCCACCAGCGAGCTGCCCAGTACCGAGGTCAACGACGAACTGCAGTTCGTGCTTACGCGCGATGTCAACTTTGTCGTGATGCCCGAGGAGGACATCAAGTCGCAGATCAACCGCCACTACGGCGAGGAGAGCGAGTCGGTCACGGACATGCTCTCCGCGCTGGAGACCGACCTGGAGAACGCCGGCGACGAAATCGAGATCAAGGGTGGCGACGATATCAGCATGCTGGCCCAGGCGGCCAACGCGACACCGGTGGTGCGCTTCGTCAACCTCGTGCTCTACCAGGCCGTGCAAAACCGCGCCTCGGACATTCACTTCGAACCGTTCGAGACCGAGTTCAAGATCCGCTACCGCGTGGACGGCGCGCTCTACGAGATGGCCCCACCGCCCAAGCACCTCGCGCTGCCGGTGACCTCGCGCATCAAGGTCATGAGCGGCCTGAACATCGCCGAGCGCCGCGTGCCGCAGGACGGCCGCATCCAGATGCCGGTCGGTGGCCGCATGATTGACTTCCGCGTCTCCACGCTTCCGACGCAGTTTGGCGAGAGCGTGGTGCTCCGCGTGCTCGACCGCAGCGTCGTCTCGCTGGAACTCGAAAACCTCGGCATGCCCGACGACATCTTCCAGTTCTTTTGCGAGGACATTGACAAGCCCAACGGCATCGTCGTCGTCACCGGCCCCACCGGCTCCGGCAAGACCACCACGCTCTACTCCGCCCTGCGCCGCCTGAACTCCATCGAGTACAAGCTGCTCACCGCCGAGGAACCGGTCGAATATGACATCGAGGGCCTCGTGCAGGTGCCGGTCAACGAGGAGGTCGGCGCGACCTTCGGCAAATGCCTGCGCGCGTTCCTGCGCCAGGACCCGGACATCATCATGATCGGCGAAATTCGCGACCTCGAGACCGCGGAAATCGCCATCCAGGCCTCGCTCACCGGCCATCTGGTGTTCAGCACCCTGCACACCAACGACGCCGCCGGCGCGGTCACGCGCTTGATTGATATGAACGTGGAACCGTTCCTGATCGCGTCCACGCTGGAGGGCATCCTCGGCCAGCGCCTGGTCCGCACCATCTGCTCGCGCTGCCGCACCGCCTACACGCCGGAGAAGAACATCATCGAGCAGCTCGGCCTCAACGAAGAATCCGTCGGCGGCCGCAGCTTCTACTTCGGCGCCGGCTGCAGCGTCTGCAACCAGACCGGCTACAAGGGCCGGCGCGGCATCTACGAATACCTGCGCATCAAGGACCCGATCCGCGTCCTGATTGACCAGCGCAAGCCGACGCTCATCATCCGCAACAAGGCGATCGAGCTGGGCATGCGCACGCTGCGCGATGACGGCATCCGCTGCATTCTCGACGGCTACACGACGGTGGAAGAAGTGCTCAAGTACACCTGATAAGGAGACCGAACATGGCCAAGTTCAAATACGTCGCGGTGGACGCCAAGGGCAAGGAGGCCCAGGGCGAGATCGAGGCCGACAGCCAGAGCCTCGCCATCGCCAAAATCCGTGAAAAGCAGCTCTACCCCACCAAGCTGATTCCGCTGGGTGACAAGAAGGCCGAAAAGGTCGAGCCCCGGGCTGTGCCCGGCGCGGCGCGCGGCAGCAAGGCCAAGGGCGGCAAGATGAACATGGAGATCAAGCTGCCGGCCTTCTTGAGCAAGGTCAAATCCAAGCAGCTCATGACCTTCACCCGCCAGCTCGCCACGCTGATTGATGCCGGCCTGCCCCTGCTGCGCGGCCTCCAGATCATCATCCGCCAGGAGAAGAACCCGCTGCTCAAGAAGACCACGCAGGCGCTCGCCGAGTCCATCGAGTCCGGCAGCACCTTCGCCGAGGCCCTCGCCAGCCATCCCAAGATTTTCAACAAGCTCTACGTCAATATGGTCCGCGCCGGCGAGGTCGGCGGCGTGCTCGATACCGTCCTCATGCGCCTCGCCGAGTTCATGGAAAAAGCCCAGAAGATCAAGAGCAAGGTCACCGGCGCCATGGTCTATCCCGTCGTCGTGCTCGTCATGGCCGTCGGCATCCTGCTCTTCCTGATGACCTTCATCGTCCCGCGCTTCGCCGAAATCTTCAAGGACCTGCTCGAGGGCGCCAGCCTGCCCACGCTGACCATGATCGTCATGCAAATCAGCGATGCGCTGACCCATCAACTGCCCTACGTCCTGATCGGCATCGTGGCCTTCGTCATCATGATCCGCATCATTGCCAAGACCAAGTTCGGCCGGCTCGCGCTCGACAAGTTCAAGTTGAGCATGCCGATCTTCGGCGTCCTCGTGCAGAAAACCGCCATCTCCCGCTTCTCCCGCACGCTCGGCACGCTGATGAGCTCCGGCGTCCCCGTCCTGCAGGCCTTGAGCATCGTCAAGGAAACCTCCGGCAACGAGGCCCTCGCCCGCGCCATCCAGGTCGTCCACGATAGCGTCAAGGAAGGCGAGAACATGGCCCCGCCCATTGACGCCTGTAAAATCTTCCCGCCGATGGTCACCGGCATGGTCGAGGTCGGCGAGGAAACCGGCAAACTGCCGGAGATGCTCATGAAGATCGCCGACAGCTACGACGACGACGTGGACGCCACCGTCCAGGGCCTGACCTCGATCATCGAGCCGTTGCTGATCATCTTCCTCGCCTTGGTCGTCGGCACGATCGTCATCGCGCTGTTCCTGCCGCTGATCTCGATCATCCAGAAGCTCGGCGGCGGCTGATCCGCAGCCCGCGCGCGCGTTTCCAAGCCTTGGAAAAAAGCCCGGTTCTTTTTCCAAGGCTTGGAACTTTTTCCGGTCACTTTTCCCAGGCTTGGAACGCTCCCGCGTCTCAAGGCCGGGGTTTTGCTGTCAGCAGGACGGGACGGAGGATGCCGTCGAGGGCTCGGCCATCTTCGTGTAGACCACGCGCAGCGCAAGGACGTTCTCGCCCTGCCGCACCGCGGCGGTCACATCCACCGTGAACGATTTGCGGTCGGCAGACGTTTCACGGGCCGCGCCCTGCTTCCGCCAGATACTTTTGCAACGCGCGGGCAAGGTCGCGGCCCAGCGCGCGGGCGCTTGCGTCGGTGACGGCGACGCCGCCGGCGTTGGCGTAGGGCGTTTCCAGCGTCGCGGCGCAGCGGATGCCCGGTTGCGACGCCGACCAGCGGCTGAACGACGTGCCGCCCTTGAAATTCGCCGGCGTATTCCAGCCTTTGCCGAACGCCAGGTTGTTTTTGGTGGAGTAGCGCAGTTCGCCGGTCTGCGTGGTCGCCAGCACCTGCGCGAAGCGTTCCACCTCGCGCCAGATGTTGGTGTTGGGCCCGCCGACGAACACGAGTTGCTCGTTGCCGCCGCCGCGCAACGTCGGGCAATGCAGGTCGAGCGCGACGCGTAACTTGCCCCCGGCCCACGTGGGCAGTTGCTCGCGAATCGCGCGCACCGTGGCATAGCGGCTGTCGCCATCATAGTCGCGGTTGTGGTCGCGCGGCTTGCGGTTCTTGCCCTGGTCGCCCACCTCGACGCCATCCTTATCCACGAACGGCACGACGAAAAATTCCACGTGCTCGCGCAGCCAGCGGCCCTCGGTGGTGTCGGCCAGCACGCCCTCGATGAGGCCCTCCAATGCGTAGCTCGCCATCATCTCGCAGCAGTGATGGCGGCAGGTGAGCACGACACGCTGCTCCGCCTTGCCATCGAGCCGGCCGACGCGCAGCAGTTCGGCCGCGCGGCCTTTTTCCGTGCGGCACAGTGTGGCCACCTTGAGGTACGGGCTGTTGGTGTGCGTGGCGAGGAACGCCGCCAGGTTTTTTTCGAGGTAGGGGAACGCCACGCAGAAGCGGACCTCGCCAGCGTCAGCGCCGAAGCTGTAGCTGAACTGGTTGCTGCGGACCGCCTCCGCCCCGAGCCACTGCCACGACTGGCCCAAGTCGGTGCTGACCGCCGGGCCGCGCACGCCGATGACGTTGCCGCGCGTGAAGTGGAACGACAGCTTGCGGTTCTGTGCCTCGCGGACGCGGAAGCACCAGTAGAACCAATCGCCCGCGGTGTCGCGCACGTCCTGGTGCAGGAAGACGTCGTCGCCGGAGATTTTTTCGACGACGATATTGCCCGCCGGCAGCCCGGCATCCACCTGCACCACTGCGCGCACCACGCCGCAGCACACCAGCCAGCCCAACATCAGTCGTTTCATTTTTCAGTCTCCCGCCCCATTACTCCAAGGAATAAGCCAAGGCGCAAATTTACAGTAGCTTCCAGCGCACACCACGCCGCAGCAGTCCGGCGCACCAGCGGCACGAAGCGACGTACCCACCACCGCTTGTTTCGCCGCCGTTGTCATTTTGCGTTCCGCTCCAGTTGCATGATGCCAAACGTGTTGCCGTCAATGTCTCAGCAGGTCACGAGGTAGCCGATTCCGGGGATCGCTTGCTTCGGCTCCCGGATTGTCCCTCCGGCGGCGTTGACGCGCTCGGCGAACTGGTCAACGTCAGGCACGTCAATCATCATCACGGTGGTGTCACGCGGCTCAAGGCGGGATGCCACACCGCCGCTTATGCCGGGATCCTTCTCGTCGCCCGTGGTGATAAGCCAGTAGTCCGATGGCCCCTCCCATCGCTGGACTTTCCAGTCAAACACTCTCCGGTAGAAATCGGCCGTGCGCTTGGGATCGTCTGCGCTCAAATCGAAATGGAAGGGCTTGGGCATGTCATCCTCTTTCTTTTTTGGCGAGTCCGCGAGTCGGCGGCGCAACAGTGTTATTGAACGAACTTCAAGTTGTGTTTATGCGGTTTCAGTTTTTCGGTCACGGTGGCATTTTAGGCAAGCCGCGCCGCTTTGACGAGCAGGGAATCAGCCGGCGCGGCCGGCGTCAGCGTGAAGTGGTGCGCCTTGGGCTGGCGGCGGCAGATTCGCGACGCGGGGAGCAAGAAGCGGCCTGTTGACATCTGCGTATCTGCGTATCATTGTATCCCGCCATGAGAACGACCGTCACATTGGACAACGAGGTGTTCGAGGCGGCGGCGGCGCTCGCGGCCTCGTCGGGCAAGCGGCTCGGCCAGGTGCTTTCGGAGCTGGCCCGGCGCGGTCTGCGGGCGCAGGCGGCGCCCGCGGCACGGCATGGCTTACCGGTGTTCCGCGTGTCTGCCGATGCGCCGGTCATACCCAGCAACCGCGCGCGCGACCTGCTCGCGGAGGACGCGACGTGAAACCGGCGTTGCTGGATATCAACGTATTGCTGGCGCTGGCCTGGCCCAATCACCAGCACCACGGGGCGGCGCACGCCTGGTTTCGGCGCGAAGCCCGGTACGGTTGGGCCACCTGCGGTTTCACGCAAATCGGCTTTATCCGGCTCTCCTCCAATCCCGCTTATACGCCGGCTGCGGTCCCACCACCGGAAGCCGCCGGGTTGTTGCAACGTTTGATCGCGCATCCGCACCACCGGTTCTGGTCCACGCCGCCCGCCGCCGAGCCTGCCCTTTTCGCCAATGCTCTTGGGCATCAACAGGTCAACGACGCCTACCTGGTGGCCATCGCCCGCGCCCAGAAGGGCCGGGTGGTGACGCTGGATACCCGCCTGCCTGTCCACGGCGGCGGCGATGATGCGGTGCTGGTCATCCCGACCTGAACGGCATGCGACGCAGGCGGCGAACATCGAAGGATTTGTAGGCCGAGTCTCTGACTCGGCGTCTGCTCGATCTTGGGGCGCCAACTTCCCCAAAGGTTCCGAAACAAGCATCAATTCCCGGCCGGCGTCAGCGTGAAGTGATGCGCCGTTGGATGGCGGGCGGCGTTGAGGTTGGCGCTGTGCGCGGCGCGGCAGTCCGGCGTGGCGGAGCATGAAAGCCGCCGGGCCGGTTTTCCAGGGAAAAGTTTATCCGCATGCACCGTTCGGCGGCGCCGGTGTGCGGCCTTGCGCGAGGCGGCCGCCGGTCCGGACGGCGTTCAGCGCTTCTCGTAAACCTTGCGACCGGCCACCATGGTCAGGTCCACGAAGTCGTCGAAGGCGCCCAGCTCGGCCTCGTGGGTCAGCAGGAACCAGAACGTCGGCAGCTTGCGTACATCGGTGTTAAAGACCACGAGGTCGGCATATTTCCCGACGGTCAGGGAGCCGAGGTCCTTTTCCATGAACAGCGCATGAGCGGAGCCCAGGGTCCAGAAGCGGAGCGCGTCCTCGATGGACACCGCTTCCCGCGGACTCCAATCCCGCTTGCCCTTGTAGTTGATCCGGGTGGCCGCAACGAGCAGGCCGTAGGCCGGGTTGAACGGTCCCGCCGCCCAGTCGGTGCCAAAGGACACGCGTACGCCCGCCTCGTGCAGCGAACGCCAGGGGCAGCGTTGTTGCGCGCGGGCGGGGCCCAAGCGTTGCTCGATCATTTCATCGCCGTAGAAATGCTGGGGCTGCATGGCGGCCTCGATGCCGAGGCGCGCCATGCGCGGCCAGTCCTCCGGCGTCGGCATTTCGCAATGTTCAATACGGTGGCGCGCATCCCGCGCCCCGTTCTGGTTCCGGGCCTGTTCATAGGCGTTGATGACCCGGCGCGCGCCCGCATCGCCGCAGGCATGGGTGCAGCATTGCAGGCCCAGGGCGTCCGCGAGCTGGATGACGCGGTTGAATTCGTCCTGCGTCCAGTCCGGCCGGCCGACGGTTGCAGGGTCGTCCGTGTAGGGTTGCAACTGGAACGCCGTGCGATTATCCATCGTGCCATCAATGTAGAACTTGAGTGCATCGCCCAGCACAAGGTGCGGGCCGGACTCCCGCTCCATGAGTTTCCGCCAGGCGCGCAGGTCGTGTTCGAGTTGTGGCAGGTTGGCCAGCCGTTCCCGCCCCACAAAGTAGGCGCCACGCACCCGGACTTTGTCCAGTCCGCCACTCGCCCGGAATTTCAGGATCATCGGGATGAACTGCGGATAGATCTGGACATCGTGCATCGTCGTGACGCCGTAGGAGAGCGCCTCGTCGAGCGTCCTGGACATCGCCTGCATGACGCCCTTTTCGACCTCGGCGCCCATTTCCTCCCAAGTCCAGTAATCGAGGAAATTGATGACATGGTAACGCAGGCACTCGCCGGTACAGGCGCCTGTCGCGGGATCGCGCACAGGCGCCAATAAGGCGAACGCCTGCGGGTTGCGCTTCTCCATCCGCTCGATGGCCTTGCTGTTCAGCCAGCCCCCCTGTCCGCTGTAGCTCATCAGCATCACGGGGCGGTCGGGGACGACAGCATCGAGGATTTCTTTGCGCGGACCGTTGGGAAGCTGGCTCATGCGCCAACCGATGCCGCCGATCAGCGGCAGGCCGGGATTTTTCTCCGCCCGCTCTTTGACCCGGGCCAACACATCAGCCATGGTTGTGCAGGCAAACAGATCCGGCGGCTGCAGGTAGGCCATGCCGCCGATCCAGAGGGGATGACAGTGATTGTCAATAAAGCCGGGAGTGACCAGCCGGCCGCGTCCGTTGATGACCTCCGTTTGGGGCCCGACGAAAGCGGCCACGCCCGCGCGGGCGCCGACATAGGCCAAGCGCTCACCCTTCACCGCCAGCGAGTCCGCGTACGGGTGATTCGTATCGCTGGTGAATAGGCAGGCGTTCACGATCACCCAATCCGCGGGTTGCGCTCCCGTGCGATCAAACTGTGGATGCGTCGCGCAGCCCCCGGCCATAAGCAGCCACACCCCTGCCACACCCAGCCGTAATCCGCCCCAGTACTTGCGGCCATTCATAAACCTGTCCTCCAGCTATGCACACAGCCCCACCGTAGGACCGCTTCGAGTCGGAGCATAGATGCGCCCCTGTAACCACAACAAGAAAAAATCATGGCCGGCGGAATTTTTCGCCGGGGGCGGTGGCGTCGGCGCAGCAGCACAGGGGCAGCTTTCTTGCATGCGGCCGGGCGTCCGGCCTGCGCGCCGATGCTGTCCCTGTTTTCAAAACAACAAGGCCACCGGGTGCGCCGTTATCTCCACCAGAAGGCTGATACAAACCATGCATACCAAACGGCTGCGGACTCGCGAAATCAGGCTGGCAAAAGCATGTCGCCGAACACGGCGGCCCCCTGCAACCTCAAACCCTGATTTTAACCCCATGATTGGGTTGTTCCTCTTTGTGCTGCTGCTGGCGCCGCCGGTGGCGCTCTGCGCGCAAGCACCGCGGCAGGATCTTGCCGCGCCTGGGTACGCGGTCGCATCGCAGGTGGATGAGTTTCTCGGCGAGGCGGTATGCATGCCGCTGCAGCCGCTCTGGAAGGGACGCGGTGGCTGGGGCGGTATTCTCACCGCGCGTGATGGCACGGTGGTGGCCTTTCAGTCGCGCGACGACGGCAGATGCCGGCGCAGCCGCGATGGCGGGAAAACGTGGGATGCCGATATCGAAATCGCGCCCGACGCCAAGGGCGGCCGCGCGCTCGTGGATGAGGCGAAGGGCGACCTGCTTTACGTGAACCCCGCCGCGGGCTGGCTCTACCGCAGCCGCGATCACGGTGCGAGCTGGACGCGCGAGTCCACGCAGGTACGCCCCGATGGCTTCGGGTTGACGCCGAAGACCGAGGGCGTGGCGGCGATGCAGAGTGGTCTCACGCTGGCGTTCGGGAAACACAAGGGCCGGCTGATCATGCCCGCGCGGATCATGGGACCGAAGAGTTCCAACGCTGTCGAATGGCGGGCCTATCACTACAGCACCGCGCTCTACAGCGACGATGGCGGCGCGGTGTGGCAGACCAGCCAGCCATTCCCCGTCTTTGGCACCGGCGAGGCCGCGCTGGCGGAACTCTCCGATGGCCGCATCCTCTATAACTCGCGCGAGCACATGAGCCGCGGCAACCGCTACTTCGCCTGGAGCCACGATGGCGGCGCTCTCTGGATCGGCGCGCAGCAAAGCCCCGACCTGCCCGATGGCGCGCGCGGCACGTCCTATGGCTGCATGGGCGGCATGGTGCGCCTGCCCGTGGCCGGGCACGACATCCTGCTCTACAGCAACCTCGACACCGAGGCCGGCGAGATGCCCCGGCACACCGGCGCCTCCACCAGCAAGGGCCGCGAGAAAATCACCGTGTGGGCCAGCTTCGATGGCGGGCGCACGTGGCCGGTCAAGCGGCTGGTCTATGATGGACCCAGCGCCTACTCCAACCTCGGCGTCGGCCGCAAGGGCACGCCGAGCGAGGGGAAAATCTATCTGCTGTTCGAAGGCGGCCCGCGCGATTGCTACGAGGCCGTCCAGGTCGCCGCCTTCAACTTGAGCTGGCTGTTGAACGGCCGCGACCTCGCCGCCCTGTTGCCGGAACCCCGCTGACCACCGGCGCACCGCTGCCGGCATGACCGTGCCTGCATGGATGTGGACAGAAAAACGGGCGACAGAATAAAAAGAGAAGAGGAACAGGGAAGGCGGGAAGAAAGCCCCGCCCACATAGGCCGCTGCAGTTCCTGCTTTCCGGCCTTCCAGATTTTTTGAATGAGGAAAGCAGGAAGGCAGGAAAAGAGGAGAGGCAAAGGAATGGAGACAGAGGAATTGGGGGAGCGAACATCGAAGGTTCCGCTGTAGCGGCGGGCTATGCCCGCCGACGGCGCGCATAGCGCGCCGCTACAGGAGGCGGCTAAAAAAATGGAGGGCCACGCTCCGTCGTGGCCGGTGCAGGGCGGGGGATTTCGTTTTTCTGTCTGCTGTTTTTCTGTCCACGATTTTCCCAGACAACATCGGGCGCGGTGCGGCGTTATCTCCGCAAAGGGCGAAAGGACTGCCATGCAAACCGATCCGAAACATGATGGAGTCGGCCAGCTTTTGCCGGCCATCGTTGCCTTGGCGCTGTTGACCGCGCTCCCGCTGGCCGCCGCCCCGGCGCCCGCAGCGCGGCCGAACATCATCTTCATCCTCGCCGATGACTACGGCATCCCTGGCGTCGGCTGTTATGGCGGGGCCTATAAGACGCCGAACCTCGACGCGCTCGCGGCGGGCGGCGTGCGGTTCGAGCGGTGCTACGCCGCGCCGCTCTGCGCGCCGTCGCGGGCACTCTGCATGTTCGGCCGCTTCGCGTTCCGCACCGGCGTGCTCGACAATGGCTGCGGCGCGGCGGCGAAGCCGGACAAGGAAATTTGCATCGCCAGAACGCTCAAGCAGGCCGGCTACGCGACCGCGTTCGCGGGCAAGTGGAGCCAGCTCGCCTACCTCGACACGGCCGAGGAAGGCCGCGCGTGGGGTTGGGATGAGTTCCTGCGCTGGGACAAGTCCAAGGGCGAACGCTACTGGAAACCGGCGCTCAACAAGAACGGCCAGCCTGTCCCCGTGACCGACACGAGCTACGGCCCCAACATGCAGAACGAGTTCCTCGTGGACTTCATCAAGCGCCACCGCGACGGGCCGTTCTTCATCTACTATCCCACGCCGCTGGTCCACGGGCCGATTCTGCGCACACCCGACACCAAGGAGGGCGGCGAGCGGAAGGTGAAAGGCAAAGACAGGGGCGACAACACGATCTACGCCGACAACGTCGCCTACCTCGACAAGACCGTCGGCAAGCTCGTCGCCGCGCTCGACGAGCTGAACCTGCGCGAGCAGACGCTCATCGTGTTCACCGGCGACAATGGCAGCGTGCCGATCGGCACCATCAACGGCCGCCCGGTGGACGGCCGCAAGAGCCAGGTCAACGAAGGCGGCAGCCGCGTGCCGCTCATCGCGAACTGGAAAGGCACCACGCCCGCCGGGCGCGTGCTCAAGGACCTCGTGGGCCTTAGCGATTTCTACGCGACGTTCACCGAACTCGCCGGCGTGAAGCTGCCGGAGAACCTGACGTTCGACAGCCAGAGCTTCGCGCCGCAGTTGCGCGGGGAGAAAGGCACGCCGCGCGAGTGGATTTACGTCCAACTCGGCGCGAAGTGGTATGTCCGCAACGAAGGTTGGAAGCTGACCGAGAGCGGCGAACTTTTCGACATGAGCGACACGCCGTTCGCGCAGAAGCCGGTTCCCGCCGACACGCAGAGCGCGGAGGCCAAAGCCGCGCGCGCGCAGTTGCAGGGCGTGCTCGACAAGCTCAACCCCGCCGGCGGCGCGACCAAGGTGCCCAAGCAGGGCGACGGCGAGAAGAAGCAGAGAAAACAGAAGAAAGCCAAGAAAGCACAGGGAGAAGCGAAATGATCCAGACACCACAGTTGGGAATAATCATGATTCTGCCGGCCATGATTCTGGCCCTCCTCGGTCCGGTTGCCGCGAGCGCGGCGGAGACACCCGCGCGTCCCAACATCGTCCTCGTCATGGCCGACGACCAGGGCTGGGGCGACACCGGCTACAACGGCCATCCCGAACTCAAGACGCCAAACCTCGACCAACTCGCCGCCAGCGGGCTGCGCCTGGATCGGTTCTACACCGCGCACTTCAACTGCTCGCCCACGCGCGCCAGCGTCATGACCGGACGCCATCCGCACCGCATGGGTACGTTCGGCCCCGGCGCGCCCATCCGCGCGCAGGAGCTCACGGTGGCGAAGGTCTTGCAGGCGGCGGGTTACGCGACGGGCCATTTTGGCAAATGGCACCTCAACGGCAAGAATGGCGACAGGAACACGAAGGCGATGCCCGGCCGCGCGATCCTCGCCAGCGACCCGCTCTCGCCCGGCCGGATGGGGTTCGACGAATGGGTCTCCGCCGACAACTTCTTTGACCTCGACCCGGTGCTGGGCCGCAACGGCGTGCCGGAAAAATTCCACGGTGACGGCTCCGACGTCGTCACGGATGAAGCCCTGAAGTTCATTCGCAAACAGGCCGCCGCGTCCAAGCCGTTCCACGCCGTCGTCTGGTTCGGGAACCCGCACGTCCCGCACGAGGCGCTGCCCGCCGACAAGGCGCTCTACGCCGCGCTGCCGGAGAAGGATCAGAACTACTACGGTGAGATCACCGGCATTGACCGCAACGTCGGCAAGCTGCGCGGGGCGTTGCGCGAGTTGAAGGCCGCGGAGAACACGCTGCTCTGGTATTGCAGCGACAACGGCGGCGCGGCGGGGCCGAAATCCACCGGCGACCTGCGCGGCCACAAAGGCACGCTCTGGGAAGGCGGCGTGCGCGTGCCCGGCCTCGTCGAGTGGCCCGCGCGCATCCCCAAGCCGTGCGTGAGCGCGATGCCGTGCTCGACGCTCGACATCTACCCGACCGTCCTCGCCGCGACCGGCGCGGCGGCGAAAAACCAAGTTCAGCCGCTCGACGGCATCAACCTGCTGCCGCTCTTCGACCGGCAGATGACGGAGCGCGGCAAAGCGCTTGGCTTCTGGGCGCACGCGGGCCGCCCCGACGCTCACGCCACGTGGCTCGACTGGCCCTACAAGCTGCACACCCACGCCGCCGATAGCCGCGACAAGCAAGGCCGCAAAGGCGGCAAGGGCGGCCAGGTAGCGCCGGTGTTGCTCTACGACGTTTCCAAGGACCCGAAAGAAACCACCGACCTCGCCGCGCAGCAGCCGGAGCGCGTGGCGCAGATGAAGGCGGCTCTTGAAACGTGGAAAGCGTCCGTGGAGAAGAGCCTCGCGGGCGCGGACTATGGCGCGCAGCCCGTGAATCCGATTCCGCCGCCCCGCAAGCAGAGAAAGAAATAAACCGCCGCAATCCCTGCGCGACAGAGTGACCATGAAAACAATCTTTGCGGCCCTCCTCGCCGGCCTCTGGTTCCTCCCGCCCGCCGAGGCGGCAGAGCCCAAACCCAACATCATCCTCATCCTCGCCGATGATCTGGGCGCGAAGGAACTCGCGTGCTACGGCCACAAAGAGCACAAGACGCCGCATCTCGATCGCATGGCCGCTGAAGGCATGCGGTTCGAGACGTTCTTCGCCAACCCGCTCTGTACGCCGACGCGCGTCGCGCTGATGACCGGACAATACGGTTTCCACAATGGCTTCCTCGGCATGCAGGATCCGGCCTTCCGGCCCGCGCCGCATTCGCCGCAAGCGCAGATCGGCCACCACTTCACCCACGCCGATCTGCTCAAGTCGCGCGGTTACGCCACCGCGCTCGCCGGCAAGTGGCAGCTCTCTGGCGAACTGCCCACGCTCGTCCACGACGCGGGTTTCGATGAATACCGGATGTGGGCCTATGACCACAACCTGCCACCCGGCGTCAAGCATCCCGCGCACGAGGGCGGCGGCGATAAGGGCAACGCCTGCCGCTACTGGCATCCGAGTCTCGTCGAGAACGGCAAGTATCTGCCGACGAAGCCCGGCGACTATGGGCCCGACCTGTTCAACGACTTCGTCATCGAGTTCGCGCGCCGCCACAAGGCCGCGCCGTTCTTCGTCTATTACACCTCCGTGCTCACCCACAACCCGCACTTGGAAACGCCCGACCCGGCCAAGCCCGGCGCACGCTGGCCGGCGTCGTTCAAGTCGAACTTGGAATATCTCGACCATCTCATGGGCAAACTTTTCGCCGCGCTAAAGGCCGAGGGCCTCGACGAGCACACGCTCGTCATCTTCATCGGCGACAACGGCACCGGCGGCTCCGGCAAAGGCCAGACCACCGAGCTCGGCGCGCGCGTGCCGTGCCTTATCCGCGGCCCCGGCGTCCAGCGCGGCGTCGTCTCGCGCGCCGTGGCCGATCTCACCGACATCATGCCGACGCTCGCCGAGTTCTCCGGCGCGACGCTGCCGCAGGACCGCCCCTTCGACGGCCACAGCCTCGGCCCCGTGTTGCGCGGCGAGAAGGCGCAGCATCGCGACTGGATTTATAGCCATCTCGACGATGGCCGTGTCCTGCGCGACGCGCGCTGGCTGCTGGAAATCGCGAAGGGCGGCAAGGGTGAGAAGTTTTTCGACTGCGGCGAAAGCCACGACGGCAGCGGCTACAAGGATGTGACCGCATCCGCCGATCCTGAAGTCAAAGCCGCCCGCGCCCGTTTCGCCGCCATCCTCGCCACGCTGCCCGCGCCGCAGCCGCGCGAGGGCCTGACGCCGAACTCACAAAAGAAGAAGAAGCAAAAAGAGGACGGCGCTTCAGCCCCAAAACCCTCCGAAGACCGCATGGCGCGTTTCCGCCAGCGCGACAAGAACCAGGACGGCGTGATTGACCAGGGCGAATTTATGAGTACCCTCGCGGGCAGCGATCAGGCCGCCGGCGAGGCCCGCTTCAAGAAGCTCGACGCCAACGGCGACGGCCGCATCACCAAGGAAGAATTTCTGGCCAACGGAGCGCCGACAAAATGAAGTCCAAGGATTGGAAGACGGCCCCACCAGTTTTTCCAAGCCTTGGAACTGAATCAGGAAAGGAAAGCCACCACATGAAACGCACCTGCGCCATCCTCACCGCGTTGCTGCTTGCGCCGCTGGCCGCGTGGCCGGCCGCGGGCGCGCCGCCGCAGAAACCGAACATCATCATCATCCTCGCCGACGACCTCGGCTACGGCGACCTCGGCTGCTATGGTCATCCGACCATCCGCACGCCGCACCTCGACCGCATGGCGCGGGAGGGGCTGCGCTTCACCAGCTTCTACTCGGCGGCGGAGGTCTGCACGCCGAGCCGCGCGGCGCTGCTGACGGGGCGCTATCCGGTCCGTAGCGGCATGGCGCACGACCAGTTCCGCGTACTCCGCAACGTCTCCACCGGCCACCTGCCCGAGGGCGAGATCACTCTCGCGGAGCTGCTCAAGCAGCGCGGCTACGCGACCGGCTGCATCGGCAAGTGGCACCTCGGCGTCTGGGCGAACAACCCCGCCGGCCATCCGCGCCATCACGGTTTCGACTTCTGCTTCGGCCTGCCGCACTCCAACGACATGGACCCCGTGCCCGGCATCCCGCGCGAGGTCCACAGCAGCACCAATCCTGAAGCGAAGTGGTTCAACGCGCCGCTCTTTGAGGGCGAGAAGTTGATCGAGCAGCCCGCCGACCAGACCATGCTCACGCGCCGCTATACCGAGCAGGCCGTGCGGTTCATCCGCGAGCAAAAGGACGGCCCGTTTTTCCTCTACTTCCCGCACACGTTCCCGCACACGCCCATCTTCGCCTCGGAACAGTTCCGTGGCAAAAGTCCGCGCGGCCGTTACGGCGACGTGGTCGAGGAAATTGACTGGAGCGTCGGCCGCGTGCTCGAAACGTTGCGCGAGACGGGCCGCGACCGGAACACGTTCGTCTTCTTCACGAGCGACAACGGGCCGTGGCTGATCCGGGGGCTGGCGGGCGGCTCGGCGGGCCTGTTGCGCGATGGCAAAGGCTCGACGTGGGAAGGCGGGATGCGCGTGCCCGGCATCGCGTGGATGCCCGGTAAAATTCCTGCCGGCGGCACCTGCCGCGAGCTGGCCGTGACGATGGACCTGTTCACCACCTGCGCCACGTGGGCCGGCGCGCAGCCGCCCAGCGACCGGCCGCTGGATGGCCGCGACATCACGCCGCTGTTGACCGCCGCGGGCAGCGTCGAGCGCGACGTGTTCTGCTATTACCGCGGCACACGGCTGTTTGCGGCGCGGCGCGGCCAGTGGAAGGCGCACTTCATCACGCAGGCCGCCTATGGCGCGCCCAAGCCGGAGACCCACGAGCCGCCGCTGCTGTTCGACCTCGAAGCCGACCCCGGTGAATCCTTCAACGTCGCCGCCGATCATCCCGACGTCATCGCGCAGATTACGGCGGCCGTCGCGCGCCATCGCGCCACGCTCACGCCCGTCCCAAACCAACTCGAAGCGACCACGAAGAAGTGACCATGCAAAATCAGAGCCGATGGGGGCTGCTCCTGCTGTTGGCGGGGGCGGGCGTGCACGCCGCGGATATCGAGCTGGGCGCGACGAATCTGCTGCCCGAATGCCACAGCATCGGCTGGGTCAGCGCCTGGGTGAAGGCCGAGCCGCAGGCGCGGGGGCAGGGCTGGGATGGCATACTCGACGAGGTCAAGTGGGGCACACCCTCGCCGCAGCAGATGGTCGCGCGCAACTGGGACTGGGCCTTCACCGACGAGCAATGGCGGGCGGCGGTCAAACAGAAGGGCGAGGGTAAACGCGAGGAAGTCAAATGCGAGCTCTGGCTGCCCGGTGACTGCCCGCAGGTGCGGGGCCTCGTCGTCATGTCGGGCCATGGCAGCGGCGAGGCGTTGTTCCGCCGGGCGGATCTGCGCGCGCTGGCCCGTGAGCTGCACCTTGCGTTGTTCAAGTTCACCGGCAACCCGATGCAGCGCGGCTTCTGGCCCAAGAGCCTGCTCTATGAACAACTGAAAATCTTCGGCCAGAAATCCGGTCATCCGGAATTGGAACACGCGCCGCTCTTCCTCTATGGCCACTCCAATGGCACCGGCTTCTCGGCGCTTTTCCCCGCCACCGAGGGCGCGCGTGTCTGGGCGTGGGTCTCGATGCGGCCCGGCACCACCTTCCAGGTCTACCAGCCCGGCGCGGCGCAGGTGCCCGGCCTCGTCATCTTTGGCGAGGACGATCCCTTTCTCGCGCGGCCTTCCAAGGCGGAGAACCTGGCCGTCGTGCCCGCGCTACGGAAAAAACACTGCGCCGTCTGGAACTACGCGGTTGAGCCGAAGACCGGACACGGCCCCGGCGAGAAAAGCTGGCCGCTGGTGCTCTCGTTCCTGCGCCACACCTTCGTCGCGCGTGTGCCGGCGGAGGCCGCTGCTCGCCGGGGGCCGGTGCCGTTGAAGGCGCTGGTGATGGAAAAAGGTCTTCTCGGCCAGAACTGGGACGCGACCAAGGGCGGTTATCAAGTGTTGGCGGTCGCGCCGTTCGCGGATTTCGCCGGCGACAAGGCCACGGCCTCGTGGCTCATCAACGCCGCCTATGCCGCCGACTGGCAGGCCTTTCAGCGCGACGGCGAAATCAAAAAATCTCGTTGAAGGGAGTGCTATGAAATTCATCCGCGCTTGTCTGATCGCCGTGCTGCTGACGGCGGCGGCGCGCGCCGCCGAGCCGCCGCCACTGTGGGATGCGCAGCAGCCGCTGCCGAAGAGCGCCGCGCTGCCGGTGCTCTCGAACGTCGCGTTCCGCGTCATCAAGCGCTATGAGTTCGAGAAGGACGGCTATCGCTTCCTGCACGGCGTCGCGCTCGCGTGGCACAAGGACAAACTCTACGCCTCGTTCGGCCACAACAAGGGTGGCGAGAACACCGACACCGAGGAGGCGCGCGTCTGCTCCAGCCCCGATGGCGGCCGAACGTGGAGCGCGCTCACGACCATGGACGCGGGCGACGCGCCGGGCCTCGGCGTCAGCCACGGCGTCTTCCTCCCACACCAGGGCCGGCTCTGGGCCTTTCACGGCGCCTACACCGGCACCATGAAGGACGTGCATACGCGCGCCTACGTGCTCGATGACGCGCGCGGCACATGGGAACGCCAAGGCGTCGTCATCCGGGGCGGCTTCTGGCCGCTCGGCGAGCCGCGGAAAATGGACGACGGTAACTGGCTCATCGCCGGCATCAGCGTTGGCCAAGGCAATCCCCCGGCGGTCGCCATCAGCCACGGCGACGACCTGCTGAAATGGGACCTCGTCGTCATCCCCGTCGCGGAAGGACTCGGCAAAGTCTGGGGCGAGTCGGCCGCCATCGTCGCGGGCCGGCGCATCACGAACATCGCCCGTTATGGCGAAAAGCCGCTGGCGCTGGTGGCCGTCAGCGAGGATTACGGCCGGACGTGGACCACCGCGCAGCCCGCGAACCTGCCGATGGCGACGAGCAAACCCTGCGCCGGCCTCTTGAGCAACGGCCAGCGTTTTCTGGTCTGCTCCACCAGCGCCGATGGCGGCGGGCGGCGCTCGCCACTGACCCTCGCCATCAGCCAGCCGGGCGAACGTTTGTTCTCCAAAATCTTCGTCATCCGTCACGCGAATTTTCCAGGCGGCCCCGGCGAGTCGCAGCCCAAGGCCTCGCTCGCCTATCCCTGCGCCGTGGAGCACGCGGGCCACCTCTACGTCGGCTATTCCAATTCCGGCGGCGGCGTTGGCCGCCAGGGCACCGGCCGCGAACTCTGGAACAACAACAGCGCCGAGCTGGCGATCATCCCGCTCGCCCAGCTCGCGCCCTGATTTCCAAGCCTTGGAAAAAACGGGGTGAAATTTTCCAAGGCTTGGAAAAGTGTGGGCCGAAATTGTCCAAGCCTTGGGAAAAACGCTCCTCCCGGTTTCCAATCCTTGGAAACGCGGACCCGCCTTGCGGCGGGGCTACGAACGGCCCAAGCTCCTTCCAGTGTTGTGGATCGTGCGCCCGTCCGGGCCGCGCCGCCGTTTATCAGCGGGGCTGGACGTAGAACTCGTTGAAGCTCACGTCCCACTGGGTGATGCAGTACTTCTTGTCGGGCGTGATCAGGCTCACCGAGTCGGAGCCCCAGTTGACGCCGCCGATCCACCAGTTGTTGTGCACGCCATCGTTGCCCTGGCCAACGACGAGCTGATAGCTGTTGCCATCAATGGTGAGCGTACCGTTGAAGGCGAAGTTCAGGCTGCTGGGCCAGCCGAGCCACGAGCCGCTGACGCACATGGCCATCGTCGCGCGGTTCTTGAACCACTGCGCCGGGCCATCGGTCTTCTTGCGGCCGGCCTTGACGTCCAGCGTGCAATTGCCGTCATCCTCGCTGGCGCTGATGCCGCCCCACGGCTGTCCGCCGGTGATGCAATACTGGCCATCGAAGGCGTAGGAGATGTTGTTGATCGTGGCGTAGCGGTTGAACATCACCAGGTTGTCGTGCGAGGTGGCGGTGATGGCGAGGCCGTTCGCGGTCTGGTTGGTGACCGGCACACTCACAAGGACCTCGTCATCGGTGCGGAGGTTGTCATCGGATGAGCCGCCCTCGCAGCCGGTGAGGTACACGGTGGTCGTCGTCAGGAACATCAGCATCAGGATCAGGTTTCTCTTCATTGTTTTTTCTCCCGTGGTTTGGAGCACGGTTGCCTTGTAGCAGCCCTGTCCGCCCCGTCAAGGCCGATTTTTTCCGACAACATCGGGCGCGGCGCGGCGTTATCTCCGTCGTAAGCCGAAAGGACTGCCATGTCCACCGCTCCGAAAAATACGTTTATCCGCCTGCTGTTGCCGGTCGTCCTGGCCGCGTGGTTGTTGCCGCCGCCCGCGCTGCGCGCCGCGGAGGCCGCCGCCCGGCTGGACCTGCTCGGCGCGGAGTATCCGCGCGTGTTCTTCTTCCGCGGTTGCGAGTCGGGACCCTCGCGCAAGGGGCTGACCTTTGAGCAGTGGTCGGCCGACTTCAGCCGGCTCTCGGGCCTCATGGGCAAGTGCCTCGACGAGGAGGTGCTCGGTCGCGAGGCACGCAATCCCGAATGGTTCTCGCGGTTCAAGCGCGAGCATCCGCGGCAGGCCGTCCTGCTGCACTTCAACGGCAACGCGCGCGATCCACTGCATGGGACGGAAAAATATTTCCCCGGCCACTGGATCTACCGCAAGGCGGCGCGCATCACCGCCGCTGTCCCCGCGGCGGCGGGCGAGACGGAGATCAAGGTGGAGGACACGGCCGACTTCAAGGTCAACACCGGCCGCTACCGCACGGCCAACGACGATGTCGCGCTCTTTAGCCTCACGGCCGACGGCCGTCATGACTGGGCGCACTGCGAGCAGGTGCAACTGCTCGCGGTGGATGCGAAGGCGAACACGATCCGCGTGAAGCGTGGCTGCTACGGCACGCAGCCGCTGGCCTTCAAGGCGGGCGCGGCGCGCGCGGCGGCGCACGCGGTCGAGGGGCCGTGGGGCAAAACCAATCACCTGCTGTGGTTCTATAACTTCGCCACGCACTGCCCGCGGGACGCAGCGGGCCAGACGTGCGCCGACCGGCTGGTGGATGATCTCGCGGCGTGGTTCGGGCCGGGCGGCAAGCTCGCCGCGTTCGATGGGCTCGAGTTCGATGTGATGTTCAACGAAACGCATGGCGACACCGATGGCGATGGCGCGCCTGATGATGGCGTGAGCGCGGGCGTGAACCGCTATGGCCTCGGCATGGTGGAGTTCGCGCGCCAGTTGCGCCAGCGGCTCGGACCGGACCGCATCATCCAGGGCGATGGCGCGCTCGGTCCCGGCGGCCGCTACTCGCAGCGCGCGTTCGGCCTCCTCAACGGCATCGAGAGCGAAGGCTGGCCGAACCTGAACGACTGGCAGTTCAATGACTGGTCCGGTGGCCTGAACCGTCACGCCTTCTGGCAGGCCAACGCCTGCGCGCCGGCCTTCAGCTACATCAACCACAAGTGGGTCGAGCACGTCGCGGACAAGCCGGGCGAGCAGCAGTTCCCGGATGTGCCCTTCGCGCGTCACCGGCTGGTCTTCGCCGCCGGCCAGTTCACCGATGCGATGCTCTGCTACTCCTTTGCGCCGCCGGGCAGTACCCGCGGCCGGCTTGGCATTTGGGACGAGTTCATCGGCGGCACGGCCAACAAACTCGGCTGGCTCGGCAAGCCGGAAGGCCCGGCGTTGCATCTGGCGGCGGCCGCGCCCGACTGCCTGGCTGCGTCCGGCGCGGCGCTGGCCAACCGCATCAAGGGCCCGGTGACCGTGCGCGCGACCGACGCCGCCGTCATCATCACCGCGACCGCGAAAGACGCGGCTGACACGGCCTTCACCATTCCCGGCGTACCGGTGAGGGGCGGCAACCTCGTGGTGGTGCTGACGATGAAGGCCGCCGCGAGCGAAGGCTATCCGCGCGAGATGGCGCGCTTCGCCGAGATCGGTGTGGGCGGCGGTGTGCAGTCGCTGATGAAGCGCAGGCTGGAGCTGATTGGCATGGCCCTGCGCGGCAAGGGTGAACAGCCGATCACCGCGAGTTCCGGCGCGCGGGTCAATTATGGCGCGGCCACGCAGATCGGCGACAAGCTGTTGCCCGCCTACGCCGTCCATCCGCCGTTCCAAGCGGAGAAAGGTTACGTCTTCTGGTACGCCGATGTCGAGGTGCCGGCGAACAGCGAACTGCGCTTCCAACTCGGCATGGGCGTGAAGAGCCCGGAGAAATCCGACGGCGTCTGGTTCAGCGTCCATGCCGCGCCGCTCACCGGTGCAACGCCCGGCGCGTTCACCAAGCTCTTCGAGGAATCCACCAAGGCCCATCAATGGCTGCCGCGCTCCGTCCCGCTCGCCCAGTTTGCGGGCCAGCGCCTCCGCCTCAAGTTCGTCGCCGACTGCGGCCCGCGCGACCACGCCGTCACCGACCACGGCTACTGGGGCGATGTGAAACTCGCGCCCGTCGGCGCGACCGAAGACCAGCTCACTCCGCCGCAGGAGCGCATGACGTGGGCGAACGAGCAGCCGTTCACCTCGACCTTCTACTTCCGTAACATCCGTTCCAAGACGGTGGACCTGACCTTCCGCATCGAGGGCCGTGAGCCGGTGACGATCGAGAAGATTACCGCGCACGCGCAGCCCGATGCGATGGCGCGCGTCTTCGAGCGCGGTCTTGTGCTGGCGAATCCCGCGCCCGCGCCGTTCACGTTCGACCTCGCCAAACTGGCACCCGGCCGCAGCCATCGCCGGCTGCAGGCGACGCCGCAGCAGGACACGCAGGCCAACAACGGCGCGCCCGTCAGCGCCAGCATTACGCTCGCCCCGCTGGAAGGCTTGTTCCTCCTGCGCACCGACTGAAATTGAACCGCCAGTAGGACGTGCGCGCCGCAAGACTTTTTCTGTCGCCTGTTTTTCTGTCCACCTGCCCGTCTCGCGCCTTCGCAATCAACCGCTCCGGGCACAGACGGGGCTTGAGCCGCGGGATTTTCCCTTGCACTATCCTGCGCGGCGCGCCGTTCTCTGCGCGTTCGCGGGTCTGGCCCTGACAAAGGAAGCAGCATGAAAAAGAGCAACGTTCTCTGGTCCGCCGTTCCCCTCCTCGCGCTCTGCGGCGCGTGGCCGCTGGGGTGCGCCACGTTCTCCTCCTCGGCGGGTTGCGCGCCGGTGGAGTTGCGCTGCGAGTATCTGGTCAATCCGCTGGGCTTGGATGAGCCCCGGCCGCGGTTGAGCTGGCAAATCCAGTCGGCGGCGCGCGGTGCGCGGCAGTCCGCCTATCAGATTCTGGTCGCTTCGAGCGCCGCACTGCTCGCGCGCAACACGGGCGATCTCTGGGATAGCGGGAAAGTGGCAGGTGGCGCGACGATCAACATCGCCTACGCGGGCCGGCCGCTCGCCTCGCGCCAGCCTTGCCACTGGAAAGTCTGCGCGTGGGACGCGGCGGGCGCGGCGGTGTGGAGCCAACCGGCCGCGTGGACGATGGGACTGCTCCAGGAGAACGACTGGCAGGCCGGCTACATCAGCTTCCGCGACACGTCGCCGGTGTGGAAGGACACCAAGCAACTCCATCTGCCGCCGGCGCGGCAGTACCGCAAGGAGTTTGCCGCCGCCAAGCCGGTCAAGCGCGCGACGCTCTACGCGACCGCGCTCGGCATCTATGAGCTGCAGCTCAACGGCCGGCGCGTCGGCGCGGAATGGTTCGCGCCGGGCTGGACGGACTACCGCCAGCGCGCCTACTACCGGACCTATGACGTCACGCCGCTGGTGCAGTCCGGCGCCAATGCGCTCGGCGCGTGGGTGGCGGATGGCTGGTATGCGGGCTACATCGGCTTCGGCCTGCTGACCGGCATCGGCACGGAAAAGATCGGGCGCGCGACCTACGGCAGGACGCCGGCGCTGATGGCGCAACTGGAAATCGAATACACGGATGGCTCGCGCGAGAGCGTGGCGACCGACAAGTCGTGGAAGGTCACCGGCGAGGGCCCCGTGCGCGAGGGCGATTTCCTGATGGGCGAATGCTATGACGCGCGGAAGGAGATGAAGAACTGGTCGAAGCCGGGCTTCGACGATGCGGCCTGGGAACCGGCCATCCTCGCCGCCGAAAACGGGCGCGTGCCGGCGACGTTCTATGAGTGGGCGAACGCGCCGCAGCCGGGCGAGAAAATCGAAATCAAGGGCCGGCCCGTGGACCTCGGCTTCCAGCGGCCGCCGAAGCTAGAGGCGTTCCCCGGCGTGCCGGTCCGCGTCATCGAGGAAATCAAGCCGGTGGCGATCACCTCGCCGACGAACGGCGTTTTTGTCTTCAACCTCGGCCAGAATTTCGCCGGCGTCGTGCGGCTGAAAGTGAAAGCGCCGGCGGGCACGACGATTCAACTGCGCTACGGCGAGATGGTCTATCCCGACGGCCGGCTGATGAACGAGAACTACCGCAAGGCGCGCGCGACCGATCACTATATCTGCCGCGGCGGCGGCACCGAGGAATTCGTGGCGCGCTTCACGTTCCACGGCTTCCAATATGTCGAGGTCACCGGCTTCCCCGGCACGCCCGGCAGGGACGCGATCACCGGGCTCGTGCTGCACAGCGATACGCCTTTCACCAGCGGCTTCGAGTGCTCCGATCCGGTGGCGAACCGGCTGTTCAAGAACGTCGTCTGGACGCAGCGCGCGAACTTCATTGACCTGCCGACGGACTGTCCGCAGCGCGACGAGCGTTTCGGCTGGACCGGCGATGCGCAGATCTACGTCCGCTGTGCCACCTATAACGCCGACGTCGCGGCGTTCTACACCAAGTGGCTGCGCGAGCTGATGGAGAGCCAGCAGCCCAGCGGAGTGTTCCCCGGCTACGCGCCGTACCCGTTCCAGCACGGCTGGGATTTCGGCACCGCGTGGTGCGATGCCGGCGTGATCTGCCCGTGGACCGTGTGGCAGGCCTACGGCGACACGCGCGTCATCGAGCGCTGCTGGCCCACGATGGTGAAGTTCATGGAGTGGCGCAAGGCCACGAGCCGGAATTTCCTCGGCATCAATCACGGCAACGACTGGGGCGACTGGCTGTCGTTCGGCACGAAGACGCCGCTGGAATTTGTGGACACCGTCTATTTCGCCTACTCGGCGCAGCTCATGGCGGAGATGGCCGGCGCCGTACACAAGGACGCCGAGGCCGCGGCCTATCGCGAGCTGCTCGGCAACATCAAGCGCGCGTTCAACACCAAGTATGTGAAGCCCGATGGCTCGCTGACGGTGGACACGCAGACGGCCTACGCGCTGGCGCTGTTTATGGACCTGATCCCCGCCGCGCTGCGCGCGCAGTCCGGGAAGATGCTCGCCAACCAGTTGCGCGCCGGCGAGACCGCGGAAAAATCCGGCATGACCACCGGCTTCCTCGGCACGCGCCCGCTGCTGCCGGTGCTGACGAGCGTCGGCGAACACGACCTGGCGGTGAAACATTTCCAGAGCCGCAAATTCCCGTCGTGGGGCTATGAGGTTGAGCAGGGCGCGACGACCATCTGGGAACGCTGGGACAGCTACACGAAGGAGCACGGCTTCCAGGGCCAGAACGGCAAGCAGAACGCGGAGATGAATTCGTTCGCACACTATTCGTTCGGCGCGGTCTGCGAATGGATGCTCGGCACGCTCGCCGGCATCCAGAGCGACGGCCCCGGCTACGACAAAATCATCATCGCCCCGCGTCCGCCCGCGCCCGGCAGCAATCCCGAACGCGCGCCGATTCACTGGGTCAAGGCGCACTACGACTGCATCCACGGCCGCATCGTCAGCGAGTGGAGCCTGAAGGGCGGCCGCTTCGCGCTACGCGCGACCGTGCCCGCGAACACGACCGCGACGGTTTTTGTCCCCGCCGCCGACGCCGGGCAGGTCACCGAGGGCGGCCGGCCGCTCGTGAAAGCGGAAGGCGTGAAATTCCTGCGCATGGAAAAAGGCTGCGCCGTGCTCGCCGTCGAGGCCGGCACCTACCGCTTCGAGGTGAACCCATGAACAAAGCTCTTCTCGCCGTCTGCCTGTCGCTGGGACTTTTTCCAATGGTTGGCAGCCAAGGGCTGCCCGTCTCGCAAGGCTCGGCTGGAAAAACCGCACCCTCCAGTTTCCAACCCTTGGAAAACAAGAAGCTCAACGTCGTCTTCATCCTCGCCGACGATCTTGGCTGGGCGGATACGACGCTCTATGGCCACACGCAGTTCTACCGGACGCCGAACCTCGACCGGCTCGCCCGACGCGGCATGGTCTTTACGCGCGCCCATTCGGCCAGCCCGCTCTGCTCGCCGACGCGCTCGGCCATCATGACGGGCTTGAGTCCGGCGCGCACGGGCATCACCGTGCCCGGCTGCCACGAGGCGAAGGTGATCCTCGCGGCGGAGCTGGCCAAGGGCGCGCCGGCGGACAAGAAGACGATCATGCCGGTCTCGGTGACGCGGCTGAAAACCGAGTACCGCACGCTGGCGGAGACGCTTAAGGACGCGGGCTATGCGACGGCGCACTTCGGCAAATGGCATCTGGGCGCGGAGCCCTACTCGCCGCTGCAGCAGGGCTTCGATGTGGATCTACCGCACTGGCCCGGCCCCGGCCCGGCGGGCAGCTACGTGGCGCCGTGGAAGTTCCCGGACTTCGATGCCGATCCCGGCGAGCCGAACCAGCACATCGAGGATCGCATGGCGCAGGAAGCGGTCAAATGGATGGAGCAGCACAAGGACCGCCCGTTCTATCTGAACTACTGGATGTTCAGCGTCCACGCGCCGTTCGATGCGAAGCGGGCGCTGATCGAGAAGCATCGCGCGCGCGTCAATCCCGCCGACGCGCAGCGCTGCCCCACCTATGCCGCGATGGTCGAGAGCATGGATGACGCCGTCGGCACGCTGCTCGACACGCTCGACCGGCTGAAGCTCGCCGACCGCACGCTCATCGTCTTCACCGCCGATAACGGCGGCAACATGTATAACGAGGTGGACGGCGTCCCGCCCACCAGCAACCGGCCGCTGCGCGGCGGCAAGGCCACGCTGTTCGAGGGCGGCACGCGCGTGCCGGGCGTCGTCGTCCTGCCGGGCGTCACGCCGCCCGGCTCGCGCAGCGACGCGCTGATCCAGAGCGAGGACTATTATCCCACGCTGCTCGACGTACTCGGGCTGCAGCCCGTGCCCGGCCAGCGCTTCGATGGTCACAGCATCCTGCCCGCGCTGAAGGGCGAGGCGCTCGCCGGCAAGGCCATCTGCCAGTTCTTCCCGCACGATCCCGGCGTGCCCGACTGGCTGCCGCCCGGCGTCGCCATCGAACGCGACGATTGGAAGCTCATCCGCATTTTCCACGTCGGCGAAAAAGGCGCGCACCGTTATCTGCTCTTCAACCTGCGCGACGACATGGGCGAAAAGAACAACCTCGCCGCCCAGGAACCGGAGCGCGTGAAGGAACTCGATGCACTCATCGAGAAGTTCCTCGCCGAGACCAAGGCCGTCGTGCCCGTCCCGAACCCGGCGTTCGATCCCGCCAAGTACCGGCCGGAGGACGAGGGCAAGCAGAGGCCCAAGGCCAAGGCGAAAGCCAAGGCGCCGGCCAAGGACGAAAGCGATCCGAAGCTGCAAGGCTGGAAGGCGCGTAACTGCCAGGCCACGGTGAAGGATGGCATCGTCACCCTGCGGGGCAGCGGCGATGCGCCGTTCCTCGGCGTCAGCGCGGGGACCGCCGGCCCGGCGGTACTCACGTTGCGCGTGCGCGGCGGCGGCAAGGGCAAGGTGACGTGGCTCGCGCCGGCCCAGAAGCAGACCGAGGCGACGCCGGTGCCGTTCACGCTCGCGCCCGGCGACTGGCAGACCATCACCGTGGACCTGCCGGCGCAAGGCCCGCTCGGCATCCTGCGGCTTTATCTGCCGGCGCACCAGCAGCCGGTGGAGGTGGACTGGATCGAGCTTAAGGGCGTCGGCCAGCCGCGGCGCTGGAATTTCTGAAGACGGGGACACTCACCAACCAGAGGCTCACAATGAAAAAAATCAGGCTGCTGATCGCCGCGGTGCTGCTCTGCTCGTCCGGTCCGCTCTGCGCTGCCGGAAAGCCGAATATCATCTTCATCCTGGCCGACGATCTCGCGCAGGGCGACCTCGGCTGCTACGGGCAGAAGCTGATCCAGACGCCCCACCTCGACCGGATGGCCGCCGAGGGCACGCGCTATAACCAGGCGTATTGCGGCACCACGGTCTGCGCGCCCTCGCGCACGTCGCTGATGATCGGGCAGCACATGGGCCATTCGCCGGTGCGCGCCAACCGCGAGATCGCGCGCGGCGCGGGCCAGATGCCGCTGCCGGCGGAGACCGTCACCGTCGCGCAAATCCTCAAGTCGGCCGGCTACGCGACCGCCTGCATGGGTAAGTGGGGGATGGGCATGTTCAACACCACCGGCAGCCCGCTGAAGAAAGGCTTCGACCATTTCTTCGGCTACAACTGCCAGCGCCACGCGCACAGCTATTTCCCGACCCACCTGTTCAACGACGACCAGCAGCTCGACCTCGACGGCAAAACCTACGCGCAGGATCTGATCGAGAAGGACGTGCTCGGTTGGGTGCGCCAGCACCAGGACGGGCCGTTTTTCCTGTTCTACGCGATCACGCTGCCGCACGGGAAATACGAGATTGATGACCTCGGCCCCTACAAGGACAAGCCGTGGACGCAGCAGCAGAAGACCTACGCCGCGATGGTCAGCCGGCTCGATTCCGACGTCGGCCGCTTGCTGAACCTGCTCAAGGAGTTGAAGCTCGACGAGAAGACACTTGTGATGTTCTCCGGCGACAACGGTTCCTCGTTGAGCGAGAAATCGGAACTGGGCAGTTTCTTCGACCAGTCCATGGGCGGCAAGCTGCGCGGCTTCAAGCGCGGGCTTTATGAGGGCGGCTTGCGCCAGGCCGCGCTCGCCCGCTGGCCCGGCGTGGTCCCCGCCGGCCGCGTCAGCGACGAGCCGTGGGCCTTCTGGGATTTCCTGCCGACCGCCGCCGAGCTGGCCGGCGCGCACATTCCCGCGACGTGCAAGACCGACGGCCTCTCGCTCGTCGCCTACCTCAAGGGTGGCCCGGCCCCGCAGCGTGATTATTTCTACTGGGAGCTGCACGAAGGCCGGCCGATTCAGGCGGTGCGTTTCGGCCAGTGGAAGGCCGTGCGCAACGGACCGCACGCGGCGGTCGAACTTTTTGACCTCGCCAAGGATGGCGCCGAGAAGACCGACCTTGCCGCCAGCCAGCCCGCACTGGTCGCCAAGGCCGCCGCGCTGCTGAAGCAGGCGCGCGTGGACGACCCCAACTGGCCCTGGGTGGAGAAAGCCAAGGCCAAAGCCAAAAAGAAATCCTGACGGTCTTTCCACGGCCGCTGAAAAACGCTCCCCCGGCCCAGAATAGTTGTAACTCATTTTCGTCCAAGCCAGGGAATTGCACACTTGTTCAAGTGTGCAATTTGGCATGCGGGCTTTCCTGTGCCTGCTCATCCCAACCCAGTTGCACACCTCTTGAGGTGTGCAACTGGGTTTCGCAAGTTCTTTACCCGGTGAACAGGGCTTTCGCTGTTGCGCTGGCTGGGGGGAGGCTTCACACTCCCCGCGCGTCGCCACGGGCGGACGCAAGGAGAACCTGTCATGGAAGTGGAACTGCGCGAGGTCAGCCGTCGCTACGGTCGTATCCGGGCGCTGGATGCCGTCTCGCTGAAACTCGGCGCCGGCGAACTGGTCGCCGTGCTCGGCCTGAACGGCGCGGGCAAAACCACGCTGCTGCGCTGCCTGGCTGGCGTGCTGGCGCCCGACCGCGGCGCGGTGCTGCTGAACGGCAAGGAATTCCGCCGCGATGATCTGGCGTTGCGGCGGCAGTTGTTCTTCCTGCCGGATTTTCCGCTGCTGTTCTGGGACCGCTCGATCATCCACAACCTCTCGATCGTGCTGCGGCTCCACGAGCAGGAAACCGCCGACGCGCCACAGCGCGCGCTGGCGTTGCTGCGGGAACTGGACCTGCTGCCGCTGGCCAACCGGCCGGTCGGCTCGCTCTCGCGCGGCCAGCTTTATAAGACGGCCCTGGCCGCCCTGTGCCTCGTGGACCCGGAGCTGTGGTTGCTGGATGAACCGCTGGCCTCGGGCATTGATCCGCTGGCCGTCAGCTTCTTCAAGCAAGTCGTGCGCGCGGCCGTCGCGCGCGGGCGGACGGTGCTCTATTCCACGCAACTGCTCGATGTCGCCGAGCGCTTCGCCGACCGGATCATCGTGCTGCACGAGGGCCGGGTGCGCGCCGATGACCGCCTCGACGCGCTGCGCGCCGAGGCCGGCGACCCGGCGAATCCGCTGGAGGAATTATTCCGCAAGCTGCGCGGCACCTCCGCATGAAGTTGCATGATCCAGCTTTTGTGCGCGCCACGCAGCGCCTCGTGAAAGCGGAGTGCCGCGCCCAGCCCGCGCTGCGCCGCGCGGTCCGCCGCAACCGCACAAGCTGGAGGACGCGCGCGTTCTCGGTCTGGTCCATCCGCTGGCTCTGGGGTTTGCTGCCGGCGGCCCTGATCGGGATCACCCAGGACAGCGGCTGGGCGGTGGCGACGGCGCCGGTCCTGGCCGCGTGGTGGTTTCTGGAAGTCATCATCCTCGGCCGCGGCGTGGTGGTGAACCACGCGCTCGACTTGCCGCCGGCCTTGCTGACGCTGCCCTTCGCGCCAGATGCGTTCGCGCGCCTGGCGCGCGCGCGTGTGCTCTCGCTGTTGTGGCGGCCGTTCTGGGATGGCCTGGCCATCCTCGTGGTGCTGGCGGCGACGCATCAAGCCGGACCGGCCGGCTGGCTGGCCGTGCCGCTGCTGGCGGCGCTCAACGCGGCTGCCGTCTGGGGCGCGGTTCTATTGCTGACGCGCTGTCCGGTGCCCCAGGCCCTGACCCTGTTCATGTATCTGCTGCCCTTCGCCGTGCTCATCTTCCACAAGACAGGCTGGCTGATGCACTGGCTGCGCGAGACGCTGACGACACAGGCGACGTGGCTGACCTTGCTCTCGCCCGGCGGCTGGACCACCGCCCTGTTTCTCGCGGGGCTTGGCCCGCTCTCCGCGTGGTGGTGGCTGGCGCTGGTCCCGCTGCTCGCGCTGGCGGCGTGCGCGCCGCAATTTTTGCGCACCATGATGCGGCAGATCGCGCCCGAACGGCATTTGCTCGAAGAGTGGCTGGGCGCGGAAGCCTTTGAACCGACGGACGCGGAAGCGCCGCCCGAAGCGCCAGAGGCAGCCGCGCCGGAACCCTCCGCCGCAGAGTGGAGGGACGCGTGGGCGGCGGCGCGCCTCGACGACAACGAGAGCGGGTGGATGGAACAGTTTTTCTTCCGCCGCTTGCAGCCGCGCGAGCGCCTCGTGCTGGAATGTATCGCCAACCGCCTGCCGCCCTGGACGCGCTGGACGTGGCGCAGCCTGCAGTTGTTGACCGTGGCGCTGCTCATCATGCTCCTCCTGCCGCTCCTGCCCGCCGGGCTGCACATGCTGTTCATCATCGCGGCCGTGGTGCTCGCTGTCCTGGGCCTCTGCTTCGGCCTGCCGCTGGCCTCCGGCTTCGACGAACTCGCCAGCCGCGTCGTCCTCTACGGCATGAGCCTCGCGCGGCCGGCCGTCTATCCCCTGAATCCGTGGGAGTTCGTGCGCCTGACGCGCAAGGCCGCCGCGCTGCGCGCGCTGGTCATGCTGCCCGCGCTGCTGCTCGTCGGCGGGTTGGTGGCGCTCCTGCTGCACAAACCGCCGGCCGCTCTGGTCCTGCTGGGCCTGAAGCTCTCGCTCATCAGCGCCGCCGCCGCGCCGTTCCTGTGCGCGATGGCGCTCTCCGCGGTCACCAACGACAGCCAGACGCCGGGCCTGCGCGGCTTGCGCGCGGTGGGGCTGATCATCTTTTTTGCGCTCCTGCTTGTGGGCCTGGGCCTGTCCGCGCTCTTTGCGCCGGTGGTGTGGAGCGCGCTGCTCCTGCCGGCCTTCGCGCTGGCGGCGCACCTCGGCGCCTACCTCTACGTGCGCAGCTACAACCGCGGCGGCTTTGATTTTCTCCAGCGCGCGCGCCAGTGAGTGTTTTTCCAAGCCTTGGAAAAAATCAGCCGGAAATTTCCAAGGCTTGGAAAACGGCGGCGGCGACGTCAGCCAGTTTGAGTTCGGCGGTCTTGCCGTCGGGCGCCTGGAGCAGCGTCACGCGCGGGCCGCGCGGCGCCCAGTGCTCCGGGTTGCTCGGCCCGAACAGCGCGACCACCGGCCGGCCGAGCGCGGCGGCCAGGTGCGTGATGCCGGAGTCGTTGCCGAGATAAGCGGCGCCATGCGCGAGCACCGACGCCACTTCCAGAAGCGAACAACCCGCGAGGCGCGGCACCTTGGGCAGCTCGCGCGCAAGCGGCGCGATGAGTTCGGCATCGGCCTCGCCGAGCACGAGCAGCGGCGCAACGCCGCGCGGCAACCGGCGCGCGAGCGCGATGAAGTTTTCCACCGGCCAGTTCTTGCGCGGGCTGCCGCTGCCGGGATGGAGCGCGAGCATTTTCTTCCCGCCCAAGCCGCGCGCGGCGAGCCAGTCGCGGCCCCACGCGAGCTGCTCCGCCGCGAGCGCGAGGCGCGGTTGCTCCACGCCCTCGGCATAGAGCGCGAAGGTCTCCAGTGGTTTGAGCAGCGCCTCCACGGCGTGGCCGGCGGTGATCAGCGGCGAGCCGTAGAGCACCTGCCGCGCGCCGGCGGAGGTGAGATTTTCGCGGACGAGGCCATCGGGGTCGTGCAGATAGGTGACGACGAAGTGGAACGAGCGGAGATAGTCGCACTGCGCCTCGGTGAATTTCGGGCTGGCGGAAAAGAAGCGCGCGATCTCCGCCTTGTCGAGCGACTCAACGTGGTTCACGAGCCCGGCGGCGCGCGCGAGCATGGCGACGTGCGGGTAGCCGATCAACTCGATGTGCGCCTGCGGCCAGCGGTCGCGCAATTTGCGCAGCGCGGGCAGTGTGACGATGAAGTCGCCGATCGCGCCGCCGCGCAGCACGAGGATGCGGATGGGGGGACTGGAGTGCTGGAGTATGGGAGTGCTGGAGAGCTGGGGATCGGAAGGTTTGCCGCTCATTACTCCATCACTCCAGTACTCCACCACTCCATCTTCAGAAGATCTTCCACGCGAGCCAGAGGTAGAGCAGGCCGAGGGCGAGGCGGACGCCGCCACCGACGCGGCAGCGCCGGTCGGTGCGCGTGATGAACTCGAAGAAGCGGCGCACGCGATAGGGCGCAAGGACGAAGATCATGCCGGCAATGAGCCAGACGTAGGCCATGACGATCGGGAGATAGCGCCAGAGCGAGGGGTGGAAGCGCGCGGCGTCGAGGATCGGGCCGGCGACGAGCAGCAGCAGGCCGCCGAGCGCGCGCGCGGCGAGCAGTTCATCCATGAAGACGCAGACGAGGATGGTCAGCACCGGCATGAGCAGCCACAGCCACGGCCGGACGTAGTCGAAGAACTGCCACAGCGGCTCGTGGTAGAGCAGCCAGCCGAACCAGGAGAGATCGAGCAGCGTCAGGAGCCACGCCGGGAAAGTGCTGCGCGGGAACCATTGCAGCGCGCGCCGGGTCCCCTCCGGCGAGAGGATGAACGGCAGATTGACGAGCACGAAGAACGCGCCCAGACCGTAGGCAATGCAACTTAGCGAAAGGTTTTCCATCGTGTGGCCCCGAACGGCGCGCCATTCTGCGGATTCAGCCCCAAAAGTCACGCCGAAAGGCGACCCCGCCGTTGACCCGCCCGCGAGCCTGCCCTAGACTGCCGGCCGCTTTTAGGGAGCCACACATGTTGACCGCCGAAACCAAACGCCGCCTGGATGCCTGCCGCGATGTGCTCGTCGGCAAACTCCCGCTACCCACCGACCAGGTGGAGCTGATCACGCTAGCGCTGATCTATAAGTTCATGGATGACCTCGACGAGGAGGCGGTGCGGCTCGGCGGCCAGCGGTCGTTCTTTGTGGGCGCGCTGGCGCCCTTTCGCTGGCGCGCGCTGCTGCCGCAGACGGTCTCCGCCGAAGAGCGCGTAAAGCTTTTCTCCGAGGGCATCGAGGCGCTCGGCGATGCGAAAAAGGCGGCGCACCTGCCCGGCCTGTTCCGCGACATCTTCCGCAACGCCTTCCTCAAGTTCCGCGATGGGCGCATCCTGACGATGTTCCTGGGCGAGGTGAACGGCTTCGCCTACTCGCACAGCGAGGAACTCGGCAACGCCTTTGAATACCTGCTCCAGTGCATGGGCACGCAGGGCGAAAACGGCCAGTTCCGCACGCCGCGCCACATCATTGACTTCATCGTCGCCTGCCTCGACCCGCAGCCGGACGACAAAATCCTCGACCCCGCCTGCGGCACCGGCGGCTTCCTCGTCTCCGCCTTCAAGCACATCCTTGCGGCGCACACCTCGCGTGGCTCGACGCTGCCGGGCGACAAACTCACGCACGAACAGCGGCAGCGCGTCTATCGCCATCTGCACGGCTACGACATCACCGACCTGATGGTGAAGCTCTCCAAGGTGAACCTGTTCCTGCACGGCTTCCCGGACCCGGCGATCCACATCTATGACACCTTGAGCAACGACGCCCGCTGGCACGAGAAGGCCGACCTGATTCTGGCCAACCCGCCCTTCATGACGCCCAAGGGCGGCGTCACTCCGCACGCCAAGTTCCGCGTCCCGGCGAAAAAGGCCGAGGTGCTCTTCACCGACTACATCGCCGAGCACCTGACGCCCGACGGCCGCGGCGGCGTCATCGTGCCCAACGGCATCGTGGCCACCACGCAAAACGCCTATGTGAAACTGCGCCGGTTCCTGGTGGAGGACTCGCTCGTCGCGGGCGTCTCGCTCCCGGCGGGCGTCTTCAAGCCCTACTCCGGCGTCAAGACCAGCATCCTCTTCCTCGATAAGAAGCTCGCGCGGCAGCGCAAGGAAATCCTGTTTCTCAAGATCTCCGCCGACGGCTTTGACCTCGGCGACAAACGTACGCCGATCGAGGCCAACGACCTGCCGGAAGCGGAACGTGTGGTGAAACTCTGGCTCGCGGGCAAGCTGAACGAGAACATCGAAACGCCGCTGGCGTGGAAGGCGGTGGAGAAAACGGAACTGCTCGCGCATCGCAGCGTGAGCCTGCAAAGCGAAGGTCTTTTCGGGGACAAAGCTGCCGAGGCTTCCGACCACGAGGAAGTGCCGCTCGGTGAACTCTGCGAAATCCTCGATTCGCAACGGCGACCAATCACCAAGAGCGACCGCAAGCCCGGCCCGATTCCCTACTACGGCGCAACGGGCGTTGTTGATTACGTCGAAGGTTTCTTGTTCGACGAACCGCTGGTGCTCGTTGGTGAAGATGGCGCGAAATGGGGAGCGAACGAGCCGTCCGCTTTCTCTATCAGCGGCAAGACTTGGGTGAACAATCACGCCCACGTCCTTCGCCCCGACCGAACTCGAATCCTCGACACCTTTCTCATCGCCATCCTCAACCGGCTCGACCTGATGAAATTTGTCACGGGGGTGACCGTGCCGAAGCTCAATCAGGCGAACCTCCGCGAAATCCCAATCCCGCTGCCGCCGCTGGAGGAACAGCGGCGGATCGTGGCGGAGATCGAGGGCTACGAGAAGGTCCTCGACGGCGCCCACCAGATTCTCGCGGGCTACCGCCCACACATTGAGGCAGACCCAGAGTGGCCGAAAGTCACGCTGGGAGAAGTCTGCGAAGTGAACCCGAAAAAATCGACAATTCGCAACAGTGGCGAAAGCACCTTGGTCAGCTTCGTGCCGATGGCGTCTGTCCAAGAAAACAAGCGCGACCTCGTTAATGTGGACTCCCGGCCACTTGGGAAAGTCTACAAAGGCTACACCTACTTCCGCGAACACGACGTGGTGGTGGCAAAAATTACACCATGCTTTGAAAATGGAAAAGCTGCCATAGCTCGGGGAATGCCTCATCCAGTCGCATTCGGCACAACCGAGCTTCATGTGTTGCGTGCATCCGAGAAAATTTTACCTGAGATTGTCTGGGTGTTTGTTTCTTCGGATGAGTTTCGGGCGCAGGGTACAGAAGTCATGACGGGCACGGGAGGTCAACAACGCGTGCCCGAGGATTTTGTCTCCGGTTTTGAAATCCCCTTGCCCCCGCTGTCCGAGCAGCGGCGGATTGTGGCGGAGTTGGACGCGGAGGAGGAGGCGGTGGAGGCGGTGCGGGGGCTGCTGCCGCGCTTCGCGGCCAAGATTCAGCGGGTCCTCGACCGGGTGTGGGGAACGGACCAACCATCGTCGAAGTGATCGCGCCGGGTCGCCACGGCGGTGGTTGCGGCGGACTTGCCCCCAGCGGTGGGAATGCAGTATGGTTTGGCGTGCGCGAGCCATGAGTGAGAATACCTCCATAGAATTTGTCATGCGGGGCAAGGTGGCGGGGCAGGAAATCTCCCCGCGTACCATCGGCCTGTCGCAATTCAACGAGTTCAACCAGCAGGTGGAGGCGTTCATCGCCGGCAGCCAGAAGCTAAAGCTGGACGAGACGCACGTCGAGATTGCCGAAGGCTCCTACATTTTACGCGCGCTGCTGCCAGCGGCGGTGCTGGCGGGTATGGAGCCGGACCTGAAGTTGCTGGCCCGGCAGGATGTGCTGGGGGAGCTGGACCTGAAGCGGGCCGAGATTGTCCAGAAATGGCAGTCCCGGACCAAAAACAATCCGGACTTGAGCTATGAACTGCGCAGCCAGGAGGGCAGCGCGCTGCCGCAGGTACGCATCAGCCGCGAGACCGATTATCGGGTGGGCGCGATCGTGCCGTGGGTGATGGTTGAGAAGTATCTGTTGGGGGAAGTTCTCGACATGGGTGGCGCGCAGAAGGCGAACATCCACATCAGGCTGCAACGCGAAGGGAAGACGCTGGTGGTGGGCGCAGCCCAAGGCTATTTGCGCGACCAGGTGGAGAACCGGCTTTATCACAAGGCGCTCCTGCATGTGCGTGCCGAACAACACTACCGGACGGGCGAGTTGCGCAATATTCAGTTGATTGCGTTCATGGATTATCAACCGGTCTATAACGAGGAGGCGTTGGAACGCTTCGCGGCCCAGGGGGCGAAGGCGTGGGCCGATGTGCCGGATGCCGCCCGCTGGGTCCGGGAAACGAGGGGGGGCTGACGTATGGCGGCGGGTGTGTTGCTCGACACCAGTTTCCTGATCACGCTCGCCGGACCAGCGCGCGAGCATCATCAAGTTGCGCGCCGCTATTGGCGACATTTTCAGGAAAACGACATCCCCATCTTCCTTTCGGCGATTGTCGTCGCGGAGTTCTATGTGAAGCAGGAATTGCCGCCGGACATCCTGCGCGCCTGCGTGGTCCTGCCGTTCAACTGGGATGATGCGTTACGGGCGGCCAAGCTGGATTGGAAGCGGGTGCGCCCCGAGGGTATCGAACGGGATGCACTGAAGGACGATATCAAGATCATCGCCCAAGCCGCGCGAGCGGACGCGGAATTTGTCATCACCGGTGATACGGCGTCCTTCTACCGGTTCTGTCAGACCTTCAAGGAAGCAGGCGAGGTTGGGTTCAAGGCGCTCAAGCTGGATGACGGCTTTGACTGCGCTTTTTTCAATGGCGGCCAGCGCGAATTTGAAGAGACGCCGCCAGAAGAAGAGGATGCCCAGCCGTAAAGGCGCTGCTTTTGAATCCACCCGATGCCCACCGAAGCCCAGGCCCGGATCACAATCAACAAGCTGCTCGAAGCGGCGGGCTGGCGGTTCATCACAGAGGTCGGGTGCCCCGCAAGTATCGTATGCGAACACCGGGTGACCAAGAAGCGGCTGGCCTCACAGTCGGAACTGGGTGCGGATTTCCAAGCCGCGTCGGATGGCTTCGTGGATTACGTGCTGCTGAATACCGACGGCCGGGCGGTGGCCGTGGTCGAGGCCAAGCGCGAAAGTCTCGACCCGCTCTCTGCCAAGGAGCAGGCGCGGGCCTATGCGGAAGGGCTGGGCGTGGCCCACATCTTCTTGAGCAATGGGCTGGTGCACTATTACTGGAATCTGCGGCTCGGAAATCCGGTCAAGGTGTCGCGCTTTCTGCCGCTGGAGGAACTCGGCAAGGCGGCGGAGTGGCGGCCGGATGCCGCGCGGCTCGCGGCCGTGCAGGTGGACGAGAACTATATTGCCGTCTCGCAGGACGCCGCCTGGCTCTCCTACGGCGAGGTCGAGCGCCGCGAGCTGATGGTGAACAAGAAAATCCGGCTGCTGCGCGACTACCAACTGGACGCCCTGCGCGCGCTGCAAACAGCGGCCGGTCGCGGGCACCGGTTTCTGTTCGAGATGGCGACGGGCACCGGCAAGACGCTGTTGAGCGCCGCCATCGCCAAGCTCTATTTGCGCACGGAGAACGCGACCCGGATTCTCTTCCTCGTGGACCGGCTCGAACTGGAACGGCAGGCGTTGGACAGGTTCACCTTGTTTCTGGCCAACGACGGCATCCAGACGGTGATCTATAAGCAGCGCCGGCGGGACTGGACCGAGGCGCAGGTGATCGTGACCACGATCCAGAGCCTCGCCGCGCAGAACCGGTTTTTGACCGAGTTTGCGCCGACCGATTTTCAACTCATCATCAGCGACGAAGCACACCGCACGATCAACGGCAACAACCGGGCGATCTTCGAGTATTTCATCGGCGCGAAGCTGGGCCTGACGGCAACGCCCAAGGATTATCTCAAAGGCGTGGACGCGCAGGAGCGCGAAAACGATCCGCGTGCTTTCGAGCGGCGGCTCTTGCGCGACACCTATCACACCTTCGGGTGTCCCGAAGGCGCCCCCACGTTCCGGTATGACCTGCGCGCCGCCATCAGCCACCAGCCGCCCTATCTGGTGGGGATGCGCACGCTCGATGCCCGGACGGAAATCACCACACAGATGTTGTCCGACGCCGGATACACCGTCACGGTGCCGGCCGGCGAGGGCGGCGAGGAAACGGAATTGGTCTTCGCGCGGCAGCATTATGAGCGGACCTTCTTTTCTGATGAGACCAATTTGAGTTTTGTGCGTTGCTTCCTTGATCACGCTCTGCGCGACCCGATCAGCGGCGAAGTGGGCAAGACCATCTGCTTTGCCGTCAGCCGCAAGCACGCGACCAAGCTGGTCACACTGCTTAACGAGGAAGCGACGCGGCGGTGGCCGCAGGAGTATGCCGCCGGCTCGACGTTCGCGGCGCAAGTGACGTCCAATGTGGCGGGCGCCCAGCAACTGACAATTGCTTTCGCCAACAACAACCTGAATGGGAAATCGAAGTGGCAGGCCGAGCGGTTCCGCGATTATGACACCAGCCGCACCCGGGTCTGCGTGACGGTCGGGATGATGACCACGGGTTATGACTGCGAGGACGTCCTCAACGTTGTGCTGGCCCGGCCGATTTTTTCGCCGACCGATTTCATCCAGATCAAGGGGCGCGGCACGCGCCTGTTCAACTTTGAGCACGTCAGCGGCGGGAAGAAACACGTGGCGCGGAAGGCCGGTTTTGCGCTCTTTGACTTCTTTGCCAACTGCGAATATTTCGAGAAGGATTTCAACTACGACGAGAAACTGACCCTGCCCAAGGAAGGTGGCGGAACGGATGGCGGCGGGGGTGGCAGCGGCGGTGGCGCCAAGCCGGAGAGCTTCACCAACACCTCGCCGGACCCGCTCGCCAAAATCATCCATGAGGAAGTGGGCGCCTGGGGGTTGCGGATAGACCGGGAAATGTATCGGGAGCGCTTTACACACCAAGCGACAGCCGCCGCCAAGGCTGATGACCTTTTGAAAACGGCGGTGGATGCGGAGGATTGGGCTGCTGCCGAGGAGCGCGTGCGGAGCCTGTTGCTGGGCAAGCCGGAGGAGTACTGGAATCTTCCCAAGTTGCAGGAGCTTTTCCGTTCCGATCGCACGCCCAGTCTGCGGGAAATTCTACAGTTCGTGTTTGGTCTGACGCCGGCGATTCGCAGCCGGGCGCAACTGGCCGACGAAGCCTTCGAGCGTTTCAGTGCCACGCAGCCCATCAACCCGGTGCATGGCCGCGAGGTGCGGGCGTTATTCACGTCCTTCCTGCTGGATGCCGGCTGCCGGCAACTGTTGGAAGATGGGCGCTTCGCGGAATTGCGGGCGCGCGATGCCGGCCTCTATCAATCCCTGGCGCGGTTACCACCCGCCGAGCGCGCCAACTTGCTGACCTACCTCCGCGACAACATTCCGCTTTCGGACTACAAGCAAGTTGCCTGATCCAGCCGCTGTCAATCGAACTGCAAAAACAGTTCTTTGGGCAGGTTGACGGGGCGCCAGCGGGGATCATCGAGGGTGCCGATGAGTTTGAACTCGAGCAGCTTGGTCACCGGGAAGGTCAGGATGCGGAGGATGTCGGCGGCGATGCCGCTGCGGAGCAACTTGACCTGGGTGTTGAAATTCAGCTCGCCGCCGAGCTGGTATTCGCCGTGACTCTTGAGGCTGATGACCGTGCCCTTGATGTCAATTTCTTCGGATTTCAAGGTGCCTTTCTCGACGGTGAAGGGCATGAGGAACTCGGTCTGCGAGAGGTAACCGAGGCCGGGGTAGAGCTTGCTCAAGATTTTCGAGAGGCCGCCGAACAGGCGCACCTGCAGGATGGAGCCGTTGTGAATGCGGACGTGGCCGTGGCCCTCCAGCGATTTCCACGGCTCGACCCAGCCGCTGATGTGCGCCTGCGCGGTCACGTCGCCGGTCAAGGTGGCGTTGGTGGCGGCCGCGCCGGGGGCGAACTGCGCGCGCAACGTCTGGGAGAGCAGCGCGGCGTTGGCGTTGGTCAGCGCGGCGGTGACCGTGTAGCGGCAGTTGGTCGGCGACTCGACATCGCTCAACATCACCGCGCCCGCGAACGGGCCGCCGCAAAAGACGCCGTGGACGTTGGTGAAGGTGAACTGCGCGTCGCGGGCATAGAGGTCGAAGCTGGCGCGGTCGGCCAGGATTTTCTGCCAGCCCAGCTTCTCGCCTTCGGCCCGGACGTGCAGGTCGGTGCCGCGGAGCCGCCCGCCGGTGGAGACCCGGCCGCGGATCACCAGATGCACCGGGCCCTCGAATGCGAACTTGCGCATGACGCGCTCGAAGCCGGGCGCAATCATGTGCGCGACCGGATGCGGCGGCGCGTTGCCGGTGACGTCGAGTTCGATCCACTCCTGATCCAGGTTGTACTTCACATGGCCGTGCGCCTGGCCGTCCTCGCGGACAACGACGGCATCGGGCAGGATGAGCACGCCGCGGGTGAAGTGGAAGGCCGAGGAGGCGAGCGTGACGGGTTCATCGCGGAAGATGAAGCGCGTGGCGGTGACGCGGCCGGTGACGACGAGATCGGCGGCGTTGGTCAACACGCCGGTGACGACGACATCGGCCTCCGGCGGCTTCTCGTTGAATTTCATGAACGAGAGCAGGTTGGTGACGCCGGTCCGGATCGCCGGGCAGCAGGCGCCGGGATCGAACGTGGTGTGCGCCTGCGCGACGAACGCCAGTGTTTTGGCCGAGGTGGTGAGGCTGCCCTCCACCTGCCCGCGCTGCCGGCCCGTCCCGACATCGGCGGCGATGCGCGTCAGCCGCCAGTCATCGTCGTTGCGCTGGAACTGCATCCGCAGGCTGTTCACCGCGACGCCGGCGGCATCCACGGTACGCAGGCGGCACTGGCCCTCGATCTGCGCCAGCAGGTTGCTCGCGGGGCCGGGGCCGAAGGCGACCTCGCCGCTGGCGCTGCCGTTGACGCGGATGCGGCTCTTGGCATAGGCCTGCTGCCACGCGGCGGGCAACAGCGCCAGCGTCTGGTCCGGCGGCAGATCGCACACCACGCGGGCGAAGGCGTCGTAGGGCGGGCGGCAGTCCAGCCGGCCCTGCGCGGCGAGCCGCTGCTTGTGCTGTGTCAGGTTGACCGAGGCGTGGAGCAGCGCGCCGGTGGTCTGGAGCGAGAGCTGCCACGGCGCGAACTGCACGCCGCGATAGACCGCGCTGCCGCCGCGGAGCTCGGCGCGGAACAGGTTGTTGGAGGGCGCGGCGCGATGGACATCGAAGTCGAAGTCCAGCGCGGGCAGATCGGCCAGTTGCACCGCGTTGCGGAAATCCAGCACCGGCTTGAGCCACGCCGGCTCGGCGGCGCGCAGCGTGGTCAGCAGCGAGGGCGCGTCCACTTTCTGCGGCGTGGCCACCGCGCCGGTGAAGGCCTCGCGCACCAGCCCGCGCCCGTGCCAGTGGACGCCGAAGGCGTTGCACGCCCACTCGGTCAGCCGCAGGTCGCGGTCGTTCAACAGGAGCCGCGCGTAGATGTTGCTCACGCCGACGTGCGGCAGGTTGGGATAGCCCAGCTCCAGCACGGCGCGGCCGTTGATGATGTTGACCGAGCGGATGCCGTGCCGGCCCTCGCGCCACTCGGCGGGGTTGAGGAAGAGGCGGACTTTTTGCGCGGAGAGCAGCGGCGCCCTGGCGTCGGGTTTCTCCAGCAGCGCCACGTCCTCGAAGGCGACGCCGTTGAAGATATCGAGCCGCGCCTGGCCGACCTGCAAATAGATGCCGTGCCTGGCAAGCTCGGCCAAGCCGCGATCGAGCCACGGGCGCGGCAGGCCCCAGACGCACAGCCAGACGACGGCGAGGATCAGGAGGATCAGCACCCATTTGCCCGCGAACCAGAGCACGTGGAAGAGACAGCCGCAATGGCTGCAGAAGCGCTGCCAGCGCCACCGCAGCATGAACAGCCGGCCCGCGAGCGAAGGCCTAGGGCTTTGCTCCGGTTCCGGCGGCGGCGTTGGTGGTTGTGGCGGCACGCGCGGCCTCGTTCGTGGCCGCCGGCGGCGGCACCGCCGGCTTGAGCCAGTCGTTAGCAAGCACCATGGCGGTGCCGGCGTCGAGAACAAAAACGAGGTCCTGCCCGCGGATCATCGCGAAGCGGCCGCCCTCCGTGGCCGCGCCGAGCAGCACGGTCTTGGCCTGGCTGGCATCGCCCTTGGGCGCGAGCGTCAGCGCCAGCTCCGGCTGCGCGAGGCCGAACCTGCCGAGGTCCTTCTCGTCGCCGGTCACGAACCGCACGGCGCGCAGATAGCAGTAGGCGTTGAGCACGTTGCTGATCTGCTCCCTATCGGCCGGGCCCTTGACCGGCGTGATCATGGCGAAGTCGTTGGTGGCGGACGCGCGCTCGACCGACTGCGTCACGGTGCCGCGCGCCACGGTCAGCTTGAGCACGTCGCTGGGATTGACCGCGAGGATGTCGCGCGTGCGGAACGCGAGTGGATCGGCCGTCAGGTTGGTGAAGGCCGCGGCGGCGATCTCGTAGGGCGTCGCCTCGTGTTCCAGGCGGACGGCGGTGCGCGCGTTCGGGCGCGCCTGGCCGCTGACGAGCAGCGTCTGGGTATCCTCGCCCGGGATGACCTTGGCCGGCGCGTTGGTGGCGGCGGTCGCGCTGGTCTTGAGCAGCGTCACGCGCCACGCCGGCGCGGCGAGGCCGAGCGCGCCGGGGTTGGCCGCGTTCTGGTCGAGGAAGTCCTCGATCTTCACGCCGGTCAGTTGCGTCAGGAAATCCTGGACGCGCTGGCCATCGGCCTTCTCGGCGCGTGGCTGCGCCAAGCTCCACTCGCCATTGGCGTCCTTCTTCAACTCCAGCTTCTTCTCGCCCTGCTGCACCTTGATCCCGGCGATGTCATAGGTCGAAAGCGTGAACAGCCGCCGGTCGCGCAGGTCATTGATCTTGATGCTGACCTTGGCGAGCGCGTCGGTGCTGACGGCATAGACGGCTTTCTCCGGCGGGGTGCTGGCGAAGACCTGCGCCGCGTTCGTGCCGGCCTGCTTGCCGACGAGCAGCACCTGCTCGTTGGCCTTGTCGCCGGCGTTGACCGTCACCTTGACCGCGTTCTCGTCGAGGCCGTAGGGCGTGAAATCGGCGACGCCATCGGCGGTGAACTCGGCCACCTTCCAGTCGAACGCGGCGTCGAGCACGCCCTGCACCGCGGCGCGGTCGGCGCGCGCGACGAGCGGCTGCTGCATCTGCCACTCGCCCTTGTCGGTCTTCGTGAGCTGAACCAGCCGGCCGCCACCGCGCAGGTCGAGCCGCTTGACGTCGAACGCCGACCCGCCCAGCAGCGCGCGGTCGCGCAGCGCGACCACGTTGGTCGGGAAGTTGTTGGTCACGGAGGACTCGGTGGAGACCACGTCGCCGCGGTCGGCGTCCTTGACGTAGAGCGCGTCGCCGACCGGCGCGTTGCGGCCGAAGAGCACGGTCTGCTTGCGTCCGCCGAGGTCGAGCGCCACGCTGCACCGCGGCGGCTCCAGCCCGTAATCGCCCAGCTTCGTGTTGCGCTGCGTCCGCTCCTGCTCGGTGATGACCTCGCCGCGCTTCATCTCGGCGACGCCGGCGAGCAGGCGGTCCACCGCGCTCGCGTCGGCGCGCGCGTTGACCGGCGCGGTCAGGCGCCACTTGTCGTTCTGTTTGGCGCAGGTCACGGTCAGGTTCGAGCCCGCCGCATAGGTGAAGCCCGTCACCTTTTTCTGGTCAATCTTCAGCGCCTTGCGCGCGGCTTCCTCGCGCTGTTGCGTCGTCTCGCCCTTGCGGTCAACGAAGTACAGCCACGCGCCGAAGCCCAGCGCCACGAGCAACAGGATGATGGTAGTCCGTGGATTCATTTCACGCCCTCCTCCGCAGCCAGACGGCAATACCCAAAATCGCGATCAGCGCCGGCAGCCCGCCGATCACGGCCCAACCCAGCGCATTCAACTGCCGGGCGTCGAGCACCAGCCGGTACTCGGCGATCGTCTTCGGCGCAATCGCCATCAACTCTTTGCGGTCGAGCAACCAATTCAGCGAACTCTGGAACAGGTCCAGCCCGCCGCCCGCGCCCACCGCGCTGTTGGCAAGGAAGCCGGAGTCGCCGAATACGACGAGGCGCACCGGCTTGATCTGCGTATCGAGCGCGCCGGGCGCGCTGCCCTTCTCAACCGCCGCGGCGACGCCGAGCGGGCCCTTGTGGTCCAGGTTGGCATCGAAGCGCACCGGGTTCTGGTCGGGCGTGGTTTCGCCCCAGCCCTCGGCGGTACATTTGATCAGCGTGGTGACGCGCGGCTTGTCTGGCGCGGCCTCCGGGCCGGGCGCGGCTTCCTCGACCGCGGTGATCGAGCGCGGCAGATAGAGGATCGAGTTCACGCCTTCGAGTTTCTCGGTAATCGGATGGCGCTCGTATTGCGTCACGAATAGCTCGTTGCCGCTCATCGTGCGCGAGGGGTCCACGACCACGTCATCGCCCACGGCCACGCCCCACTCCTTGAGCAGCGGCGAGAGGCCGGTGTCGGTCAGCGCGTCCAGCAGGAACAGCGCGCGGCCGTTCTTGGAAAGGAACTGGCGCACCTGCTCGACCTCGGCCGGCGCGAACTTCTTCTGCGGGCCGGCGACGATCAGAGCATCGCAGTCGGCCGGGACCGCCTTCTGCTGGTCGCCGAGCGTCAGCTTCTTGATCGTGACGTTGTCGCGTTTGACCTCGCGGGCGAGGCCGGAGTAGCCCTTCGTTCGGTCAAAGCTGTCGGGATCGTGCTCGCCGTGGCCTTGCAGGAAGTAGATCGTCGGCGACTTCGCCTGCGTGATCGTCATGATGGCCGAGGAGAACGCCTGCTCGCCCTTGAAACCGGTCTTGCGCGGCGGCATGCCCATCTGCATCCCGGAATAATCCATGTCCACGATGTCCTCGGCCGAGACGAACTTCGTCCGGCCGTTGTTGTCGAAGACGACCGTGTTGGCGCGGCTGACCTGGTATTTCTTGGCCAGCAATTCCGTCTTCGCCAGGTCGCGGTCGGGATCAATCTTCTGCACGCGGATGTGCTTCGAGGCGTCCTGATATTCCTTCAGCAGGTTGTCCACGTCCTCAAAGACCTCCTGGCCGGGCTGGAAGAATACCACCACGTCAATCGCGTTCGTCAGGCTCTTGAGCAGCCCGAGCGATTTGTCGGAGAGCTGGTAGAGCTTGTTCTTGCTGACGTCGAGCCGCTTGTAGTGGCGGAAGCTCGCGTAGTTGACCATGCCGAAGAGCGCCGCCGCCAGCACCAGTGCGATACCGGTGTTGAGCGTGATGGCGAACTTGAGCTTGCGGCCTTGCGCCGTGGATTTCTCGCCGGCGGGCGCCTCGGTTTTCCAAGCCTTGGAAGCCGCATCGCTGCCGTTTTCCAAGCCTTGGAAATTTTTGTCAGATGACTGGGGAGTTTTCTGGTCTGTCATGTTTGGCTCCTCATTTCCACTTGCGGGACTCGACGAGTTTGACCGTGGCGAACAGCATCAGTGCCGCGCCGCTCAAATAGAACACCACCGGCCGGGAGTCCACCGCGCCGCGCGCGAACTCGCGCATGTGCGCCAGCGAGCAGAAGTAGTTGGCCGTCTCGCGCACGCCCTCGACGCGCGAGATGAAGGCGATGAAGCCGCCGAAGAACAGCACGCACAGCAGCGCGAAGCAGACGATCGCCGCGACGATCTGGTTGCGCGTCATCGCCGAGCAGAACAGGCCGATCGCGAGGTAGAACGCGCCGACCAGCAGCGCGCCGAGGTAGCTCGAGGCGATCGGGCCGAGGTCCAGCGGCGTCCCGGCGCTGAACGAGCGCAGGATGACCACGTAGAGCGCGGTCGGCGCCCAGATGGCGATGTAGAACGAGACGGCGCCGAGGTACTTGGCCAGCACGACGGCGGTATCGCTCACGGGCGCGGTCATCAGCATCTCGATGGTGCCGCTGCGTTTCTCCTCGGCGAACAGCCGCATGGTCAGCACCGGCACGAGCGTGAGGGTGGTGATCCAGAAGAAGAAGCTGTCGAACAGCTCGCGCATCAGCGGCACGCCCTCGACGCCCTGCGCCAGCACGTTGGCCAGCAGCCAGAAGCTGAAGCCCATGATGACGAGAAAAAACATCATCATCACGTAGGCGATGGGTGAGAGGAAGTAGGCCGCGATCTCGCGCCGCCACAAGGTGAAGAATGCGCTCATTTGCCCTCCTGTTCCGCGCGGGTCAGCGCCACAAAGATGTCCTCGAGACTCTGCTTCTCCTGCCGCAGTTCGCGCAGGCCCCAGCCGCCCTTGGCGGCGGCCTCGAACACCTGCGGGCGGATATCCTCCACGCCGCACTCGATGTTGAAGCGTGTCCACTCGCCGTCGGGCTCGGTGGTGATCTTGGTCACACCCGGCAGCTTGTAGAGCTGCGGCGTCACCGCGTCCTTCGCGCCGCGCAGCTCGGCGATGATCTCACGCCCGCCCTGCAGCCGCGCGCGCAGTTTGTCGGGCGAATCGGAGGCGACGATCTTGCCGCGGTTGATGATCAGCACGCGCTGGCAGGTGACCTCGACCTCCGGCAGGATGTGGGTGGAGAGCAACACGGTGTGCTTCGGCGAGAGATTGCGGATCACGTCGCGCACCTGCCGGATCTGGTTCGGGTCGAGGCCGATCGTCGGCTCGTCGAGGATCACCAGCTCCGGGTCGTGAACGAGCGCGTCGGCCATGCCCACGCGCTGGCGGTAGCCCTTGGAGAGCTGGCCGACGATCCGGCGGCCGACGTCCGTCAGGCCGCACAGTTCCTTGACCTCGTTCACGCGCTGGCGCCGCCGGCGGCCGCCGACGCCCTTGAGCGCCGCGCGGTAGCCGAGGTATTCATCCACGCGCATCTCGGGATAGAGCGGCGTGCTTTCCGGCAGATAGCCGATGCGCCGCCGCACCTCCAGCGAATGCCGGAACACATCGAAGCCGGCGACCTTCGCCTCGCCACCCGAGGCCGGTAGATAGCACGAGAGAATGCGCATCGTCGTGGACTTGCCCGCGCCATTCGGCCCGAGGAAGCCGACGATCTCGCCCTTGCCGACCGTGAACGAGACGTCGTCCACGGCTGTGCAGCCGGCAAAACGTTTGGTGAGGTTTTTCACCTCGATCATATTTTCCATGTCACGCTCCTTCTACAGTTCCAAGTCATTCCGCCTTCACGGTGGCCTGCGCGCGCTGCGCCAGGAGGAACCCCTGCTGCTCACGCAGCTTGACCACCAACAGCTTCACCGGCTCGCCGGCGCGCACCTCGGCCAGCGCCGCGCCCACGTCGTCGAGTGTGGCCACTTCTTGGCCGTTCAGACTCGCCACGATCAGACCCGGCACCAGTCCGGCCAGTTCCGCGGCACTGCCGGCGCGCACGGCGGCGATGGCTATACCCTGTCGCGCGAACGTTGCCGAGCCTTTGATTTCCGAAAACAGTTTCAGCTCCAACCCCAGCCGCGCGCTCGCCAGCTTCACGCCGTCGGGCTTGGGCAGCGCGAGCATCTGCGCCACCAGCTCATTCGTCCGACCGCCTTGCACCGCGCCGAGGCGCGCATAATGCGTCGGCAGCAGCGGCAGCAGCGCGCGCTCATAGTCGAGCAGCGTCCGCACCGGCTGCCGGTTGACCGCGACGATTTCATCACCGACCGCCAGCGCGCCCTGCGGCAGCTTGCGATCCGCCGCAACCTGCGCCACGACCAGCCGGTTGCTCTGCGCCACAACCTCGAAGCCCAGCGTCGCCTTCTTGAGCAGCCGCGGCGCGAGCCAGTAGGCCAGCAGCTCGCGCACCCGCTTGACCGGCACCGCAAAGCCGATGTTCTGCGCCTCCTGATAGATCGCCACGTTCAGCCCGATGAGCTGCCCGTCGAGATTCAGCAGCGGCCCGCCAGAACTGCCGGGGTTGACCGCGGCATCGGTCTGCAGGATGTCCTTATAAAGCACCTTGCCGCCGTAACGCGCCTCGCGGTCCTTCGCCGAGAGCACGCCGACCGTGACCGAGTTGCCCAGCCCGAACGGATTGCCCAGCGCAATCACGGTCTCCGCGAGCAGCGTATCGTCATCGGCCGCGAACTCCACCGCCGCCAGCGGCGCCGGCGCCTCGATCTTGATCAGCGCCAGGTCGTTGACCGGGTCGCCCGCGAGGAACGTCGCCTGAAACGCGCGGCCATCGGCCAGCGTTACCTGAATTTTCGACGCGCGCTCGATGACGTGGAAGTTCGTCAGGATGTAGCCGAGCGGGTCAATGACGACGCCGGAACCCAGCGAGTGCTTGAGCTGATATTCCGGCTGCGTCTGCTGCTGGAAGAACTGGCGGAAGAACTCGTCGAACGCCTGCCCGCGGAACTGCTGCAGCGGGTCGGCGTGCTGCACCTGCACCAGTTTTTCCGTGCTGATGTTGACGACCGTCGGCAGCGCCTTCTCGACCGCGGCGACCACCGGCGTCCGCCGGCTGGCCGCCGGCGCCGTCAGCGCCGCGCACACCATCACAAGCCAAAGAACCCGGAGCCCCCGGCTCCACCCATTGGCTGATTGGACAAACCTGATCATTTTCCGTTCAAAAATTTCGCGTTTTTTATCGCGAAGGGCTGGTATTATGCGAATGAACTTTGCGGAGTCAAGGAACGATGCAGGCCCGAAAACAACGCCCCGCCCGCGGCTTTCCCAGCCTTGGAAAAAAACGCGCGCAATTTTCCAAGCCTCGGAAAAATTTCCGCGAAATCTTCCAATCCTTGGAAAAACCGGGGCCCTCCTTTTCCAATCCCTGGAAAACCCGCGCCAGTCGCTTTTCTTGTGGGCGGGAGCTCCAGCTCCCGCGAACCCAAGCCCTCAACAAACCGACGCGGGAGCTGGAGCTCCCGCCCACAAGAAAGCAGCCAACCAATTTCCCTGAAAGATGAACCATGAAAACCTCCACCCCCAACCATCAGCCATCAGCCATCAACCATTCCTCGTCTTCCATGCTCCATCTCTTCTTCCCACGCGCCGCGGCCTATCCCGGCCTGCCCGCGCCCGGCCACGTCCGCGAACGCCCGCCGCTGCGGCCGGAGCAGCATTTCTCCGAGCGCCACCTCCAATGCGTCTGGAGCGATGACGAGCTGCGCCCGACTGCGCTGCTGACCGCGCGCGGCGAGCGCGTCGAGGTCGAAAGCCCCGGCGTCTGGAACCTCGAAGCCGGTCCGGATTTTCTCGGCGCGGTGCTCTACCTCGGCCCCGAACGGCGGCGGGTCACCGGTGATGTCGAGATTCACATCCATCCCACCGACTGGCAGGCGCACGGGCACGGCGATGATCCGCGTTACGAACGCGTCCGCTTCCACGTCACGTTCTTCCCCGGCACGGTGGCGGCCGCGCTGCCCGCCGGCGTCACCGAGCTTCCGCTGCGCGATGCGCTCGCCGCCAATCCGCGCTTTGCGTTCGAGGGGCTTGATCTTTCCGCGTATCCGCACGGCGCGCGCTCGCCCAGCCCGCCCTGCGGCGCGGCCTTGCAAGGCTGGTCGCCCGACGACCGCGAGGCCTTGCTCGCCGCCGCCGGCGAGGAGCGGTTGCGCCGCCGCGCCGAGCGCCTCGCCCGCGCCAGCGCCGAGCGCGGCGCGGAGCAGGTGGTGTACGAGGAAGTGCTGGCCGCGCTCGGCTATAAGCACAACCAGGCCGCGTGCCGCAAGCTGGCCGAGGTCCTGCCGCTGGCGACGCTGCGCGCCGAAGCCGGCGGCGAGGCCGACCTCGCCTTCGCGCTGCTCGCGGGCGCGGCCGGTCTGCTGCCACAGCAACTGCCGGCGAAGCTCGATGACGAGGCGCGCGCCGCAGCGCGACGCTGGTGGGACGCGTGGTGGAAACGGCGCGAGAAGTTCGGAGAGAACGCGCTGACGGCGGCGCACTGGCGGCTCGCCGGAATCCGCCCGCTGAATCAACCGCTGCGCCGGCTCGCCGCGGCCGCGGCGCTCTTCACCGCGCCACGTTCGCTTGCTGAAGAATGGACGAGCCTGGCTGAAAAACAGCCCGCCGCTTGTCTGGCGCAGGCGCGGCAGCATCTGCTCGCGGCGCAGCATCCGTTCTGGGATTACCGGCTGACGTTGACCGGCAAGCGCGCCGCCAAGCCCGCGGCGCTGATTGGCGCGGCGCGCGCCGACGCGATTTTGATCAACGACTTCGTGCCGTTCCTCGCCGCGCGCGGCTGCGGCGCGCCGTTCGAGAGGGCTCTGCTCGCGCAATTGCCGGTGGAGCAGGACAACGCCGTGTTACGGGAGACGGCGTTCGCGCTCTTCGGCCGCGACGCCCCGAACTCGCTGTTACGCGACGGCCTTCGTCGCCAGGGTTTGCTGCAAATTTTCCACGACTACTGCCTCAACGACCGCTCCCGCTGCGCCACCTGCCCCCTGCCCGCCCTGTTGCGACGGTGAAATCAGGTTTCGCGTTCTGGATCAAAGGGGACGGTAGATACTTGGCCGTCCTTGGTCAGGAGCAGCTCGATCTTTTTCTCCACCTCGTTGAGCTTGGCCGAGCAGAACTTGACGAGCTTCGAGCCTTCCTCGAAGTGGCTGATCATCTTTTCCAACGTCAGCTTGCCACCCTCCATCTCGGCCACAATCTGCTCCAGGCGCTCCAGCGCCTTCTCAAAACTCTGGTTGTTCTCCGGCATGGTCACGTCTCCTTCCTTACATCGGTTACTTTTGATTCCAATGTGCCTTGGGCCAGCCGCGTCTCGATCCTGGTCCCGACCAGCGCGTCCGCCGCGTCACGGATGATCGCGCCGCCTGCGAGGCGCGTCAGGCTGAAGCCGCGCTCCAGCACGGCGAGCGGGCTCAAAGCGTTGAGCTGGGCGGCGACGCGCCGCAGGTCCTGCGCGGCGGCGGCGCGCGCCGTGGACATGCCGTGACCGAGGCGCAGTTGCAGCTCCTGGGTATGCAGTGCGGTCCGCTGTGTTGCGGTACGCAGCGCGCGCGCCATGCGCGGGTTGGCATCCTGCAAGGACTGCCGGCACGCGGCGCGCCGCAGCTCGATCTGGTGCTGCATCCGCAGGCCGAGTTCATCCACCTGCTGGCTGCGCTGCTGCGCGGCGTTACGCAGCTCGCCCGCCATCGCGGCACGCAGCGCCTCGATCCGGTCGCGCGAGCGGCGGACCAGGTTCTGCGGCTCGCGGAACACATAGCTGCCGGCGGCGGCGGTCAGGCGGTTGCGCAACTCCAGCATCTGCGTCTTGAGCGCGCCGGCCAGCCGCGCGCCCTGCCGGCGCAGTTGCATCACGAAGTCTTCCTTGTTGCCGATAAGCAGTTCCGCCGCCGCGCTCGGCGTCGGCGCGCGCAGATCGGCGACGAAGTCACTGATGGTGAAATCAATCTCGTGGCCGACCGCCGAGATGATCGGGAGGCGCGAGCGAGCGAGGGCACGCGCGACGACCTCCTCGTTGAAGCACCACAGGTCTTCGAGGCTGCCGCCGCCGCGGCCGACGATCAGCACATCGAGCCCGCCGCGCGCGTTGAGCAGGTCCACCGCGGCGGCGATCTCCAGCGCCGCGCCCTCGCCTTGCACGCGCACCGGCGCGAGCAGTACGTGCAGGTTTGGGAAGCGGCGGCCGAGGATGTTGAGGATGTCGCGGATCGCCGCGCCGCTCGGGCTGGTGACGATGCCGATATGCTGCGGCAGCAGCGGCAGCTTCTTCTTCCGCTCCGGCGCGAACAGGCCCTCGGCCGCGAGCTTCTTCTTCAGCGCCTCGAACTGCTCCTGCAAGCTGCCTTTGCCCGCCTCCTCGATCTGGCTGGCAATGATCTGGTACTGGCTGCGGGGGGCATAGCTCGTGATCTTGCCGAAGATGCGGACCTTCAGCCCATCCTTGAGGCGCACCTGCAGATTGCGCTGGCTGCCACGAAACATCGCACCCTGAATCTGCGCCTCGGCGTCCTTGATGGTGAAATAAATATGGCCGGAGCCGTGATACAGGACGTTCGACAATTCGCCTTCGAGCCAGACGTTGCCGAACTCACTCTCGAGCGCGGCCTTGATCAGCCGCGCTAGCTCGGCAACCTGGAAAATTTTCCGGTGGTCCGTCGCCGCGACAGGGACTGGCTGGGGCAGGCTCATTTCGGCGCGTCAATTTTTTCCTGGAGGCGTTTGACCTTGGTGGCGCGGCCGGTCTGCTCATCCACGGTGACGAGCAGGCCCTCGAAGCGCACGTCGCCGGTGGCGATCTCGAACTGCTGCGGCATGCCGGTCACGAATTTTTTCAGCACGGCGGCCACGTCGCGGCCGAGCACGGAATCCTTCGGGCCAGTCATGCCAAGATCGGAGAGGTAGGCGGCACCTTTGGGCAGGATCGCGTCGTCGGCGGTCTGCACGTGGGTGTGCGTGCCGACGACGGCGCTGACGCGGCCATCGAGGTAGCGACCCATCGCGATCTTCTCCGAGGTCGCCTCGGCGTGGAAATCCACGATGATGATCTTGCCGAGGTCGGCGCTGCCGCGTGCGAGGATCGCATCGGCGGCGCGGAACGGGCAGTCGCTCGGTGGCATGAACGTGCGCCCTTGCAACGAGATCACCGTGACCTTGCCCAGCGGCGTCGGGAACGTGTTCCAGCCGCGGCCGGGGCAGCCGGGCGCGTAGTTGGCCGGGCGGATGAGGCGCGGCTCGCGGTCAATCGTCTTGACCAGTTCCTTCTGGTCCCAGACGTGGTCGCCGAGCGTCAGCGCATCGGCGCCGGCGGCGAAGAGCGCCTCCGCGAGCGGCTGCGTGATGCCGCGCCCGCCGGCGGCGTTCTCGGCGTTGGCGATGACGAAGTCGGCCTGCCCGGCCTGCTTCATCCGGCCGGCGATGGCGGCGAAGGCCAGCCGGCCCGGCCCGCCGACGACATCGCCTGCAATCAAGATGTTCATGGTGCCCCTTTCAGCGCGCAAACTCGACGAACCGCGTTTCGCGGACGACGACGATGCGGATTTGCCCTGGATATTTCAATTCCTGTTCGATGCGCCTGCCGAGCTCGCGCGCCAGCTTGAGCGCGCCGGCATCATCCACCTTGCGCGGCTCAACGAAGACGCGCAGTTCGCGGCCAGCCTGAAACGCATACGCCTTTTCGACACCCGGTAAGTGGGTCGCAAGCGCCTCCAGCTCGGCGAGCCGTTTGATGAACAGCTCGGTGTTCTCCACGCGCGCGCCAGGCCGTGCCGCGGTGATGGCATCGGCCGCGCCGGCGAGCGCGGAATAGATGTTATCGCCCTCCATTTCGTGATGATGCGAGCCGACGGCGGTATAGACCTGCTCGACCTCGCCCTGGCGCTTGAGGAACTCCGCGCCGAGCACGGCGTGGCTGCCCTCCACCTCGTGGCCGAGCGCCTTGCCGATGTCGTGCAGCAGGCCGACGCGCTTGGCGAGCTGCGGATTAAGGCCGAGGTCGGCGGCCATCAGGCCCATCAACCGCGCGGTTTCCACCGAGTGGGCGAGGACGTTTTGTGCGTAGCTCTGGCGGAACTTGAGCCGGCCAAGCAGGCGCAGCACCTCCGGCGCGAACCCCTGCAGACCCAGCTCGCCGACCGCCTGCTCGGCGGCCTTGAGCATGACCTCATCGAGGTCGTGCTGGATTTTCGCGACGACCTCCTCGATGCGCGCCGGCTGGATGCGGCCATCGGCCACCAACTGTTCCATTGTCAGCCGCGCCACCTCGCGCCGGATGGGATCGAAGCTGGAGATCTGGACCACGCCCGGCGTGTCATCAATCACAATCTGCACCCCGCAGGCCTGTTCGATGGCGCGGATGTTGCGGCCCTCGCGCCCGATGATGCGGCCCTTCATCTCCTCGTTCGGCAGCGTGACGGCGCAGACGGCGGCCTCGTTGACGACCGGCGCGGCATAGCGCTCGATGGCCTGGAGAATGACCGCGCGGGCCTCGACCTCGGCGGTGGCCCGCGCCTGTTGTTGGCTGCGGCGGATCAACTGGGCGGTCTCGTTACGAACCTCCTCCTCGACCTGCGCGAGCAACTGCCGGCGCGCCTCGTCGCGCGGCAGGGCCGCGGTCTCCTGTAGTTTGGCGCGCAGGTTCTCGTGCAACTTATGCAGCGTGGCCTCGGCCTCCTTGAGCGCGCCGCGTTGCTGGTCCGCCTCGGCCAGCTTGTCCTCCAGCGTCTGCTCCTTCTTGTCCACCAGCGTCACGCGCCGGTCCAGGTTGACCTCGCGCTGCATCAGCCGGTCTTCCATCGCCAGTAATTCTGTGCGCCGCGTGGTCACCTCCTGCTCGAAGTTCTCGCGCGCCTTGACCACCTCGCTGCGCGCCAGGATTTCCGCCTCGCGCGCGGTGTTTTCGGCGCTGCGCCGCGCCTCGGCCTTGATGTTGCTGGCCTGATGCAACGCCGCGCTGCCGCGGATCCGGTCATAGATCATATGCACCAGCACGCCGAACAGGATGCCGACGAAGGCGATGCCGGCGGGCACCCACCAGATCACGTCCACCACTAATGTATTTTGCATGTTTCACCTCCGGCGCCCCGCGCCGGGTTTAAGTCGTCCGGTTTTTATGTAGTCCCACGCCAGCATCGCGCGGGTTGTCCAAGGCTTGGAAAATCCGGACGGATTTTTTCCAAGCCCTGGAAAACTTTTCCTTCGGTCACCACCGCATCCATCCTGACATCGTGCGCCGCGTGCGGTACGCGCGCCACCACCTGCGCCGCGAAGGCCAGCCCGACCTTGCAGGCGGCGAGGCCGGCCAGCAACTGGTCGAAGTAGCCGCGGCCGTGGCCGAGCCGGTGACCCGCGCGGTCGAACGCCACGCCCGGCACCAGCGCCAGCTCAATCCTGGCCGGCGCCGCCACGCGACGCGGCCGCACCGGCTCCAGCACGCCGAAGTGCGCGGCCCGCAGCTTCGTCCGCGGCGTCAGCCAGGCAAAGCGATAGCTCTTTGTCACCGCGTCGAACACCGGCGTGCAGACGCGCTTGCGCGCCGCATGGCACGCGGCGATGAGTGGCGCGGTCTGCACCTCGTCGGCCAGCGCAAGATAGGTGGCGACAACTTGCGCGCGGCGGAATGCCGCCAGCCCCAGCACGCGCTCCGCGATCCGCGCGCTCTTCGCCGCCACCGCCGCCGGCGACAGCCGCGCGCGGGCCGCGTACGCTTTTTTCCGTAACATATTTTTTTGCCGCTTCAGCTTCATACGCCATCGTTTTTCAAGTTGGCTTGGTAGTTTTCTCCGCTTTTCCCGGCTTTGGCTTTGTTTCGGATTCCGGATTTTTCTTTTCGGATTTGGTTTCCGCTCGCGGTTGGGCGCGCTGCGCCTCCCAGAAGGCCATCCGCTTCGCAATGGTGTCCTCGTAGCCCTGGTCGGTCGGCGTGTAATAGACCTTGCTCGTCGGCACATACTCCTGGTCCACGAAATGCCCCGCGCCGTTGTGCGCATACTTGTAGCCGGTGTGACCGAACGCCTTGGCCGCCTGCTTCGAGCCGGTGCTGCGCAGCGGGCGCGGCACGGGCAGCACGCGGCCGTCCTTCACATCGGCCATGGCGGCATCAATCGCGAGATAGGAAGCGTTGCTCTTCGGCGCGGTCGCCAGGTAGGTCGTCGCCTGCGCGAGGATGATGCGCGCCTCCGGCATGCCGACGAACTCGACGCCCTCCAGCGCGCTCGTCGCCACGGCCAGCGCGCGCGGGTCGGCGTTGCCGATGTCCTCGCTCGCCAGGATGATCAGGCGGCGCGCGACGAAGCGCGGGTCCTCGCCCGCGTAGAGCATCTTCGCCAGCCAGTAGATGGCCGCGTGCGGGTCGCTGCCGCGGACGCTTTTGATGAACGCGGAGATCGTGTCGTAGTGACCGTCCTCGTCGTGGTCATAGACGACGGCCTTCTTCTGGATGGATTCCTCGGCGACGGCGCGCGTGAGATGGATGAGGCCATCCGCGCCCGGCGGCGTGGTCAGCGCGGCGATTTCCAGTGCGTTGAGCGCGCGGCGCGCGTCGCCCTCGCACACGCGGGCGAGGTGCGCGAGCGCGTCGGGCTCGGCCTGCACTTTTTGCGCGCCGAGCCCCGCGGGGCTTTGCACGGCGCGTCCGAGCAGCGTGACCACCGCGGCCTCGTGCAGCGGCTCGAGCTGGAAAATCTGCGAGCGCGAGGTCAGCGGGCTGTTGATGAAGAAGAACGGATTGTGCGTCGTCGCGCCGATCAAGGTGCATGCGCCTTCTTCGAGGTAGGGCAGCAGCACGTCCTGCTGCGACTTGTTGAAGCGGTGGATTTCGTCAATGAAGAGGATCGTCTCGCGGCCGCGATGCGCCTTCTCGGCCTGCGCCTTTTTCAGCAGGTCGCGCAGCAACTCGACGCCTGCGAGTACGCCGCTGGTCCGCTCGAAAATCCGGTGCGTGACGTTCGCGATGACCTCGGCGAGCGAGGTTTTGCCGCAGCCCGGCGGGCCATAGAGGATGAGGCTGCCGAGCCGGTCGGCCTCGATCGCGCGCCGGAGCAGCTTGCCGGGGCCGAGGATATGTTCCTGCCCGACCACGTCCTCCAGGGTGCGCGGGCGCATCCGCGCCGCCAGCGGCTGCGCGGAGCCGCGCTCCCTGACGCCTGCTTCTTTACCGAAGAGATCCATAAGAAGAACTGGAGTGATGGAGTACTGGAGCACTGGAGTGATGGGCGGCAGAAACTGTCAGGCGGTCTACAACCGCTTCCGCCTTTCTATGCTGCCCAACACTCCATTACTCCACCACTCCAATACTCCCTTCCGAAAGAAAAAACCCCGCCTTGCCGTCTAGGGCATTGGTCTTCTGAACCTTGTTTTCACAAGGTGGGTGTTCTGCCGATGGGTTTTGCGAAGCAATGAAGCTTGCAGCCGCCACCGGACCTGAACTCCCAATGGAATTAACCATGTAGGGTCAGAAGAATCGGCCCCGTCACGCACAAGGCAGGGTATCTTCGCCCTGAAGCCACAGCTTCAGGGAAAATCAAATCCCGTATGGGAAAGAACAGTGACCACGCGCACCATAGCGCACCTCGCTGGCACGCACAAGCCGGGACGCGCGGCGACCGGTGATGGGCCGGTCAAAGGTCCCGATCCGCACGGGCTGCGGGCGCGGCCAGAAGATGGCCACGCCGCCCAGCACGGCGATCAGCACCACAATTTCAATCCATGTCATCAGCATGGGACTCGTCTGCCTTGTAAAATCCTAATCTTCACTCGTAATCATGCTCGTCATTTTCTTCGAGCTACGCCGCCTGCGTCAGCCTTCGCGAATCTCCACGTTCAGCTCACGCCGCACGGCTTCTTTGACGCCAGCATGGTACCGGTTCGCATCCTCGTCTGTCAAGGTTCGATCTGCCGCGCGATAGGTGCATGCGTAGGCCATGCTCTTGCGCCCGGCGCCGAGGTTGCCGCCGTGGAAGATATCGAACAATTCCACGTTTTCCAGTTCCGGCGGCGCGGCGCGGCGCACGACGCGGACGACGTCCTCGTGCTTGAGCGCATCGCTGGCGACAAGCGCCATGTCGCGTCGCACGGCGGGGAACGGCGCGATCGGCGCGGCGCGCGGCACGGCAAAAACATCCACCAGCAGCGGAGCGAGCTGCGCCTCCAGCACGGCGACCGGCGCGGTCAGGCGCCACTCGCGCGCGAGGCTGTGCTTGATGATACCCAGCGCGCCGATTTCCATGCCGGCGACGAACAGGCCGACCGTGCAGCCCGGTTCACCCCACGCGCGCTCTGCCGCACGGCAGCCAGCCTTCCTCAAGCCGAGCGCGGCGGCGAGCGCCTCCCAGAGGCCCTTGAGCCAGAGGAAAATTTCATCGCCCTTCACCGGCAGATGTTTGTCGAGGCCGGTGCGGCCGACCGGGCCCATCAGCCCGATGGCAAGACGATCCTCCTCGATCATCGCGCCACTGGCGTCGAGCGCGAACACGCGGCCGATCTCAAAGAGCGTCGCCTCGGCAACCTGCCGCGCGTGGTTGCGGCCGAGCGTCTCGACGAGCTGCGGCACGAGCGAGTCGCGCAAGATCGCGTGGTCGGCGCTGACCGGGTTCGGAATCACGACGCGGCGCGGCGCGGCGGCCGGGTCGAACAGATTGAGCAATTTCTCGGAGAGGAAGCTGTAGTTCATCGTCTCGCGCAGGCCGAGGCCCACCAGCGCGCGGCGGCACGCGGCCATCGCCTGCGCCGGGCGGTCATCCACGCCGGCGACGACGATCGCACGAGGACTCGGTGCGGAAATCTGGTCGAGCCCGTGGATGCGTGCGATCTCCTCCACGAGATCAATCTCGCGCTCCAAATCGCCCCGGAACGTCGGGATTTCCACTTCACACGCCGCGCCCAGATCGCGGGTGGAAATTTCCAAACCCTGGAAAATCGCGGTGATCTTCTCATTGGAAATATCCACGCCGGTGCGCTCGCGGACATAATCATAGCGGCACTGCAGCTTGCGCGGCGCGGCGGCGGGCGCGGCCACGTCAATCACGCCCGGCGTGCAGGTTGCGCCGGCGAGTTCGCCCATTAGCATCGCGGCCCGGCGGCTCGCCCACTCGACCGTGGCGGCATCCACGCCGCGCTCGAAGCGGTAGGAAGATTCCGTGGAAATTCCGAGGCGGCGCGCGGTCGTGCGGATATCGGCCGGCTTGAACGTGGCGCTCTCCAGCAGCACGGTCGCGGTAGTGGCGCGGATCTCGCTGTTGCCGCCGCCCATGACGCCCGCGAGGGCGACGGACTGCGCGGCATCGGCAATGACCAACGTGGCCGGCGTCAGCTCGCGCTCGATGCCATCGAGCGTTTTCATTTTTTCGCCGGCGCTCGCGCGGCGGACGACGATGCGGCCCTCTGCGAGCAGGGTCTGGTCGAAGGCGTGCAGCGGATGGCCGCACTCGAGCATGACGTAGTTGGTGATGTCCACGATGTTGTTGATCGCGCGGACGCCGGCGAGCTCAAGGCGCTTCTGCATCCACGCGGGCGAGGGGCCGATCTTCACGCCAGTCAGGATGCGCGCCGTGTAGCGCGGACAGCCCTCGGCGTCCTCGATCGCGACGCGCGTCAGATCGGTGACGGGCGCGCCCGCCTCGGCGAGTTTGAGCTCCGGCTTGCGGAGCTTGGTGCCGTAGAGCGCGGCGACTTCGCGCGCGATGCCGATCAGGCTCAAGCAGTCCGGGCGGTTCGGCGTCACTTCCAGTTCGAGCACGGTCTCCGGCGCGCCGAGCACCTCGGCGATGGGCGTGCCGGGCGCCCACTTGGCGTCGAGTTCGAGCAGGCCCGCGTGGTCCTTCGAGAGGCTAAGCTCGTCGGGCGCGCAGAGCATGCCTTCGGAGAAGACGCCGCGGATTTTGGCCTTCTTCAGCGTCAGCCCGTTCGGCAGCGTCACGCCGGAGGGCGCAAACGGCGCCTTCAAGCCCACCTTCACATTCGGCGCGCCGCAGACCACTACGAGCTGGCCCGCACCATGGTTGACGGTGCAAAGCGTCAGCTTGTCCGCGTTCGGGTGGCGCTCGATGGCGAGAATTTCGCCGACGACCACACCGGGCGCGTGGCAGCCGATCGTCTCAATACCCTCGACTTCGAGGCCCGAGAACGTCAGCTTCGCCGCCAGCCCCTGCGGCGAATCCGCGAACTCCACATAGTCCTTCAGCCAGCTAATCGGTACGCGCATGTCGGTTCCTTCCCAAAAAGCGGCGGGAGTCTAACGGCTTTGCCGGGCCTTGGCAATCAGCGCAGTTCATGCCTTTGTTGCGACGTTTTGAAGCTGGAAAACCGGAAGGCGGGAACAGATTTTTGTCCCCGTAGCCGCGTTCACCGGGTCAGGCGAGCCGGCCACTGTGGTGAACATTGAACTCCGAACATTCAACATGGAAGTTCGGAGCAGGTTTCACATGGAGGGCGCGGCTACGGCCGTGACGGAGCACGGCCCTCCAAGTTCACCTAACACAATTCTGATGGCAGGAAGAATTTCCGTTCCTGCTTACCCCATTCACGTCGTCTTCTGCTTCTCGCGCTTTTGCTGCTTGCGGGCTTTCTGCTCGGGGTCCTTGTTCTTCTTGCCGCCATCGGGCGGGGCGAGGTTGGTCTGCGGCAGCCACTTGGCGAGCGCGGCTTTCTGCCCGGCATATTCGGGGTGCTTGGCAAGGTTGGTCCATTCGCGCGGGTCCATCAGGTTGTGATAGAGCTCTTCCTCGCCGTTGGCGTAGCGGATGTAGCGCCACTCCTCGTTGCGCACGGCGTGGTTGCTGAACAGCCACGTGGTGACCGCGGGCTTGTCCCACTTCGCGGCGGGATTTTCCAGCAAGGCGCGGATACTTTCGCCCTCGATGTGCTTCGGGCGCGGCAGGCCGGTGAGGTCGCAGAGCGTGGGATAGATCTGCATGTAGTCCACCGGCCGCTGGCAGACGCCGCGAGGCTTGGTCAGGCCGGGGACGATCCACAGGTAGGGCGCGCGCGTCGCCTCCTCCCAGAGCGCGAACTTGCGCCAGTGCTGCTTCTCGCCGAGGTGCCAACCGTGGTCGCTCCAGAGGCAGATGATGGTGTTGCTCGTGTAGGCGCTCTTGTCGAAGCCCTCGATCAGGCGGCCGATCATTGCGTCGCAGAAGGTGATGGTCGCGAGATATTCCTGCACGGCCTCCTTCCAGCGGCCGGACTTGAGCATGGCGGCGTGGTCGCCATCGGGCTTGGCCATCGCGACACCGGCGGGCGGGATATCGGCAAGATCGTTCTCCTGAATTTTCGGCAGCTCGATCTTGTCGAGCGGATAGAGCGCGTAATATTTCTTCGGCACCGACCAGGGCATGTGCGGCTTGTGCATCCCGCACGCGAAGAAGAACGGCTTCTCCTGCGGCTGGGCGAGCTTCTTGAGGATGTAGCTGACCGAGCGGTAGTCCGCCATGTCCGCGTCCTCGCAGTCGAGCGGGCCAAAGCGGATGCCCCCGACGCCGTCCCAGCCCTCCTTGACCTGGCCCGCACCCTTGAGCTTTTTGCCGCGGGGCTTGGTGGCGGTCTCGGCATCGTCCTCGGCGCCCTCGCCGCCGCCGGTCAGGTAGGCGTCCCAGTCGGTAAGCCGGAGCAGGCCGCCGTGGAAAATTTTTCCCGCGCCCGCCACATAGTAGCCGTTGTTCTTGAAGTGCTGCGGGATCGTCACCGTGCCCTCCGGCACGATCTTGCGCCAGTCGTCGTTGTTGTTATAGACGCCACTTGTCCCCGGCCGCAGGCCGGTCAGCAGCGCCGACCGGGAGGGATTGCAGCACGGCGAGGCGCAGAAGCTGCGCGTAAAGGAGACGCCGCGCGCGGCCAGCTTGTCGAGGTTCGGCGTCTTCACCTGCTGGTTGCCGAGAAAGCCCACCCAGTCGCGCAGGTCATCAATCGCGATAAAGAGGACGTTGGGCTTCTTGGGCGCGGGGGTTTCCGCCGCGGGCGCGGCCACGAGGCCACAGAGAAAAACAAGCAGACCGGACACAAGGGTGGATGGTTTCATTGCGGCTCCTTCAGGTTGACTGACGCGGCGTCTGGCGGCGCTGTTTTTTCTTCGCCTTGGCTTCGGATTTGTCCTTGGGCGCGGAGGGCGCGGCGAGCTGCGCGTTCCACTGATTCCAGAGCGCCTTGAGTTCCTTCACCTTGTCGGGCTGGCTCGCGGCGAGGTCGCTCTTCTCGCCGAGGTCGGCGGCGAGATTGAACAGCTCGGGCGCATGGCCCGGATCACCGACGACGAGTTTCAGATCGCCGTGCCGGATCGCCCACATGCCGTCAATGCGCCAGCAGAGCGTCGGGTGCGGGCGTTCCTTGTTCCCATCAGCCAGATAGGGCAGCAGGTTCAGGCCGTCGAGCTTCCACGCCGGGTCCACCGTGCCAACCGCCGCCGCCACGCAGGTCGGCAGCACATCGAGCTGGACGACCGCGCGGTCCTCCACCTTACCCGCGGGTAGCCGGCCTTTCCATTGCATCATCCACGGCAAGCGCATGCCGCCCTCCCAGCATGTATGCTTGCCGCCGCGCAGCACGCCGTTGCCGCCACGTCCGCCCGGCGCGCCGTTGTCGCTGATGAAAAAGATGAGCGTGTTCTCTTCCAGTTTCAGCGCGCGCAGTTTCGCGAGCACGACGCCGACGGCGTCATCCAGCGCCGAGAGCATCCCATCGAACTGCCGGCGGCGCGGCTCGGCGATGTGGGTGAAGCGCTGGAGATATTTTTCCGACGCCTCGTGCGGCGTATGGACGGCGTTGAAGGGCATATAGAGGAACCACGGCGCAGCCTTGTGCTCCGCGATCCAGCCGGCGGCGAACGCCGCGAACGCGTCGGTGGTGTAGAAATCCTTCGGCGCCTCCTGCGACGCGAGCGAGACGCGCGAATTGATGAAGCCCTTGGGCTGGAAATAGGAACCCGGATTGCCGAAGACGCCAAAGTAGTCATCGAACCCGCGCTTCACCGGCAGCAATTCGGGTTCCTTGCCCAGATGCCACTTGCCGACGATGCCCGTCGCGTACCCGAGCGCCTTCATCCGCTGCGCGAAGATCGTCTCCGTCGGCGGCAGGCCGCCGGCGGGCGTCATGTTGTTGTTCTCGTGGCCGAAGCGCTGCTGGTAGCGGCCGGTCATCAACCCCGCGCGCGAGGGCGAGCACAGCGGCGCCGTAACGTAGCCGCTGGTGAACCGCAGGCCGTTGGCGGCGATGGAATCAATGTTGGGCGTCGGCACTTCCTTGAAGCCGTAGCAGCCCAGCTCACCGTAGCCGAGATCGTCGGCATAGAAGAGCAGGATATTGGGCTTTGCGGCGTCGGCTGCGCACAAACCGCACGGTGCGAACCAGAGCGCGGCGAGGAGCAGGAGGATTTTTTTCATGGTGTGTCTCTATCGGCTGGGCGCTCCGGCGGCGTGATCATCAGGTTCTCGATCACCGCGGCCAGCCGCCGCGGATCGCCGGCGATTTTCACGTAGGCGTGCTGCGCGGTGCTGTCCGGCTGCCACGTGGTGACGCCGGCGGTATCCACGCCGACCCGGCCGCCGGCGATGACTTCCCAGCAGGCCGCTTCCGCGCCGCGCACGGCGAACAGCGCCGCGGCCTGATCCCAGCTCGGCTGGCCGCCCTCGATGGACGGGCGGTTCATGTGACGCCGCAGTTCGTAGGCGCGGCGGACGGGATTGTTGCGCGGCGTCTGCTTCAGGCGCTCGCCGGTGATGAGCACGTTGCCAACCTCGAAACCGTGCCAGATGATTTCACCGGGCCACTCCGCGGCGACGATCTGGGCGGCTTCCTTGTGCGTCAGGATGTTCACCTCCGGTTTGGTTCCGCGCGGAAATTCGCCGCCCATCACCACCAGCCGCCGCACCTTGGCGCGCACCAATTCCGGCGCGTGCCGCCACAGCACCGCCAGGTTCGAGAGCGCGCCGACGCTGCAAAGCGTCACGCTGCCATCCGGCTGCGCTGCCAGCACGCGCCGGTACACCGCCAGCGCATCCGGCGCGCGGTCGTCGGGTCCGATGTCATTCGGAAAGGCGTCGCGCAGCGCGGTGGTGTAGAGGCTGGTGCGTTGCAGCGCGGTCGGGCCGATCTTGTCGGTGCCCAGCGGGATCGCCGGCCGGCCGTACCAGGTGTTGATGGCATCCACCGCGGCGGCCGAGGCGTTGCTCTTGTCCTTGCGATTGGTCAGCACGGCCAGCAGCTCGCATTCGCCGCGGTCGGCCAGCGCATGCAGCAGCGCGAGCGCGCCGGCGTCATCGCAGTCGCCCGACATGTCGGTCTCGAGGATCAACTTCACCGGCGGCGCGACGCTGGGCAGGCGATGCGCGAGCACGTGGTAGGCGCCGCAGATTTCGCCACCTTCCTTGTCGAGAAACCAGGTTTGCAGTTGCGTCCGGCCGGCGGGCAGCGTGACCGTGAACCGCGCCGCGTCCGCCTCCGGCGCGACGGCCTGCTCCAGCAGTTGCGCGCCGATCTTCAGTCGGGCCTTGGCCACCGGCCAGGCGGGCCCGGCCGCCAGCGTACCATCGGTCACCTTGGTCTCCGGAGCGGCGTCACCCAGGCGCAGCCCGGACTCCGACGGGAAACGGCGCAGTTCGAAGGTGTAGCGGCCGGGCTGTGCCACTTCGAGATGCCAGTAGCCCTGCTTGCGCTCGCCGCGCCGTATCTGCGCCTGCTGGTCAATGAACACATCGGCCCACTCGCACGCGGTGAGCAGCACGGGATTCTGCGCGGCGCTGCCGATGACCGACGGCTGAAATTCCTGGCAGGCCTCCTTGACGCCGGCCCACCAGCGGTCGAGATGGGCGCGCATGTTGGCGGCGATTGCGGGCTGCGCGGCAATGACGTTGCGCTCCTGCAGCGGATCGGTCGCAAGATCATAGAGCTCGCGGTCTTCCAGCAACCGCCAGCGCTGCCACAGCACCGCCGCGCCCTCGCGTCGCGGCACAGAGGGAGCGTCGGCCGCCGGCCGGTTGAGGCCGATGGGCATCCGGCTGTAGTTGATCACCAGCATCCGCTCCGCCGGCAGCTTCGCCGTGCCGCGCAGCGCGGGCGCGAGACTGATGCCATCGAAGCGCGCGTCCGCCGGCGCGGCCACGCCGCACAGCTCGAGCAGCGTCGGCAGCAGGTCCTGCACGCAGGCGAGCCCGTCCACATCGCCCGGCGCGCGCAGCCCGCCCGCCGGCCAGCGGACAAAACACGGCACGCGATGGCCGCCCTCCCAGAGCGTGACCTTGCCGCCCTTCATGCCGGCGTTGAAATAGCGCGGGCCGAACGTGCTGCCGTTATCGGTGAGGAACACGACGATGGTGTTATCGCGCAACTGCGCCTCGCTCAGGAACGTTTCCAGCCGGCCGAAGTTCTCGTCCACGTTGGCGATCATCGCGAGGTAACGGGTCAACTGCTCGCGCACCGCGGGCGCGAGCTTGGTCAGGCCGGCCTGGGCGACGCGCGCGGCCATGGCTTCGCGCGCCGGCGCGGGCACATAGTGCGGACCGTGCGGCGCGGCGGTCGCGAGGTAGCAAAGAAACGGCCGGCCGGCGGTGGCCTCGCCCTGCATCCAGCGGATGGCTTCGCGAAAAAAAACGTCCGTCGTGTAGCCGGTGTAGGCCTGACGGCGGCCGTTGTGAACATAGGTGTCGTCGAAGTAATCGTTGTTCCAGACATCGGACGCCGACCCGATGTGCGACGAAGGGAACCAGACCGCCTCGTGGAAGCCGCGGTCCTCGGGCCGGTAGGGGCAGGCGTCGCCCAGGTGCCACTTGCCGAACAGCCCCGTCCGGTAACCCGCGCCGGCGAAAAGCTGCGGCAGCGTCGGCAGTTCGCGCCGCAGCAGCGTGCGCCCGCTGCTGACGTTCATCGCGCCGTTACGGAGCGCGTCCACGCCCGTCATCAACTGCCCGCGCGTCGGTGTACACATCGGCGCGACGTGGAAATCGGAGAAGCGGACGCTCTCGGCGTGAAGCCGATCCAGGTGCGGCGTCTGCAACACAGGATTGCCGTGACACGAAAGCTCGCCGTAGCCCTGGTCATCGGTGAGCAGGATGATGAGATTAGGCGGCGCGGCCAGCGCCGCCGGCAACGCCAACAACAATCCCAGCAACCAACCGAGATGCTTTTTCATGTTGTACCCTTAACAGGACAGATCAACGGCCAGACAACGCCGCCACCTGCGGCTTTATTTCATCATGTGCACCGACCTAACACCTCTGATCTGCCAGTGCTTGCCCCGCTCCCGGCTGACCACGGATACACACCTTGACCCTCCGTGGTGAACCCGTTTCAATTTCACGCCGGGGTTATGGTGGCACGGGCGTGCTGCGCTGGGAGCTGCGGATGTCGCGATAGATTTTGTCCATGCGCGTGATGCGGTCCTTCTGCGCCTCGTCGGCGATGAGGTTCTTCTGCTCGCGCAGGTCGTCGGCGAGGTTATAGAGCGCCACGGCCTTGTCGTGCTCGATATCGAAGACGAGCTTCCACGGCCCCTCGCGCAGCGCGTGCGCCATGCCATCGCTGCCGGATTTCTCGCCCTTGCGCGCCAGCTGGTTGAACGCCTTGTTCTTGGCTTTCTTGCGTCCCTCGGCGGTCATCTTCTGGCCACCAGCCTTCGGCTTCTCGGCCATGGACTTCCCGTCCTTGTCGATCCCCTCGGTGAACGCGTCACGGCCCGGGCTGCTCTGGATCAGCAGCGTTGCGCGGACGGGCTTGTCGTCGCCGCGCAGGCCGAGCAGCACGGGTGCGAGGCTGACGCTATCGAGCATCTGGTCGGCAGCGAACTTGCCACCGGCGAGCTCGACGAACGTCGGCACGATGTCGTGCGTGCCGATGACCTGGTTGCGGACCTCGCCCGCGGGCACGTGTCCCTTCCACATCGCGAGGAACGGCACGCGGTGGCCGCCTTCCCAGATATAGGACTTCGAGCCGCGCAGCCCGCCGACGGCGTCGTGCCCGAACTTCTCGCGGTCGGCCGGGATGCCGCCGTTATCGCTGGTGACAATGATCAGCGTCTTCTCCAGCAGCCCGCGCTTGGTCAGCGCCTCGACGAGCTTGCCGACGACGACATCCACCTCGTAATCCATGTCGGTCTTCGCCGACATCTTGGTGACGCCCTTGACCGGCTCGCCGAGCAGCGTATCCGGCGGCGTGTAGGGCCCGTGCGCGCCATCGGTGGAAAGATGGACGTAGAACGGCTTGTCCTTGTCGGCGTCCATGAACGCGATCACCTTCTCGACCAGCTTCTGGCCCACCTGGCGGCTGTCCCAGTCCGGCAGGCCCGGCCCGGCCACGGGAATCGCGCCGCCATTGAGCGGCCCCGCGGCGAGCTGCGTCACCTTCGCGCCATCGCCATCCACGCGGTTGTTTTCGATGAAGCAGTACGGTGGCGCCTGGTGTCCGCCGAGCAGCACATAGGAATAGGTGAAGCCCCACTCGCGCGGCCCAACCTTCATCGGCTTGGTGAAGTCCGCCTTGCCCGCCGCGTTCTTCTCGAACTCGCCGCCGAAGTGCAGCTTGCCGAACAGGCCGGTGCGGTAGCCCGCCTCCTGCAACAGATGCCCGACGGTTTTCTGCCCCGGCCGGAAAGCGGACCCCTGATTCCAGCTCCACGTTCCGCCCGGCAGCGGCCCGCGCCACGTATAGTTACCGGTCGCCACCGCGTAGCGCGTCGGCGCGCAGAGCGCGGCCGGCGTGTGCGCATCAGTGAAGCGCATGCCCGTGCGCGCCAGCTTGTCGATATTTGGCGTCTGCACCTTGCCCTGCGCGAAGTAGCACGAAAAGTCGCCCCAGCCGAGGTCGTCGGCCATCACATAGATGATGTTCGGCCGCGGCGCCTCCGCCGCGGACCCCGTTGCCAGCGCCGCCCACAGGGCCGCGCACGTCAGAACCAGCACTCTTTTCATAGTCACCTTTCTTGGTTTTCCAAGCCTTGGAAAAAATCAGCGGAAAATTTCCAAGGCTTGGAAAAAATTCCGTGAGATTTTCCAATGCCTGGGAAAATGGGCGTTTGGTTTTCCAATCCTTGGAAAAGCTTGGGTCATTTCTTTTCGGCGTCGTTCACGGGCCAGTCGTCGGTGCGGAACGGCGAGGCGGGCAGGCCGGCGCCGTTGAAAAGATTGCACACTGGATTGGCGGCCCACGCATAACGGACAGCGACGGGCTTGGCGACCTCGGCACAGGAGACGATCACCTTGTCGCCGGCGATCTTCACCTGCGCGGGCTTCCACTGCTTGTCCGCGCCCGCGACGGCGAAGCCTTTCAGCGCGCCATCCTTGGCGACGAGCCCGCCCGCGGTCTGCTTGAACGTCACGGTGACTTCGTTGCCGCGGATGTCGTGGCCGGCGGGCAGCGGGCCGGAGATCGCGGGCACCTTCTGGCCATAGACGGTGCCCAGCGCCCACAGCGAGAGGCGGCGGCCGACCTCCTGCTTGTTCACCGGGTGGATGTTGTTCTCCTCGCCGATATCAATGGTGATCGCCATGCCGGTCTTGGGCAGGCGCAGCGTCTTGAGCATCGCCTCGCGCACGAGCGGCCAGCCGCCGCCGCTGCCGCGGGCGAAGTTCGGGAGCTGCACCCACGCGAACGGGAATTCCTCGCCCCAGCGCGCGCGCCAGTCGCTGACGAGCAGCGGGAGCTGGTATTGATAGAACGGGCCCTTGCCCGGATGCGAGTTGGCCTCGCCCTGATACCAGATCGCGCCGCGCAGCCCGTAGGGGATCAGCGGCGCAATCTTGCCGTTGAACAGGCCGCCGACGTTGCCCTTGCGTTTGCGCGTATCCACCGGGTCCTTGGGCTTGCGCGGCGCGGCCTTGCCTTCCTGCTTGGCTTTCGCGGCCAGCGTTTTCCAGCGGGCAAGCTGTTTCTCGTAGGTCGCCTTCAGGGCGGCCTCGTCCACGCTCGCCGCCGCCTTGGTCTGCGTGGCGAAAAAATCCTTGAGCTCCGGCGACTGCGCCTGCGCCTCGGGCGCGATCCACGACTCGATCGGCGTGCCGCCGACCGAGGAATTGATCAGGCCCACCGGAATTTTCAATTCGCGTTGCAGCTCGCGGCCGAAGAAGAAGAGCGTCGCGGAAAAACCGCCGACGGACTCCGGCGTACACACCGCCCACTTGCCGCGGCTGTCGGCCTGCGCCGTCGCGGCTGCGCTGGATTCCTCCTTGAACATGCGGACAAGCGGCAGCGCGGCGGCTGCCTTCTCCTGCTCAGAATCTTTCGCGCGGTTGACCGTCATCGCCATGTTCGACTGGCCGGAGCCAAGCCAGACCTCGCCGACGAGCACATCGTGGATGACGATGGTGCCGATCTTCATTTCGCGCGGATCGGCGCAGGCATCCAGCGGATCGAGCTTCACGAACCACTTGCCGCTCGCGTCGGCGGTCGCGGTCTTCTTCTGGCCGGCAAACTCCACGGTCACGCTCGCGCCCGGATCGGCCCAGCCCCAGACCGGCACTGCCTTGTCGCGCTGCAGCACCATGTGATCGGCGAAGACCGCGGCCACCTTCAACTCCGCCGCCATCGCGCCCAGCGAAATCAGCAACCCGCCAACGAGCATGAGCATGAACTTAGACATTGAGCTTCCCTTTCCTGTGGGGTCCGGCCAGACAACGCCGCCGCCGCCCGATTATTTTTTCCCTTTCGCCGTTGGGTAGCGGTCAAAGACGTCGCCCTGCCCGAGGATGCGCGGATCGTTCTGCCGCTTGAGTTCGGCGAAAAGTTTTTCGCGCAGCGCCGTCAGCTTGTCGCGATAGGCGGCGTCGGTGGCCAGGTTCTTCAGGCAGTCGGGGTCGCTGGCGAGGTCAAAGAGCTCCTCCGCCGGGCGCTTGCCGAAGCTCAATTCCCAGTAGCGGTCGCCGGGCTTGCGGTCCTCGATCAGCTTTTTCGTCGGCCCCTTGTCGGTATCCAGCAGGTCGAGTTCGGGGTTGCCGCACGGCCAGCGGTCGGGCGCGAAGTTGTGGATGTAGTAGAGCTGGCCTGCGCGGATGGCGCGGCTGGGATAGCCGAGCCCGGCCTCGGTGCCGGGCCGCGCGCGCACGTCGTTGCGCTCGCGGCCGAGGATGACGAACCCCCGCGCCTGCGCCGGCTTCCCGCGCAGCAGGTCGGCGAAGCTGCGGCCGGTGAGCGGCGCCAGGCCGGCCTTTTCCGCGGCGACGCCGAGCAGCTCGAGGAAGGTCGGCGCGAGGTCCACGAAGCTGATGAACTCCGCGCAGCGCGTGCCCGGCTGCGCGATACCGCGCGGCCAGCAGGCGACGAACGGCATGTGGTTGGCGATGTCGTAGGTGTGGCCCTTCGAGCGCGGGAAGGGCATGCCGTTATCGGAGGTGACGATGACAAGCGTGTTCGCGGCCTCGCCCGCCGACTCCAGTGCGCGGAGGCACTCGCCGACCTCGGCATCGAACGCCTCGACCTCGGTGGCGTAGTCGAGCATATCGCTGCGCACCACGTCGTTGTCTGGCCACATGCCGGGGACGCGGTTGATGTCGCTGGTCTTCTTGCCGGCGGCGCGGCCCGCGCCGTCCTTGTAGGGCCGGTGCGGATTGTGGCTGCCGTACCAGAAGAAGAACGGCTGGCCCCTGACGCGCGCCTTGAGGAACGCGGCGAAGTCGCCCTGGCCTTTCTTGCCGCCGGCCGACTGCAAACCCCACGTGCGCTTCTGGCCATCGGCGGTCAGCGCTGCGCCCGGCCCCCAGAACTTGCCGGTCGCGCCCACGTTGATGCCGGCCGCGCTCATGGCCTCGGTGAAGACCTTGAACTTCGCCGGGAAAAACGCCTGATGGTTGCCCGCCTCCTCGAGCTGCCACGGATTGCGCCCGGTCAGGATCGCGGCGCGTGACGGCGCGCACTTGGCGGTCGGCGTGTAGGCGCTGTCGAAGACGAGGCCGTGTTGCGCGAGCCGGTCAATATGCGGCGTCTGGGTCCACGTGCAGCCCGTCGCGCCGAAGTGCGAGGCATCGTCGGCGATGATGAACAGGATGTTCGGCCGCGCGGGCGTCGCAGGTGACGCGAACACGGTCGGCCGCATGAGCAGCACCATCAACAGAGCAAGATGTTTCATGAGGAGTCCTTTTTTCCGCGTTACGCCAGCCGGCCGGACAACGCCCGCTCCGGGCGCTTATTTCAGTGCCAGTCGATCTTCGCCGCCTGGGTTTCGAGATTGACCGAAACGGCGGCGTGCGCGAACTCGCGCCGCCATATCCAGCCGTCGCGCCTGGCCTCGCCCTGCGGCGGACCGAGCGGCTTGTCGAATTCGGGATACCACTCGAACGTGCCGTCGCCCTCGCGGTAGCCCCACGTGTAACAGAAGAAACTGTTCGTGCCGGCGGCGGCGAGGAAGCAGGCCAGCGGGAAGGTGATGTGCTCGCGCGCGAGCCGCGCCAGCTCGGCGTGCGGCTTCTTCATCACGTCGGCATCGAGCCAGGTGAAGCCCGGCCAGGCCTTGAGGCAGATGATCTTTCCGGCGCGCGCCGCCTGCTGCATGGACTCCATATCGGCGGCCATCTTCTCCTTGCCGGTGCCGGAGAGCGCGCCGAAGTGCTCGATCATCGCGCCCGAGGTCAGCGGCAGAAACTGTGTGCCCTCGCCGTTGCGCAGGCCGTTATAGATGATCAGTTTCTCGGGGCCGAGTTTGCGGCGCGCGTCCTGCAGCAGCGTCACGAGCCCCTCGTTGAGCGCCTTGTATTTCGCTGCGCCCAGCAGCTTCTGCTTGGCGGGCGCGATCACCTGCTGCAGCGCGTCGGCGAAGATGCCCTCCACCGCGCCGGCGCGCACATTGGCTGCGGCGACATCGCTCCACCACGCGCGCACGTCGGCGCGGGCGAGGTCATAGGACGGGACCGTGTTGCGGACCAGGACCGGCTTGCCGTGCGCGTCCTGCAGGTGGCCGCCGGCGGGAAAAGTTTTGTTGGCCGCGTAGAGCGGATAGTCGAGGAAGGCGTTCCAGTAGAAAAGCAGTTGCGCGCGCGGATTGCGCTGCTTGAGCTGGCGCGCGGCCTCGGCAAAGCCGGCCTCGGTCGAGCCGCGCTGGCGGAACGCCTGCCCTTTTTCGAGCGCGATGAAGTTGAAATGCCGCGCCAGAAAATCCAGCTCCTCCGTCGTGAAGTCGCCCGCCGTCTTTCCCAGATGCGCATAGACCGGCACGTGCTCCCAACTGAACGACGGCAGCGCCTCCGCACCACGCGCCGCCATCAGCGTTGCCGCCAGCCCAACGATCAGGTGGAATTTTGTTTTCATATCAATTCGTGATGACGCTCTGGCCGATATTTTCCGCGGCCATCTGCTTGAGGAGGTCCACGGCCCGCTCCGTGGGCTGGAAGGCGACGGTGGAGATCGTCAGCGGGCGGTAGCGGTTCATGATGGTCATCGCACGGTAGAGATCGCGCCACGGATTGATCTGTCCCTTGACCGGCGCGCCATCGGTCAGCAACAGCACGGTGTCGATGCCCTTGACGCTGCCGGCGGCCTCGATGGCATCGTAGAGACGCGTGCCGCCGCTGTGCGTCATCTCGCGCGTGTAGGTCTTGCCGCGCCACTTGTCCTTCGTCGGCCCGTCGTGGTGCAGCGTGGAGACCATGCCGCCGAAGTCGGTGATGTTGAAGAAGACCCAAGGCCGCAGGCTGTCGATGGAACTGCCGAGGTTGGTCCGCAGATTTTCCATCTTGTCGCCCTTCATCGAATTCGAGGAATCGACGACGTAGGCGAAGTGGTCGCTATAGATGCGCAGGCTGTAGAAGTAGCCCAGGTCCGGCACGCGCATCTCCTGCACGCGGCGCTTGCCGCGGAACGCCGCGGAGGCGGTTTCGTCCACCTGGAACTCCGCGCCCTTCTGGCTCCACCACGCCTCCCATTCCTTCAGCTCCTGCCCGATCTGCTCGCCGGCGATGGCGCTCAACGCATAGGTCACATCGAGGCGGAAGCGGCCGGTCTCCTTCTTCAGCCGCGCGAGCAGCGGCGGGATCGATTCCTTCGCGGGCAGCGCCGCCAGCGACTGGCAGATTTCCACCAGGACCGGCCACTCGCAGGTGGCGAGCTTCGCCTGCAACAGCGGGAGCGACTCGCGCGCCGCGATTTTCCGCAGCGCGCGGACCGCCTCCATCTGCACGCGCAGATCGGGATGCGCCAGCATGGTGTGGAGGCTCTTCAGGTGCTTCGCGTCCTTCAGCAGGCCCAGCGCCTCGCACGCGTAGGCCTCCTTCGGCAGCAGCAGCTCGAAGGAGGCCAGCTCGGGCCCGGCCGTCTTGATATAGACCGCGTTCAACCCGGACGGCCCAAACGCCGCCGCGACCATGCCCTCGGTGACCGGCGCGCCGGTGCGCGCGTAGTAGAGCAGCTTCGCGCCGGCGAGCCCGCCGCTGCTCGAAGTGAGTGGAATGGAATCCACAGCCTCCTTGACGCCGCTCTCGGCCGCGTAGGCCGCCGCGAGCAGCGCCATTTCCGAAACGGCCACCACCTTGTTGGTCAGCAGCACCACCGGCACGCTCAAGCTTCCGCTGGACGTCCTTTTCTTTTTCCCGCCCTTCTTTTTCATGCCCGTATCGACGAGGTTGCCATCCTCCTCCGGCGTCACGAGGCTCAAGGTCGCACGCTTATCGGCCTCGAGATAGTTGCCGAGCGCGGTGTAGGCGAGGATGGCCGCCGCCAGTTGCTTGCTGACCGGCGCGGGACGCTCCACCAGCGCCGCGACCGTGGCGGGGACATCGGCGTAGTAGGTCACGAGGTGGGCTGTCGGGCAGAACATGCCCTTGCGCGCCGCGAAACTTTCCACCTGCGCGAGCAGCGCCGGCGAAGCCACATCGCCCTCAACCAGCAGGTGGGCGAGCGCGCACCGCGCATCGATGGCGACCGGCGACGAAATGCTCAAATCGTCCGCCTTCTTGCCGCCGCCCCCCTTCTGTCCGGCGCCCTTCTGGCCCCACACCAGCGGCGCCGCCAGCAACAGCGCCAGCCACAGACGGGCACATAGCTTCATGGCCGCATGTCTTACGTCCAAAGCTTGGAAAAGTCACGGCGGGTTTTTCCAGGATTTGGAAAATCTCACGGGGGAAATTCCCGGCCTTGGGCAGGGCGGCTCTTTCCCCAAGGCTTGGAACGCCTCCCCGGTGGCGGCCGCCGCGAAGCAGGCTGCGGTTGCCCTGTCAGCGCGCTTCGCGGGCGAGGCGACGGAGGCGTTCGGCGGTCAGCAGCAGCGCGCGGCCGTTGTGATAGGCGGCCTTCCAGACCGAGCCTTTGTGCTGGCCGGGCTTGGCACGGCCGTCCTCGCTGACGGTGTTGAACCATTCGCCATGGACGTGGTCGGTCTGGAATTTTTGGATGAAAGCCCACTGCTGGAGAAAGGCTCCCCAGTACCGCTCGGTCTCGCGGCCGTAAAGTTCGTGCATCAGCAGCAGCGCGTTCAACCCTTCCGCCTGTGTCCACCAGATTTTTTCGAGCCCGTGGGCCGGGGCGAAGGCCGCGCCTTTGTCATAGAAGCCGCCATGTTTCCGGTCCCAGCCGAGTTCGAGCGCGTGATCCACCAGGCTGCGCGCGACGCGTAACGTCTTCTCGTCGCGCGGCCGGCCGAGCGCCTCGGCGGCCTCGATCAGCAGGAACGCCGTCTCCACGTCGTGGCCGAACGAGTCGTGGTCGGGCACCGCGCGCCAGTCGGGCGTGAAAAACAGGTTCAGGCAACCGGGCTCGACGGCGATCCGGTCGCGCACGAGGCCGAGCAGTTCCTCCAGCCGCTCGCGGACGAGCGGATCAGGCCACGCCTGCTGGAGCGCGGTGACCGACTCCAGCAGGTGGATGTGGCTGTTCATGGACTTGTAGCCGAGGCGCGCGCCGACCGCGCCGGTTTTGCGGGCGCCGTCCGGCGCGAGCAGCGGCCGGCCCGCGCGGTCGAAGCTCTCGAAGTAGCCGCCGTTCTTCGCATCATGCGCATGCCGCTCCATCCAGCGGAAGGTGCGCTGCGCCAGGTCCAGCGCACGCGCATCGCGCAGCGCCACGGCGCAGCCCGCCGCCGCATAGAGGCCGAAGCTGATACCGTAGATGTGCTTCTCCGTGCCGAAGCCCGGCGAAACTTTCCCACACGCGTCGAGGCCCCAGAAAAATCCGCCACCTTCCTTGTCCCACAACGTTTCGTCGAGGAACGTGAGACCATGCTGCGCGTAGCCGCGGAATGCCTCCGCGCGCTCCGGCTGGCGCTGCGCGACCTGCGCGCAGACCCACGTCTGGCGCGCCTGATAGACAATGGTCTTCGGGTTCTCCGCGACGCGTGTCCAGTCCTCGCGGAACCCGGCATAAAAGCCGCCGTGCTCGCGGTCCACGCAGCGCGGGAACCAGCGTTGCAGCACCTGCTCGCGGAGGTGCTGTTCCAACTCGCCCGCGAGCCGCTCATAGTCCGCCACCCCCGGCGCGGCCTGCGCACTGGCACCCAGCAGCGCGGCCATAAGACCTGTCAGATAACATTTCATGCCGCCCTCTAGCATGTTTCCAAGCTTGGGGAAAGTCCGCCGGTGTTTTTCCAGGGTCGCGGGCGCAAGGACCAAGTGCACCACTTGGGGGGTCGGGTGGATGGTTGGAAGAGGGTGGTCATGTCACAGGGTGGGTGTGGTGGGATTGGTGGCGGGACCGGAACCTTCCCGCCCCCCAAGGGGGGCGGCGCGCGC
>CAISWQ010000043.1 GCA_903889245.1 uncultured Lentisphaerota bacterium | reverse complement strand
TGCCGGGGAACGGCACGGTCAGGCCCACCAGGTCCGGCTGCGCGCGTTTCCACAGCCGCGCGGTGAGCTGTTCGAGCAGGCGATCCACCAGCGTCGGCGGCGCGGCGAGCGCTGCGCGGAGCGGTTCAAAGGAGTTCGCGGCGACGGCCAGATGCTCGGCATAGCGCGCCAAGCCGAAGCGCGCATCGAGGCCATCGTGAACCACATCGGCGAGATCTTCGAGGAACAGGGTGGCGAGGTGGCGGGCCAGTTCATCCGCCGCCAGCTCTTGCAGCGCGCCGGTCTCCGCCAGTGGCGCGAACCGCGGCCCCTCCGGCAGCCAGCGACGCGTGAGAAGGCGCGGCATCAAGTACGGCGCCTGGTTTTGCAGATAGCGCACGGCGCCATCCACTACGGCGGCGTAGCGCTTGGCATGGCGCCGGAAGAATTGCACTGCCGGCGAGGCGGACCGGCGCGGCAGCGCCTTGGCGATGGCCCCCACCCCGCCTCGCGAGAACAGACGCAGCGCCAGTTCCAGCGAGAGATCGCTCTGCGTCACCGCGACGCCGTGCGCGCGCAGCCAGCCGGCCAGCCGCGGCGTCGCGGCGTAGGGCGCGTTGAGTTGCAGCATCGGCGGCGTCAGGAGCAGGACACGCATACGCGCCTGACCTACACCACCGCCCCACCCGCCGTCCAGCCCGAACCGGCAACTTCCAACTCCAGAAAAAAATCTTCCAAGGCCGGGAAAAATCGTACAGGATGACGCCCGTGCAACACATCATGCTCAAAGCGAAGATCCACCGGGCCACGCTGACAGGTGTCGAACCGGACTATGAAGGCAGCATCGCACTCGACCGGACGCTGATGAAGCGCGCCGGCATTCTCCCCTTCGAGCAGGTCCACGTGCTCAACCTGAACAACGGGGCACGGCTGATCACCTACGCGATCGAGGCTCCTGCGGGCTCCGGGACGGTGATGCTCAACGGACCGGCGGCGCGGCAGGGCTTGCAGGGAGATGTCGTGGTGATTTTGAGTTATGCCCTGCTCTCGGACGCGGAACTCCGGCAGCACAAGCCGACCGTGATCCTGATGGACGCCAAAAACCGCCCGCGCCCCAGCCGTAAAGCCTAGTCCAGCCGCTGGTGCCAGTCGCGCAGGGGATCCCATGTATTGTTCATGCTAGGGCCACGTCCCAAGCTTTGCAGGTAGATGATCAGGATGATGACCAGCGCGACCAGCAGGACGACGCCCCAAAAAAACAACGTCTGCCTACGCTGCGCGCGGCGGAAGCTATAATGTTTATTGTTCTGCTTTTGCCCTTGCCACCACATTGGTCAGTCTCCTGATCCCAGATGGACCGCCACGGCCTTCTCGTCCAGTATGGTCACGCCCAGTTTCTGGGCCTTGGCCAACTTGGAGCCGGCGTCGGCGCCCACGATCAAAAAATGCGTTTTCTTGCTGACGCTATCGGTCACCACCGCACCCCGCTGCCGCAGAAGTTCCTGCGCCTGCTCGCGCGTCCAACGCTTCAAGGTGCCGGTGATTACTACCGTCTTCCCGGCCAAAAATCCAGCGGCCCCCGCCCGCCGCTCCGGCGGGAGGGGGCGGACCCCGGCCGCGTGGAGCTTGGCGAGCACGGCGCGGTTGCGCGGGTTGGCAAAGAAGTCCGCTATGCTCTGCGCCATCACCGGGCCGCAATCCGGCACTTGCTCCACCATCGCGGCATCGGCCGCCGCCAGTTTTTCCAGGGATTGGAAATGGTCCGCCAGCTTGCGCGCCGCACCCTCGCCCACATGCAGAATGCCGAGGCCATGGATCAGCCGCCATAGTTCGCGCTGCCGGCTTTCCGCCAGAGCGGCCACCACGTTCGCCGCGGACTTCCCGCCCATGCGCTCAAGCGCGGCCAGTTGCTCCACGGTCAGGGTATAGAGATCCGCGATATCCGCCACGAGTTGTTTCTCGACAAGCTGATGCACGAGCACTTCGCCCAGCCCCTCGATATCCATCGCGTGGCGCATGGCAAAATGTTCCAGGCTGCGCTTGAGTTGCGCGGGGCAGGCGATGTTCTCGCAGCGCCAGGCGACGAATTCCGGGTCGCGCTGGATCGGTCCGCCGCATGCCGGGCACTTGCCGTGGAGATGCTGCGCCAGATCGAAGGGCTGGGAGCCCGCCGGCCGCCGCTCCCGCACCACGCTGACGACGGCGGGGATGACTTCGCCCGCCTTCTCAATCACCACCGTGTCGCCGACGCGGATATCCTTGCGCCGGATTTCCTCCTCGTTGTGCAGGGTCGCGCGCGCCAGCGTTGAACCCGCGAGGTACACCGGCTCCAACTCGGCGACCGGCGTCAGGACACCCGTGCGCCCGACCTGCACGGTGATCGCCATGAGCCGCGTCTGCGCCTGCGCATGGCTGTATTTATAGGCCATCGCATAGCGCGGCGCCTTGGCCGTCGTGCCCAGCCGCCGCCACTGGTCAAACGAGTTGACCTTGACCACCGCCCCATCAATCTCATAGGGCAACTCGCCCACGCGCTGCTGGAACTCGCTGGTCCGCCTGATGACCTCCTCCATCCCCGTGCAGACCCACCAAAACTGCGGCGTCGGCAAGCCGAGCGCCTTGAATTTTTCCAGCGCTGCCTGCTGCGAAGTGCAGGTCAGGCCCTCGGTGGCGCCGACGGCATAGAACACCGCGGCCAGCGGCCGCCGGGCGACCACGCGCGAGTCGAGCTGCTTGAGCGAGCCGGCCGTGGCGTTGCGCGGATTGGCCAACGCCTCCTCGCCCGCCGCGACACGCTCCGCGTTCAGCTTCTGAAAACCGGCCACCGGTAGATAGGCCTCACCACGGACCTCCAGCAGCGGCGGCGCGCCGGTCAGCTTCAGCGGAATCGCCTTGATGGTTTTGAGATTGGCGGTGATGTCGTCGCCGGTCGCGCCATCGCCGCGCGTCGCACCCATGGTCAATTGGCCGCGCTCGTAGCGGACGCTGATCGAGCAGCCGTCAATCTTGGGCTCCAGCACATAGTCGATTTTTTCGCCCGGCAGCAGCTTGCGGACGCGGGCATCGAACTCGCGCAGTTCCTCGAAGTTATAGGTGTTATCCAGCGACAGCATCGGCAGCAGGTGCCGCACAGGCTGGAAGTCCTTGAGTGGCGCGCCGCCGACGCGTTGCGTGGGCGAATCCGGCGTGACCAGCTCCGGGTGCCCCGCCTCCAAGTCCAGCAGTTCACGGTAGAGCCGGTCGTAGTCGCGGTCGGCAAGCTCCGGGCGCGCGTCCACGTAGTAGAGGCGGTTGTGCCGCTCCAGTTCCGCCCGCAGCCACGCGGCCCGTTCTTTGAGACCCATGCTCACGCGGCGAGCATAGCGTTTTTCCCGCGCCCGGCTCAACGCCGATTTCGCCCCGCTTCAATCCGCTTGCCTCGCCCCACCCCGCACGCTATCAATCCGCCCATGACCACACACAAGGGCGACCTGCTGGGCGAGGGGCACTACCTGCGGCTCTGGAACCGCGGCGGCTGGGAATACGTCGAGCGGCATAACGTCCGCGGCATTGTCGCCATCATCGCCATCACCGACGACCGCCGCCTGCTGCTCGTCGAGCAACACCGCGCCGCGCTCAACCAACGCGTCATTGAACTGCCGGCCGGGTTGGTTGGCGATCACCCCGGCCAGGAGCAGGAGGATTTTGCCCTCGCGGCGCAGCGCGAATTGCTGGAGGAAACCGGCTATGCGGCCGGGTGCATGGACTTCATCTTCGATGGCCCGCTATCCTCCGGCCTTTCCTCGGCCCACATGACCTACTACCGGGCTCGCGCTCTCAAGCAAGTCCATGCGGGCGGCGGCGATGCGACCGAGGACATCCTCGTCCACGCCGTGCCGCTGGCCAAGGCCGATGACTGGCTCGCCGCCCAGCGCGCCCGCGGCCTGCTTGTGGACCCGCGCCTCTACGTGGCGCTCTACCTCGCCTCCCGCGACTGACGTTTCCGCAGTCACGAAAATGGACGGCGTCGGCGGGCCGCGCTATACTCCGCGCGCGGCGGAGGCCGCGGCTTCCATGAGCGTACTCGGCAACATCGGGGCGGGCTGGGTCGAAAATGGCCGCATGTGGCGGCATTTCTTCGCCCTGCTCTGGGGCGTCCTGCGCATCACGCCCTGGCCGCGCTACTGGCCGCGCACGACACGCAACGTCCTCGCCCGCCAACTACTCTTCACCGGCGTCGAAGCCAGCCGCTTCATCGCCCTGATCGCCTTCTTCGTCGGCCTCTCCATCGTCGTGCAATTTCAATACTGGCTGACCAAGTTCGGGCAGACGCAGTACCTCGGCCCGGTACTGGTGATGACCGTCGTCCGCGAGCTCGGCCCCTTGCTGGTCAACTTCATTATCATCGGGCGCAGCGGCACGGCGATGGCGATCGAGCTGGGCAACATGAAGCTGGCCGGTGAGGTACGGGCGCTCGATGCGCAGGGGCTGGATCCATTCACCTACCTGATCCTGCCGCGTGTCGTCGGCGCAGCGCTCTCGGTGTTCTGCCTGACGATCATTTTCATCGTGGTCGCCTTCTGCAGCGGTTACATCAGCGGCACGTTGTTCGGAGCGAACCCTGGGCGTCCGCTGTTGTTCGTGGAGAGCATTTTCGGGGCGTTGCAACAAGCCGACGTGCTGAACCTGCTCATCAAGACCCTGCTCTGCGGCGCAATGACCGGCGCGATCTGCTGCGCCGAGGGCTTGAGCGTCGGCACAGCCAGTACCGAGGTGCCGCAGGCCGCCACGCGCGCGGTGGTCCGGTCCACCGCCGCGCTGTTCATCATCTCGGCGCTCGTTTCGCTCGCCACCTATCTCTGAGCATGAGCACCACCTCCATTCTGCGTTTCGAGAACGCCAGCCTAGCGGCACAGCCACCCTATGCGCAGGACCTGACCGCCATCACGTTGGAAGTGGCCGCCGGCGAGGCCCAACTGGTCGTGACCGACATGTTGCCGGATGGTTTTCCGCTGGCCGATCTCGCCGCCGGCCTGGTCGCGCCTGACGAGGGCCGGGTGTATTTTGCGGGCACGGACTGGCAGGCGCGGCATCCCGACGAGGCCGCCGCGGCCCGCGGCCGGATCGGCCGTGTTTTCGAGAAGCGCGGCTGGATCAGCAATCTCGACGTGGACGAGAACATCACGCTCGCCCAGCGGCATCACACGACGCGGCCATTGGCCGAGATCGAAGCCGAGGCTCTGGCGCTTGCCAAACAGTTTGGTTTCGAGGATCTGCCGCGTATGCGACCGGCCCTGTTGCGTACTGGTGAACTGCGCCGGGCCGCATGGATCCGGGCGCTGCTGGGCGCGCCCACGCTGCTGCTGCTGGAGCACCCGCTGCGCGAACTCTCCAACGCCGCGGGTGCGCCCTTGCTGGCGGCGGTACAGGCGGCGTGCGCGCACGGCGCGGCGGCGTTGTGGATCGCGGAGAGCTTCCAAGGTTTGGAAAACTCCCGCGCCCTTTTTTCCAAGGTTTGGACACTGGCAGGTGCGCGGCTCGCCGCCGCCAAGGAGTGATGCATGAGCAAGCCCTTCAAATTCCGTTACGTCAACGAGATCACCGGGGCATTCGTCCTGCTGATCGCCGCGTTGCTGGTCGCGGGAGTGATTTTCGCCGGCCGCGCACAGGGCTGGTTCCGCCCGGAATACCGCCTGACCCTGCGCTTCCCACCGGAGGGCTCGCTCGGTGTACAGGAGGGTACACGCGTCGTCTGCCTCGGCACGACCATCGGCGCCATCGAGAAGATGAGCGCCGCCGAGGATGGCTCGATGCAGGGGCGGGCGCGGATCAAGGGCGAGTTTTTCCGTTTCCTGCGCACCGACTCAAAGGCGCTGGTCAAAAAGGCGTTTGCCATCGCCGGCGAAACGTTCATCGAGATCAGCAAGGGGGCGGCCACGCCGCTGCCGAAGGAAGGCGCGGAGCTGGCCTGCCTGAATGACACCGAGATGCTCAAGGAGATCGAGCACAGCCTGGAAAAAATCCAGCAGACCATTGATGAATACCGCCAGCTCGCCGCCGACCTGCGCAGCACCAATGGCCCGCTGCTGCAACTGGTCGCCCGCCTGAACGAGGTGGTCGCCGGGATTCAGCGGGGTGAAGGGCCGGTCGGCAAAATCCTGCGCGATCCGCAGATGGCGCAGCAGCTCGCCGACGTGCTCGCACAGGTGCAGAAGATTCTTGGCGACGTGAAGCAGACCACCGGGCAATTGCCCACCATCGCCAAGACCGCCGGCGGCGAGGTGCGCGACGCTGGCGGCGTGATGCTGCAAACGCAGTCGGCGCTCCGCGAGGCGGAGAAACTGATCGAGGGCCTACAACGGCACTGGCTGCTGCGTAAATATGTGGACCAGGTGACCGCGCCGGAGCGCGTGCCGCCGCAGTCGGTCCCCAACGGAGCCACCCAATGAATTTCACCTTGCACCTTTCACTTTTCACCTTAGCAGCCGCCAGCGCACTGGTTATGACGCTGTGCGGCTGTGCCAGCGCGCCGCAGACGGCCAAGCCGGTTGACCCCGCGATTAACACGATCTCCAGCGCGGCCCACAAGGCGTTCGCACGAGGCCAGATCGAGGCCGCCGCGCGGCAGTTTGCCCGCGCGCTCGAACATGCGCGCGCCGCCGATTCCGCCACCGATATCTATGACCAAGCTTATAACCTCGCCGCCTGTTTCCTGCTCGTGGACCAGCCCGTCATGGCGCGCCGTCTCCTCGCCGAGTCGCGCAGCGAGGCCGCGCGCCTCAATCGTGACGCGACCGAGGCACTCCTGCTCGACGCCAAGGCCGCGCGCCGCCTCGGCCAATCATCCGTGGCGCTGGCGCTGGCCGACCAGGCCGCAGCGGCCAACGACCCGGCCGTCAAGCTGCAGGCGCTGATCATCAAGGCGCTCTTGCAAAGCGACGCCGGAAAATTACAACCCACGGAATTAAGCGCCATCCGTCTGCTCGCCCGCGACGTGTCAGACGCCGCACTCCATGCCGAGGTCGAAAATCTGGTCGGCATCAGTGCCCAGCGCGGGCGCAGCTTTGGCGAGGCCGCCGCCGCGTTTGACCGCGAGGCCGTCGGCTGGCAGCAGGCCGGGCGTTTTCGCGAGATGGCCCAGGCGCTCGCCCGCGCCGGCGGGGCGTGGCAGAGCGATGGCCGCAGCGCCGACGCCGCCGACCGTCTGTTCCGCGCCGGGCGCAGCCTCGCCGCGCAAGGCGACACCGTGGGCGCACTGAAGCAAATCGAGCCCGCGCTCACCGCCGCAAAACTCGCCGGTCAGACCGCTCTCGCCACACGCGTCGTAGCGCTTTTCGAGGAGCTCAAGCAGCAGGTGGCCCAGCCGGCGGAGCCCGCCAAGTGAGCACGCCGCTGCGCGTTGCCGTCGCCGGTCTCGGTACGATGGGAACGAAATACGCCGACCTCTTGCGCGATGGGCAAATCGCCGGCGCGACACTCGCCGCCGTCTGTAACCGCCGGCCCGAACCGCGCGCGGCCTATCGGGAGGCCCGCGGCTTCAGCGACTTGGGCGACTTGCTCAAGGCGCGCGCAGCCGAGGCCGTCATCATCGCGACGCCGCATTACGCGCACACCACCCTCGCCCTCGCCGCGCTGCGTCGCGGGCTGCACGTGCTGGTGGATAAGCCCCTCGCCGTCCACAAGGCCGACGCCGAAAAAATGCTCGCCGCGCACCGCGACCGGAAGAGTGTGTTCGCGATCATGTTCCAGATGCGGATGGATCCGCGCTTCCGTAAGATCAAGGCACTACTCACCAGCGGCAAGCTGGGGAACATCCAGCGGATGCAGTGGACGCTGACCGACTGGTTCCGCACTGACGCCTATTACCGCGCCGGCCAGTGGCGCGCGACGTGGGCCGGCGAGGGCGGTGGCATCCTGCTCAACCAGGCACCGCACCAACTCGACCTCCTGCAGTGGCTGCTTGGCCTGCCGGAGCGCGTCCGCGCGTGGTGTCATCTGGGAAAATATCATCGCATCGAGGTAGAGGACGAGGTCAGCGCCTACCTTGAATTCCCCGGCGGCGCGACCGGCGTGTTCATCGCCTCCACCGGCGAGGCGCCCGGCACCAACCGGCTGGAGATCGCCTGCGACCGCGCGCGCCTGGTGCTCGAGGGGCAAAAGCTGATTGTGGACACGAACCACGTCCCGACCGCGATCCTGCGCGCGACCTCGCTGGAGATGTTCGCCGTTCCACAAACCACACGGACGGAATTTGTTTTTGAGCCGCCGGTGGCAACGCATCACGTCGTGGTCCAAAACTTCGTGGACGCCATCCGCAAAGGCGCGCCGCTCATCGCCCCCGCCAGCGCAGGACTGGCCTCACTGGAACTGGCGAATGCGATGCTGCTTTCCAGCATGACCAGCCGCACTGTGGAGTTGCCCCTCTCCGCCCGCCGCTACGCCATCTTGCTCAAGCGGCTTGTCACTTCAGCCCGCCGTTGAACTTTCCATGGCTTGGAAGTACCGGGTGCTAAGTCCCCAGCCTCCAGGCAATTCCTCCCGTAACCCAAAGTGAGGAGGTGACGACTATCCCGGTGGCCAGAGAAAAGAAAGGGATGCACCATGAAAGCAAACCTTGTTAGTCGTCGTGGTAGCAGGAATTGGCTGGGGGTCTGCTGCGCGTTGTTCCTTGGGTTGGCAGCCATGGCGCAGGAGACCAATCAGTTCCGTTCCGCCGAAGAACTTGAGTCTATGCTCGCACCGGTCGCGCTCTATCCCGATGCATTGATCGCCGTGATGCTGCCGGCGGCGACCGCGCCGGCCGATGTGGTCCTTGCAGCGCGCTACCTCGCCAGCGGCGGCGCGACCAACCAGCTCGACGCACAGGCGTGGGACGATAGCGTGCGCACACTCGCCCATTACCCGGAGCTGACCCAGTGGATGAACGACAACCTGGAATGGACGCGCGCCGTGGGCGAGGCGTTTCGCATCCAACCGGCCGACGTGATGGCGGCGGTCCAGCGGCTGCGTGCCAAGGCGCAGGCGGTGGGTAACCTGACCAGCACGCCGCAGCAGAAGGTCATCACCACGCAGAACATCATCACCATCGTGCCGGCGGAACCGGAGATCATCTATGTGCCACACTATGATCCCATGCTGGTCTATGCAACGCCCGCGCCGTGGGGCTGTTCGTGGATCAGTTTCGGACTCTGCTGGCAGTTCGGCATGTGGCCGCGCTATGACTTCGACTGGCGGCATTGCAGCGTGCGACGGCATGAGCATCATCCGCACGAACGCTATCCGTTCACAACCGTGCGTCCATGGCATCCGTCGCCTGTGGTCGCGCGCCCCTCTGGCAGCCGGCCGGCCTGCGTGCCGCGCCCGCAGCCCTTGACCATCGCCGCCCAACCGGCAGCGCCAGTCCCTGCCGCCATCGCGCCGGCACAAGCGAAGATTCAGCCAGTGCCTCCGCCTCACCACCATCCTGCACAGGCACCGCGCACCGAGACCAGCACGGGCTTCCAGTTGATCAGGCCCCATCGTGAACCAACCCGTGGTGAGGAACGCAAGGAGTCGCCGCGCGACAGCACTTGGCACAGCGGTATCGTGCGCACGCCCCCACCCTCGCCGCCGACCATCTTTCCGCGCAACGCGCCGCCCAAGCCACCGGAGCCGCGTATCGTTTTTCCGCAGCTTAGTGCACCCGCCAAACCAATCAGCACGCCACCCGTCCAGGTGAGAGTTCAGCCACCGCAGATCATCATGCCCAATCAGAAAATCATAGCGCGACAGGAAGTGCGCGCGCATCCTGCCCCTGCCATCAGCGTACGCGACAACAAACCAGCAACGCCGCAACCGCCGCCGCGTGAGACGAGTGTGCGCACACCAAGCCCAGTTCCTACCCAAGTGGTCAGGCGCGAGTCACCGCGACAGGAAATCCGTATCGCTCCTCCGCCGGCCCTCATCACCCGCACCACCACGCCGCCTGCACCACAGCCGGCGCCGCGCGTGCAACGCGTCGCGCCCGCGCCACTACCTGCGCGGGAAAGTCGCGCCGCGCTCATGCCCGTCACCGCGCCCCAGGCGTTGCGCATTGAAAACCGTAGCGTGCCCACCGTCCCAATCGCCCCGCGCGGCACTGCCACACCGGCTGGTACACTGGCGGGCAATCCGCCCATCAACGGCGAGCGCCCCACCGGCGGTCGCGGGGGCAACCTGGCGACACGCGGCAACTGATACCAACGCAGGTGGAACATGCCTTTCTGTAGCGGCGCGCTATGCGCGCCGTTACAAATTTTCGGCGGCCATGGGCCGCCGCCACAGTGCAGAAGGGCGGGAATCGGTTGGTAGCACCTTCCTTCGCAACACATCGGCCCGCCGGCAAACCGGCGCGGGTCAATAATTGACATGCGCCGGTCAATCTTTGGCATTTACCGCCGCGCGTCCGCTCCCTATGGTGCGCGCGGTGTGCGCGAGGAAACCAGTGGAGCCAGCATGAAAACTCTCGGCCTCGTTTGTGGCTTGTGCGCCGCGCTGTCCGGACAGGCGGCGGAACTGTTCGTCGCGCCGACCGGCAACGACGCCAATTCCGGTTCGCGGGAACAACCGCTGGCGACCCTGCACCAGGCGCAGCAGATGGCGCGACAGGCCAAGGCCACCACCATCACCTTGCGCGGTGGGCTCTACTATCTGCCCGCGCCGCTGCTTCTGCGCGCGGAAGATTCTGGCGTCACCTGGCGCGCCGCCGCGGGTGAGACGCCGGTCATCAGCGGCGGTTTTGAACTGACCGGCCTCCAATGGGAACCGCATCAAAACGGAATATTCAAAACGAAACTCGCCCAGGTGTTTCAAGCTTCGGGTTTCGACCAGTTTTTCGTCAATGGCGAGCGGATGCCGATGGCACGCTACCCGAACTTTGATCCGCAGCAGCGCATCTTCAACGGCTATGCGGCCGACGCGACCAGCGACGCGCGCGTCGCGCGGTGGAGCGACCCGGCGGGTGGCTACCTGCACGCGATGCATAGGGCGATGTGGGGCGGCATGCACTTCCGCATCACCGGCAAGAACGAACAGGGCAAGCTACAGATGGAGGGCGGCTGGCAGAACAACCGACCCTCGGCCCCACACAAGGAGTGCCGCTTCGTAGAAAATATTTTCGAGGAACTCGATGCGCCCGGCGAGTGGTTCTTCAATGCGAAAACGTCCACGCTCTATTTCTTTCCGCCCGCCGGCCTCGATTTGAAAACCGCTAAGTGCGAAGGCGTGCGGCTGCGCTCGCTCATCGAGTTGCAAGGCACCGAACAACAACCGGTACGCAACGTGATCCTCGCCGGCCTGACTTTCCGCCACGCGGCGCGCACCTTCATGGACAACAAGGAGCCGATGCTGCGCACCGACTGGACGGTTTATCGCGGCGGCGCGCTGTTCCTCACCGGCACGGTGAAGTGCCGTGTTGAGGATTGTCTGCTGGAGCAGGTCGGCGGCAACGCGATCTTTGTGAACAATTTCAATCGCGGCCTCGTGATCCGCGCCTGCCATATTGCCAGGGCCGGGGCCAACGGCATCGCCTTCGTCGGCGACCCGGCCGCGGTCCGCGAGGGGTTGGTCGGCTACGACAAGCGCAACCAGTTCGCGACGCTCGACAAAACGCCCGGCCCGAAATCCAACAATTATCCAGCCGACTGCCTCGTCGAGGATTGCCTGATCTATTTGACCGGCCGCGTCGAGAAGCAGACCGCCGGCGTCGAAATTGACATGGCGCAGAACATCACCGTGCGCCACTGCTCCATCTATGACCTGCCGCGCGCGGGCATCAACATCGGCGACGGCTGCTGGGGCGGCCACGTCATCGAGTTCTGCGATGTCTTCGACACCGTCAAGGAGACCGGCGACCACGGCAGTTTCAACTCGTGGGGCCGTGATCGCTTCTGGGGGTTGCTGGGTGTGGACCTCGGCACGGTCACACTAGGCGAGAACAAAGATCTGCCGGTGCTCGATGTGGTCAGGACCAATATTCTGCGCAACACGCGCTGGCGCTGCGACCACGGCTGGGACATTGACCTCGACGATGGCTCGACGCTCTACGACATCCGCAACAACCTCTGCCTGAACGGCGGCCTGAAAAACCGCGAGGGCTTTTACCGCGTCGTCGAGAACAACATTATTGTGAACAATTCCTTCCACCCGCACGTCTGGTATGGCCACAGCCGGGACATCTTCCGCCGCAACATCGTCTGCACGCCCTACCGGCCCGTGATGAAACTGCCGTGGGGCCAGGGCGCGGCGGAGATTGACTTCAACCTCGTCCACCAGACCGGCCTCACCACGCCGCAGCCCGCCGCGCTCCTGCAGCAATCGTCCGGCCGCGACGAACATTCGCTGATCGCCGACGCGCTCTTCGTGGAGCCGGCACAGGGCGATTACCGCGTCAAGGAAGGCTCGCCCGCGCTCAAGCTCGGTTTTCAGAATTTCCCGATGGACCAGTTCGGCGTGCAGTCGCCGAAGCTGAAGGCACTCGCGCGGACGCCGGAATGGCCGCGGCTCGGCGCGCCCAAGGAGGAAAAATCAAAACGCGATGGTCAGATCGTCGTTTGGCTCGGCGCGAAAATCAAAAACATCGTCGGCCTCGGCGAAGTCTCCGCCGCCGGCCTGCACGGCGAGAGCGGCGTCGTTCTGACCGAGGTCCCCGCCGGCAGCGCCGCCACCAAGGCCGGACTCAAGGAACGCGACGTGATCCTGAAATGCGCCGGCCGTCCTGCCGATACGGTGCAGCAATTCCTGCGTATCTGGAACAGGACCGCCAAGGGCGACAGACTGAAGCTCGACATCTGGCGCGAGCAGAAAACCGCCAGCCTCGAAATCACCGTGGACGAAAATGCGGCAAGCACGGCCCGACCCAAACCCACCCTCGCAACCAAAATCCTGATCGAGGCGCGCAACGACGACGCCTTCGCCAACCTCCCCCGCCCCAGCGCTGCCGACGCCGCGCAGGGCTGCACGGTGGCCACCGCCTCGCCGACCGCCAACGAAAAGACCTCGACGCTGACCGATGGCAAGCTCGCCACTAACTATGGCCCGGTTTTCCCCAACGGTGTCAGCGACGGTCTCTATCGCCTCGATCTCGGCGCACCGAAAACCATCGCGCAGGTGAACACCTTCTCCTTCAACCTCGGCGGCAAACGCGGCCGCCAGCTCTTTGCGCTTTATGGCAGCAACGCCGCCGACCCCGGCTTCGACATCACCTCGGCGAACTATACTTTGCTCGCCCTCGTGGACACCACCGATCAGGATAAGGGTAAATTTGTCGGCACGAGCATCCAGCCCGCGTACGGCGGCAACCTTGGAAAATTCCGCTGGCTCGTGTGGGCCGTCACACCTGTCAACGATGCCCCCGGCGAGAACACCGCCTTCCAGGAATTCGACGTCCTCGTCGCGCCAGCCGAGTGACGGCTCTCAACTTTTCCCAGGGAAGCGGCGCGGCAGACGCCGCGACCTCCGGGCGCGTTCAACGCGTGCCCGGAGGTCTCGCTCCACCTTACGTTTTCCAAGGCTTGGAAAAACAACCGACTTCCGTTTCCAATCCTTGGAAAACAAGAATGGGGCGCATGGAACCTGTAGGACCTATGGCAATCGGAAATTGAACCCTTGCCCGCGCTCTGGCATCTTGCCCGCCGTTGTGTGTCGCGGAAGGAGCTTTCTATGCGCAGCATCTTGATGGCGGGATTGGTTTTCGCGGGTCTGGCGCAGGCGGCGCCGCAGGAGGATGTCCATCTGGCCGGCCCGCCGGATGTCTCGCCGGATGGCAAGCAGATGGTCTTCGCGTGGAAGGGTGACATCTGGCTCGCGCCGACCGCCGGCGGCGCGGCGCGCCTGCTCGTCTCGCACCCGGCCGGCGAGGAATACCCCAAGTTCTCGCCCGACGGCCGCGAGGTCGCGTTCATCAGCGAGCGCGCGGGCGGCTGGATGGTCTATGCGGTGCCGACCGAGGGCGGCGTGCCGCAGCAGCTCACGTGGCACACCGAGGGCAACCTGCTGCTCGGCTGGTATCCCGATGGCCGCGCGCTCCTGACCCGCGCCACGCGCGACGCGAACGGCTTCAACCCCGACCGCCTCTACCGCATCGAACGCGGCGCGCGCACCGCCGAGAAGCTGGTCTTCGATGATTACGCGACCGAGGCCGCCGTCGCGCCCGATGGCGAGCGCATCCTCTTCACGCGCGAGGGCGGCGATCTCTATCGCATGGGTTATCGCGGCAGCCGCGCGAGCCAGATCTGGCTGTTCGAGGGCAAGACCGGCGCGTTCAAGAAGGTCAGCGAGAGCGACGCCGATTGCCGGTCGCCGGTCTGGAAGCCCGATGGCCGCGGCTTCTATTACACCGACGCGCGCAGCGGCGTCGCCAACCTGTTCGAGCGCGACCTCGACGCGAAGAAGGCAAAACAACTGACGAAGTTCACCGACAGCCCGGTGATGTTCCCGGCGCTCGCACGCGATGGCTCGCTGCTGGTCTTCCGCCAGCTTTTTGATTTCTACCGCCTGCCGACCGTCGGCGGGGCGCAGCCGGAGAAAATCACGCTGACCAGCGCGACCGATGTGCCTAGCCGCGCGCCGGAGGTGCGCCGCCGGCTCAAGAGCGTCGCGAACGAAACCTATACCGGCACGCTGGATTTCGCCGCGAGCGGACTGGAGCTGGTGTTCACCGCGGGCGGCAACGTCTGGGTGATGGATACCGTGCTGCGCGATCCGCAACCGGTGACCACCGGCTCGGCGTTCAGCGATGGCGAGGCGGTCTTCGCGCCCGACGGCAACGCGCTCTATTTCCTGCGCGACACCGGCGAGGGCGTCAACATCTGGCGCGCCAAACGGCGGCAGGCCGAGCAATATTGGTGGCAGAACGAGCAGTTCTCCATCGAGCCGCTGACCGGCGACGGCGCGGCGCGCTCGCGCCTCTCGGTCAGCCCCGATGGCAAACAGCTTGCCTACGTCCGCGGCCGCGGCGAGGTCGTGGTCTGCGACGCGGGCGGCAAGAATCCGCGCACCCTCGCCAAGTCGCCGATGCACGCCGACTGCGACTGGGCGCCCGACGGCAAGTGGCTGCTCTGCACCCTGATGGATAGCGGCGACAACACCGATGTCTGGCTCGTCTCCGCCGATGGCCAGACGCGCTACAATCTTTCGCGCCGGCCGGGCTGGAGCGGCGACGCGGCGTGGTCGCCCGATGGCAAACTTGTCGCGTTCGTCAACCGGACGCTCGATAACGAGGTCTCGCTGCACTACGTCTGGCTCGCGCGCGCGGACCAGCCGTGGAGCAAGCGCGAGGCGACGCTGGAACAGGCGCTCAAGAAAATGAAGGAGGCGCGCGTCACCCGCAAGACCGGGACCACGCCCGCCGTGGAGAGCAAGCCGCGCCCGAAGGTCGAGGTGAAGATTGATTTCGAGGGCCTCGCCGAGCGCGTCCAGCAGGCGAAGCTGCCGGAGAACGCCGGGCCGCACCGGCTCTTCTGGTCGTTCGATTCCATCGCGCTCGCCTTTTGCGCGAACATCAACGGCAAGGCCGGCACCTATCGCCTGAATTTCCCAAATCCCGGCGAGCCGACCTTCATGACCGCCCTGCAAGGCTCGCAGGCCAAGTGGATCGAGAAAGGGAGCAAGGTGCTCTGGCTCGCGGAGGGCATCCCCGCCGCCTTCGAGGAGAAATATCCGTTCGAGGCGCTCCAGACGCTCGACTGGCGCGAGCATCAGCGCTTCGGCTTCCGCAAGGGCTGGCGGCTGCTGCGCGATTTCTTTTATGACCCAAAGATGAACAACCTGGATTGGGGCGCCATCCGCCGCAAATACGAGGACATGGCCGCCAGCGCGCCCGACCTGAACACCTTCCGGCGCGTGATGCAGATGATGGAGGGCGAGCTCAACGCCTCGCACATGGGCTTCACGGTCGCCTCGCAACACAACTGGACGAACACGGATTGGAAGGTACGCACGGCCCACCTCGGTCTGCGCTTCGACAACGCGTTCGCCGGCCCCGGCCTCAAGGTCAGCGAAGTGATTGCCGGCGGTCCCACCGATACACCGCGCTGCCGCGTGCAGCCCGGCGAGGTCGTCATCAGCCTCGATGGCACGGAGATCGGCCCGGCCACCGACCTGACGACCGTGCTCAACGGCAGTTGGCCGCGCGACATCCTGCTCGATATCCGCGGCAGCAACACCACGCGCAAAGTCACCGTGCCCACCATCAGCTTCGGCGAGGCGCGCGAACTGATGCACAAGGCCTGGGTCGGCGGAAATCGCAAGCGCGTCAACACGATGAGCGGCGAAAAACTCGGCTACCTGCACATCGAGCGCATGACGCTGCCCAGCCTGCGCCAGTTCGAGCGCGAGGTCTATGCCGAGGGCGTCGGCAAAGACGGACTCCTCATTGATGTCCGCAACAACCCCGGCGGCTTCATCTCCGACAAACTCCTCGCCATCCTCTGCCATCCCTATCACGCGATGACCATTCCGCGCGACGGCGAGTTGAGCTATCCCGCCGGCTATCTCGGCCGCGTCGTTTACAACAAACCCATCGTCGTCCTCTGCAACCAGAACAGTGCGAGCAATGCGGAGATTTTCAGCCGCGCCATCCAGACGCTCAAGCGCGGCAAACTCGTCGGCGTGCCGACCTACGGCGCGGTGATCTCCACGCCCGACCGCCACCTGCTCGACCTCGGCACCATCCGTCTGCCCGACCGCGGCTGGTACGGGCTCAACGATGGCGAGGACATGGAACTCCACGGCGTCGTGCCCGATTTCGTCCTCTGGCCGCAGCCCGGCGAACACGCCGCCGGCAAGGACGCGCAACTGGAAAAGGCCGTGCAGGTGTTGCAGGACGAGGTCAAGGCCGACCAAGCCAGGAAGCGCCCCACCCCGCTACCCGCCAGCCAGCGGAAGAGTTGAACAAGAATTGATGATGGAAGATTTATGATTGCTGATTTGTGGAAGCCCACCGAACAGACTCGGACGCGACGGAGCGCGTCACTCCACACCTTGCCGCGCCAAACTGGAGGGCCACGCTCCGTCGTGGCCGTGGCTGAACAGTGAACGACGAACTATTCGAGATTGTGGATGAGAGCGGCAAGGTGCTCGGCGTGCGGCCTCGGCACGAATGCCACGGCAACCCTGCGCTGATTCACCAGGCGGTCCATCTGCTGGTCTTCCATCAGCGCGGCGACCTTTTCCTCCAGCAGCGCGCCAAGACGAAGGATGTTCAGCCCGGAAAATGGGACAGCTCCGTCGGCGGCCACATGCAACCGGGCGAGACGGCGTTGCAGGCCGTGCTGCGGGAGAGCGGGGAGGAACTCGGCCTGCGCGGCGCGGACGTACACTTCGTCTATCACTATCTCTGGCGCTCCTCGCGCGAGACCGAACTGGTCCGCACCTATGCGGCGATCAGCGACGGTCCGTTCGTGTTGCAGGCCTCGGAGATTGAGGCCGGCCGCTTCTGGTCGGCGGCCGAGATCGCGGCCAACCTCGGCAAGGGAGTTTTCACCCCCAACTTCGAGTTCGAGTTCCAGAAGTTCCAAACCGAGGGTGCCCCGCTCCTCCGCGACATAGCCAGATAATCAGGCGCAGATACACGCGGATTTTCGCCCCCCCATCAGCGTAAATCTGCGCCTAATAAGAGGGCCATGAGAGATTGCACGGCAACGCCAGACCGGGAGCGCCCTTCGCCGCGCACAGCGTGAGATTTTTCCGGGGCTTTACTCAACGAGCCGGCTGGCTCAAATGCAGGAACGTGCCCTTCTTGTTGCCGACGATGACATCGGGCGTGCCGTCACCATTGAGATCGGCGGCGGTGACCTGCGTGCCGACGCCAGAGTTGTCGTCAATCTGGTGCGGAATGAACCGCGCGCCCTTGTCTTTGTCGCGGCACAGCTCGAACCAATAGACGACCGCGGGCGCGTCGGGTTCCTTGTCGCCCTTGGGGCCATGCGACCAGAAGCGTTTGCCAGTGAGGATGTCGGGCAGGCCATCGCCGTTCATGTCGAGGACCTGCATCCCGTGCAGTTGCGAGATGCGCAGCGCGGGTGAGTTCAGGTCCGGCGTGGGCGGGAGAATTTCGCGGCACTCGAAGCTGATCGCGCCCTGCGCGTCGCGGCTTTGCTTATACCAGGCGAGGCCGTAATGATGGCAGTGCAGGACGGTGATGATGTCGTTGAGTCCATCGCCATCCACGTCGGCGGAGAACATCTGGCAGGCCGCGGGCGCGAAGGTGAACTTGTGGCGGATGAAGAGGTCGCCGGGCTTCCAGTCCTTCGGCTGTTCCCACCAGCCGTTGGCTTCGAGCAGGTCCGGGCGGCCATCGCCGTTGACATCGCCGACACCAAGACCGTGGGTGAATTTGTGGAATTTACAATCCGGCGTCACCGCCGTGAATTTCCACGGCGCGTTCGGATTGTTGAAATCCGGCTCGGCAAAACCCATGCAGCCGCCGGTGTTGAAAATCATCTGCGGCTTCTTTAGATCGGTGAGGTGGCCGAGCATCGGCGACTCATTATCCACCGAGGGATACGCCACGTGTTTCTTCCACTCCGCGCCCTGGCCGGCGGGATTCTCAAACCAGAAGGCTTCCCGGTTGGGGTAGGGCATATAGAGCACGTCGGCCCAGCCATCGTTGTTGAAGTCGCCGCAGAAGGTCAGGAAGTTGTCGGAGTAGTTGGTCGGGTTGAACGCGGTCGCGGCGCGGATCTGATGGCGCTGCGCAAATTCCGGGCCTTGATACCAGAACGGGCCGGAGACGACGTCCAGCTTGCCGTCGTGGTTGAAGTCGGCGTACCACGCGCCCTCGCAATAGAACTGGTCGGAGAGCTGGAGTTTCTTGAACTGCGGCTCCGCCGCGCCCGCCACCGCCGCCATGCACCACAACGCCATCAGCAACTTTTTCATCGGGAGTCCTTTCTTCGCGCGCGGACTATCGCACGCAACGCCGGATTTTCCAAGCGGGCGCGGGCAAGTTTTCCGCTTTCTTTGCCGGAAGTGCTGTTGTAGCGTTTCGCCCGTCAAACACGAGGAATGAGCATGAAGAAACTTCTGGGGACACTGCTGCTGGCCGGCGCGCTCGCGACAAATCTGGCGCGCGCGGGGAACGAAGGCTTGGACGCCGACCTGCGCGCATTGTTCAGCAAACTGCAATCCATGAACCAGGGCTACTACACGCAGGCCGAATGGGACGGCATCGCCAAGCAGATGGACGCGCTCGCCACGCGCGCCGAGGCGGCCAAGGCGTGGGACCAGCTCGTGGAACTCAACCGCGTCAAGGCGATGGCACTCGGCCAGATGCGGCGTGACCCGCAGGGCGCGCTGGCGGTGCTGCGCGCCACACTCGACAAGTTCGCCGCCAAAAGCCCGGCGCAGGCCGGCCGCCTCTACGCGATGCTGGCGGAGAACTATGCGCAGCTTGGCAAGGAGGAGGAGATCAACAAGCTCATCAAGGAATATGAGCAAAGCCCCTATTACTCCACGGAGCAGTACTCTTTTTCCGGCGGGCAGGGCCGCTTGCAGGAACTGACCGTCACGCGGCCGGCGGCCAAGGGCGCGGCCTCGATCATCGTCACCATCATGGAGCGCGCGCGGTGCAAGGCGGCCTACGGCACCGGGCAGGCCTTTCCTGATGCGACATGCACCGACGTGAGGGGTCACAGCTTCAAGCTCGCCGAACTGCATGGCAAGGTGGTCGTGGTGGATTTCTTCGCGCGCGGCCTCGCGCAAACCGCGCGCACGCGTCAACCGCTGGCAACGGCGTGGGAGCAGTATCGCAAACAGGGCTTGGAAATCGTCAGCATCAACCTGGAAGTCGGCGCAACAGCGGCCGACCTCGCGGCCTACGCGCAGGCCCAGCAGATGGGCTGGACTGTGGTCGGCGAGCAGGCTGCCCTCGCGCGCCAGCTGGCGGTCTTCGGTGATGCGACGCTGTTCATCCTCAACCGTAGCGGCGTGATCGCGGCGCGCGATATCAGCGAGGACAACCTCCTGCAAGTCATCAAGGACACGCTGGGCTTGCGTTGAGCCCGGCGTGGACCGCCTTTCCAAGGTTGGGAACGGACCGTGGTTCGTTTTTCCAAGTGTTGGAAAGGCCGACGAGGTTTTTCCCAAGGTTTGGAGGCCAAATAACACCGCGGTTTCCGGCCTTGGAAGAATTTTCTTTTGCGGCGGCGCAAAGGGCGTAAGCTTGCGGCGACATCATGGCAGCACCAACAGTCATGTCCGCACCAGCCGCCTTGCGGCACGAAAAAATCAGTATCGAGGCCCTGAAGGTCATCCAGCGCTTGCAGCAGAACGGTTATCAGGCCTATATCGCCGGCGGCGGCGTGCGCGACCTGCTGCTGGGCCGGCACCCGAAGGATTTTGACATTGCCACCAGTGCGCACCCGAACGAGGTCCGCCGCGTCTTTCATAATTGCCGCCTGATCGGCCGCCGGTTCCGCCTTGCCCACATCCTCTTCCGCGGCCTGTTCATCGAGGTCGCCACTTTCCGCGCCGCCGTGGATGCCGAGACCGATGAGCAGCCCGAGGCGCCGCTCGCCGGCCGCGATGAACCGCCGGAGGCGTTCCGCGCCCGCGACGGCATGATTCTGCGCGACAACGTCTTTGGCACCGCCGAGCAGGACGCCTGGCGACGCGATTTCACGGTCAATGCGCTGTTCTATGATCCCGAGGCGCACAAGGTGATTGATTATTGCGACGGGCTGCCGGATTTGGAGCGCCGGATTTTGCGGAGCATCGGCGACCCGTTCGTGCGGTTCCGCGAGGATCCGGTGCGGATGTTGCGCGCCTGCCGGTTTGCCGGCACGCTGGATTTCCAGATCGAGCCGCACGCGGACCACGCGATCAGCCAGTTGCGCGACGATCTCGCGCTGGCCTCGCCGAGCCGGATGTACGAGGAAGTGCTCAAGCTGTTTAACTCCGGCGCGGCGGAGGCGATCTTCCGCCACCTGCATCGCACGGGTTTGTTCAGGGTGATTTTCCCGGAGGCGGGCGCCTGGTTCGCCACCGAAGAAGGCGAAGAAGCGTTGCTGCGGATTTATCACGTCCTGCGCCAGATGGATGTCTGGAAGAAGCACGGCCACGGCATCAGCGCGCCGCTGGCGTGGGCGCTGGCGTTCGGCCCCTACCACGAACAGCGCGCCGCCATCCTGCAACGCGAGCAGGGCCTCAAGCCCGCCCCGGCCCTCGCCATCGCGACGACCGAGCATCTGCGCGGCCTCTCCAAGCGCGTACAGGTCTTCAAATGGGTCGTGCGCGATGCCAGCCTGTTGATGGCCGCGCAGCCGGTCTTCGAGAAGACGCGCGAGGGTGTCCGCTCATCCCGGTTCCGCACCCGCCACTACTTTGGCGATGCGCTGGTCTACCTCAAGCTCCGCAGCGCGTGGACCGGCCAGGGCGGCGACCTCGTCCACTGGTGGCAGCAACACCTCTGACGAACGCCGCACATCGAACTTCCCCCGCTCCTTGACTTGCCGGCCAGCGGCCTCTAATCTCCCGCCGCTTTTTGCACCGGAAAGGTCTTCATCATGGAACACGGGCCCAAAGAAAATGAATTTCGCCAGCAGCGCTTGGTCAACATGCAGAAGCTGCAGGAGTTCGGCCAGACGCCGTTCGGCGCGGCGTTTGAGCGCACCGGGACGGTCGCGGCGACGCTCGCCGACTTCGCCGAGAACAAGGCCGTGCGCCTCGCCGGCCGCATCGTCTCCAAGCGCCAGATGGGCAAGAGCATCTTCGCGCACATCCAGGACGGCGCTGACAAGATTCAGATCTATGTGAAGAAGGACGCCGTCGGCGACGCGGCCTTCGCGGCCTTCGAGTTCATTGATCTTGGCGACCACGTCGGCGTCGCAGGCCCGCTGTTCGTCACCAAGACCGGCGAGCGCTCGGTGAAGGCCGAGCAGTGGACGTTGCTTTCCAAGGCACTGCTGCCCCTGCCGGAGAAATGGCATGGCCTGCAGGATGTGGAAATCCGCTATCGCCAGCGCTACCTCGACCTGATCGCGAATCCCGACGTCCGCCGCCTCTTCGACAACCGCACGCGGATCATCACCGAGCTGCGCGCGTTCCTTGCCGGTCGCGGCTTTGCCGAGGTCGAGACCCCGATGATCCAGACGATGGCCGGTGGCGCCGCGGCGAATCCGTTCAAGACCCGCTACGAGGCGTTGAGCGCCGACATGTTCCTGCGCATCGCGCCGGAGCTCTATCTCAAGCGCCTGCTCGTCGGCGGCTACGACAAGGTCTTCGAGCTTAATCGCAACTTCCGTAACGAGGGCCTCGACCGCTCGCACAATCCTGAATTCACGATGGTGGAAATCTATGAAGCCTACGGCGACTGCCGCAGCATGATGCGGTTGGTGGAGGACCTCGTCACCACCGTCGCGCAGAAGGTGCTCGGCACACTGCAGGTCGGCGCGGGCGAGCTCGCGGTCAACCTCGCCTCGCCGTGGCGCGTCGTCACCTACCGCGAGCTGATCCTCGAACGCGCCGGCGCCGACTGGTATGGCCTACCACTCGAGGAGGCGCGTGAGCGAGCGCGCGGCTTCGGGCTCGATGTGCCGAAGGAGTGGGATCGTGGCGCGATCACGCACGAGGTCTATGAGAAGCTCATCGAGCGCACGCTGCTCAACCCGACCTTCGTCACGCGCCTGCCGGTGGAACTCGTCCCACTCGCCAAGGCGTGCGCCGACGATCCGACGGTGGTGGACGTGTTCGAGCTCGTCGTCCGCGGCCGCGAACTCGCGCCCGGCTACAGCGAGCTCAACGACCCCATCGAGCAGCGCAAGCGCTTCACCGAGCAGGCCAAGGGCGACGTCTCCAAGATTGACAACGACTTCGTCGAGGCCCTCGAACACGGCATGCCGCCGGCGGGCGGCATGGGCATCGGTATTGACCGCCTGATCATGGTGCTGACCGGCGCGGAAAGCATCCGCGATGTCGTCCTCTTCCCGCAGCTCAAGCCGCGCGGCTGACAAGCAGGATGCGTGATTCGCGATGCCGGAGGAGCGCCCTGGCGGGCGCGCTACAAACGACGTGCGATTGAGTCAGTACCATTGGTAGTCCCGCCGCAAGGCGGGTTCATTATCCCGTATCGCGCACCAGGGTGAATTCACATGCTTATGCGACACCTTAAGGCGCACCTGCCACAGTGAACCGTAGAATATCGCAGGTCCAATCTCGAAGTGCTGAACTTCGGCCTTCTGCGGTTCCTTGTTCGATATTCTGCGCTTGCCTGCGGCGGACTCCGGCGGAAGGTATTTCGTTCCATCAAACACTTATATCGGCAGATGAATTGACTCTGATCTCGCAGCCCTCCGCGCACTTTCGGATTGGTCTTGGCGCGGCGGTGTGCTATCTCGCCGCCATGCAGGTGCGCGCCCTCCATCTTGCGTTGTGTTTGCTGGTGTTGCTGCCGCTCACGGCCGGGGCGCAGACCACCAACGCGTCGCGACCGAAGATCGGCCTCGCGCTCGGCGGCGGCGGCGCGCTGGGCTTCGCGCACGTCGGCGTCCTGCGCGCGCTGGAGGAGCAGCAGATTCCCGTGGACTACATCGCCGGCACAAGCATGGGCGCGATCATCGCCGGCTATTATGCCGCGGGTCTCTCGCCTGACGAGATCGAGCGCACGTTGTTGGAGTTGGATTGGTGGGACATCCTCAAGGACAAGCCGCCGCGCCGCGAACTGGACTTCCGCCGCAAGCAGGAGGAACTGCGCTACCTCTTTGACCAGGAACTGGGCCTGCGCGGCTGGCGGTTGATCGTACCCAGCGCGTTGAGCAGCGGCCAGAAACTGAACAACGAATTGCAGATCGTGACACGCAACGTCGCCGGCCTCACCGACTTCGATCAACTCAACATCCCCTATCGTGCCTTGGCCACAGATATCCGCACCGGCGAGCCTGTGATACTCAATCGCGGCAATCTGGCCACCGCGATGCGCGCCAGCATGGCCGTGCCGGGTGTCTTTACACCGGTCCAGCTAGAAGGGCGTTTGCTGGTGGATGGCGGCGTGGTGAACAATGTCCCGGTGGACGTGGTGCGCCGGATGGGTGCCGACGTGGTGATCGCCGTGGACCTTAGCGCCATCAGCGCGCTACAGACCGCCCGCGGCAAACTCGACACGTTGTCCGAAATTCTCGGTCGCACGTACGCGGTCTTGCAGCGCAACGCGCAAGCGCACATCCTGACCAACGCCAATGTCATCATCACGCCGGATTTGGCGGCTTTCGGCGGCTCGGAATTTCATCGCGGCGCGGCCATCATCCCGCAGGGGTATGCTGCGGCGCAGCACAGCCGCGAGGCGCTGCAGCCCTTCCGCGTGGAGGCCGCGGCTTTTGCAAGCGACCTCGAACGCCAGCGGCGGCGGCGCGCGACCGAACTGCACATCACCAGTCTGGGCATCACGGGCTCGCACCGTGTCGCCGAGGAGGCGGTGCGCTCGCGCATCACCACACAACCCGGCGACGCGGCTGACTTCACCCGCATCCGCTTCGACCTCGGCCGCATCTTTGGCCTGGGCGATTTCGTCACCGCCAACTACACGCTCCTGCCGGAAGAGGACGGTGCGCGTCTCGTCTATAACGTGCAGGAAAAGCCGTGGGGGCCAAGCTACCTGCACCTTGGCCTGCAATTGCAGTATGAAACCGGCGCGGAGGCCACGTGGGGCTTTCTCCTCAACGACACCATCCGCCCCCTTAACCATGCCGGCGGCGAACTGCAACTGGACCTGGAGGTGGGTACGCGCCGCGCCCTGCGCAGTGAGTGGTGGCAACCCTGGCAGCCCGGCGGTCTGTTCTTCAGCTATGTCGCGGTACTCGGCAGCATGGACCGGGCTTTCGTCTATGAGGGCAAGGATCTGAATGCCACCTACGACTTGGACGAGGCCTATGCCGACGCTGGCTGCGGCCTGAATCTCGGCAGCTATGGCGAGGCGCGGCTCGGCGCGCGGCTCGGCAAGGCCCACGCCGGTTTTGCCGGCGGCAACGCGGCCACCAACACCTCCTCCGATACCGTGGCCAAGGTGCGCGCCAGCCTCACTCTGGACCGGCGCGACCGCGCGATCTTTACGCGCAACGGCTGGTGGTTCGCCATCCATGATGATTGGGGCTTGGGCGATTGGTTCGGAGAGACGCCGGCCCAGACGCTCGCGCTCGGAGGCGCAGCCTATGCCTCGTTTGCCGCACACACCTTCGGCCTCTCGCTGGAAGGCGGCACCAGCTTTGGCGACACGCTCCCACTCTACGACCAGTTCGCCATCGGAGGCGTCACCTCGCTCGTCGGCTTCTATCCCGGTGAGCTCCGCGGCGACCGGTATACCATCGGCCGGCTCATTTATTTCTATGAACTCACGCGCCTGCCGCCCAGCCTTGGGCGTGGCGTCTATTTTGCGCTAAACGCCGACCTTGGCAATGCCTGGCTACAGAACTCGGCCCTGACCATGGACAGCCTCCATGCCGGCCTCGGTGGCGCACTGGCGGCCGACTCCGTGCTCGGCCCGGCCTACGTGGGGGCCGGTATCGGCGACACCGGCCGCATCATCCTCTTTCTCGGGCTCGGCAACCGCTTTTGATTTTTCCAGGGATTGGAAACCGGCGCGGCTGTTTTTCCAAGCCTTGGAAAAAAATCCGGCGGCTTGTTCCATGCCTGCGGAAAAGGCGCTGGCATCGGCGGCCTTCTCCGCTGCTTTTTTTCAGTCAGCCCTTTGTCGGCCACCTGCTTCCGCGCGAAAAAAATCTGCGGCGCGGCGCGAAATCCGCTTGACCCTCCGCGCCACATTCGCATTATGAGCGCACGTTTGACGCGCTGCCGGTTGTGCGTCAGAAAAAGTTGTCAGCAGGAGCAATATCATGGGTGATAGTCGCAAGGTTCTGATGGTCGGCTTCGGCGCGGTGGCGCAGTGTACGCTGCCGATTCTGGTCAAGGAGGCGAAGGTGGGCTGCCGCCAGATCACGGTCATGGATTTCGAGGACCGGCGGGCGGTGCTCAAGCCGTGGCTCGCGCGCGGCGTGAAGTTCGTCCACGAGCGCGTCACCCAGGCAAACATGGGCGCGTTGTTCGGCAAGTACCTCGGCGCGGGCGATCTGCTGATTGACCTGGCCTGGAACATTGATTGTTGCGAAATCCTCCAGTGGTGCCACGACCATGGCGTGCTCTATGTGAACACGTCGGTCGAGCTGTGGGATCCCTACGAGCATTCCAAGACCGCGACGCCGCAGCAGATGACGCTCTATTGGCGGCACCTGAACATCCGCAAGCTGCTCGCCGGCTGGCAGAAGCCCGGCCCGACCGCGGTGCTCGAGCACGGCGCGAATCCCGGCCTGATCTCGCACTGGACCAAGCGCGGGCTTGTGGACATCGCCAAAAAGGTGCTCGTCACGAAGAAGGCCAAGGGCGACGCCGCGGAAAAAATCCAGGACGCGTTGCAGCGTGGCGCGTTCAACGAGCTGGCGATGCAGCTCGGTGTGAGGGTGATCCATTGCAGCGAGCGCGACACACAGATTTCCGACCGGCCCAAGGAGATCAACGAGTTCGTCAACACGTGGAGCATCGAGGGCTTCCGTGAGGAGGGCACGACGACCGCGGAGATGGGTTGGGGAACGCACGAGAAGACGCTGCCGCCCGCCGCGTGCGAGCATCCGAGCGGGCCGAAGAACCAGATCTGCCTCGCGCGCATGGGCATGAACACGCGCGTCCGCTCGTGGGTGCCCGATTTCGACATTCAGGGCATGGTCGTCCGCCACGGCGAGGCGTTCACGATCTCCGACTACCTCACCGTCTGGAAGAACGGCAAGGCGGTCTATCGCCCAACCGTCCACTACGCCTACTATTGCTGCGATGACGCGATCATCTCGCTGCACGAGCTGCGCTGCCGCAACTATGAGCTACAGCCGAAGCTGCGCATCATGAACGACGAGATCACCAGCGGCAGCGACATCCTCGGCGCGTTCCTGCTCGGCCACGCCTTCAACGGCTGGTGGACCGGCAGTGATTTGAGCATCGCGCAGAGCCGCCAGCTCATCCCTCACCAGAACGCCACGACGATGCAGGTGGCGATTTCTGTCGTGGCCGCCTGTATGTGGATGATGGCGAACCCCGAACAAGGTGTGCGCGTGCCTGACCAGCTCCCGCACGAATTCATCCTGAAGATCGCCGACCCCTGGCTTGGCCAGTGCATCTCCCGGCCGGTAGATTGGACGCCACTGAAGCACTACACCAACCCGTTCGCCAAGCACCACCGTCCCGACCACGACCTCAAGGATCCGTGGCAGTTCAAAAACTTTCTCATCCAGGAATAAAGGCTCCTATGATCGCCAAACCGCTGCTGAAGAAACTCGCCAAGGAACACGGCACGCCGCTGTTCATCATTGACCACGCGCAGCTCCGGCGCAACCTCGCCGAGTTCAAGCGCTGGCTGCCGCACGTCCAGCCCTACTACGCGGTCAAGGCCAACGCGCATCCCGAGATCGTCAAGACGCTCTACCGCGCCGGCGCTAGCTTCGACGTCGCCTCGCTGCCGGAGTTCCTCAACGTCTATGAGAACATCAAGGACCTGCCCGCGAAGGAGCGCCAGGACTTCATCTGGGACAAGATCATCTACGCCAACCCGATCAAGGCGATCGAGACGCTGCAGGCGCTCGACCAGTACAAGCCGCTCGTCACCTACGACAACTTCGAGGAAATCCGCAAAGTGAAGAAATATGCGCCGCACGCCGGCATGGTGCTGCGCCTGAAGGTGCCGAACACCGGCGCGATGGTCGAGCTTTCCTCCAAGTTCGGCGCGAACCCCGGCGACGCGGTCAACCTTATCGAGGCTACCGAGAAGGCCGGGCTCACCGTCGAGGGCTTGAGCTTCCACGTCGGCAGCCAGACGACGAACTTTCAGAACTACGTCCAGGCGCTCAACATGGCCGCCGACATTTTCAAGGAAGCGCGGATGCGCGGCTACAAGAAGATGAAGCAACTCGACATCGGCGGCGGTTTCCCCGCGCCCTACGACGCGAACGTCAAACCGCTGCGTGAGCTCGCCAAGATTCTCAAGACGGAGATCAAGCGCTTGTTCCCGAAGGATGTCGCCGTCCTCGCCGAGCCCGGCCGCTTCCTCGTCGCCACCGCCTGCACGCTCGTCGCCGCCGTCATCGGCAAGGCCGACCGCGACGGCAAGCGTTGTTACTATATCAACGACGGCGTCTATCACACTTTTTCCGGCGTGATCTTCGACCACTGCAAGTATCCGATCAAGGCGTTCAAGAAGGGCCCGACGCAGATCAGCGCGGTCTTCGGTCCCACCTGCGACGCGCTCGACACCATCTCGCTCACCGAGGAACTGCCCGACCTCAAGCGCGGCGACTTGGTGTACAGCGAGAACATCGGCGCCTACAGCCACGCCTCCAGCACCACCTTTAACGGCTTCCCGCCCGCAAAAGTCGTACACATCAATCAGTGACACACGGACAACCTGCTGATGGAGTCGGTCTGCGAATGGCATTGATTATCGTGTAGCCGCCCCGCCCTGTTACCTAACATCACTGGCCTTAGTGCGCGCGAAGCCACTTCAGGACGCGCGGGTTGAAGTCGGCGAGGCGTTCCCAGTGGAAGACGTGGCCGGCGTTGGGATAGAGGTGCAGGTCGCATTGGGGAATTTGTGACGCGACTTCCTGCGCCATCCACGGCGGCGTGAAGATATCGGCCGCGCCGCCGATGACGAGCGCGGGACATTTGACGCGCTTGAGCTGCGCGTAGGCGTCGTGACCCGTGCACGCGGCGGCCTGCGCCTTGAGCGCGGCGAAGGGCTGCGGCTGCGGATCGTCCTCGGCCATCTGCCGCGCGGCGCGGAATTCGCGCTGCCACTTCCGATCATCCCACGAGCCCTTGGAATAGATCAGCAGTTGCAGGAAGCGGACAAACTCGGTCGGGCTGCCGCATTTCTTGACGGCGACCATGTGTTCAAAGACGCCGCGCGCGTAGGCGTCGCACCGTGCCCACGGGCACATCAGCACGAGGCTCCGCACCTGGCGCGGATGCCGCAGCGCGAGCTGTTGCGCGATGATGCTGCCCATTGAGCAGCCAACAACGCGTGCCTGCTTGATGCCGAGCTTGTCCATCAGCCCGGCGTAGTCATCGGCCATCATGGCGCTCGTGTAGGGGCCCGCCGGCTTGCTGCTGCGGCCGACGCCGCGGTTATCCGGCAGGATACAGCGGAATTTTTGAGACCAGCACGCCGCGTGTTTCTCCCAGACCGAGCCGGGCGCGGTGATGCCCATGATGAGCACGAGCGGCTCGCCCGCGCCGCGCTCCTCGTAATACATCCGGAGGCCGTTGGTCTTGATGAAGGGCATGTTGTTCTCCTTAGAGCAAGGGCAGCAGATTTTCGCGCACCCACTTGCCATCGTGCAGCGTCACGCTGTCGGGGTTATCCACCGCGGTGGGCGCCTCGTCCTCGCACAAAATCCAGCCGGAGAAATTCTGCGCGCGCAGCCAGCGCGTGATGCCGACGAAGTCCACCTTGCCGGTGCCCATCAGCGCGAACTCGGGCGCGCCGTTCCAGTCCTTATAGTGGACGAGGTTGATCAGCGGCGCGTACTCCTTCATCACCGCGAGCGGGTCCATCCCGCCGTTGATAAGGTGGCCGACATCGGGCGTCCAGCCGGTGACGCTGCGGTCGAGTCCGCCGAGCAGCACGGCATAGTCCTCGCGGGTGCGCGCGATCGAGGAGTGCGGCGAATTCGGGTGGAAGGTGCTCGGCACGCCGCGGTCGTGTGCGCGGCGCGCGACGGTGTTCAGGTGCTTCACCAACCGCTGCTGCCGCTCGGTCACATCGTGTCGGCCAGAGGGCTTCTGTACCATGCACAGCATGGCGCCGGGGAAGCGCGCGAGCAGGTCAATGCACGCATCGGCCTCGCGCCGCTCGCTCTCGGTTTCCTCGGGATGATTCCAGTCGAGCGCGAGCGCGATGGCGGTCAGCTCGACGTGGTGTTTGTCGAGGCAGGCGGCGAGCCGCGCCGGGTCGGCGAGCGCGCCCATCCAGCCGTGAATCGGCTCGATGCCTTGGAAGCCGGCTTGCGCCACAATCTCGATCATATGGTCGAGCTGGTTTGCGTGGGCGCGGCCGTTCTCCTTCATGAACCACGTATAAACTTCGCCGCCGAAGCGGATCGCAGGTTTCTTCATGTGTATTTCTCCTTGTTTATTTTCAGGTGGCTTCGATGCCGGTTTCGCGCAGCACGTTGCGCAGGTGATCGAGCGCGGCGCGGTAATCCGCCGCGCCCACATATTCGAGCACCAGCGGCACGCCGGGCGTGCGCTGCGCAGCGAGCGTGACGAACCGGCGGTAGTCGAGATCGCCCTTGCCGGCGGCGACGCCGCGGTCGGTGTGGAGCTTGCGGTCCTTTGCGTGGATGCAGTCAATGAAGGGCGCGAGCTGCTGGAACATTTCATCCACATCGTTGATCTCGATCAGGTTCGCCGCGTCGAGCAGCGCGCGCATGCGCGGCGAGTTGAGCGCCTCGAGGAACATCCGCAGCCGCTTCGCGCTGGCGAGGAAGCCGCGGTAGAACGGCTCGAACAGCACCTTGGCGTCGTAGCGCGCGGCGAGGGCGTCGAGCTCCTTCGCCGTCGCGACCATCTGCGGCCAGACCGCGTCCTGGAATTCCAGCGGGATGCGCGGTGCGGGCTCCTTGTCGTCGTGGAAATGCCCGGCCTCGGTGATGAACGCGCGCACGCCCATGTGCGCGCCGATCTGCATCATCGCCTCGAAGTACTCGAAGTTCGCCTTGCGCTCCGCCGGGTCGGGATGGATCAGGTTCGCGTAGACGCCGATGCTGTGGATCTCGATGCCGGCGTCGCGGTAGGTGGCCGCGATGGCCTTGCAGCGCTCCGGCGTCAGGGTGGAGACATCCACGTGCGTGTTGTACTTCCAGTAGCTGCTGTCGGTCTGCGTGAGGAAGAGCTGGATGAGCTTGATGCCCGCGCCGGACAGCTCCTTCGCCAGCTCGGCGTTGGAGAGCTTGGTGAAGCCCGTCGTCGCCACGCCGATCCGGATTTTGCCCGCCGGCTTCTCCGCCGCGCGCGCGGCCGCGGGCGCCACCGCGCCGAGCCCGCACACCGCGACCGCCTGCGCCGCGCCGCACAACATCTGCCGCCGTGAAAAGTTCTGCTTCATGTTCATGCTCCTTCCACCTTCCAGCCTTCGCGATATTCGCGATGCAACAGCTTGTTCGCCGCTTCGTCGTTGGTGACCTTCAGCGCCGGGCCATCCCAGAACAGCTTCTTGCCCGCGCGCAACGCGACGTTGCCCAGCAGGCAGGTCTCCGTGAGGATGCCCGCATGGTCGACGAAATTCGCGCCCGGCGCCGGCCCGCCGCGGCAGGCGAGGACGAACTCCTTGTAGTGGCCCGGCGAGCGCGGCAGCACCTTCGGCGGCTTGCCGAACGCCTTTCGTTTTTCATCGGGGATGATCCGGTTGCCGTAGATCTTGCCCTTCTCGCCGATGAAGATGGTCTCGTAGCCGCGGCTGCACGGCTGCATCTCCTCCGGCAACGCCGGCAGCAAGCCGCCGTCATACCAGTTCAGCTTCACCGGCGGCCGGTCGCCGCGGGCAGGGAATTGGAAGCGCGCGATCACGCCCAGCGGATAGACCTCCGGGAACATCTTCGTCGAGCTGGCCTCGACGCTGGTCGGGTGCCGCAGGTCCAGCGCCTTGAACACGGTGGAGAGTTTGTGGCAGCCCAGGTCGCCGAGCTGGCCCGTGCCGAAGTCCCACCAGTTCCGCCAGGTCCACGGATGATATTCGGGATGATAGGGCCGGTCCGCGGCCGGGCCGAGCCAGAGATTCCAATCCAGCCCGGGTGGCACCGGCGGCTTGTCCGCGGGCCGGTCCTGCAAGGCCGGGTAATGCCAGAAGCGCGCGCCGATGGCGACCTGGACTTCATGCACCGGCCCGATGGCGCCGGCCATGATCAGCTCGCGCACCACGCGATCTTCCTCGCTGGCCTGGCCGTGATTGCCCAACTGCGTCGCCACGCCCGCCCGCTGCGCCTCCTCCGCAACCGCGCGCGCCTCCGCCACCGACCACGTCAGCGGCTTCTCGCAATAGACGTGTTTTTTCTTCTTCAGCGCCGCCAGCGTGATGACCGCGTGCGCGTGGTCCGGCGTCGCGACCATCACCGCATCCACATCTTCCTTGGCGAGCAGCTCGCGATAGTCGGCGTAGGTCTTGCAGCCGCGATACTGGCCGGACGGCTGCTGCTTGCCATAGAACTCCTCCACCGCGCGTTTCGCCGGCTCGCGGCCGCACGCCTTGCCCTCCTTGCCCTGCTTCCAGTTCCACGAGAGGAAGCCTTCGCTCTCGCGGTCGGCATCGCAGACGGCGACCACCTGCACCTCCGGGAAATCGAGGAACGCCATCATGTTCTGCGAGCCCTGCCCGCCGCAGCCGATGCACGCGAGTGTGGTCTTGGCACTCGGCGCCACGTGGCCCGGCCCGCCGAGCACGTGCCGCGGCACGATGCTGAACGCGGCGACGGCCGCCGCCTTGCCAAGAAACTCGCGGCGGGAAATTCCCGGCGCGGTGGGTCGGCCTGCCTGCACGGACGGTTTGTTCTTCATGGTATTTCTCCGCTGTGAGCGTGCGGCAGGATAAAGGGGCTGTCAGCGAAAGGCTTGGCGGAAAGCGGCAATATTTTGTATTTTCCCGGCATGGACGCCAAGCGCCAGGCCCTGCGGTTCCAGCAGCAGTTTCTCCGGCGGCTGGGTGGCGAGCTGCAGCTCGCCAGCCTGTTTGCCGCGCTGCCGATGGTCGCGTTCTTCGCCAAGGACGAGGCCAGCCGCTTCGTCCGCGTCAACGCGCGGCTTTTGGAAATTCTCGGCTGCCAGCACGAGTGGGAGGTGCTGGGCAAGACCGACTTCGACTTCCGCCCGCCGGAGGTCGCCGCGGTCTTCATTGAGGAGGACCGCCGCGTGATCCGCACCGGCCGCTCGCTCTCGCGCTACGTCCAGATGGTCCCCGATATCGCCGGCCCGCTGCGCTGGTGGCTCGTCACGAAGTTGCCGCTCCGCGACGCCGCCGGCCGCGTGTGCGGCGTCGCCGGCGCGATGTACGAGTTGCACGAGGTTTATGGCGTGTTGCAACCCTTCGCGCGGCTCGAGCCCGCGCTGCACCACCTGCACACGCACTTTCGTGAGAGTGTGACCACCGGCCAGCTCGCGCGGCTCGTCCACTGGTCGGAGAGCCAGTTCGTGCGCCAGTTCCAGCAACTGCTCGGCGAGCCGCCGATGCACTACCTCGTCCGCCAGCGCCTGCACGCCGCCTGCCAGGAGCTGATCGCCAGCGACAAGACCGCCGGCGCGATCGCGCTCGACTGCGGCTTCTATGACCAGAGCGCGTTCACGCGCGCCTTTCGTGCGATCATCGGCTCGACGCCGCTGGCCTACCGCCGCCATTTCCGCAAGCTCGCCCTCGCCGGCGCGCCCGCCCAACCGCACGCGTTTCCAAGCCTTGGAAAAACCGGACGGCAATTTTCCAAGGCTTGGAAGGGCCCATCACTCGCTGCCAAGGTCCGCTGACTTTCGCGGATTGGGAAGCTGCCACATCGGCGCTCATCGGCGTCCAAGGAAGTTCAGGGGATGAACGCCGGGGCATTGGTTACAGCGGAGGGCGTCGGAGACCTGACGGGTGGCCGGGCGCCAATCCAGTCGGCGCGTAATTCCAGCATCACCTTCTGCTCGCCCAAGTCAAAGAACTCCACGCGGATATCGTGCGCCCGGCGGCCATCGGCGCGGATGATCTCGTCCACGCGCAGCCAGTAGTGGGTCACTTCGCGGCTGGGCAGTACCAGCGGCTGGATGGCGAGGCGGATTTTATTGGCCAGCGCGAGTTCGTTGCCCTCGGCGTCGGCCCAGGCAAGGCGGGCGTCGGCGATTTCCAAGCGCATCCGGCGCAGCAAGGCGGCGACGTCAGGCGGGTTTTTCGTTGCGTCATTCGTTTTCTTTTCGAGCGAAGGAATAGGTTTCTCCGCTTGGGGCGCGGCAACCTTGAACCCGCACCAGTCGGCAATCTTTTCGCCAATAGGCGCGAGGGGCGTGGGCTCCCAGCGGCCGTAATCATCGGGGGCGAAGGCGACGCCAACACCGCGCAAAACCGCGCGGCGGACTTGGGGCAGATGCCAGCCGGTTTCGTCATGCACGGTCCACTCGATCTTACCACGTTGAATCTGGAGGCCAGGCATGCCCTTGCGTCCAAAGTGTTCCGTACTCAAGCCCTCGAATTCCAGATTGAGCGCGGGCGTCAGCCACGCCTTGGTGATTTTGACGCGGAGGTCGAGATTGGCTTTCAGGCTGTCTTCGAGAAAGGCGCGGAAGCCATCCATCAGGCCGATGATGTAGATCGCGCCGTAGAGCAGGGCGCAGAGCAGGAGGGTGCTGACGATGAACCCGCGCAGGCCGGAAAAGAGTCCGCGCCGTTTGGGTTCCCCGGTCCATTTAGCAGTAGCGTCGCTCATTTTCTGTTTCTCGTCCCAGCCGATATAAATCTGGCCATCGGCGCCGCGCCCTTGCGGGTCGGGCGGGGGTGGCGGCGGTTCGCGTTTTGTCCAGAACTTGCGCATGGGGCTCACATTCTGGCCAGTTCGGCGGCCCGATCCCGCGCGGCGAGCATGGCCTCGATGATCGCGGCCTTGACCTCGCGCTTGTCCTTGACGGCCATCGCGGCGGCGGTGGTGCCGCCCTTGGAGGTGACGCGGGCGCGCAACTCCTCCGGCGGCAGGCCGTGCCGCAGGATCAGCTCGGCGGAACCCTTGACCGTTGAATAAACCAGCTTGCGGGCCACGCTGCCATCCAAGCCCATCTGGCGCGCGGCTTCCAGCATGGCCTCCATCAGATAGAAAACATAGGCGGGGCCGCTGCCGCTGACGGCGGTGACGGCGTCCATCGCGGCCTCCTCGACGCGGACGACTTCGCCGGTGGCGGAGAGCAGGTCCTGCGCGGTATCGAGGTCGGCCGGCCGGGCGTTCAATCCTCCGCAGATCGCGGCGACGCCGTAGCCGACGAGCGCCGGGGTGTTCGGCATCGCGCGGACAACACGGACCTTCCCGCCGAGCGCGTTCTCGATCTTCGCGGTGGTGATGCCGGCGGCGATGCTGACGACAAGGGCGTCGGCGGGCAACGCATGGCGAATGGCGGCAAAGACTCCCGCCAACATCTGTGGTTTGACGGCCAGAACCACGACGGACGCGCCGGCGACCGCCGTCGCATTATCAACCTCCGCCTGGACACCGAATTTCTCCGTGAGCAAATGACGGCGTTCCGGCAACAAATCGGTCACCACGACTTGCTTGCGCGGCCAGCGATTACAGGCCAGCAAGCCGGACACCAACGCCTCCGCCATATTGCCTGCGCCCAGAAAAACAAGATTACCAGTCATGTTCGTTCTCCAAATAAAGCCGTGCCGACCCGAATCCAGGTGGCGCCTTCCTCGATGGCGACCTCGAAATCGTGGCTCATACCCATCGAGAGTTCCGCGAGCGGCAGGCCGGACGCCCCGCTCCATTCGTCGCGCAGCTCGCGCAGCCGCCGGAAGAAGTGCCGCGCGCGCTCCGGGTCGGGCGTCAGCGGCGGCATGGTCATCAGGCCGGCGATCTGGACAAGGTCCAGTTCCGGCGCGTGGGCCAGCAGTTCCGGCACCGCGGCGGGTGGGAGGCCGAACTTGGAAGCCTCTCCCGAGACGTTGACTTCCAGCAGGACCGGCAGGCGCTGGCCCTCCGCCGCCGCCGCGGCTTCGAGCCGCTGCAAGAGCTTGAGCGAATCCACCGAATGAATCTGGTCGAAGAGCGCCACCGCGCGCGCTGCCTTGTTCGATTGCAGGTGGCCGACAAGATGCCAGGAAAGCTGGCCGGGACATTCCGGCACCTTGGCCTCGGCCTCCTGTACCTTGTTCTCGCCGAAGATACGCAGCCCACACGCCGCCGCCTCGCGGACACGATCGGGGCCATAGGTCTTTGAGATGGCGATCAACTGCACGTCGTCGGGCCGCCGCCCGGCGCGAGCGCACGCCGCCGCCATGCGCTCCCGCACCTGGTCCAGCCGTTCCTGAAAAGTTCCACTCATTTATTTTTTCCAAAGCTTGGAAAGTCGCACACCGCTATTTTCCAAGCCTTGGAAAATCTCACGCTGACTTTTTCCAAGCCTCGGAAAAACCGCGCCGATTAAACGCCGCCCGCCCCGCGCCGACAAGCGGAAACGGAGGAAGGGGCGAGGAGGTCTACGCCGGGCAGGCGAGGCAGAGCTCGCTGTAGCGGCGGCCTATGGCCGCCGTCGGCGACCGCAGCTCGCCGCTACAGAAGCAGGCTGTGTAAGATCAAAGGGGCAATTTATCTTTCGTGGGTTTAGTTTTCTTCTGATCCGTTGGCGCGAGTTTCGCGGAGGCGCTCAAAATGGCGGCGGGGCCGAACTGCTTGCGGATGGCATCCACGGCGCGGCTCGCGGCTTCACCGTGCTGCGGTTTCTCGAAGAGGTTGAGTTGTCCCGCCGATTGCAGAGTGAGTTGGCCCACGCCGAAGCCAAGCAAACGCACCGGCGCGATCAGTTTCTGCGCGGCAAAAAGTTCCTGCGCCGCGGCGCGGAGGCGGAAGTCGTCGCAGCGCGGCGGCGTCAGCGGCAACTGGCGGGTGATGGTGGTGAAATCTTTCCAGCGGAGCTTGAGCCGGGCGAAGCCGGCGTATTTGCCGGCCTTGCGGAGGCGGCGGCCGACATCCTCCACCAGATCGCCGAGCGTCTGTTCCAGCACGGCCACGTCACTCACATCCTCAAGGAAGGTGTGTTCGCGGGAGATACTTTTCTCATCCCAACTGACCTCGACGGCGCGGGCATCCTCGCCGTGAGCGAGCGCAAAGAGGTGTTGCGCGGCCTCGTGGCCAAGCAGTCGTTCCAGATGGGCGGGAGAAGAGCGCTGGATATCGCCGATGGTCTGGAAGCCGGCGCGATTCAGAATCTTCTCACTGACCTTGCCGACGCCCCAGACGCGGCCGACCGGCAGCGGCGCGAGGAAGGCGCGAATGGCGGTGGGTTCGGAGGGAACCACGGTCAGGCCATCGGGTTTGTGCATATCGCTGGCGAGCTTGGCGAGGAATTTGTTCGGGGCCACGCCGACGGACACCGTGAGCTGCGTTTCCGCCTTCACGGTAGCCTTGAGCTTCGCGGCGATCGTGGGGCCATCGCCAAACAGGCGCTGCGCACCGGTGACGTCGAGGAAGGCCTCGTCCACGGACACCGGTTCCACCAAAGGGGAAAAGCGCTCGAAGATGCGGAAGATGTCCTTGGAGACGCGACTATAGAGCCGCATGTTCGGCGGCAGGAACACGGCGTGGGGACAACGGCGGCCGGCCTCGCGGGAAGGCATAGCCGAATGAATGCCGTATTTGCGTGCCTCGTAGGAAGCGGCTGCGACGACGCCACGCTGACCCGGCGGCGAGCCGACGACGACCGGCTGCCCGCGTAGTTCCGGGCGCTCGCGCACTTCGCAGGCGGCGAAGAACGCGTCCATGTCGGCATGGAGGATGACCCGGTCCATGTGGCGATGATAACGGCGTGCGTCCTAAAATTCACGGCGGAATCCGCGGAGGACTTGTTATACTTGATGGAAAGACGAATGCCGCCTGACGGCGGCGCTACCAACCACCCAGTCACCCGATCACCGTCGTTTGTAGCGCGCCCGTCAGGGCGTTTCTCCTTGGATGATCTATCGGCAAAAAATATTTTAAAAAGCATTGACGCAGCCCCCCCCCCCCTACGCTACCGTCCGAGCCGGATGTGGGACGGGAGTTAGCGGGAGCAGTCAAGGAAAGGAAGGCGGAGTTATGAGGCTTCTGGTTTGCGGACTGGCGTTGGGCCTGTGTGGCGTGGTATCGGCACAGGAGGTGTTCACCAACGGGATTGACGTGAAGGGGCAGATGGTGCAGGGGGTCGGGCTGATCGAAATCTCCACCAACAATCCGGCGTGGACCGGCCGGGCGCCGTCGCTCGGCCAACTGGCGGGCGTGGATACCAATGAAAATGACTTGGCCGTCAGCGCGCTCGTGCCGCTGCGGCCGGCCTGGCTGGAAACCGATGGCATCTACGCGCGCACGACACACACAAAGGGCGGCGAGATCCACTGCGCCACAGCAGCGCAGCGCCAGTTGAACCTGACACCGCCGTGGTGGCGGCAAATAAATAAATGGGAGTGACACTATGAAATTTCTTTTTGTTGGATTTCTCCTTCTGTCCTTGAACACCAGTGCTATTGAGCCAAAACAACTCGAAAGTATGCTTTCCGAGGCAGCCGTAGCGCAAACGAACTCTTACATCGAAGCGCGTAATGAGATTGTGGATCTCGGAACAAACGCGGTCCCGTTGCTTGCCTTAGCCGCCACGGACACTAGGCTAAATTGGCAGCAGCATCTCGTTGCCCGGATTTGTTATGAGCGCATCACTCGTCAGGATGACATCAAGTCGCTTCTTAACCATGACTGGCATTCCTATCCGCCTTATAGCGGCATTCCGCCACCTGGTCATAAATATGGAAGCGTAGCTGGGCCTCATTCCGAAATGGGCCCCCTTGTGACCTTCCCCCGCGGACTGGAACAGATTCAGAGTGAGTCCCGGTCGGTGTTTGACTGCATTGTTATCACACTGATTTCTTCATTCAAGGAGTTATCCATAGCCGCACAGGAGGGCGTCCCACAGCCCGAACGTGCGGCT
>CAISWQ010000042.1 GCA_903889245.1 uncultured Lentisphaerota bacterium | reverse complement strand
CTGCTTCGGCTTCCTTCAATACCCCGATAATCTGTTCTTCGCTGAACCGCTTTCCTTTCATCGCTTGTCCTCCGTTTCGTTGCTGTTGTAGACCAGAGAACTCGCTTTGAACATGCTCCAGTTTTATGGGGGAACGTCAGTGCCACCAACACATTAGTCATGATGTTATATGTGTTCTGCACGATAAATCACTTCCCCGCCGGTGACGTGACCCATTCCAGACCGGCGAAGCCGTAGGGGGCGTGGAAGTAGGCGTCCATCCACTGCTTCTTGTCGTCGAAGGCGTTCGGGCCCACCCACCAGTCGTTGCCGCCGAGGAATTGTTTGTTGTGGAGCGGGCCGAAGGTGTTTTGCAGGCTGCCGAGGATGGTGAGTTCGATCTTGTTCGCGCCCGGCTGGAGGGCGGCGGTGAGGTCGGCCTCCCACGGAGCCCAGTTGATTTGCGCGGCGTCGCGGCCGTTGACGCGGACGAGGAACGCGGTGCCCATCGGGCCCTTGAGCCGCAGCTTGGCGCGCTCGCCCGTCACGGCATGGCGGTCAAAGCGGTAGATCATGTTGCCGGAATAGAAGTGGTAGCCCTGCGCGGCGGAGTCACCGGCGGCGAGCTGCGCGGGCTCGGCGGCGACCGCATAGGCGGTATCGGAAAGCTTGTGCGTGGCAAAGGCGCCGATCAGGAAGATGTCCTCGATCTCGACGCCGGGTTTATAGGTGGTGGTCAACTCGATGGTGTTCGCGCCCTTCTTGACCAGCGCGCCAAGCTGCATCTTCCCGAACTGCCGGTCCCAGTGCCAGCCGTCGCGCTGCGCCACGGCCTGGCCGTTGCACTTGATCTGCGTATGCTCCGGCTTCTCGACCACGAGCCACGCCTGCGGCAGGTCGAGCTCCGACTCGAAGCTGAACTTCATCGTCACCTGCGCCGACTGCGTGGGCTTGATGCCCTTCCATTCCAGCGCCCACGGCTGCATGCCCACAAACGCGCCGAGGCCGGCGGCCTTGAACGCCTCGCCGCGGACGGTGCTGACCGGCGCCGGGCCCTGCTCGGCGCCGCCGTTGATCTGGTAGCGGCAGGTATCGAGCACGAGCGTGCCCGGATGCGTGCGCTGGAACGCGAACGGGCCGGGAATGGTCTCGACCTTCTCCGCGACTTTTTCCTCGGCCTTCAGGATGGTTGGCGCGCGTGCCATATCCACGCACAGCGCGAGCGTGCCGACCGGCGGGAACTCGTGCGTCAGCCCCGCGGGCGTCACCGCGCCCGTCGCCAAATCCCAGGCTTCCACCGCGCCGCCCGCGAGCTCCGGCGCGAGCTTGAGCGTTGCACGATAGGCATTGGTGCGGCTGGTGTTCGCGAAGAAGAAGTAGTGCTGCGTGCCGTTCTGCTGGTGGCGGTAGAGAATGTCGCCCAGCTCGCGGCCTTCGGCATCGGTGACCGCGACATCGCGCGGCAGCACGGCATCGAGCGCGGGGCCGATGGCGGCCGGGGCCGCGTCGATCTGCCGCGCATTCTTGTGCGCGAGCAGCGGCTTGGCCGCGGCGGGCTGCGCGCCGAGGAACAGCACCGCGCCGCCAGCCTCGAGAAACGCCGCGAGCGCCTTGAGCGTGGGCGCCTGCCAGACGAGCGCGGGTGGGACGACGACCGCGCGGTAGCTGCCCTGCGGCCCGAGCTTCAGGCGGCCGCCCTCGACGCGCCCGTGGCGCTCGAGCAGGATTTCGTCGCCGATGTGGAAGTCGCGGTGGAGCTTGAGCAGCTCCTCGATGTAGGCGGGGAACGCGGTGTCGTAGGTTTGGTAGCGCACGTCCGCCTTGTCGGCCGGCGAGAGCAGCGCCCACACGCTGCCGAGCGTCGAGAGCAGAAGCACGTCCTGCCGCGGCTGGCCGCGCGTGATGAACCACGCGGCGCGGCCGAGGTAGTCGTTGAGCGGCTTGAGCTGTTCCCAGTAGGGCTGGTGATAGCTGAAGGTCGGCGGGTAGTCGCGCTTGCGGTCGCCGGCCATCTCGTAGAGCGTCAGGTGCGGGACGAGCAGGTTGACGCCGAGGACAAAGTGGAAGTCGGCCATCCACTTGAGTTCCTCGAACGTCGTCGTGTGGCCGCTGACGCCGTAGATCTCCGAGAGCACGCGCGGCCGGCCGAACTGGTCGGCGACGCTGGAGCACTGCTTCTTCGTCTGCGGGTTCTTGATGTTGCGGCAGAGGTGGTCAATGCCGGGCAGTTGCATGTGCGGATATTGCAGCATCACCGAGCCGCCGACGCGCGTCTGCGCGGAGAGCGTGTCCTCGGCCAGGTAGTGGCCGGTCATTTGCAGGCCCGACTGCGTGCAGAGGTCGCCGTAGGGTTTGCTGAACGCGAGCTCGAACTGCTCGGCCATTGTGCGCCAGAAATCGTAGCGGACCTGCTCGTGGCCGGGCAGCGGGCGGACGAGGCACGGCAGCTTCGCGAGGATGTCGTAGCCGCGCCGCGCCTGGAATGCGGCGGGGAACTTGGGCGACCACGGGAAACTCGTCCCGCCGCGCCCGCGGCCGGCGAGGAAGTTCGGCTCATCGGTAAAGATGCCGGGCATCGCCGGGCCGTAGTCCTTCTTGAAGCGCTGGTCGTAGCCATCCGTGATCGTCAGCTTGAGGAAGTGCGCAACCGCCTCCGGGTTGAGCGTGTCGAGGTAGGCCTCGCCGTTATACCAGTTGCTCTTCTCGTAGTGCTGCGCGAAGAACTGCAGCACCTCGCCCGCGCCCTTTTCCTGCGCGCTCTTGATCCGGCGGAAGCCGTTCGAGGTCACCGCGAACGTCGCGAGCACATCGGTGTTAGTCGCCAGCGCCGCCGCGGCCGGGCCGCGCGCGCGCCGGGCGCCCAGGCCCATGCCGATATATTCCTGGTGATCGAAGACCGCGAGCCCGCCGGCGAAGCCGCTCGGCCACTTGTCCTCGTCATAGAGCCACGACTGCACGCCCTGCTTGCGGCCCTCGTCGAGGCAGACGGCGACCTTGTGGAACCACTCCTCGCCCAGGTAGCGCGTGACGAGGCCGACGCGCGGGTGCATCAAATAGCCGCCGTAGCCGCGGTCCTTGAAGTCCACGATCTGGCGGCGCATCTCCGCATCGTCGAGCGCGGCGTTCCACGACCAGAACGGCATCGGCCGGAACTCCGCCGGCGGATTGGCGAACTCCGGCGGCACCGCCGCCTGTACGCCGCCCGCCGCCAACGCCCACAAGCCCAGGACCGCCATTTTCGTGCGCATAGTGTGCTCCTTCGTGTACACCGATGATGCGAGGTATAGCCAAGCCGCTGTCGTCACGCAACCGGATTCCCGGCGGCCAAGCCGGGTAAGGGCTGCGCTCTTGCCTCTCATCGGCATGTTCAGTCTTTCCTGTATAAAGCGCTTTGTGCTAAGGTCGCGATGGCGGTGGGAGCATGGACCTACACGAAGCTTTGGCACAGGTGCGGCAGATGCGGGACGCGCTGCAGGAGCGGCGGCAGTTCCGCGGCTACTCCGGCCGCGCGCGCCTCTTCGGCGGCGGGCTGGCGCTGGCCTGCGCCGTCGTGCTCGCCACCCATGCGGTGCCGCCCAAAGCCCACTTCCGCGCGTGGCTGATCGTGCTCGCGATGGCGCTCGCCGCGAACTACGGCGCGCTCGCGCTCTGGTTCTGTTCGCGCGAGGGCGCGGGCCGCGACCGCGCCGCGCTGCGCCCGGCGGCCGACGCGCTCGCGCCGCTCCTGCTCGGCGGCCTGCTGACCTTCGTCCTCGCCCGCGCCGGCGCCTATGACCTGCTCTTCGGTACCTGGATGTGCTGCTACGGCCTCGCGCATCTGCCCTACCGCCAGACGCTGCCGCGCCTCAACTTCCTCGTCGGCCTCGGCTATCTCACGACCGGCGCGGCCTGCCTCCTTGTGCCCGGCCTCGGCCTGCTCAACCCGTGGCCGATGGGCGTCGTTTTTTTCATTGGAGAAACCACCGGCGGCTGCGCCCTGATCTGGGACGACCGCCGCCATGAACAGGAGTTGCGCCATGCCCGGGAAACCAACAACCACGAACCTTGAAAAGCTGTTTCACGAGCCCAACCGGCTCGCGATCCTCTCCGCGCTCGCCAGCGCCGATGGCGAGGGCTTGAGCTTCAGCGAACTGCGCGTCGTGTGCCGGCTGACCGATGGCAACCTGAACCGGCACCTCGCCGCTCTGGAAGAGGAAGGCATCGTGCGCGTGAAGAAGGAGTTTGTGGACCGCAAACCGCGTACGACTATCTTGCCTACCGAGAAGGGCCTCGACCGCTTCGCCGCCTATCTCGCGTCGCTCGAGCGCGTGCTCGAGGACGCGCGCGACGCGCTGCCCGCGCGCCAGCGCGCCCAGCTCGTCACCCTGCGCCGCGCCACCGCCTGACGCAGCCAGAGGGGCGAGGGACGGAGGGTGCCATAGACGTCATATCGGTCCCATGCGACTCATGGCGGCCCCGCGCCGGTTTCCAAGCCTTGGAAAAAAGCGCCCGTCTTTTTCCAAGGCTTGGAAAATTTTCTGTGAGAATTTCCAATGTCTGGAAAAACTGCGTTTTGCTTTTCCATTGCTTGGAAAGGTCCGGGTTGGGGTCCGCCGGGTTGGAGAACCGGCCCACATTTTCTCAGGTGCGGTTCTTTGCCGTGGTAGGCCGGGTCTCTGACCCGGCGGCTTCCATGGCGCGGGTGAGCTTGAGGCCGTAGAGCAGCGGCAACGCGCCGAACACGCCAAAGGCGCAATCGCCCAGCCGCCAGTAGAACGGGATGCCGCGCAGCGGGCCGCACGCGAGTGCGAGCAGCGGCACCAGCGCGCACGCGATCAGCCCGGCCCAGAGCACCCAGACATTGCGCACCGGCCGCACAAACGGGCCGATGAAGAAGACCGCGATGGTGAGGTGCGCGAACGCGAGCCAGTCGGTGCCATAGGCGAACCACGGAAATTTTGCGTAGGTTTCCTGCAAACCATCGCGCACAGACAGCAGCCAGAACGCGAGACCGTTGGGCGCACTGGCCGGGGCGAGCTGTGACCAGCCGAGCCAGCCGACGAGCGTTTCCAGTTCCCACCGGAGCGGGAACGCCGTCAGCCCGCTGACGACCAGCGCGAGGATGAAGAAGCCGAGCACGAGCCGGTAGCGGAGCAGAAGAGAAGATTGGAGTGATGGAGAATTGGAGGAATGGAGTGTTGGGGAAGAAACTTCATTCATAAACATTCCTGCTTTCCATAGGAGACGCGCCCCGCGAGGCGAAGATGGAACCGCATGCCATCGCCACACGGGGTGTGGCTCCTGCCGCAAGACGCGGAAACCAGAGACCAGTACTCCAGTTCTCCATCACTCCAACACTCCTTCCGGATCATGCACCAAAGTTTGTCACCAAGTCACGGCGTGGGCCTGATGACCCGGATGCGGTTGGCCTCGCTATCGCTGACGAGTACGCTGCCATCGGCCTCGGCGAAGATGGCGTGCGGCCGCGTCATCTGGCAGGCGGCGGCGTTGCCGGTGGGGCCATCGCCCTTTTTGCCGGTGCCGCAGACCGCGTCGAGGATGCCGCTCTTCAGGTCCACCATGCGGATGCTGTGGCTCTCGGCGTCGGCGATGAAGACGCGCGCGCCATCGGCGGAAACCGTCAGGCCCTTCGGCCCGCTCAACGTCGCGAGCTTTGCCGGCCCGCCGTTGCCGGTGAAGCCGCTCTTGCCGGTGCCGGCGATGTGCTGCGCCTTGCCGCTGGCAACGTCCAGCTTGAGCAGCGCGTTGCCCTCGCGCAGTACCACCCAGAGGTTGCCCGCCTTGTCGCAGTCGAGCGAGCGCGGGCCGAGCAGCGGCGCACCGTGGAACGCGGCGCCATCCGGCGTCGGCGCCTTCTGTCCGTTGCCGGCCACGGTGGTGATGACGCCGGTTTGCATGGCCACCTTGCGCACGCGGTGATTGCCGATATCGCAGATGAACAGGTCGCCGTGCGGATCGAACGCGATGCTGATCGGCGACTTGAACGTCGCGTTGGTCGCGGGGCCGTCATCGCCGGAGAAGCCCGCCTTGCCCGTGCCCGCGACAGTGGAGATGAGGCCGGTCTTGAAATCAATTTTGCGGACGCGCTGGTGGCCGGTATCGGCGACGAACAGATCGCCGTGGCGGTCGAAGCGGATTTCGTGCGGCTGGTTGAACGTCGCCTGCAGCGCCGGCCCGCCATCGCCGGGCGCGCCCTTCTGGCCGGTGCCCGCGATGGTCGTCAGCTTGCCCTGCGCATCAATCTTGCGGACCACCGCGCCGTTGATTTCGCAGAAGTAGAGGCAGCCATCCGGGCCGCGCACGATGCCGAAGGGATGATTCAACTGCGCCTGCAACGCCGGCCCGCCCTCGCCCGCGCGTCCCGCAGCGCCCGTCCCCGCGATGTTCTCCACCCGCCACGAAGCGGCGGAAGCGGAGAGACACAAACCGAGCAAGAGGCCGAACACGGGGCAACAGAGACGCCGCGGCAAATGGAGTGCAGGAGTATGGGGGTGATGGGGTGTTGTGGAAGAAATTTCATTCATAGTGCGCTCCCGTTTTCTGTTTGCAGAAGCCTCGTCCCGCGAGGCAGCCGTGGAACCGCGTGCCCTCGCCGCACGGGATGTGGCTTCCGCCTTCGTCTTGAAACCAGAGACCATTACTCCAGTTCTCCAATACTCCAGCACTCCAATCCTCGCTTCTTCACTTCACCATCGGCGCGAGCAATTCGGCGACCTTGGCGATGGCCTCGGCGACCTTCGAGGGGTCTTTGCCGCCGGCCTGCGCCTTGTCGGGGCGGCCGCCACCGCCGCCGCCGGCGATCTTCGCAACCGCGCCGATCAGCTTGCCGCAGTGGACGCCGCGCTTGCACAGCGCCTCCGGCGCGCTGGCGATGAACGAAACTTTCCCATCAGCCGCGCCGCCGAGGACGATCAGGTCGTCGGGCCGCTTCTCGCGGATGCCATCGTGCAGGCCGCGGAGCGCATCGGCGTCGAGCGCGCCGGCGTCGGCGGCGATCAGCGAGAGGCCGGCGAGGATCTGCGCCTTGCCGATGAGTTCATCGGTGCGGCCGCGCGCGGATTCGGCGGACTTCTGCTTCAATTCCTTTTCGAGCTTCTTCACCTGCTCGGCGAGCGCCTCGACGCGCACGGGGACATCCTCCACCGCGGCGCTCAAGCCCTGCGCGATCTTGTGCAACAGTTCATGCTCGCGGCGGCCATACTCCCACGCCGCCAGGCCGCACACGGCCTCGATGCGCCGGATGCCGGCGGAGACGGAGCTTTCCGCGACAATCCGGAACTGGCCGATATCGCCGGTGCGCGAGACGTGCGTGCCGCCGCACAGCTCCATCGAGTAGCCATCGAAGCCCGCCGGCTGCCCGCCCACCTGCACGACGCGGACGACGTCGCCATATTTCTCGCCGAAGAACTGGCGGATTTCCTTGCGCGCCTTGATCTCGGCATAGGGCACTTCGCGCCACAGCACCGGCGCGTTCTCGACGATGCGCGCGTTGACCGCGCGCTCGAGCTCGACGAGCTGCGCGGGCGTCAGCGCCGCGCTGCTGAAGTCGAACGTCAGCTTCTCCGGCCCGACGTAGGAACCCTTCTGCACGGCGTCGGGGCTGACGAGCTTGTGCAGTGCCCAGTGCAGCAGGTGCGTCGCGGTGTGGTGGCGCTGGATCGCGGCGCGGCGCTCGAGGTCTACTCCAAGAATTACATCGGTTCTTGGCAAGGGAGCCTCTCCGCCTTCAAGGAAATGTAGCCAGACATTCCCGGCTTTTTGAGTATCAGATATTCTCCATAGCTGGCCGCCAACGCTCATTGTGCCAGTATCACCGACCTGTCCGCCCATTTCTGCATAACAAACAGTTGCGTCAAGAATCACAGCGGTTCGCCCCTTAACCTGAACAACTTCTTGAACCCCGGTAGCAATTTGGAAATTATCATACCCATTGAAAATAGTTGGTGCTGCTTTGATTTGAGAAACTTCGATTATTTCCTTTTTATGAGCAGCGCGTGAGCGTGTTTTCTGCTCCTCCATAAATATTTCCACGTCCGCAGCGTCTACTTTTAAACCATGCTCTCGCGCCATAAGTTCTGTCAGATCCAGCGGGAAACCGTATGTATCGTAAAGCATAAAGGCTGCTTTAGGGCGGAAAATTCCTCGGCGAGCATGTATTTCACGGAGTCCGGTTGCAATGTCCGCACACATCTGGCTCATTCGGTGTTGAGCAGATTTCGCGATTTCAATATTAGAAATCTGAATAATGTCCTTCAGGTCAACACTGCATGTTGCCACAGTTAATTCAGCGTCAGTCGCAATTTGAGCCCAGAGATCACATGGAACTGCATCGAGTGTCGAACATGCCTTCTCGAAATTGCATTTAATTTGTATCAGATTTTCTTCAGAGAGGTCAGTACCCTGAATATTGATTTGAACGGTTTTTATTAGCGGCTCAAGTGCCTTTGGCAATACCTCGATTTGCCGATGCAATGAAACCAACTCCACGAAAAGCGAAAGACCAATGTCCAGTGTGCGGTTGAAGGCTTCCTCCTCGGTGCGGATGACGGTCTGGACTTGGTCCTTCTTCGCGCGGATTTCGGGGAAGACGTCGCCCATTTTCTCGGCGAGCACGTCGACGAGCTTGTAGAAGAACGGCTGGTGGAAGCCGAGGGCGCGGCCGTAGCGGACGGCGCGGCGCAGGATGCGGCGCAGGACGTAGTTGCGGTCGGTGTTGCCAGGCAGGATGCCGTCGGCGATGGCGAACGAGAGCGTGCGGATGTGGTCGGCGATGACGCGGAACGCGACATCAATCTTCTCCTGCTCGCTCGCGCCGGTGGTGCCGGCGGCGGGCAGCGTGGAGGTGTATTTCTTGCCGCTCAACTTCTCAAGTTCATTGAAGATCGGCCGGAAGACGTCGCTCTCGTAGTTGGAGATGACGTGCGTGAAGTCGGTGAAGCCGCGCGTGCACTGGACGATGCCACTGACGCGCTCGAAGCCCATGCCCGTATCCACGTTCTGCGCCGGGAGCGGGACGAAGGTGCCATCGGCGTTGGCGTTGAATTGCATGAAGACGAGGTTCCAGATTTCGATGCACTCGGCGCTGCCCTTGTTGACGAGCGAGCCCTTGGTGTCGCCGCCGGGCGTGAGGTCGATGTGGATTTCCGAGCACGGGCCGCACGGGCCGGTTTCGCCCATCATCCAGAAGTTGTCCTTCTTGTTGCCGTTGACGATGTGGACCTTCGGGTCGAGCCCGGCCTTGGTGAAGATCGCGGCCCAGATATTCCACGCCTCCTGGTCGAATTCGGAGGGATCGTTCTTGGACTTGTCGGGTGAGTAGACCGTGGCGAAGAGGCGCGCGGGCGGGAAGTGCCAGACCTGCGTGAGAAGTTCCCACGCCCACTCGATGGCGTCCTTCTTGAAGTAGTCGCCGAAGCTCCAGTTGCCGAGCATCTCGAAGAAGGTGTGGTGATAGGTGTCCAGCCCCACGTCCTCGAGGTCGTTGTGCTTGCCGCCGGCGCGGATGCACTTCTGCGTATCGGCCGCGCGGCCGGGCTTGTAGGGGCACGGCTGCTGGCCGAGGAAGATCGGCACGAACTGGTTCATGCCGGCGTTTGTGAAGAGGAGGTTCGGCGAATCCGGCATCAGGCTGGAGGAGTTGACGATGGTGTGCTGCCGGGACTGGAAGAAGTCCAGGAACGACTGCCGGATTTCCGCGGACGTCATGATTTTCATGGATACCTTTCGGGCGAAAAAAGCGGGCGCTTTCATAGCACAGCGTCCCCGCCGGCGCAACGGCGCGGGGGGTTACGCGATGTGAAGCGCGAGCAAGACCAGCAACCCTCGCATCATGGGTGACTCCGTGGCAGATGGCTGCGAAAAACCGTGTCGGTACTGTTCCCGTCCTTGGAAAATGCAGCGGCGTTTGCTACCGTCCGCGCCGGTCAACGGAAGGAAACAGCCATGATTCCGCGTTATACCCGGCCCGCGATGGCGGCCATCTGGAAAGACGATAACAAGTTCCGCATCTGGCTCGCTATCGAGCTGGCCGCGTGCGAGGCGCAGCACAAGCTGGGCAAGATTCCCGCCAGGGACCTCAAAACGATTTTGAGCAAGGCGGATTTCGACGTCAAAGGCATCGACCGGCTGGAGGCCAAGGTCAACCACGACGTGATCGCCTTCCTGACCAACGTGGCCAAATACGTCGGGCCGTCGTCGCGCTTCATCCACATGGGCCTGACCAGCTCCGACATCCTCGATACCGCGCTCGCCATCCAGATGGTGCAGGCGGCGGACATCCTGATCGCGGGCGTCAAGGCGGTCCGCAAGGCCGCGGCGGCGCAGGCGCGCAGGCACAAGTTCACGCCGATGATGGGCCGCTCGCATGGCGTCCATGCCGAGCCGATCACCTTCGGGCTGAAGATGGCGCTGATGTACGATGAATTCGGCCGCGCACTCCAGCGGCTGGAGGCGGCGCGCGAGATCGTCCGCGTCGGCCAGCTCTCCGGCGCGGTGGGTACGCATGCGCACTGCGACCCGCTGATCGAAAAAATCGTCTGCCAGAAACTCGGCCTCAAGCCGGCGGCGATCTCGACGCAGGTGTTGCAGCGCGACCGCCACGCGGAATTCCTGACCGCGCTCGCGCTCGTCGGCTGCTCGATCGAGCGCTGGGCGCAGGAATTCCGCCACCTGCAGCGCACCGAGGTGCGCGAGGTCGAGGAATTTTTCGCCGCGGGCCAGAAGGGCTCCTCCGCGATGCCGCACAAGCGCAACCCGATCATTGGCGAGCGGCTTTGCGGCATGGCGCGCCTGCTGCGCGGCTACGCGCTGGTCGGCATGGAGAACGTCCCGCTCTGGCACGAGCGCGACATCTCGCACTCCAGCGCCGAGCGCGTCGCCATGCCGGATGCAACCATCGCGCTCGACTACATGCTGGATAAGCTCGAGTGGCTCGTGCGCACGCTGCGCGTGCTTCCCAAAAACATGCAGGCGAATCTCCAGAAGACGCATGGCTTGATCCACTCGCAGCAGGTGCTGCTCGCGCTGATCAAGGGCGGCATCCTGCGCGAGGTCGCCTACAAGATTGTCCAGGACAACGCGATGAAGGCGTGGGAGACGCAGCAGGATCTGCGCGGCCTGATCGAGGCCGACCCGCGCGCCGCCCAGCTCAAGAAAGCCGATCTCGACGCGGCCTTCGACCTCAAACCGCATTTCAAGGACGTGAAACGGACTTTCAAAGCCGTCGGATTGTGAATCGTCAGTTGTCAGTGGTCAGTTGTGAGTTGTATGAGTGAAGTATGAGCGCTTCCAATTTTGAAAAACTGCGTGTGTATCAGTTGTCCGAGAAATTGGCCGATGACGTCTGGAACATCGTGATGACGTGGAAGCCCTTTGCCAAAGACACCGTTGGCAAACAACTCGTGCGCGCCTCGGACAGTGTCGGCGCGAACATCGCAGAAGGCGTAGGCCGCGGAACATTCCCGGACACCCGCCGTTTCGTTCGCATAGCGCGTGGCTCGTTGCACGAAACGCAACACTGGCTTCGCCGCGCCTATCGCCGCAAACTGCTGACCGATGCACAGGTTCAGGCCCTGAAACCGATCGTGGATGAACTCGCGCCCAAGCTGAATGCCTTTCTCAATTCTATCGGCAGGATGGGCGTCCGTGCTCCGACAACAACTGACGACTGACAACGGACAACTGACGGAAGGACCAGTGACCAATGACCAATGACCAACAAAGCGCTTATTCAAAATCCGGCGTTGATATTGACGCCAAAATGGAATTGCTACGCCGCGCGAAATCAAAAATCGCCGGAACGCGTACCGCAGGCTCCGCCGGCGAGTGGGGCCTGTTCGGCGGCCTCTTCAAGTCGCCGGGCAAGGACCACCTGCTGGTCAGCAGCACCGATGGTGTCGGCACCAAACTCAAGGTGGCGCACATGGTTGGCCGCCACGACACCGTGGGCCAGGACATCGTCAATCACTGCGTCAACGACATTCTCGCGCAGGGCGCCGAGCCGCTGTTCTTCCTCGACTACATCGGCGCGCAGAAGCTCGATCCGGGTATTTTCGCCGAGGTGATCGAGGGCCTGTGCAAGGCGTGCCGCGAGAACAACTGCGCGCTTGTCGGCGGCGAGACCGCCGAGATGCCCGGCCTCTATCCGGCGGGCGAATATGACCTCGTCGGCACGATCGTCGGCGCGGTCTCCAAGAAGCGCCTGATCACCGGCATGGGCGTGAAGTCCGGCGACGTGCTCATCGGCCTGCCATCCTCGGGCCTGCACACCAACGGCTACTCGCTTGCCCGCCGCACGATCTTCGAGAAGGCCGGCAAAAAAGTCAGCGACATCCTGCCCGGCACGAAAAAAACTTTTGGCGAGGCGCTCCTCGCCGTCCACCGCAGCTACCTCAAGCCCGTCCGCAAGCTGATGGACGCGGTGAAAATCCACGCGCTCGCGCACATCACCGGCGGCGGCTTCGTGGACAACATTGATCGCTTCCTGCCCAAGGGCCTGTGCGCCGTCGTGGATCGCTCCACGTGGACGCCGCTGCCGATCTTCCAGTTCATCCAGCAGGCGGGCAAGGTGGATCGCGACGAGATGTATAAGGTCTTCAACATGGGCATCGGCCTCGTCCTCTTTGTCGCGCGCGCCGACGCCGAAAAGACCGTGAAGCTGCTCCGCGCCGCCGGCGAGAAACCCGTCGCGGTCGGCTTCGTCGAAAAAGGTCCCGAACCCGTGCGGCTGATCGGCTGATCGCCGTTGTTCCATGTCGTTGAGCGAAAAAATCCGCAGTCAGGCGCTGGCGCTGGGCTTTGATCTCGTCGGGCTCGCGCCCGCGCGTCGCGCGGAACATGCCGAGGCGTTGCTGCCGTGGTTGGAGAGCGGCTGTCACGCCGGCATGGGCTGGCTGGCGCGCGATCCGGAAACCCGCGCCGATCCCGCGCGCCTGCTCGCCGGCGCCAAATCCATCGTCTGCGTCGCGCTGGCCTACGGCGCGGAAATTCCGCCGGCGCAATTCTGGGACGATCCCCTGCGCGGTCGCGTCGCGCGCTTTGCGTGGGGCCCGGACTATCACGACTTGATTGCGCCGCGGCTGGAGGAACTCGCGCGCTTTATCGCCGCCGACCTCGGCCGGCCGCTCGCGTGGAAGGTGGCCGTGGACTCCGCGCCGATTTTCGAGCGCGACCACGCGGTGCGCGCCGGGCTCGGCTACCTCGGCCGCAACACGATGCTCGTCACGCCGCAGTTCGGTTCGCTGCTGCTGCTCGGCGAACTGCTGCTCGATATCGAGCTCGACTCCTACGATGCGCCGTTGCCGCCCGCCTGCTGTGCCGAGAACTATTGCGGCACCGCCTGCCCGACCGGCGCGCTTTTCAAACCGTACCAACTCGATGCCCGCCGCTGTATCTCGTGGCTGACGATCGAGAACAAGGGCGATATCCCCACCGAATTCCGCCCGCGCCTCGGTCGCTGGATTTTTGGCTGCGACGAGTGCCAGACCAGTTGTCAGTGGCCGGTTGTCAGTGGTCAGTTGTTGGACGACTCCAAGCTACATGCGACGTTTCGGTTCCAACCAGACCTGGCCACACCCCGCTTGGATGAACTGCTGGCGCTGGACGAAAAAAAATTCCGCGACCGCTTCGGCGGCACGCCGCTGGCGCGCGCGAAGCGGCGCGGGCTGCTACGGAACGCCGCGGTCGCGCTCGGCAACAGCGGCGCGGCCGCCGCGCGTCCCGCGCTCGAACACGCCGCCGCCGATCCCGATGACCTCATCCGCACCCACGCCACTTGGGCCTTGCAACGCCTTGGTCCGGCGTGAAGTTTCCAAGGATTGGAACCGACCGAGGTCGTTTTTTCCGAACATTGGAAAGTTTCGCCATATTTTTCCCAAGGCTTGGAAAAAGTTGGGGTTGTTTTTCCAAGGCTTGGAAAATATGCTCCGCCCGTCTTTCACCCAAGGGCCAACCATGAAAATTCAGCGGGCTTTGATCAGTGTTTCGGACAAAACGGGCGTCGTGGATTTCGCCAAGGCGCTGGCGGCGCGCGGGGTCGAGCTGCTCTCCACCGGCGGCACGGCCAAGGCGCTGCGCACGGCGGGCGTGGCGGTCAAGGACGTCTCGGAGTTCACCGGCTTCCCCGAGATGCTCGATGGCCGCGTGAAGACGCTGCACCCGAAGGTCCACGCGGGCCTGCTGCACGTCCGCGACAACGCCGAGCACCTTGCGACGATGAAGGCGCACAAGCTCGAGCCGATTGACCTCGTCTGCGTCAACCTCTACCCGTTCGAGGCGACCGTCGCGAAGCCCGGTGTCGCGTTCGAGGAGGCGATCGAGAACATCGATATTGGCGGCCCCTCGATGCTGCGCAGCGCGGCGAAGAATCACCGCTCGGTCACGGTCGTCACCGACCCGGCCGACTACGCGCGCGTGCTGGTGGAGATGGAGGCGAACGGCGGGAATACGACCGAGGCGACGCGCCGCGAGCTGGCGCAGAAAGTTTATGCGCGCACCGGGCAGTATGATGCGGCCATCGCGAACTACCTCGCGGGCCAGCTCGGCGAGAAGAGCGCGAGCCGTCCGCTGGTGCTCGCCTACGCCGGTGGCGAAAAACTGCGCTATGGCGAGAACCCGCACCAGGCGGCGCTGTTCTACAAGGACGCGGTCGTCACCGAGGCCTGCATCGCGCACACGACGGTGCTGCACGGCAAGGAGATGAGCTACAACAACTACGTGGATGGCGATGCCGCCCTCGAGGCCGCGCGCGAGCTGTGCGGCGTGCCGGGCGCCGCGATCATCAAGCACACGAACCCGTGCGGCTACGCGACGGGCGCGACGCTGGCCGAGGCGCTCGAGGCCGCGTGGGCCGGCGACACGGTCTCCGCGTTCGGCAGCGTGATCGCCGTTACGGTGCCGGTGGACCTCGCGGCGGCTCAGGTGCTCAAGGGCCGGTTCGTCGAGGCGCTGATCGCGCCGGACTTCGCGCCGGACGCGCTGGAATTCCTGAAGAGCAAGAGCAAGGACATCCGCCTGCTCAAGCTGCACCGCGCGCTGACGCCGCCGACGCCGGGCCGTACGGTGCGGCAGATCAACGGCGGCCTGCTCACGCAGGACCGCGACGCGGCGCTGATCGAGAAGTGGGAAGTGCCCACCAAGCTGCCGTTCGCCGAGAACAAGCGCGCGCTGGCGGAGTTCGGCGTCAAGGTCTGCAAGCACGTCAAGAGCAACAGCATCGTGCTCGTCCGCGAATATGCCCCCGGCAAGTTCGCGCAGCTCGGCATGGGCGCGGGCCAGCCGAACCGCATCGACTCCACGCGCAAGCTGGCGCTGGCGAAGGCGCGCGAGAATATCGCCGCGCTGCACGCCGCCACCGGCGAGCAGCGCCCGCTCGCGGAATTCGAGAAGGCGATCCTCGGCGAGTGCGTGATGGTTTCCGACGCGTTCTTCCCGTTCCCCGACAACGTCGAGGTCGCCGCCGAGGCGGGCATCAAGTACATCGTCCAGCCCAGCGGCTCGAAGAAGGATCCGGAAAGCATCGCGGTTTGCGACCAGCTCGGCGTCGCGATGGCGTTCACGCACATGCGCCACTTCCGGCACTGAGGGTCGCTGCGGTTTGCAGCCGCGAAAGATCACATGTTGTCTAAACCACCGCAAAAGCGGGTTTTGCTGGTTGCTGACTCACACCTGAATCTGGTCTGGTCGCTGCCCCGGTTGATTCATCGGACCGGCGCTCATTTGGTTTTGATGGCTCCGGAAACCCAGTGTTTTCGTCGTTCCAGATTTGTGGATGAATGGTTGGACGTGGCAGCCACCAACACGGAAGCCATCGCGACCCACCTTGCGGCACACTTGCGGGAGAACCAGTATGACTTGGTCGTCCACGCCAATCCGTCGGTAGTCGAAGTACTCCTGCGTGGTAAACAACCACCACCGGGGATGGAGTGGTTGTCACCGGATGTGGCGCGAGCCTTGGCGACCAAGACGGACTTTCATCCCTGGGCTGTCGCACACCAGTTACCGGTGCCGCCCGGTCGTGTCTGTCGGACGCCCGCTGAAGTCATAGCTTGGGTGGAACAACAAGGTGACTCGGTCATCAAATGTGATGCCGTGCATGGCGGTAACGGTGTGTGGCGGGTGGACTCCCCAGAAGGGGTGCGGAAGGTATGGCCACGGCTGAATAATCCCGGTGTCGTTGTGGTTCAGAAATTCATCCACGGCCCGGTGGGTTGTACCGAGTTGATTTTGCAGCGTGGAAATATTGCCGGCTGGTTTGCCTCGATGAAGGAACGCTCGGTCACACCATTCGGGGCCTCAATTATGCGCCGCCTAATAAATCCACCGGACATGGCGGGTGTGGTTGCGGCCATAGCGGCGGCCACCGGCTTTCATGGTCTATGCGGGTTTGATTGGATTCTGGACGAGGTGACAGACAGGACGATAGTCCTCGAATTTCATCCGCGTGCCCCGTCCGGTTTCTGCTGGGGACGCTATGCGGGCGTGGATGTTCCGGCCGCCTTGCGTGATTTGCTGGCCGAGCGCCCGGCCACGTTACGTGCACCACAATCCGCAGAACAACTGATGTACGCACCGCTCGGTTGCTATTTCCCTGCACACTTCTGGTGGGCGCTGACCGAACACCGTAGCGATGTGAAATATTGGTTACCGGGTTCGCATGCAGTTTCGTGGCGTAACATCCCATTTGATGACCCCGGGGTGCTTGGCGGTGTTTTGACCTTTGCCCTGCGCCAGCTTTGCCGCCGCCACCTGCCCTTCTGTGGCCCGCACTGATATGGTAAAAACAACACATGGCCGCCACCGAAATTCTGCTGCTGCCGCCGCCGCGGAAGCTGGAGCGGCGCGCGGGGGAATTGCTCCTCGCGCCGCCGGGTACGCTCTGCGCCGCCGGCGCGCCGGACGCGCTCGAACCGCTGCTCTTGCGCCTCCACGATGAACTCGTCCACGCGGGCCACGCCGGCTGGACTCTCGCGGCAGAGCCGGCGGCCAAAGCCATCCAGTTGGCGCTGGAGCCGCACGCCGGTCTGCCGCCGCAGGGCTACCGCCTCGATATTGCGCCCGCTTCGCTCTGCCTGACCGCGCCCGATCGCGCCGGGCTGCATCACGGCCTGATGACGCTGCGCCAGTTGCTGCGCCAGTTCCCGGCGGCGCTGCCCGCATGCGTCATCACCGACTGGCCCGACTACGCCGTCCGCGGCGTCATGCTCGATATCAGCCGCGACAAGATTCCGACCACCACGACGCTGGCCGCGCTGGTGGACCGCCTCGCCGAGTGGAAGTTCAACCATCTCCAGCTCTACACCGAACACACCTTCGCCTACCAAAACCATCGCGACGTTTGGGCGGAGGCCGATCCCATGACAGCCGCAGACGTGCGCTGGCTCGACACCTACTGCCGCGCGCGCGGCATTGAACTGGCCGCCAACCAAAACTCCTTCGGCCACCTGACGCGCTGGCTGCGGCTGCCGCGCTATCGCGCGCTCGCCGAGGCGCCCGCTGGCTACGTGACGCCGTGGGGCGAACGCCGCACCGAGCCGATGAGCCTCGATCCGGCGAATCCGGCGAGCCTCGCTCTGCTGCGCGAGCTGTTCGATGAACTTCTGCCGAATTTCTCCAGCCGCCTGTTCAACGTCGGCTGCGACGAGACGTGGGACCTTGGCCAGGGCCACAGCGCCGCCGCCTGCGCCGCGCGCGGCAAGGGCCGCGTCTATCTGGAGTTCCTGCTGAAAATCCGCGACGAGGTCACGCGCCGCGGTCGCACCATGCAATTCTGGGGCGACATCATCCTCCAGCATCCCGAACTCGTCGGCGAGTTGCCGCGCGACCTGGTCGCGCTGAACTGGGGTTACGAGGCCAATCATCCGTTCGCGCGCGAGGCCGCGACCTTCGCCGCCGCCGGTCTGCCGTTCTGGGTCTGCCCCGGCACGTCAGCGTGGAACAGCCTCGCGGGGCGGACCGATAACATGCTGGCCAATATCCGCGCCGCCGCCGCCGCGGGACTCGCGCACGGCGCGGAAGGCCTGCTCGTCACCGACTGGGGCGACAACGGCCACTGGCAACCGCTGCCTGTCAGCTATGCCGGCTTCGCCACCGCCGCCGCCTGCGGCTGGAACACGGATGCCGCAAAAAATCTGCCGCTCGCCGCGCTGCTGGACCGTCACGCGTTCATGGACGACGCCGGCGTGATGGGTCAGCTCGCGCTCGAGTTGGGAAATCTCTACCGCGCCACCGGCGTCGAGCTGGCGAACGCCAGCCTCCTGTTCCAGCTCCTGCACAAGGCCGACCTCTCTCCGTGGCTGGCAAAAACATCAACTGGCGTACTGGAGAAGACCACGCAACGTCTGGAAGAGATGGTGGCCCCTCTCAATCGCGCCCGGCTGCGCTGTGCCGACGCCGAACTCGTCCGCGATGAGTTTGCGCTGGTCGCGCAGATGCTACGTCACGGCCTGCAACGCGCCAGCGCCGGGGAAGAAAACGTGCAGAACTTGCGCGCACTCCTCGCCGGGCACCGCCGCCTCTGGCTCGCGCGCAACCGGCCCGGCGGCCTCGCCGCCAGCCAGGCTCCCCTCCGCGCCCGCCTCCCCTGATTTGCCCAAGGCTTGGAAACCGCCGGCCCCCATCCAATCGCACACTTGTGCAAGTGTGCGGTTTTTCAGGCCGCAGATCGGGTGGGCGGCGGCAACGTGCAGTTGGTGGAGAATGTGCAGAAAAGCCTTGGTATGACGCGCGAAAATACGGCTGTCACGGCCGGCCGAACATCGGTACCAGGATGTCCCCGGAAAAACAGGTTAAACTCAAAAAGGCTTCAGCCGTACACTTGTACAAGTGTGCGATTGAATTGGCGGCTATTTATTTTCCAGCGCTTCGAGGAGGAGCGTGGCGCGGACGGTATCGGGTGCGGTGACGCCGGAGACAAAGTCGAACTCGACCAGCCGCCACGGCGGCCGCACGGCTTCGGCGGCGGCCAGAAAGGCACCGAGCGTGGCTGGTGACGCATCACACTTGACCTCGGCGCGGCGCGCCTGCCAGCCGTTGGCAGCGGCCTGACTTTCGCGCTGGCGGATAGCGGGTGTGATGCCGGCCAGCGTCTGCGCGGCCAGCCCGGCTAGCGCCGGTGGCGTCTTGTTGGCCAGAGCCTCGAATGGCGCGAGCGCCCGCCGGCTGGTGCGGTCAGCGGCGGCGAGCTGCTTGAGCGCAGTCAGGTCGGCAGTCTTGCGTTCGAGCTTGCGCAGTTCGTTGGGCAGTGCAGAGAGCGTGTAGGCCACAAGCACCACACCCGCGGCCAAAACCACACCGGCTACGCCGTTCCATATCTGGATGGATAAGGCGCGGTTCATCGGCGCGTGCCTTTCAACGTGAAGCGGACGAGTTCATCCACGCCGGCCTCTTCACGCGAGAGTTCGACGGCGTAACCGAGGGCGCGGAGGCGTATGACGAGCGGATCGCAGCGGTTCCAGTCCTCGGTGGCGCCGCGAAGCAGCAACGCTTTGCCGCTGTAGGAACACGTCTCGATGGTCAGGCGCAGTTCGCGTGCGGCAGCAAGCAACACAGCGAGGTCGCGCGTTGCGCCGGGCGCAAGCGCATTAAGGAACGGTTGTAGTTCGGCGGCACGCAACTTGAGCGCGCGCTGGACGGTGGGCAGCTCCTGGCCATAGGGGATGCTCGCCGAGCCGGTCAACTGCTGCGCCTGCGCCAGCAACTCGGACTGCAGCCGGTCGTTGGTGTACTGCAACCAGAGCTGCCAGCCCAGGGTGAGCGCGCAGAGCGCGCCACCGGCCACGAGCAGGTGGATGGCGGTACGCCGCCGGCCGGCCTCGGCGTGGGCCAGCAGCGCGGGATGCGTCAGGTCGCCATTGCGCAACTGGCCGGCGGTATGGCCGGCCAGCGCGGCCTGCGCGAGGGCACGCGGCAGGAACGTGGCCGGATCAGCCAGTTTCTTGAAGCGGATGCGGTCGCCGGTCGCGAGGGCAGCCTCGAGCTGCACCGCCATGTCCGCGCCGGGTCCGCACCAGAGCCATTGGATGGGTTCAGCACCCGCAGCGGGCAGCGTACGCAACAATTGCGCGACGCGGCCGGCCCACTGGCGCACTGTGGGCGCATCGGCGCTGGCGAGTTCATCGGCGCCGAGCCGGATGCCGTGGAGGCTGATGAGTTCCGCGCCGCTGCCAACCGCGAGCGCGGAGCGGCCGTCGCCGACATAGGCGACGATGCGCAGCGTTTTGGACAGCAGTGGAATTTCAGCGAGCGCCTGCCGCCAGAGTATGAGACCCTCGTGTGTCAGCAACATGGGCTCGAGGCCCAGCTCGCGGTGTTGCGCCAGTCGCGCCTCGACATCGGTGCGGCGCGCGGCGCAAGCCAGCGCGTGGATGTGGCCACCGACGCCGGGCCGGACATCGGAAAAATCATAGAGGCTGGTTTCGAGCGGAAAAGGGAGTTGTACATCGAGCAGCGCGGGCAGAACCTTGCGCGCCTTGTCAGCGGCGGTGAGCGGTGTTTCAAGCCAGCGCGCGAACGACTCGGTGGCGGGCAGGGCGGCGGCGAGCAGGGCACGGTCGCCGGTTGCGTTGAGTGCGGTCACGGCCGCCTGCAACCGCGGCACGTCAGCGTCGCCATTCCACAGCGTGGTACTCGCGCCGCCGCGCTCAACGCGCACCAGCACGAGACGGCGGCGACCGAGGTCAACGCCATAGGCGGCGCGACAACGAGGTATGGACAGCGAGGCCACAGGGCGGGCTTATAGCAAGCCGGGGTCAGAAAAGCCACTGCACGATGGCGAGCGCGCCGTTCTCATCGCGCCGTGCGAGCGCAGTGATGCGTTCGGCCTGCTCGTGCTGTACGGCGACGGACTCGACGCGGAAGTACAGGCTGCGTACGTCGAGGAAACGCTCGACCACATCCTGCAGGGCCGGGCCGACGGCGCGGCGGACCGGCTGCAGCGAGCGCAGCGGGCCGCTTTCGCGCAGGGCGAGCACCTGCATGACCACGCCAGCCTGGTCCACGCCGGCAAGGGCCAGCAGGACTTCGCGGCTGGCGGTGTTGGCGTTGATACGGACCGGGCGGTCGCGCGGGAGGGGGACGACCGTGAAATTTTCCAGCAGGTTGGTGGCGGCGCGGGTGAACGCCGTTTCGCCGGTGTGCGGCCGGAACAGATCACGGCTGAACCCCTGTACGTGCAGTAATTCGCTCAAGGTATAGAGCGGGCGGTTGGCCGCCTCGTAGCCCGGTGACTGCTGCCGGTAGAACGGCGTTTCCCAGAGGCCGTTGGCGTCGGCATCCACCCAGTCGCCCAACGCGGCGAGGCGCTCCACCGGCGCGTAGTCGCCTGAAAGATTCATCAGATCCAGCGCCACATCGCTGGCGCTGCGCGACTGCGGGCCGAGCGGCGGAATGGCCAGGTTATTCCAGTCGAAGCACCGGTTCTCGTCAGTGATGCGCACGGCCACGACAATCCCGACGGGGTTGGTCACGAGTTGTGGCTGCGCCCACGGCTTGCGCAAGTGATCCACGGTGGGTTCGTCGTCGGCCGCAAGGCGCAACAGCGCCGTGCGGATACCCTCGGCGGCGGCCTGGTGCAACGCGAGTTGCGTCAGTGCTTGCCGGCTGGCAACCAGTTCGCGGCGCGCTTGCCACTGCGCAAAGAGAACCAGACTGGTGAGGACGGCTGCGAGGACGAGAACCAGTACCAGCGTCGAACCGCGGACCCTAGCGCGCTGGAAAGTTTTCGGCACGCGGAACCTCCGGGCCGTTGCGGCCGCCGTCCGGGCCACCGTTACCACCGTTGGACGAAGGCGAGCGTCGTTTCTGGCCGCGGCCATAGAAGCGGTGCTTCCACCAGTCGAGACCGGCACCCATGATCAACAGGGCTGGCGTGGCCGTCAGGAAGCCCACGCTGACCAGCAACTGCTTGCGAGCCACCTTCTTCTCCTGCATCCGGCTGGAGATGAAGAAGCCCACCGCCACCAGCGCGCATAGGATCCCAAGAAGGCGACACACCACGGCCAGTTTACGGATGTGGCGGCGCTCGCGCCCGAACCGGGTAGAGCGGTTGGAGCGGGAACTACGGGCGGTGGGTGGCAGCAGCATGTCAATCCCCCCAGCGTGTGCGGTCGGTCAGGAACAACTGGTCCATGTTGTTCAGTGGGAAGCCCTGGTTGAGCGGAAAATCGGGCGGGATGCGGCCCTCGTTGAGCGGGAACCAATTCCGGTAAGGACCGGTCAGCAGCTCACGCACATAGGAGCGATCACGCGTAAATGTGGTGAAATAGAGGCCGTTGATGCGCCGCGTGTTGTCGTTGATCGCGTAGAATTCGTCGAGACTCAACGGCAGCATGAGTGAATCGCGCTTGCCGTACCAGGCGGTGGCCCACGACATATCGGTACAGAGCAACTCGTTGGGACGCACGAGCGTGGTGACATGCTTGATGAACGGCGGATAGTAGGGCGGATAAGGCGGCCCGATGCGCGCAGGCACCAGCAGCATGACCAGCGGCGCGGCGGTAAGCAGGATGATGACCAGCGTCATGCCCTGATTGAGCAGGCGGTACTGGAACTGCAGGCGGTGGAGCAGCACGAAGAAAAAGGCGAGACCATAGACAAGAGCCAGCGGCCAGAAGAGCGCCACCGCACGCTGCGTGGCCGCGCTCCCCAAGGGCGCCAGCAGCAGGAACAACAACAGGCCGCCGCCCGCGCACCACTGGAACTGGTTGACCAGCGGCTTGCTGAACCGGAAGAAGAACGAGGCCAGGAAGAAACAGGTCAGCAACCCTTCGCCCAGTCCCCGGAGGCCGGTGTCATAGAGCGCGGCGAAATTGGTGGCCCACTTGCCGGCCAGCGTATGGACTATGCGCCCGGCACCCAAGGCTGGCGCAAGCATGCGTTCGAACGTGTCGCCCTCGAACACCTTGGTGCCGTTCAGCAGCAGATAGGGCGCCAGACCGAACGCCCCACCGCTGACGAATACGTTACGCACCATCCATGGCGCCAGGGCCAGTGTAAACAGCAGCAAATAGATGAACGTCAGTTTCCAACCCACCGCCCGCCGCAGCATCAGGCCGATGAAGAAGGCGACGGCAGGCGCCACCACGACGCCGATGTAGCGCGTATAGACCGCCGCGATGGAGCACAACAGCGAGAGCAGTAAGAAGCCCGTCCAGCCCCGGGTGCCTTCCGGCGTCAACCGCTTGTCCACCGCCGCCAGCGCGAAGTACCACGCGCCCAGCGTTTCCAGCACCAGCAGCGAGAGATTCAACCCCGATACGCTCACTTCCCAGACCGAGGCGCTGACATAAAAGGCCGTCATGGCCCAGAAGCCGTGACGGTTATCGAACAACCGGCGGCCCAGCAGATAGACAAGCAGGCCACTCAAAATGGTACAGAGATGGCCGAACGGCACAATGATCCACTGCTCCGGCGTGAAGACGCCGCCGATGTTCTCGCTCGCAAATGCGCCACGCGTGGCCAGGAAGCCCACCGAAAGCAGGGCCGGGTACAGCGGCGGATTGACAATATCCGGATGCCGTTCCATCTGTGGGGCATGCTGGCGCGAGTTCTCGATCAGATACCACATGGAAGCCGGCCGGATGTTTTGAGTCACCAGCCGATGGCCCTCCATGAAGTTGCGCGCGAGTTGCGCCTGGTCCATCGCCTCCGCTTCCTTCAGACCCGCAAACCGCTTGGCTGTGAAAACCACCATCACACCCAGGATCAAGAGCGCATAGAGCACCCCCTGAACGATGCGCAGGCCAAGCCCCACCTCCACGTTATAGACCAGGTCCTGAACCTTGACCGCAAATGGTTTTTTTGTATCCGCCATGGACATGCCTGAAAAACGGCGCGCGATACTAAAGCGTTCGCGCCTTTCCTGCAATGGAATTCCCCGGCCAGAAGCGGGTTCCATAAATCCGGCCCGGGGGGGCCGGCTTGCCACAGCATGACGGCGGGCCTATGCTCCGCCGCGTGATGAACCTCCATCCGCTATGGTTGGTGGCGCTGCCGCTGTGGGTCGGCGCTGGTGAACCGGTGGTGCAGGGGCTGGCCACGCGCTATCCCGGCGATGTGAACATCGCGCAGGATCCAGCCGTGCTGTTTGCGGAGTCGTTCGCGGAAGACTCCATCGCGGCGCTGGTGGAAAACTGGACCGAGGCGAAAGGTGCGCGGGATGGCACGCTCTCGTTCGCCGCCGACGTGCCGCCGGGCAGCCCCGGCCGGCAGTCGCTGCAAATTGCCGCGGTGAAAGGCCAAAATACCGGCGGGCACCTGTGGAAGCTGTTCAAGCCGGGTGTGGACGAGCTGTATGCGCGGTTCTACGTGAAGTTCAGCCAGGACCATCCCTACGTCCACCACTTCGTGAAAATTGGCGCGTGGCGCGATTCGCCGAACTGGCCGCAGGGCGAGGCCGGACACCGCCACGACGGCGCGAAAAGTTTCCAGACCGGCCTCGAGCCGATGTCGGCCCATGGCCGCTTTGATCCGCCGGGCGCGTGGCACTTCTACACCTACTGGTGCGAGATGCGGAGCTGGCAGGGCCCGGCCGGCACGAGCTGCTACGGCAACGCTTTTGCGCCCGCCGCGCCGCAGCCCGTGCCGCGTGACCGCTGGCAGTGCGTCGAGTTCATGGTCAAGGCCAACAGCGCGCCCGACCGGCACGACGGCGAGCAGGCGTTCTGGATTGACGGCCAACTCGCGGGCCGTTGGGCGCCGGGCACACCGCGCGGCCACTGGGTCAAGGACCGCTTCCTCGCGCGCGACGATGGCGAGCCGTTCGAGGGCTTCCGCTGGCGCACCGACGACGCCGTGAAGCTCAACACCTTCTGGCTGCTCTACTACCTGGAAGGCGTCTTCCAGGGCGACGCGCAGTTCAAGCCGCGGCCCGGCGTTACGCAGAATCCCGCCGCCAGCACGGTCCGATTCGCGCACGTCGTCGTCGCGCGGCAGTACCTTGGCCCGCTCGCGCCCGCCGCGCGGTGAGGCTTCCCAGCCTTGGAAAATTCCGCTGCGTTTTTTCCAAAGCCTGGAAAAAACGGCGTTGCTCTTTCCCAGCCTTGGAAAAGGCGCGGCGGGCGACTAGGATGCGCTCCATGAAAAAATTCCTCCTGCCGCTGTTGGCCTTCGCGCTCGCCGTGGCCGCGCCCGCCGAACCGCTCCGCGTGATCTTCGATACCGACGTGGGCAACGACGTGGATGACGCGCTCGCGCTCGCCATGCTCCACTCCCTCCAGAGCCGCGGTGAATGCCGGCTGCTCGCGGTGACGTTGACCAAGGACAACTCGCACGCCGTCGCCTTCACCGATGTCATCAACACCTTCTACGGCCACGGCGGGATCCCCATCGGCCGCGTCACCAACGGCAAGACGCCGGAGCCGGGCAAATTCCTGAAGGCCGTCACCGAGGCGCGCGACGCGAGTGGCGCGCTGCTATATCCGCGGCGGCTCGCGGCGGACGCGGCCGTGCCGGACGCGGTTGAGCTGCTGCGCAAGACGCTCGCCGCGCAGCCCGATGGCTCGGTGGTGCTGATCCAGGTGGGCTTCTTCTCCAACCTCGCGCGGCTGCTGGCGACACCGGCCGACGCGGCCTCGTCGCTCGCGGGCCGCGACCTGGTCGCGCGCAAGGTCAAGTTCCTCTCCGCGATGGCCGGGCGGTTCACCGACAAGAAGAGCAAGGAATACAACGTCTTCATCGATACGCCGGCCTCGCAACAGCTCTGCAAGGACTGGCCAACGCCCATCTACTTTTCGCCTTGGGAGCTGGGCGACAGCATGAAATTCCCCGCCATCAGCATCGAGCGGGACTTCAGCTGGGTGGCGCATCACCCGGTGACCGATGCCTACCGCGCCTACATGAAATTCCCCTATGACCGCCAGACGTGGGACCTGACGAGCGTGCTCTACGCCGTACGGCCCGACCGCGGCTACTTCACCGTGAGCGAGCCATGCCGCATCACGGTGAACGACAAGGGCCAGACGGAATTCCACGCCGACACGCAGGGCAAGCACTTCATCCTCTCGGCGACGCCGGAACAGAAGGCGCGCGCGCTCGAGGCGCTGATCCAGCTTTCGTCGCAGCCGCCCGACCAGTTGCCCAAGGGAGAAAAGAAACCATGAAGAAAAACACCTCCGGTCTGTTTGCGGCTCGGCAAGCCTCGCCCTCCAAGGGTCGGAAAAATTTCTGGAGGGCGAACCTTGGTGAGCCGGGAATTTGTATCGGCGTGATGACGTTGTTCCTCGCCGGCTGCGCCACGCCGTTCAGCGGCCTGACCACGAACCTCGACAACCTCTACCGCACGTCGTCCGCGCAAACGCGCTCGATTTGCCCGGAAAATTTCACCGGCGAAAAAGGCGCGGCCGCGATGGCGACCAACGGCACGGGCCGGAATGCCGCCAGCGAACTCGGCCGCGGCTGGAAGGTCTCGCCCTCGGTCCGCATCAAGGCGGGCACGACCTTCACGCTCGCCGACATCAAGGGGCCGGGCTGCATCCAGCAAATCTGGATGACGCCGACCGGCAACTGGCGGCACTCGATCCTGCGCTTCTATTGGGACGGCGAGACCGCGCCCTCGGTCGAGTGTCCCGTCGGCGATTTCTTCGCCTGCGGCTGGGGCAAGTATTGCCAGATCAACTCGCTCGCCGTGTGCGTCAATCCCGGCAGCGCGTTCAACTGCTACTGGCCGATGCCGTTCCACTCCGCGGCGCGCGTCACGCTGGAAAACCGCGATGCGAAGGACATGACGCTCTATTACCAGATCAACTACGCGCTCGGCGCCGTGCCCGCCGACGCCGCGACCTTCCATGCGCAGTTCCGCCGCGAGGGCCCGCTCAAGCAGCAGGGCACGTTCACGATCCTCGATGGCGTGACCGGCCGCGGCCAGTTTGTGGGCACCTACCTCGCGTGGGAAGTCCACAGCCCCGGCTGGTGGGGCGAGGGCGAGATCAAGTTCTTCATGGATGGCGACCGGGAGTTCCCGACCATCTGCGGCACCGGCACCGAGGATTATTTCTGCGGCAGCTATAACTTTGAGAACCGCGAGACGAAGAAATACCAAATCTTCTCCACGCCCTACAGCGGGCTCATCCAGGTGCTGCCGCCCGACCTCATCTACGTGCCCGGCCAGCGCTTTGGCCTCTACCGCTGGCACATCACAGATCCCGTGCGTTTTGAAAAAGATTTGCGCGTCACCATCCAGGCGCTCGGCTGGCAGCAGGGCGGGAAGTATCTGCCGCTCGAGGACGACATCGCCTCCACCGCCTTCTGGTATCAGCAGGAGCCGCACGCGCCCTTCCCCGCGCTGCCCGCGCTCGACATCGCGCCGCAGCCGCCGCTGGCGGACAAGAAGCCGTAAGCCGGTCGCGCCTTTCCAAGGCTTGGAAAAAAGGACGGGATTTCCCCCAAAGCTTGGAAGCGTTTTCAGCCGCCGAGTTCGGGCGGGGCGTTCTTCAGGCGGTAGAGGACTTCGCCGGCTTTGGGTACGTGCAGGATCCCCTCGGCCTCGCGATTCGCGTAGTCGACGGGGTTGATGCTGGCCGGATCCAGGTAGCCAAGGTTGATCTGGCGACACGTCGCCTCCGGGATGCCGGTGGCGAGGATGCACTCGATGCGCGGCTGCTCGACGCCGTTCTCGAACTTGCCGATACCCTTGACGTGCGTGGAGTGTGCGATCACGCCCCACGGGTAATGTTTGAACTTGTCCCACTGCTTGAGGAAGTAGTCGCGCGTGTGGTAGCCGATCGCGCGGATGGTCTTGTCGTGCGCGACGGCGATTTCGTGGATGTGCGGCGCGTAGATGATCAGCTTGCCGCCATCGGCGACGACGGGCTCAAGCTTGTACATGCACTTGGCGCCCACCCACAGCTCGTCGTACATCTTCGGCGCGCACGAGAGCACGGTGTGATACGGCTGGTCCTTGAACTCGATGTGGACCTGCCGCGAGAGGTCGGCGGCAGCGCTCCACGCCTCCTCCGGCGTGCCCGCGTAGAGGCCGGCGAGCCCGTCGTGGCCGCGCACGACCATGCAGAACGCGCGGCGCTCGATCGGCAGGAGCGCCGCCGCGCGGTCCACCACCTTGCGCACCGGCGTGTACTTGCAGCCGATGATCTTCGGGTTGCTGATGACCGCGCCGAGCCAGTGGAAGAAGTTCAGGATTTCCTCGCCCGCGATGCCGGGGAAGATGTACTTGCAGCCGCCGGAGAAACCAACGACCTCGTGCGGGAACACCGGGCCGAGGATCAGCAGCAGATCATAGTCGTTGATCATCTTGTTGACCGAGACGCCCACATCCATCTCGAAGAGGCCATCGGTCAGCTCGCGGATGTCCTTCTTCGTGAAGCGGCCGACCTCGATGAGCTGCGCCGGATCGTTCCACGCGTGGTTGAAGAAGCGCGTCTTGGTGTACTTGCTTCGGTGCTGCTCCGGCGTGATGCCGACGCGGTGATAGATAGCGTCCATCGGCATCGGCGGGTGCGTGCCGAGCGCGACGAGCACGTCGAGGCACTTTGCGCGCGGGGCGATCGCCTCGTAGGCGAGGCGGTAGAGCAGGTCGAGCGGGCACGAGCGCGTGTGGTCGGGGATCAGCGCGAGCACGCGTTTCCCATCGAGCTGCCAGCCCGCCGCCGCCTGCTGTACGATCTTTTCCGCTTCCGCCGCCGTCAGCATCCGCTCCGCAGAACCTTGTCCGTTCATGATGAGTGCTCCTGAAAGTTGACGCGGAAAGCTAGCGGCGCGCCCGCCCGCCCGCAAGGAAAAAGCCGGGCCGTGACCAATCCTCCAACGGGAGGGCGAGCGTACTCGCGAGCCATTCTGTGGGCAGGGCGGGCCGCGTTCTCATGAACGCGGCTACGCATGCTCCACCCGTACAGTCACTGTTTGACGCCATGGCGTTATAACGTTATGGTGCCGCCATGAAGACAGCCCTACAACGCGCGACGGTCTACCTCGAACCCGACCTGCAACGCGCCCTGCAATTCAAGGCCGTGGAGACGGAGAGTACCCTCTCGGCCCTGATCAACTCCGCCGTGCGCTGGAGCCTGCGCGAGGATGCCGAGGATCTGGCCGCTTTTGAACATCGCGCCAAGGAACCCACCCTGGCGTTCGAAGACGTTCTCAAGGACCTGAAACGCCGTGGCAAAATATAAAATTCTGCTCAAGGCCTCGGCCGCGAAGGAACTGGAGGCCCTGCCCAAGCCTGATCGCCTGCGCATCATCGAGCGCATCAAGGCGCTGGCCGATCATCCCCGCCCAGTCGGCTGCGAGAAACTTACCGGCGAGGAAAAATATCGCGTGCGGCAGGGCGTGTATCGGATTCTTTATGAAATCCATGATGACATCATCACCGTGGTCGTGGTCAAAATCGGGCACCGACGTGAAGTCTATCGCTAGCTTTTGTTTGTTGGGCTTGCTGCTGGCGGCGCGCGCGTGGGCGGGCGGGGCGGAGGTCTTCGCCACGGCGACCAACGTTTTCGCGCACGCCACGGCGGTGAGCTACCGCCACCTCAACGCGCCGGGCGCCGAGCAGGTCCGGACCAATGCGCAGGGCGCCTGTCTCTCGAGCAACGACTGCTCCGGCTTCGTCAGCTATGTGTTGTCGCAATGCGCGCCGCGCGCGCTGGCCTCCGTGCAGGCGCTCGACACGAAGTACAAACATCCGCGCGCCCGCTTCTACGCGGCCTTCTTCCAGGGGCTGGCCACGAACCACACCGCCAACGGCTGGCAGACGGTTGCGGACTGGCGCGATCTGAAAGTGGGCGACATCATCGCGTGGGCCTCGACGCCGCGTACGAACGCGACGACCAAAAAAGTCAGCAGTTCCGGGCACGCCGCCATCATCGCCGCGCCGCCGGGCGCGCCGCAGGTGGAGACGGTCGCCGGCAAGCCGCACAAGTTCACCACCATCCGCGTGCTCGACAGTTCCTCGGTAAAGCACTTCGCGCCCGAGGTCTACCCGCCGCTCGCGCACCAGACCGAACGCAACGGCCTCGGCTACGGCAACATCAAGCTCTGGCTCGACGAGCACGACAAGGTCATCGGCTACTGGGAAGGCACGTGGTGGGGCGAGGGCAAAAAGGAGATCACGCGGCCCTCCCATGGCATCGCGCTCGGCTTCGGCCGCGTGGCGGACTAGCTCCGCGGCTCGCCGCGTGGAACCGCGTTCCCACGAACGCGGCTACGAAAGCGACCCCCTCAAAATCATGGTTATAAAAGCACGCAGAGCATGTGCATGCGCCTATGATTTTGTCCCCATGATTTTGAGTGGCTCCAAAACCGCACTCGTCGGGGTGCGGCCCAGACAGCAACCAAAAGGTTTTGTGGGTGGGACTTTCAAGTCCCGCGAACCCCGCCACACACCGACGCGGGAGCTGTAGCTCCCGCCCACAAGCGCAAACGTGGTTTAGCATGTCTGGGGTGGGCCGCATTCTGACGAACGCGGCTACGGATTGGATCCCACAAAATCATGGTTACAAAATAATGCGGAGGAAACGTGCTCCCCAATGATTTTGTTCTCATGATTTTGTTGTCCGGCCACCTCCTTCTAACGAAAGCGGCTACAGGACGAGCGCGCGCCCGCAGCAGTCTCAAACGTTTGAGCTTGACCGGCGCGGGGCGGCTGTGGCAGCGTCCGCGCCGGTTTTTCAACCCAGGAGAAAAAGATGAAATATGGTCTGAATATCCGTCCCGATGGCGCGCTCGACTTCCTCTCGCTCGGCGCGCTGGTTCACCGCCTCGATCCCGGCATCATCCCGTTCCGCAAGGCCTCGCACTGCGACATCCACGTCAGCGGCGGCGAGTTCAACGTCTCGGCGAACCTGTCCGACTGCTTCCGCCTCAAGACCGGCATCGCCAGCGCGATGGTCAACTATCCCATCGGCGACCTGATCGCCGAGCGCGTCCGCGCGATGGGCGTCAAGCCGTTCTTCAAACAGTTCAAGCACGACGGCGTCCGCGGCCCGAACATGGCGACGGTCTTCAGCGACCGCGGCCACGGCGTCCGCGCGCCCGTGGTGTTCTATAACCGCTCCAACGAGGCCGCCGGCCAGCTCAAGCCCGGCGACTTCAACTGGCAGGAAATCTTCGGCTCCGGCGTGCGGTGGTTCCACAGCGGCGGCATCTTCGCCGCGCTCTCCGAGACCACCGGCGAATTGATTGTCGAGGCCATGAAGGCCGCCAAGGCCGCCGGCGCGATCACCTCGTTTGACCTCAACTACCGCCAGAAGCTCTGGGACATCTGGGGCGGGCAGGACAAGGCCGTGGACGTCCTCGCGCGCATCGTCCAGCACGTGGATGTGCTCGTCGGCAACGAGGAGGATTTGCAGAAGGGCCTCGGCATCGAGGGCCAGGACGTGGAAGCCAAGTCGAAGCTCGACCCGAGCGCCTTCTTCGCCGTCATCAAGCAGGCCACGAAGAAGTTCCCGAACGTCAAGGTCGTCGCCACCACCCTGCGCGAAGTCCACTCCACCAACCGCCACTCGTGGAGCGCGGTCGCGTGGATTGATGGCCAGACCTTCCAGGCCCCGACCTGCGAGCTCGACGTGGTGGACCGCGTCGGCGGCGGCGATGGCTACGCGGCCGGCTTCATCTACGGCCTGCTCTCCGGCGTCACCGAGCAGGAAGCGGTCAACCTCGGCTGGGCCCACGGCGCGCTGCTGACGACCTTCATCGGCGATACCACCATGGCCACACTCGAGCAGGTCAAGAACCTCTCCAAAGGCGGTTCCGCCCGCATCCAGCGCTAAGCGGACATAGCGGTTAGCAGATAGCGAACAGCGGATGGCGAGCAATCGCCATCCGCTGGTTTGTTTCGGAAACAACCAAGATTATTCCGGCAAAATCAGGCGGTGTGATTCAGCTTTTCTATTTGGCGCGGTTTTCTGTTTCAGCATTCAGATCCATCTGAACCTGATCCCACTTGATATACGCCTCAATGATCGGCCACTGCGATAACCGTGTTCGCAATGCGTTACTCTCGGCTACAAGCCACCCCATGACAGCTGAAATTACCGCCGGCAGGATTGGGTGTGTGCCAAGAAAAACGCACACAACGGCAGCCAGGCAGGCGAGAAAGCCCAAGGCCCACAGTATCCGATAAATACGGACAACGTGTTTCAACCCCTCGCCTTGATGCAAGGCTTGCCACTGAGAGAGAATGATTTTTCTGTCATCCGTTTTCATGTTCGCGCCCTTTTGCCGCTTTGGGGATGGTTCTCCGCCTGCGGCGATGCTAGGGCCGCGGCGGGGGCGGGGCAAGCGCGGAAAGAAAGGTAGAGGGCAGAAGGAAGAATTAAGAAAGAGCGGCGGGGAAGGAATTTTGTCCTGTAGCCGCGCTCGTCAGAGTGCGGCCAGCCTAAATCGCAGCAACAGACAGAAAAGACACAACGGACAAGCCGACTGGCCGCCGTGTCCATGAAGTCATCCGTTTGTGGCGGGTGGCGCGGAGGTCAGCTTTTGGCCTTGGCCCGTGGCCGCAGTTGCCAGACGAGGGCGCGGCCGGAGCTTTTGCGGCGGACGAGGCCGATTTCTTTTTCCAGGCGGGCCGTCCATTCCGGGCACGGCCGGTCATAGGGCAGCGCGAGTGTGTCGCGCAGGTCCACCCATGTCGCCCCGCCGCGATTTTCCCGCAGGTGCCGCTCGATCGCCGCCTTAAATTCCACATAGCGCATGGCAAAAGCCCCACGCGGTCAAACCGATTTTCCCGTCGTGAGCAGGATGAACTGGCGGATGCGGTTGGGGTGCAGCAGCAGGATGGCGAGGCCGCCGACGATGTTGCCCAGCGTGACGGGGATGATGTTCTGCAGGCTCGCGCCAAGCGTGGACCAGCCGCCGCCCTGGGCCAGCAGGCCGGCGGGGATCAGGTACATGTTGGCGATGCTGTGCTCGAAGCCGGAGGCGACGAACGCCATGATCGGCAAAATGCAGCAGGCGATCTTCGAGATGATGTCCTTCGAGAGGATCGCCATAATGATCGCGAGGACGACCAGCATGTTGCAGAGGATGCCGCGGATGAACGCCTCCGTGAACGTAAGCTGGAGCTTCGCGGTGGCGACCTCGCCGGCATACTGGCCGACCGCCGTCGCCGTCCCATGCTGGGCGAGCAGCCCGGCGTGCCACATCAGCGCCACGAAGAGCAGCGCGCCGACCGCGTTGCCGATGTACACCGCCAGCCAGCTCCGCACCATGCGGCCGATGGTGAACTTGCGCGTCAGCGTGCCGATGACCATGATGATGTTGCCGGTGAACAGCTCCGCGCCCGCGACGACCACCAGCACCAGCCCGACGCCGAAGGCCGCGCCGCCGACCAGCCGGCCCATACCGGCCTGCATGGCGACGAGGAACAGGTGCGAGCCGATGCCGATATAGACGCCCGCCAGCACGCCCAGGAGCAGCAGTTGCCAACTGCGGGTGTTGGCCTTGCGGATGCCCAGCGCGGAGATCGTCTGCGACGCCTCGCGCGGCGAGAGCACCGGGTTGTAGGACTGCGACATCTGTTCCTGTCTGCCTGCGTTATCGGCCATTTTCGCTCTCCTGTTGCACAAGCGCGGCCATGCTAGGGCAGCGGCCCCGGCGAGGCAAGTACGGCGTGCTCCAATATTTCCAAGCCCTGGAAAAATCTCCGCGAAATCTTCCAAGGCTTGGAAAAACATCCGGTTCCATTTCCAAGCCCTGGAAAAAGCGGGCCGCCTGGCGGCACATTCACACCTTGGCGACCTCGGTCTGGAGCCGCCAGTTCTTGAAAACGTAGAGATGCACCCGCTTCACGCCCACGCAAAACAGGAGTTCCTTCAGCCAGCTCCATGGTCCGCGCGCAGTCAGCCGGGTGATCCGCGTGATACGCGTGCCGGCGCGCACGGCCGTCAGCACGAAAGTCTCCTCGATGGACGCCACGTGCCGACCCCATGTGTGGTCCGTGGCGACCATGCGAAAGGCCAGCCGCTGCGGCGGCTTCCACTCGGTGAGGACCTGCGTGATGGTGCCGCGATCGGAGATGCAGCGCCGCTCACATCCCACCCCGCCCGCCTGGTCGGGTAACTCACAGGCCACCGGCCGGGGAAGGCCCAAACAAAAAAAGTCCGAGGCTGTCATCTGCGAACTCGTAAGCAGCGGCCACAGCCGCTCGCAACTCGTACGTATGGTCGTGCTGGTACACAGCTTCATGACCGCGTCATGGTTTTGGTGAGTTCCGGTTGTGGCAGGCAGGCACCGTGCTTGCGGAGTGTCTCGACGAGCTGCGCGGTATCGAGGTTGCACGCGGTCTGGTTAAGGCGCAGCGCCTGCACGGCGGCGGTGCCGGCGGCCTGGCCCATCAGCGAGCACGCGGGCTGGTCGCGGATCGCGCCGTTGACCTTCACGTCGCTGCTGTTGCAGCGGCCGGCGACCCACAAGTTCGCCCAGCCCCTGGGCACGAGGATGCCGTAGGGCAGACCGTAGCTCTCGCCACGCTTGGGCTTGTCGAGCTGCGTGTATTCCTCGTGGTAGCGCTTGTACTCCTCCGGGCTCAAGTCATAGACGTGGATGTCAATGGCCTTCGAGTAAACGGCGATCTGGTCAGGGAAGTGGCGGCGCGCCTTGAAGTCGGCGTGGCCCAGTTCGTACTCGCCGACCACACGCCGCGACTCGCGGATGCCGAGCAGCGCGCCGGTGGCGAGCACCTGCATTTTTTCGCAGCCGGGCATGTACTTGCGGTAGAACGCGGCGTATTCCTGCACGAGCTGGCGGCCGCGCACCATCGCATCGGAGAGGCTGCGCGTCTGGAGCGCGTTAGCGTGGAAGAGGTGGCCGGCATTCATCATGGCCGTGTTGCCCGGCCCGTTGCGGATGACGCCCGGCACATGGCGGTCGGCCTGCGAGAAAAAGCCATCGGCAATCGCCTGCTCGATCGTCGCCTGCTGGTTCTTTTTGTAGAAGCGGTCCCAGTCCACGTCGGCCAACGCGGCGCAGAGCGTCGGCGGCATAATCTTGGGCGTATCGCGACCCGCCGCGCGCGCCGGCGCGCCGCAGCAGTCGGCAAGGACCGCGTCGCCCGTCGCATCAATGAACATCGGCGCGCGCAGGCAGCGCAGGCCCTCGACGCTGCTGGTGATGACACTACGGACGCGCCGCGCTTCGCGATCGGCGTCGGCCGCGATGACGTGCGTGAAGAAACGGATCTCGACACCCGCGTCGCGGCAGAGCTTGTCGAGCAGGATCTTCATCGCCTCCGGCTGGAAGCCGATCGAGCCGACCGGCTTGCCCTGCTGGAATTTCTCGATGGCGTTCGGCGACGCCGCGTTTCCCTTGCACAGCGTCTGGACCAGTTCCAGACACAGGCCGCCGACGAGACTGTTCACGCCATCGGTCAGCGAATACCAGTAGGAGACCAGCGCGCTCGTGCCCGTGCCGCCGAGGCAGCCGAGTCCCTCGAGCAGCAGGACTTTCGCGCCGAGCCGCGCGGCGCAGATGGCTGCGGCCGAGCCCGCCGGCCCGCCGCCGGCGACGATCACGTCCCAACCCTCCTCGACCGGAATATCGCGCGTGAACGAAAAAGTCTTTCCCGCCGGTGCTTCTGCCGTCGTTATCTGCCGCGCCAGCGCCGCCGAGCCGGCGACACCGAACGCCGAGGTCTTCAAAAACGAGCGCCGCGTCGTGGATGTTTTCATGGGGCCGTATTCTGCGCGTCCACGCGCGCCCTGCCGAGCGCAATTTTCGGCACGCGCCCGCCCCGCCGGTCCCATCAGAATTTATAGGAAGCGCCGGCCTTCCACGTGCGGCCGGCCGAGGGATAGTAGCCATCGGCCATGAACCCGCGGTAGGCGACGGAGGCATACTGCTCGTCGGTGACGTTATCGAGGCCGCCGAAGATCTGCAGGCCGTTGAGGAAGCCCGGCGTCCAGCGCAGCAGGAGGTCGAGCGTTGCGTAGGCGTCGAGCTGCGGCCCGACGTTGGTGTAGTCGCCACCGAGATACTGCCGGCTGATCCAGTTGGCCTGCGCGCCCGCCGCGAGGTCGAGCGGGAGGCTGACCTCGCCGCCGACGGTGAGGTGGTGGCGCGGCACGAGCGGCACATCGTTGCCATCGTTCGCGCCGGCGGTGAAGCGCGCGCTGGTGAAGGTGTAGGCGGCGTTGAGTCGGAACGCCGGACACGGCTGGTAGGTCAGCGCGGTCTCCAGCCCGGCGTGCCGCGTCGCGTCCAGGTTCTCGTTCTGCATGGTGACGGCGTTGAAGGCGATCTCGTCGCGCATGTTCAGCAGGAACGCGGTGGCGGCGAGCGTCAGGCCCTGGCCGAGCGCGAGTTCGGCGCCGGCCTCGAAGTTCGCGCCCTGTTCGGGATCGAGGTTGGCGTTGAACGCGTCGGCGCCGTAGCCGACGTAACTGACCTGCTCATCCACGAACGGGAAGCGGTAGACCATGCCGGCGCGCGCGAACAGCTTCGAGTGCGGGTCGAGCTGGTAGAGCAAGGAGCCCTCGGCGACGTTGGCGTGGTGGGTCTTGGCGTCATCGAAGCCGCCGCCCAGCGCCGGCGAAATGTTGGCGCTAACGCGGCACTGCTCCGCGCGCGCGCCGAGGCCGAGCGTCAGCTTGTCCACGAGCTCGTATTCGTCGCGGGCATAGACGCCGATGACGCGCTTCTCGACCGCGCCGTTGAGGGCGGGCAGGGTACGCGCGTCGTCGGCGAAGCGGTTGATGCTCAACCGGTCGAAGTCGAGGTCCACGCCGGCGAGAAACAAATTGTGGCGTCCGGCGAGCTCGCCCTCGGCGATCCACTTGGGCATCACGCCAAAGCTGTTGATCGTCACATCGGACCAGCTCTGCCAGCTCGCCGTGTTGCTTTGCAAATCCTGGCGGCCATAGACGCCGCTGATTTCGAGACGGCCGCCGGCGACGCGCTCTGCCTTGAGGCCGAGGTTCAGGTTGAGCGTCGCGGTGTGCGCGTCGTCGTTCGGGAAAACACTCTGCCGCGGGTTGTCCTCCATCTGCTGCTTCGTCAGGTAGCCGGGCAGTTGGAAATCAATCACGTTATAGGCGGCGCCGAGCGTGAGGCCGGCGACTTCCTTCTTTTCCAGGCCGAGGCTGCCGCCCGCACCCCACGCGCGGTAGGCGCTGCGGTCGCGGTAACCGGCGGTCTCGTCACGCTCGATGTTCGCGGCGTAGGTGACGGGGCCGGCGCTGCCCTGCGTGCCGGCGCGCAGGTTCAGCGTGCCGTAGCTGGCCACGTCCACGGCCGCGGCCGTCACCGGCTCCGCCGTGCCTTTGCGCGTGACGATGTTGATGACGCCGGCGGTCGCGTTGTCGCCGTAGAGCGCGCTCTGGCCGCCGCGCAGCACCTCGATGCGCTCGACGTTGGCGAGCGGGATTTGCAGCCAGTTGATGCCGGCCATGTCGGGCCGGTTCAGCCGCTGACCGTCGAGCAGCACCAGCACGCGGCCGAAGCTGTTCTCGCCAAAGCCGCGTAGCGCAATCTCGGCCTGCGCGGAGTTGCCGGAGGTCGAGCGGAACTCGATCCCGCCGGTATTCTTGAGCGCCTCCACCACGTTGGCCGCGCCGGACTTCTCGATATCCCTAGCGGTGATGATCGAGACGTTCTGCGGCATCTCCACAGCCGCGCGGCCGGCGCGGCTGGCGGTGATGACGATTTCCTCGGCGGTGTTCGTCACTGGCGCGGCTGTCGCGGCCGCGGCGGTGAACACGACGCCGGCGAGCAGGGTATGCATCTTCATGGTCGGACTCCTGTGCGAACGGTCTTTGCCGGCGGTGGGGGGGAAACAAAAGGCCTCCGTCCCGATGCAGCATCGGGACGAAGGCGTCTTTCTTCGTCAGCCTCTCCATCCGCGGAAGAGCCGGCCCGCCACACGGCGGACCGATGAGTACCAACCGGGCTCGTCTTCTGGCTTCCAGCGTTGTCCTACTCCCCGGCCTTCCCATCCCGCTCTGGCGGGACAGTGGCGCGTCGGGTTTCGCAGCCGGTTACAGCGGCGCGACCGCGTCCGAATTGCACGGACTTCCGTTAGCCCGGTCCTCAAAATTTCTCTGGCAAAGAGCTGCGGCGAGACTAGCGGATGCCCCGCCTGTGTCAAGGCGACAACCGGAAAATTTCAGCCTTCGACCAGAGGGGCTTTCACCGCTTCAAGATTGGGGAATTTCCCGACTGACGCGCGGGGCGCGTTCTGCTAGTTTCGCCACCGTTGGGCGGGGTCGCCAACCAACCCCCGCCACGCAGGAGCCACCATGCAGACAAACCTCGGTTGTGCCGGTTGTCCGATGAATCGCCGCCGGTTTTTCGCCGCCAGCGGCGCGGTCTGCGCCGCGGGCCTGCTCGCCCGCGCCGCGGAAGCCAAACCGAAAATCCGCCTCATCTACGCGCTACACGCGACGAAGCAGCCGCGGCCTGACTGGCCGAACGTCGGCTTCGACTTCGCGCCGGTGATGGAGCGCTTCAACACCGCACTCGCGCAGCAGTGCCCCGCGTTCGAGTTCGTCCCGACGCAGGCGACCGGCCCGGAGCAGGCGCAAAAGATCCTCGACGAGGACAAGGCCGCGCCGGTGCTCGGCTACATCGTCATGCAGATGAACTGCTGGAACAAGGTCGTGCAGACGATTGCGACCTCCGGCAAACCGGTGCTCTACGCCGATTTCCAGTTCGCGGGCAGCGGCGGCTTCCTCGTCTATACGGCGGCCTTCCTGCGCGCGCAGGCGGCGAACGTCGGCTTCGTGGCGTCGTCGCGGCTGGAAGATTTCGTCGCGGCCGTGCGCTGTTTCGCGCTGGTGGCAAAGGGCGGGACGCCGGCAGAGTTCGCCGCCGCGACCGCGCGGGTGCGCGGCGAGCGCACGCCGAAGGTCGGCGACCTCGGCTGCAAGGACGACGCGCTCAAGCTGCTGGGGACGGAGGAATGCGTGCAGCGGATGAAGGCCTCGAAGATTCTCGCCGTCCGCAACCAGGAATCCGGCCCGGCCGAGCCGCTCTTCGAGATTCCGATGGAGCGGGTCTCGTTCGCCGAGGTCAACGCCGCGTGGCAGGCGGCCGATAAGGACGCCGCGCGCGCCCTCGCCGACCGCTGGCAGAAGACTGCCGCCGTGATCGAGGGCGTCTCGCGCGAAACGCTCGAGACGTCCGCCGCGATGTACCTGGGCATGAAGGCCGTCCTGAAGAAGCACGACGCGAACGCCATCACGGTCAACTGCCTCGGCGGCTTCTATGGCGGGCACATCCACGCCTATCCGTGCCTCGGCTTCCACGAGCTGTGCAACGAGGGCCTGATCGGCGCGTGCGAGTGCGACGTGCGCTCGACCGCGACCATGGTCGCCATCACCACGCTGACGCAGGGGCGGCCCGGCTACATCTCTGACCCCGTGATGGACAGCGCCAAGCGGCAGATCATCTATGCGCACTGTGTGGCGCCGAACAAGGCGTTCGGCCCGCAGGGACCGATCAACCCGTTCCAGATTCTGACGCACTCCGAGGACCGGCAGGGCGCCTCGGTGCGCTCGCTGCTGCCCACCGGCTACCTGACCACGACGCTGGAGATCCAGCCCGCGCGCAAAGAAATCCTGATGCATCAGGCCAAGGCTGTTGCCAACGATCCCGATGACCGCGCGTGCCGCACCAAGCTCTGCGGCGAGCCGCTCGGCGACTTCGAGAAACTGTTCACCGAGTGGGATCGCTGGGGCTGGCATCGCGTCACCGCCTACGGCGACCTCAAGGCGCCGGTGCAGGCGCTCGCCGACCGCCTCGGCTGGAAAATCGTTCTCGAAACCTGACGCGCAACCCGCCCGCCCTTGCGACTGGCGCGGCGGAGGTCGGCGTTTATCATCGGCCCCGGCAGACGGGCTGTTGTTTCAGGGGTGGGCAGGCGGCGGCAGCGAGACGCGCGGCCAGCCTTCGGTGGCGAGGCGCAGGTCGCGTTCGACGAATTCCCAGATGACCACTTTCTTCCCGGCGAGCAACTGCGGACGGCGGCAGAGTTCCTGTCGCACCAGCGTCGCCCCGCCGCCATCGTTGATCAGGGAGAGCACGGGCTGCTTCAGCTCCCGGGCCAGGTGCGCGCTGAACCCGGCGGCGCCGGGCTCATCGGTGGCGTAAATCCGCAGAAAGCTGTCGCCGAGCACGAGCACTTCCGCGCCGGGTTCATCGCGATAGGGCGCGCCGTCATCGGCGCGTACGACCTGTCGGCAGGGAACGGTCTCGCGCGTCAGGGTGCGCGGCAACTGCAGCATATCCAGCAGATCACCCACCCGCTCGATGGGCGCCGGCCGGCAGAGGTAGGCCGTCGTTCCGGTCTGGAGCCAGCCGCGCCCGGTGATGCGCCGGGCGACGAGTTGCGCGGCCAGCTCGACGCCGGCCGGCGACCAGTGGCTATCCTGCGCGAGATAGAGCGGCGCCGTGGCGTTGGTCTTGCCTGCCGCGAACAGCGCGAACAAGTCGGCCACCTCGACGCCAGCTGCGGCCAACTGCTGCAACAGCGCGCGCGTCCCGGCGCCGGGCACGGCACCCAACCCGGCGGCGCGGCGGGTCACATACTCCGGGTAGATGCTCTCCTTGTTCGGCGCGGGCACGATGAGCAACCGGAGGCCGCGCGCCTGGAGTTGATCGCGAAAATCCACGATGGCGGCGGCGGCTTCCTCCACGGTGTGGCTCCCGTGGGCCGGCCGGTCGGTCAGGCCCTGGACGCCCGGTTTATAGAAGAGCCAGCCCGCGCGCCCGACGAGTGTTTTCCCGCCGCCATCGCCGAGCCCGGCGAACAAAACATATTGCGCCCAGGGCCGGAGCCAGCCGGCGACCCGGCTGGCCTCGGTCAGGTCGTGCTCGTAGCGGCGCAGGTTGGGCGCGGTGGGTTTTTGCCGGAAGACCTCCAGCGCCTGCGGTCGCGCGCCCGCCGCCAGTTCCAGCGCGGCCTGGAGCAACGGTACGCTGCCGATGAGCGCGAGGAACATCAGGATCAGGCAGAGTTGTGGTTGGCGGGTGGAGGGCATGGGTTTCAGAATTGGAAGTAGAGAAACGGGTTGAAGCTTTGCGCAAACATGGCGGCGAGGGCGGCGAGGAACAGCGGCGCCAGCGCGGCCACGCGGTTCCACGTCAGCGGCTGCTGGACCCAGTCATGCGCCTGTACGGGCTGGAACACGAGCCAGGCACACACCGCGAGCACCAGCAGATGATGCGGCGTGTAGAGGCTGGCGGCCAGCAGCGGCGCCGCCGCGCCCGGGGTCGTTAGACCCAGCAGCGCGCCGAAGTAGTGCGCCGCCGCGGTCAGGTTTTCGGCGCGGAACAGGACCCAGGAGAAGAGCACGAGCACGAACGTCAGCCCGATCCGCGCCGGCCGCGGCAGCGCCGGGCAGAGGCTCTGCTTGCCGCGCCAGCGTTCCACGGCCAGCCACAGGCCGTGATAGGCGCCCCAGGCCAGGAAGTTCCACTTGGCGCCATGCCACAAACCGCCCAGCAACATCACGACGAGCAGGTTGCCGTAGGTGCGGACGGGGCCCAGGCGGTTGCCGCCCAGCGGCAGATAGAGGTAGTCGCGGAGCACGGTCGAGAGCGAGATGTGCCACCGCCGCCACAGCTCGGTGATGCTTTCCGCCCGGTAGGGCGCGTCGAAATTTTTCAAGAACTCGAACCCCAGCATCCGGCCCAGCCCGACCGCCATGTCGGAGTAGCCGCAGAAATCAAAGTAAATCTGGAAGGCATAGGCCAGCACGCCCACCCACGCCTCCAGGACCAGCGGCCCCTCCGCGCCGAAGACGGCGTCGGCCACGTCGCCCGCGGGATTGGCCAGCAGGATTTTCTTGGCGAAGCCGAGCACGAAGATGCTTACGCCCGACGCGAACCGCGCCACCGTCGTCTCGCGCGCGGCCAGTTGGGCGGCCAAGGTCTTGTAGCGGATGATCGGCCCCGCCACGAGATCCGGGAACAACGCCACGAACGCCGAGAAGTCCGTGAATGATCTGGCTGGCGTGGCGTGGCCGCGGTAGAGGTCCAGGATGTAGGTCAGCGAATGGAACGTGTAGAACGAAATCCCGATCGGCAGCACCACCTGCCAGATGTGGAACGTCCCGACGCCGACCGCGGCCAGCAGTTGGTTCAGCGTCGTCGCCGCGAACATGTAGTATTTGAAAAAGCCGAGCAGGCCCAGGTTCGTCACCACGCAGGCCGCCACCGCCGCCCGGCGCTGGCCGGGCGTTGCGCCGGTCCGCGTGATGACCCGGCCCCAGATGAAATCCAGGAGCGTGGTGAACAACATCAGCGTGACGAACCACGGCTCCCACCAGCCGTAGAACACATAACTCGCCAGCGTGATCCAGAGGTTGCGCCACCGGGCCGGCAGGCTGAAATAGACCAGCAGAAAAAGCGGCAGGAAATAGAACAGGAAAATGTGGGTGGTGAAAACCATCGCGCGTCAATCCGCGTCGTTTGTCCAGACCGCCCAGTAGGCCGGGCCGGCGCGGCGGCCGAAGTATTTATCCACGAGGCCGCCCATGAAAAAATCATCCAGCGGCGTGGCGAGCGCCAGGCGCTGGAGCCGGCCCGCGTGGAACTGCCGCGCGTTGCCGCCGAGGTTCGGCGCCTTCCTGTCCGCCGCCGCGGCGCGCGGCTTCCACGGATTGTACTGGCCCACATAAATCACGGCACCCTGCTTCAGGGCGCCGCGATGCACCGTCACCACCTCGTATTTCAGGATGGTCGCGTAGTCATAGAGGTCGCGCTTGAAGATCGCGCCCTCCGGCACCTCGACCAGGCGCGCGGTGACCTCCACCGTGCCCAGCGTCTGCACCTGCGCATCCGCGCCGGCGTGCGCGGGAGATCTGGCCAGGTCGCTGCACGCGCCGGTCAGCAACACCACGGACAGCGCGTACATCACTCTCATGGCTTGGCGCCCCCGCCGCCGGCCGGCAGCTCGTGCAACGTCCAGCAGGGTTCCCAGCCGACGGGCAACGCGAGCACCGGCCCACTTTTCGCCGCCGGATGGATGGTGCGCAGCGCCGCATTGGCGCCGATGATCAGGGGCGCGTCGCATAAGCGCATCAGGCTCATGGGCGCGCCGCTATGGGCCGGGTCGCCATCCTCCTGCATGTTGCCGGTGCAGATGACGTACCGGCCGTCGGGCGAAACATGGCCGCCATAGATGTGCCGGCCTTCCTCGGCCAAGACGAGCTGCGCCGGCCCGCCCTTGGCCGCTTTGCGCCAGAGCTGCGTCCAGCCGTAGCCCTTGTTGAGCGTCTGCCCGGCCGGCCGCCACGAGAAGATGATGTGCGCGGAATCGGGAAACCAGTCGGGCGTGCAACAATCCTGCACATGCACGGCGGACGCTGCGCCGCCGGCCATATCCATCCGGCCGATGCTCCAGCTTTCGCCGAAGGCATTGGCGACGCCGACAATGGCCCGGCCGTCGGGCGACCACGTCGGTTGCTGGAAAAAACCGGCGCGCGGCAGCGTGCGCACCACCTTCCGGCTCGCGAGGTCCACGATCTGAAAACCCTGCGGCGCGAGGCAGAGCAGTTGCCGGCCATCCGGGCTCCAACTGGCCCAGGGGAATTCGCCGTCGCCGCCCAGCGTCTGCGCGCCGGCGCCATCGGCGCGGGCGAGGCACAGGCGCCCCTGCGTGCCGTAGTCGTTACCGTTGATGGTCTCGGTGCGTGCGAGCCGGCGGTAGAGCAGCCGCGTGCCATCGCGGGAGAACAGCGGATAGGCTTCGTTGGCGTCCGGCGTCTGCGTGAGGTTGCGGAGCGCGCTGCCATCGGGGCGGCAGAGAAACAGATCGTAGTCGCCCGCGGCCGAGCGCGCCGCGAACACCAGCCAGCCCAGGCCGCGCACCTCCGCGCGCAAGGCCGCCACGTCCGGCGCCTCCGCCGCGCCCGCGGCCAGGCTGCCGCACGCCAGCCACACGAACGCGGCGTTTCCAAGGCTTGGAAATGTCCCGGCGCTTTTTCCCAAGGCTTGGAAAAAGCCGCGTGCTTTTTTCCAACCCTTGGAAAAAAGGGCCTGTACGGTTGCCACTCCCGGGGAACCAGGCCGTTGCGCTCGCATCCTGATTGGTTTCACAGCCAACCACTCCTTCTATTTCAGTTCCGTGACACGGGCCGCGCCGTGCAGCGCCTGCATCTCAGCGGCGGTCAGCGCGCGGTTGAAAACCGCCAACCCGCCGAAGCGGCCCCGCGTGCCTTCGGGAAATTCCTTGCCCAGCGCAAAACGCGAGCCGACCGTGAAGGGCGACGGCGGAATTTTTGTTGCCGCGTGCCGGGCGGAATTATAGGCGAAGACGCCGCGGCCGTGGAAGTAGGGATTCATCCCGCGCGACTGGCCGCCGGGACCGCCGCGCGTGAAGTAGGGATCGGTGCGCTTGTGTTTGACCGGGTCGAGTTCAAGCTGGTCGAGTTCGCCGTTGAGGTAGGCGCGGATGTACTGGCCATCATACGTGAAGCCGAGCGTGCACCATTGCCCGGTGGGCACCTCGTGCCCGCTCACCGCGTAGTCGCAACACCACGGGAATGCGCTCCCGTCCGCGCGCCGGCTGACGCCGCCCTCGCTGGAGATGTGCGGCACGAGTTTGTTCGGACCGCCGTAGGTCGGCATGTTCATCAGCAGCGCGTACTGGCGCGTGCCGGTGTCATCGTGGGCGCCCCTGCCCTCGCTCCACATGCCCGCGATCGTGCGGCTCTGCTGGAGGTCCACGATCCGCACGACGGCGAACATCGAGACCTGCGCGTCCTTGCCGGAGATGTTCAGGTCGCCGGTTTCCGCGTACGGGATGCGGAAGTATTGCCGCCCGTTCAGCATTGCCGCGTAGCCGGAGAAAGGTCCACCCGCGACGCGCGCCATCGGCCCGCCAACCTCGGCGAGCGGGTGCGGCTGTTTTGTACCGATGGAGTTGCGCGGTTGCCCCGCCGCCTCGCCGAACGTCCAGAACGCGACGAGCCCCGGCGTGTTGGTCACCACGCCCATGTCGCCGGCCTGCGCGGTGGCCGCGGCGAGCGCCAGCGCGCCCACGGTGGTCTTGCATAGCTTGGTGTTCATGGTTTGCGGTCGGTGTTGGTGGGAAGTTCCAAGCCTTGGAAAATTGCACGGCCAACTCTTCCAAGGCTTGGAAAAGCGCCCGGATTTTTTTCCAAGCCTTGGATCAATCCTTGAGGTTCTTCAGGTACTGGATGGTCTGGGGCACCTGCGTCGCGATGCGCGAGCTTTCGTCCTCGATGTAGTAGTGCTGCACGCCGGCCTTGCGCGCGGCCTTGAGGATCGCCGGCAGGTCGAGCTGGCCGGTGCCGAGCGCAACATCGTTCTCCGTGTCCGTCTTGCCGCTGAAGTCGCCGGGCACGCCCTTCTTGAGGTCCTTCAGGTGCAGCAGCTTGATGCGCGCGCCGTATTGCTCCAGCAGTTTGGCGGGGTTGGCGCCGGGGAAGTGCGCCCAGAGGATGTCGAGCTCGAAGCTGACATCCTGCGGGTTCGTCTCCGCCGCGAGCAGGTCGAAGAGCGTGCCTTGCCCGTGCTTGCTGAACTCGTAGCCGTGGTTGTGGTAGCAGAAGGTCAGGCCGTGCCGCTCGCGCAGCAGCTTGCCGACGCGATTGAAATCGGCCGCGGCCTGGCGCGCCGCCTCCAGCGTAAACGGCGGCTTGTGCGGAATCCAAGCAACGCGGACGAACTTGGCGCCGAGAGCCTTGGCCTGGGCCGCGACCTCGTCGGTTTTCTTCATGAGGTCGTCATAGCCCACACCGAACGACGAGCAGACCATGCCGCGCTCGTCGAGCAGGCGGCGCAGCTCCGCGGCTTTCAGGCCGAAGAGGTTGGAAAATTCCATGTCGCGGATGCCGAGCGCCTTGAGCGCGTCGAGCGTGCCCGGCACATCCTTCTTGAACTGCTCGCGGTGGGTATAGGAGCACATGCCCGGCGCTTCGGGGAACAACGGCCCCGCCAGCGTGTGACCGCCCAGTATAAACACCAGCGAGCACAGCAACCATGCAGCGCGACTTTGCTTCGCATGCTTCATGACCTTCCACCTTTCGTTGTTGATGAACTTAAAGGCTGTTGGGTTTGACGACGTAGAGACCTTTGGTGATGGTCCAGGCGTCGGGCGCGGGCATGCGCTTGAGCGCGTGGCGCGGACCCCAGGAGTCTGTGTAGAGAATCTCGTCGGTCTGCTTGTTGTAGCCGATGATCATCCGTGTATGACCGCCCTTGGTTTGTGGCAGGATGAATTCCTCCTTGACCCAGCCAATGGTGACGCTCCAGACGAGCGGAATGCCCAAATCTATATTTTTGACCACATCGTTTTTGAACTTGTTGAGCTCGCTCTGCCGCTTGGTGCGCACCTGTTTCACTAGCTCACCGTCCATCGCGTCGAAGACGTTACCCAAGTCGTGCTCCAGCTTCACTTTTTCCTTTTTTGCGGTCTGCGCGGCGCGATTGTAATCGGCAATCAGACGCTGGAAATCCAACTCCTCAATGATGAGCAGGCGCATACTGTTCTTTAGGGAGATACGCTTGAGCGCATCCACAATACTGGAGCGTTCCGTGCCGCCAGATGTTTTGGTGTTGGCAAGCTGCGCGGCCTGGTGCATGTCGAAGTCGAGTCCGAAGTAGCCCATAACACGCGCCATGACCGCGGCGGAACAGAAACCTTTCTCGCCTTGATCCACCATGGGCACCTCTCCCACGTAAATATCACCATTTTCTGCGGTACGAAGGCGTTTCTTGAGCTCGGCGGCGGTACGGCCGGATGGCGGCGCAGGGCGGCCGACGACAGGCCGGGCGGTCGCGTTGGTCGTCGCCGCGAGCGGCAACACCTTCAGGCGGATGAACTCGGAGCGATACTCCACGCGCTGGCCGTTCTGGACATGCGGCTTGGTCACGCTCCACTCTAATTCCAACCGCGTCGGGCCACGCGTCCACATACAACGTTGGATTTTAGTGCGCAATGGGCCATCCACATCGGGCAGCGGTGCGGCGGCCGTGCCAGTCCAGTTGGAAAGTACGGTGGTAACTTTCGTTAGCTGCGCCTTGAATTCCGCTTCGTTCAGATAGCCGGCGTCGCCGCGATTATAGAAGAAGGCTTCCACGCGGCCGACATGGTTACTCTCGAAACGGACCAGTACTTCCCAGATGCGCAAACCGTGAAACTGAATCAGTATCTTGATACCGCCACGTACAGTAGTTTTTTCGGCGTCACCCCACGTGAAGCCGCCGTCCTTGACCACTGGGCCGATGTTGTTGGTCGTGATCGCCCAAAGATTTTCGCGCTCAAGCATGGTTTCAAGTTTGTAGATGACGTTGGTATCAAGGGGCGGCCTGACCGCCTGCGCCAGCGGCGGCGTGATGAGCAAGGCTGTGCCGAGCAGCGTTGCACCGAAGAAAATTCCGTTCCACTTCATGATCTACTCCCTTTGGGTTGCACGCGGCGCATCCTAGGTGGCACTCCGCCTGCCGTCCATGGCTTTATTTCGCCGCTCACGGTTTGGCGGGTACGGTCAGGTTGAGGTGGAAGTTGTCGAGGAAGAAGGCGGTGTTCGTGGTCGCGCCGTTGGTGAAGCCGACCCAAGTCAGCCGCTGGAACTTTGGCGCGACCCACGGCAGGTTCTTGAACTCGCGCGGCGGCTGGCCGGGCACCTCCACCTTCAACGCGCATGTGCCGGTATTCGCCGCGCCTACGCCGCCGGTGACCTCAAAATGCACCCACTCCCCGGCGGGAAGCTCCACCGGTATTTCGCGACCCATCACCAGCTTGCCGCCGCGGATGGTGAAGCGCAGACCCGTCTGGTAGGGCGACTCGTGGTCGTCGCGCCACTCGAAGCTGACGCCCGCCTGCTTTGCGAGGTGCAGGTCAAAGCTGTTGCGGATGATCCCGTTGGTATAGTTCACCTTGTAATGCAGATAGGGATAGTAGCTGCGCGAGAGGCGGGGCACACAGGTGACCTTCAGCGCACGCTTACCGCTGGCGGCGCTTTCCTCGGTGACGCGGATGCTGTCGCCCTTGTTTTCGACGTGCGCCTCGAAACTTTTCGGTGTGGAACCAATGACCTCGTGCTCGAACGTGTCGTTGATGGCAGTCGGCGGCGGCTCTGGCGCAATTTCGAGCGGCGCATATTTTTCGTTCTGCGCCAGGGCGACCCATGCGGCGTCGCCATAGACGCCGGCGAGCGCCGGGTCGAACGGCTGGAAGCCGATCTGGGTCACGGGTGAACCGGCTTGCAGCCGGAAGTCGCGCTGCAGCGCGTTCACGAAGAGCGGGTCGGCAATCAGGCTGCCGGCGTCCTGCCCGCGCGCCTGCCAGTCGGCGAGCGGTTTGCCGAGGAACTCCACCTTGCCGCCGCCGGCGTTCCAGTAGCAGTTGCTGCGCGTGACGAGCTGGATCTTGTCCCACGGCCCGCCGAGCAGCGGCGAGTCGTTGGTCCAGATCACCAGGTTGCGCTCGAAGGTGAACGAGCGGTGCGGCTCGACGCGCGTCGCCGCGAGCTGCGGCGTCTTGCTGAACGCGAAGATGTTGTTGCGGACGATGTTCTCCTTGCCATAGTGCTGATGGAAGCCGCCGGTCTTGGTGTCATAGACGAGGTTGTTCTCGAACAGGATGCCGGTGCTGCCTTCATCGGTATAGAGGCCCCAGCCGCCGTAGGAATAGGCGTAGATGTCATGGAAAACGTTGTTCGTCACCACCGTGCCCTGCGAGGGGCCGAGTGTGTAGATGCCGCCCATATCGGAGAGCACGCCCTTGCCGAGATGGTGGACGTGGTTGAACGCAAACGTGTTTGACTTCGCGAGGTTGTCGCCATAGCCCCACGTCCAGCCGGCGCTGATGCCGGTATAAAACAGGTCGGCGATCTCATTGTGCGTCACCGTGTTCTCGCCGCTCTGGCCCACCCACAAGCCGACCGCGCACGGCAGCGTGTAGCCACCGTGGCGGATGATGTTGTTATCCACCGTGACGCGCTGCGTGGTCTCGTTCGCGTTGTGCGTGATGCGCGCCTCGCCGAGGCGGACGCCGCCCGCGCCGAAGTCGTGGATGTGGCAACGGCGGACCGCGTCGTCCTGGCAGCCCTGCCGGAACCAGAGCGCGTACGCGCCGACGTGCGCGAGCTCGCAGTTCTCGAACGTCACCCGTCGCGCGCCATCCACCTGCACCGCCGCCTCCACGCCCGCCGCCGCCTGCGCCGGCTCAAAGCCGCCCGGCGGCATCCGCCATGCCGCGTCGCGGAGCGTCAGCCCGCGGAAGTGCACGTTCTCGACGAACCTGCCCGCCGCGACATCGCCCTGAATGACGACGAGCTTCTCCGCGACCGGCGCGACGACCACGGCCTTCGTCATGTCCTCGCCCGGCCGCGGCAGATAGGAGAGCACGCCATCGCGTGCGAGGAACCACTCACCCGGCTCATCGAGCGCGGCGCGGAAATTCTCGAAATAGCACGGCGTGTTGCGGCCCCAGGAATTCCACGGCTTCATGCCGCCGCCGGTCGTCGTCACCGCCTGCTCGTCCGGGAGCAACCCCTCGAGGAACCGCCGCGTGTTGTCCCACTTGTGCAGCGCGACGAAATTGACATCCTTCAGTTCCGCCGGCGTCAGGTTGGCGATGGTGGCGTAATCGGCGGGCTGGAGCCCCACTGTCTGCCGCGCCTTGCCCGGCCGCGCCTTCGGGCCGGTTTTCTTGACGGCGTCCAGCGACTCCTCGCGGACGGAGCGCGTATAGAACCAGAACTTGTTCGGCGTCCGCGCACGCACCGCACGCTGGCCGTTGACCGTGAGCTGCTCGAAATAGAGTTTGCCCTCCGCGACTTCCGGGAGGCGCGTCTGCCACAGCCCGTTTGCCGCCGGCTGCCAGCCCGTGATGGTTTTCCCGCCGCTGATCACCGGATGCGCGTCCGGTCCGGCCTCGAACGACAGACCGCTGTCCTCCGGTGTCAGCACGAGCGGCGCGGCAAGCTCGTAGCGGCCGTCGGCGATGATGATGCGCGCCGGCTTGGGCAGCTTGCGCGCCGCATCGCGCGCCGCCGCGAGCGAGGCCACCGGATGGTTATGCCGGCCCGAGTCCGCATCGTTGCCGCTCGGCCCCACAAAAATATCGCCGCTCTCCCGCACCCCGAACAGGGCCAGGACCATGATGACCGCCAGCACGCTCGTGTTCATGCGCCCTGCATAACCGCCGCCGCGCAGCCCGACAAGCCAAATCCCACCAGCCCGCCCAAAGGAACACGGGAAGGACGGGTGTGCCGGCCCCACCATGGTGCGAGCGTTCTTTCAGGCTGGGGGCGTGGCGCGCCGGCAGCACCAAGGTTGCGATCAGTGATGGCGATGGATGGGCCGACCACCGGCATGCCAGCCTTGGATATGACCGCTCAAGAGCGCGAGCCGGAGGAAGCCGCTTTTCTGGAGCGCACGGGCGGCATGGCCGGCGCGCACACCACTACGGCAGTAGATGACAATGTCGCGATCCTTATGCGCCATCAGTTCGGCAGCCCGCGCCGGCAACTGCTCGTGCGGAATGTTGATGGCTCCGGCGATGTGGCCACCGGCATATTCGACCGTGGAGCGGACGTCGAGCAGCACCGGCGGTTGCGCGGAATTCAACCGCCCCAGCAAATCATCCGCCGTGATTTGCGGCAGCCGTGGACCCAGCAACATGTCAAGTAGGCTCATGAATGTGATTATCGAATCTTGTTCTGCTCGCGGCGGCGCTTGACGATCTCCTCGATGATGGCGAACGGCACGGGCTCATAGTGCTCGAACACCATGGAGAACGAGGCGCGGCCCTGCGTCGCGGTGCGGAGCGCGTTGGCATAGCCGAACATCTCGGCCAGCGGCACGAGACCGCTGACGATGCGGAAGTCGCCTTTGGCCTCCATCGTCTCGATGCGGCCGCGGCGCTGGCAGATCGAGCTGGAGACGGGACCCATGAACTCCTCGGGCGTGACGACCTCGACGGACATCACGGGCTCGAGCAGCGTCGGGTGGGCCCTCAGGAACAGCATCTTGAAGCCGGCGCGCGCCGCCTCCTGGAAGGCGAAGTCGTTCGAGTCCACCTCGTGATAGCTGCCGTCGTAGAGCGTGACCCTCATATCCACGACCGGGTAGCCCGCAAACGGGCCGTGGTGCATCGCCTTGACCACGCCCTTCTCGACCGACGGGATGAAGTTCTGCGGAATGTGGCCGCCGACCACATCGTTGACGAACTCGAAGCCGGTGCCCGAACCGGTCGGCTCGAGGCGCAGGCAGACATCGGCGAACTGGCCGCGGCCGCCCGATTGCTTGACGTGCTTGTACTGGCCCTCGACGCCATTGGTCGCGGTCTCGCGATAGGCGACCTCCGGGCGGCCGACCTTGGCGGTGACGTTGAACTCGCGCTTGAGGCGGTCCACGATGATTTCGAGGTGCAGCTCGCCCATGCCGGAGATGATCGTCTCGCTGGTCTCCTGGTCGAAGGCGACCGTGAACGTCGGATCCTCATCGGCGAGCCGGTGCAGCGCCTCGCCAAGGCGCTCGTTATCGCCCTTGGATTCCGGCGCGATGGAGATCGAGACGACCGGCGTCGGGAACTCGATCGGCATCAGGTGGATGGGATTGTCGGAGTCACAGATCGTGTCGCCGGTCTTGGTCTCGCTCAACCCGACCACGGCGACGATGTCGCCGGCGTGCGCTTCCTCGAGCGGCTCCTGCCGGTTGGCGTGCATGCGCAGGATGCGGCCGACGCGCTGCATCTTGTCGCGCGAACTGTTGAGGATGTTATCGCCGGCGTGCAACGTGCCGGAGTAGATGCGGACGTAGGTCAGCTTGCCGATATGTTTGTCGGCCATGATTTTGAACGCCAGGCCGGAGAACGGCACGTCGTCGGCGACCGCGCGCGTGTTGTTCGGGTCGTTGGAGCAGATGATGGAGGGAATCTGGTTGGGCGCGGGCAACAGCTTCACGACGCCATCGAGCAGTTGCTGGACGCCCTTGTTCTTGAAGGCGGCGCCGCAATACACCGGCACCACGCGGCGCGCGACGGTCGCGCGGCGCAGCACGTCCCACATCTCCGCCTCGGTCAGGTCGCCGGTCTCGACGAACTTCTCCAGCAGCGTATCGCACTGCTCGGCGCACTTCTCGACGAGGAAAGCGCGCCACTTCTTCGCCTTCTCCAGCTTGTCGGCGGGGATGGCTTCCTCGTGATAGATGCGGCCCTCGGACTCCTCGTCATAGACGATGGCCTTCATCTTGATCAGGTCAATGATGCCCTTGAACTGCTCTTCCTTGCCGATGGGCACGACGACCGGGACGGCGTTGGCGCCGAGTTCCTTCTGGATCTGTTCGAGCACGCCGAAGAAGTCCGCGCCGGTGCGGTCCATCTTGTTGATGAACGCCAGCTTCGGCACGTTGTACTTCTCGCTCTGGTGCCAGACCTGCTCCGACTGCGGCTCGACGCCGCCGACGGCGCAGAACAGCGCGATCGCGCCATCGAGCACGCGCAAGCTGCGCTCGACCTCGACCGTGAAGTCCACATGGCCTGGGGTGTCAATCAGCGAAATCTGGTGGCCGGCCCACTCCAGCGAGGTCGCGGCCGAGGTGATGGTGATGCCGCGCTCGCGTTCCTGCGGCATCCAGTCGAGGACGGTCGTGCCATCATGGACCTCGCCCAGCTTGTGGGTTTTGCCGGCGAAGAAAAGAATGCGCTCACTGCAGGTCGTCTTGCCTGCGTCAATGTGCGCCATGATGCCGATGTTGCGCACGTGTTCCAACGGAAACTGCCGAGCCATAACCAGACCACTGCCTTTCTTGCGTTGCTTGCGTGAACCCGAACGAGGAAAATTGGGGCGCCACAGTGGCGCCAAACTCGTGACGAGCCTGCAAAGGGCGCGGTAGTGTAGCCGCGAAATCCCCCCGCGCAAGCGGAAAATACGGTGAGTTTTAGGTGAGGGGCGGAGCCGATTCCGGGGTTGCGCCGGCTGCGGCAAGCCGCTATCTTCCGCGCCGGTCATCCCGGAGGGGTGGCTGAGTGGTTTAAGGCGCACGACTCGAAATCGTGAGAGCTCTTTAACGGGCTCCGGGGGTTCAAATCCCTCCCCCTCCGCCATCCCGACCGTGTTGCGTTGGGCTGGAACTGCACGAGGAGCAACCATGAAACAGTCGCTGAATCGCCGGTCGTTCATCCGCGGTTCCCTGCTCGCCGCCACGGGCCTGACCGCCGCCGGCGCCGCGCGCGCCGAGGAAACCAAGGCCCCCGCCGCCCAGCCAGCCCCGCAGCCGTTGTTGCCCACCGGCAAGCTCGGCGAGTTCAACGTCACCCGCCTGATCCTCGGCGGCAATCTGCTGACGCGCTACCAGCACGGCCGCGACCTCCGCTACATCAACAAGCTCGTCAAGTCCTACAACACGGACGCGAAGGTGCGCGAGACCATCGAGCTGGCCGAGGCCAGCGGCATCAACACCCTCTCGGTCAACGTCACGCCCTCCGTGATGCTGACGCTCGGCGACCACCGCAAGAACGGCGGCAAAATCCAGACCATCCTCTACTGCACCAGCAACATCGAGGACCTCGCGCATTACCGCGAGGACCTGCAGAAGATCGCCGACTTCGGCTCCGAGGCCGTCTATCTCTGGGGCGAGCAGGCCGACCGCTACTTCCGCGAGAAGAGAATGGACGTGATGCGCCGCGCGCTCGATGTCGCCAAGGGCCTCGGCCTGCCGTGCGGCCTCGGCGCGCACGAATTGCAGACCATCCAGCTCGTCGAGGAACAAAAGTGGCCGGTGGATTTCTACATCAAGACGCTGCACCACCACAAATATCCCACCGCCCCGCGCGCCGGCGAGGCGGTGAAGTCCACGACGGAAGTCCCCGGCTACTGGTGCCGCAACCCGGAGGAGACCATCGCCTTCATGCAGACCGTGACCAAACCGTGGATCGCCTTCAAGATCATGGCCGCCGGCGCGATCCCGCCGCAGGACGCGATCCCCTACGCCTTCAAGAGCGGCGCCGACTTCGCGCTCTGCGGCATGTTCGATTTCGACGTGGTCGAGGACTGCCAGATCACGCGCGACGCCCTCGCCAAGCTCCAGCCGCGCGCCCGCCCGTGGCGCGCCTGACGGTTTCCCAGGCTTGGAAAATTCCTCCTCATTTTTTCCAAACCTTGGGAAATTTCGTTCCGGTTTTTCCAAGGCTTGGAACGGCTACAGCGTCCAGCCAGCGCGGTAGGGCGGCGCGAGCAGCGCGTTCGCGGCGCTGTTGTTGGTGAAGCGCATGGCCTGTTCGTCGTAGAGCAGCTTCTCGCCCGCGAGCCGGATGGCGATCACGCCGAGCAGGCCGAGTTCCGAGAGCCGTCCGCCGTACTCAAATGGTGAGCTGGCTGGTTTGCCGTCGCGGATGGCGTTGAGCCAGTTTTTGTAGTGGCCCTCGCGGCAGCGCGGGATGGTCTTCTCCGGCCGCTGGTAGGCCCGCATCGCGGCCTCCGGGATCAGCCGGCAGCCGCCCGCGCCGTGCGAGCCGTGCATGATCTTGCCGCGGTCGCCGATCAGCACCGCGCCGACCTCCTCCATCTTGCGTTCCTTTTCCAACTCGGCCGGCCGCGGAATAGAACGCTTGCCGTCAAACCACACGAGCTTCACCGGCCCGCGCTTACCCTTGGCCGCGAATTCCATGGTGACCTGCGCGCCAGGAGGATAGCAGTCGGCGTGCTTCACGGGATCAAAGTCATCCACCTCGGCAACGATGCTCTTCGGCATGTCGAGGTCGAGCGCCCAGAAGGTCGGGTCCATCACGTGGCAGACCCAGTCGCCGAGCGCGCCACCGCCATAGGGCAGCCAGCCGCGCCAGTTCCACGGCAGGTAGTCGTTGTGATAGGGCCGCGCGGCGACCGGTCCCTGCCACAAGTCCCAATCCAGCTCCGCCGGCACCGGCGGCCGCTCGCTTTGGATCGCGGACAGGCGGTTGATGCGGCAGTAGGTGTCGCGGAAGATGCCGCAACCGGCGTGAACCTCCGTGACGTTGCCGAGCGCGCCAGCCTGCACCCACTCGACGAGGTTGCGGATCGAGTCGCTCGAATGCCCCTGGTTGCCGACCTGCGTGATCAGCTTGCGCGCCGCCGCTTCCTGGCGCAGCGCACGCAGTTCGCCGACGGAATGCGCGAGCGGCTTCTCGCAGAAGACGTGCTTGCCATGTTTCATCGCCGCCATCGCCGCGACCGCGTGTGTGTGGTCCGGCGTGCCGACGAGGACGCAGTCGAGCTGGCTGCTCATCGCGTCGAGCATCTTGCGGAAATCCTTGAAGCGTTTTGCCTGCGGGAAGCGCTTAAAGGTGTCCGCGGCGCGGCGGTCATCCACGTCGCAGAGTGCGACGATGTTTTCCTCGGCCATGTTGCCCAGGTCACTGCCGCCCTGTCCGCCGCAGCCGATGACGGCGAGGTTCAGTTTGCGGCTCGGCGGCGTGACGCCCGGCGCGCCGAGCACCTGGCGCGGAATGAACTGGCAGGCGAACGCTGTGGCGGCGGCCTGCTTGAGAAATGTCCGGCGCTTCATCATCGGTTTCCTTTCGTCGCGGCGTGGGCGGCTTTGTGCCATGAACCTGCGCCCGTCGCAATGCCAAACTCCGCGGTTCCAAGGCTTGGAAAAAATGCCTTGCGGCTTTCCAATCCCTGGAAACGGTGTAGAGTCACCGCCATGAAATCGCTCGCGACGTTGTTCGCCAACAACCGCGCCTGGGCCGAAGACATCAAGCAGCGGCATCCGCGCTTTTTCCACAAGCTGGCCGCGCAGCAGGCCCCGGAATACCTCTGGATCGGCTGCTCCGATAGCCGTGTCCCGGCCAATGAAATCGTCGGCTTGCTGCCGGGTGAGCTCTTTGTCCATCGCAACGTCGCCAATATCGTCGTGCACTCCGACATGAACTGCCTCTCGGTGCTGCAATATGCGCTCGACGTGTTGCACGTGAAGCATGTCATCGTTTGCGGGCATTACGGCTGCGGCGGCATCAAGGCCGCCATCGAGGAGCACCCGCATGGGCTGATTGATAACTGGCTGCGGCACATTGGCGACATTCATTTGCGCAACACCGCCGAACTGGCCGCCCTGCCGGATGACCAGACCCGGGTGAATCGGTTGTGTGAATTGAACGTGATCGAGCAGGTGACTAATGTTGCGCGCACCACCGTGGCACGCGATGCTTGGGCACGCGGACAGGTGTTCGCCATCCATGGCTGGATTTACGGCATTGAGGATGGGTTAATCCGTGACCTGAACGTCAGTCGTACCGCACCTGTGCCGGAATAGGGCGGGCCGGCCCTCTTGGGTTGTGGCAGCAGGGTCCTCTGTCTTTCCGGGAAAACAGCCTTTCTTGGCACCCGCGCCCCACGGCTACTTGGTCGGCGGAAACGGGCTGATGGCTTCCGCGAAGGTCGGCGCGGGACGGAAGTCGGGCAGGTCGCGGTAACGCAGGTTGCGGCGGCCCCAGTAACTGCCGTAGAACTGGCCGTTGGTGTCCACCCAGTTGGATATTTTTAGCAGGCTCTCCGGCGGCAGATGAATCCGCTGGTGCAGCTTGGCGAGTTTCTTGGCGCGCTCGGCGGCGGTGTCGTCGGCCAGCTCCACCCAGCCCTCGCTGAACATGGCGACGAGGATGCTGGCGTGCGAACCGAGGCTGCGCGCGGGCAGATAGTCCACGTTGCCGGTCTTCGGATGGTTCTCGCCGATCACCGGACCGAGCAGGCCGCGGTCGCGGTTGCGCGCGCCGCGCCGGCGTTCGGGGATCAGTTGCTCGTAGGAGACGTTGAAGCGCTCGGTCAGGGTGTTCTCGAGGCTCAACTCGCCGGCGGGTTCATCGCCGGCGTGACAGCGGACGCAGTGGTCGTCAAACACCTTCTGCACTTCGGTGGGATAGTGCAGCACTTTGCGCGCGGCAGTCTCGCCCGGCTGCGGGCCGGGCACGGAGGGAGGGCGGGCGAAGGCGAGCGGCGCGCTGTGGCCGTGGCTGCGCGCGGCGTCGCGCGGCGTCTCGTGGCAGCCGATGCAACTGCGCGTCTCGCCGGGCATGTAGTTGACGAACGTCCGCTCGGTCTGCACCGCCATACAGCGCGCGTCGAGCGCCTGGAAGAAAATGTTGCGGCCGGCGGGCACGATGAAGTGCGCGGAACCATCCTCCTCCACCGGCACGATGCCATGCTGCACCTTCAGGCCGAGGTGCGTGTCCTTCGTGAGGCAGACGTGCTGCTGGTCATATTCGTCGCCCGCCCAGCGCCGGCGCGCGGCCCACGGCCGCGGCACCTGCTCCAGAATCCGCAGCCACTTGATCGTGCCGCGGTCCACCTTTTCCAGCCCGTGATAGACATCGCTGACCATGCAGACGGCCTCGCCGGCCCGGGCGCGCGCGGCCTCGCGCGGCGTCGCGAGCACCGGCGGCTTGACGCGCGGCTTCAGCGGATACGGCAGCCAGCAGGAAATCCCGTTGTCGCGATAGATCGGCCGCACCGCGCCGCGTTCGTCGAGCAGGTAGAGCCCGTAGCCCTTCGGCGCGTTCCACTTCGCGCCCGCCGGCTTATGCGCGACGAGGAATTTCTCCGGCGAAAGCGGATACGGATCCTTGAACAACCGCCCGCGGCCTTCGTGGTCCCGCTTCCAGTCGCCGCCGTCCTCGCGGAAGGCAAAGCCCGCCTCGGCGCGGATGTCCACGTCAGCGGTGAGGTAGGTCATCGGCTCGCGCGTGCGGATCGGCTTGGCCATGTCGAGCCGGATGACCGTGCCGACGCCATTCTGCGGGCAGTGTGGCGTACCGAGGACAACAAACTGGTTCGCCGCGTCGGGGATCGGCCGCCCATAAAGCAGCGTCGGCGGTAGCGCGAGGTCGTTGCCGTAGATCTCCTGCGACGCCGTGCCATCGGGCCGCATCGCCCACAGGCACTTCACGCTGACCGCGCCCTTGTCCACGTATTCCCAGCGCGTGTACATCAGCCGCCCGTCGGGCAACATCACCGGCGCGGCCTCGCTGACCGAGCTGTTGCTCAACTTTTGGAGATTCTTCCCATCGCCGTCCATCCGGTAGAGCACGGTCGTCGTGAAATCGTCGGGTGCGTCGCACAAAATCCCATATTGGCAGCGCGTCGAGATGAACGCGATGCCGCCGTCCGGCAGGTAACACGGCTGCATGTCGTCGGAGCCATGGTGATAGTGCGGGAAGACGCGGTAGTCGCGCTGCAACTCCGCCTCGTTCGTCGGCGGGAAGGTCAATTGCCGCAGGTGCCGGCCGTCCACACCGACCTCAAAGAGGCGGTAGCCTTCCTGCGCGGCGCGCTTCCACGCGAAGACGATTTTCTTCGCGTCGAACGAAACATCGAACCGCTCGAACACGCCATTGGTCATCTGCGGCAGCAGGTCGCGCACTCTGCCGCTTTTCAGATCAAGCACGCAGAGATTGCCGCCGGGCGTCCACGCGCTGTTGATGAACTCGGTGTAGTAGTGATTGGCGCTGTAAGTGAGCCGCTTGACGAAGACCAGTTGCTCGACGCCCGCCGCGCGCAGCTCCGCGACCGCCGCCGGGTCGGGCGCCTCGGCCCGCGCCGCCAGCAGCAGCGCGCCGCCCGCCAGAAAATATTTCAGCCCGTTCTTCATTTTTCCAAGGCTTGGAAAACGCCGCGCGGGAGTGTCCAAGGTTTGGAAAAACCGCGCAACCTTTTTCCAAGCCTTGGAAAAAGCGGGGTCGCCGTCTTCCAATCCTTGGAACGCTGCCTACCCGATCTGGATTTTCGGACCCAGAAAATGCGGGCGCGTCGGCAGCACATAGACATCGAGTACTGTCCGCACGCGCGCCAGCACTTCGCGGCAACGCACCAGGAAACCATCGTGGCCGCCGACCTCCCGCGCATTGAAGCCGAGCAGGTCGAGGCCCTTGTGCCGCCCGATGAAGATCGCGCGCTCGTTGTGGAACTGCTGCGAGATCACGATCAATTCCGATTCGCAGAACACCTCCTTCGCGCGGACGACCGAATCGAAGGTACGGAAGCCGGCGTAGTCGCATTGAATCCGTTCCGCCGGCACGCCGCGGCGGACGAGCGCGTCGCGCATGTCGGTGGCTTCGTCGTAGGTGCGGATGTGGTTATCGCCGCTGACGATCAGGTAGCGGACCTTGCCGGCGCGGAAGAGTTCCGCCGCCGCCTGCACGCGGTGTTCAAAGAAAAGATTGCGCCGTCCGTCCGCCAATTTGCTGCCGCAGCCCAACACAAGTCCCACCTTGCGCGCCGGTACCGCCGCGACCTCCGCATAGGTCCGCCCTTCCGCCGCCTTCCGGATCATTGCGCCGGCTCCCCACACCCCCGCCGCCGCCAAGGCCCCCAACGCCAGCAGCATCAGGCCCATTTTGCGGACAGAAATTTTCATGTTGCTCCTCTGCGCAGACCTCTCCCTATCGTCCATTGGAGGCTCCCGCCAAATTCGCACACCTTTATAGGTGTGCGAATTTGCCCACAGCGGTCTGTGAGCGTTGCAGCTCGCGCAGCACGCAGGCGAGCAGTCGCTGCCGTAGGGCGGCCCCTGTGACGGGAACCACGCTCCAGTACACCGGATGCGTTCCGCTGCTTGCCACCACACCGCGGCGGCGCAGCTTGTCCAGATGGCGGTAGGCGGCATCTGGCGACATGCCAATCTGCTCGGACACACTGGCGATCGTCACTGCGCCGTGGGAATCAAGCAGTCGCAAGATCAATAACCGCCGCAGATGCGTATAGGTGGTGAATAATTTCAGCAAGCTGTCATCCCAGCGCCCAGTTTCAAATTCGCACACCTTATCAGGTGTACGAATTTTCCAGGCAGCCAATAAAGCCTCGTCAAGCAGTTCCCTCAGTCCCCGCAAGAAGGGATGGCTCGTTGCGCCCGATGCGACCGGATGATAGAACACCCGCCGGCCGCTCGGCGCGGCCCGGGCAAATTGGTAGTCGCAGAGCAGCTTCAACTGGTGCGAAACCGCATCTGGCGGCTGCTTTACGGCGGCCGCCAGGACATGAACGGGCTGCCCCGGTTTGTCATGGATAACCCGCAGCAGGCGCAACCGCAGACGGTTGGCGAGGGTCCGGCAGGCACTGACGATCAATTGCATATTGCGCTCCTATGTGCGGCAGCGCTTTTACCCCAAATTCGCACACCTGTAAAGGTGTGCGAATTTGCCCCATGGGCTATGGCCGCTTCTGAACGCCTCTTTGGGCTGCTTGGCTGGGGAAGGATGCGCGCTATACCGCGGTGTGCCCTTTTTATTTTTTGGCGGCGGCTTGGCGGCCCTGTTCGACAAGGTCGGCGATGGCGGCAGCAGGTACGACGCGAACAAACTCCTGCTGTACGTTGATCTCCGACTGCAGCGCACCGGCGGCACGTGGGCGTTGCTGCCGTTTCTGCGGCGTCATGGCGAGCAGGCCCAACAGGCGGCCATCGGCAAGGAAGGTCGGCGCGCCGAGCGCGTTGCGGCCACCGATATTGCCATCAATCAGATAGAAGGGGCGCGGCTGCATGACGAGGCCGGTAATCTTGCCGGTGTCGGCGGTGGGCGTGAAGTGCCGCCGCTGGTCAAGGCGGCTGATGGTGAGCACGTCATCGAACAAACCGGCACGCACACTCGTTTGCAAGGGCACGAACGGCAGCTTGGGAACGGCCACGCCGGCAGCGGGCGCGGGCATCAGCACAGTCAGGGCGAGGTCGTCATCCTGCACGACGATACGGGCAGGGACCTCGGTGCCATCGTTGAGCACAAAGTTTAGGCGTTGCTCCTGATATTTGCGGTTGACGGCGCGGCCGCCGCTGCCGCACACGGCAAAGCCCTCGGCGTTCACAAAGGTGGCGACGCACTCGATCCGCTCCTCCTGCACGCGCGGGTTGGCGCCATCGGTGTATTTGACGGTGCCGCGCAAGCTGACGATGGCGTTCTGCTGGGCGGCGATCAGCGCGCGCGCCTGCTCCGGGGTGGGCTCGCCAAGGGTGGCCGCGGTCGGCGGCGCGGGCTTGTCCGCAGCAGTGGTTTTCGCGCCGGCTTTCTGCGCCCGCGTCACCAGTTCGCGCACCTCGGCCACGGGATAGAGGCAGGGCAGCGGATGATTTTTCTCCATCGTCTCGGGATGCTCCAAGTCGGGTTTGCGGAAGAGCAGCCCGCCGATGCCGACCAGCCGGCCCTCGCCGGAGAACACCGGCATACCCACCGGCATCATCGCCGTCAGGAAGGTGTGGCACGGCCGCGGCTTGGCCAGCGTGTTCACCGGCATGCCGCGCCCGAGCAGGATGGCGCGCTGGAAAATTTCGCCGGCGCGGCCAAACACGAAATAGGAGGCGTAGCACTGCGGTGTTTCCTCCTGGGCCAACGGGATGGCGGTGAACACCGGCAGCTTGGCACCGGCCTTCGCCACGGGCGCGAGCACGGCGAGGCCGAGATCGTCATCGCGCGCGGCGATGCGCATGGGCACCTCGGTCTTGTCGGCCAGCAGGAGGCGGAGGTTGTCGAGGTTCGACTTCATGTCAATCTCGATCGTCTGGTCGCCCTGCTGGAGGCGCAGCGGACTGCGGATGACGCTGCCGACCGGGTCGAGCATCAGCGTGCCGCAGATGACGAGGCCGGAAGGATCCACCACCGTTCCAAAGGCCTCCACCGGCGTCTCCTCGGTCTGGCTCATGCCCATGTTACGGATGGTCATGCTGACCTTGAGTGTGCCGGAGACGCTGACGATGGCGTCCTGATATTTGGCCGTCAGGTCGCGCGCCTTGGCGGCCGACGACGCGCCCGCTGTGCCGCGCGGCGGCGTGACGCAGCCCGCGAGTAAACCGACCACGCACAAGCTGACAGCCAGGTTCTTGAAAAAGTTTTTCATGCTCACTCCTTGTCCGCCGTCGGTTTCTTCGCGGCGGCGCGGCGCGCCTGGTCAAAGAGGTCCGGCAACTCCTCCGCGGCGACGATGGTCTGCGGGCCGATACCGATGCCGAACAGCTTGCCGTCCTTGTCGAACGCGGCCTCGCCATCGCCGCTGGCGAGCAGCGCGCAGGTATAGAGCAGGCGCGGCTTGCGGTCCACGGCGTTGATCTTGCCCGGCGCGGCATCCGGCAGTCCGCCGTAATTTTTCTCGGTGCGCCCGACGATGACGACCGGGTCCATCGGCTGCGCCTTGGCGGCGGTGTCCCACTTGACCGGTTTGAAAGCGCCGGCTGGCACGGCGGCGGGATTTTCCGGCACGAGCAGGACCGCGCCGAGGTCGGCATCGGTCAGCACCACGCGCACCGGCAGTTCGGCGCCGGACGGCAGCTTGACCTTGAGCGTGGACTCGCGAATCTCCGTTTTGCGCGCGCCCATCGGCAGGCGCACGATGCTATAGGATGTGATCAGCAGGCCCTTGGCATCCACCACGGTGGCGGGCCCCTCGACCGTCAGCTCGCGCAGCTTCTGCGCCTCATATTTGAGCGTGCCGCTCAACATGAGCACGGAATCCTGGTTGGCGTCGTGGATCGCCTTGACGGTGGCGGGCGGCAGCTCGGCGCGCGCCGCCACAGTGGAGAGGAACGCGCCGCAGAGCAACAGTTTCAGCTTCATGGCTTCTCACTCCTTCATCGAATTTTTCCAAGGCTTGGAAAAATCGGCCCCAACTTTTCCAAGCCTTGGAAATCGCTCACTTCTTCGCGGCTTTCTTTTTCCCGGCATTGTTGCCGTTGGACCAGTCGGGCTCGACCTCGGCAAAGAACGTGTGGATGCCGCGCCGCAGGAAGAACACGACGCGCTTGGCCTTGTTGGCCGCGGCCTGCTTGAGCAGCTTCTTCGCGGTCGCGACATCGGCGGTGGTCGTGCCATCAATCGCGAGGAGCACGTCGCCGCCGCCGATGCTGGCGAGCTGCGCCCACCCGCCGGTTTCCACCGACGCGATCTTCACCGCCTTGAGGTCCGCCGGCAGGTCGCGCATGATGCGTTCGAGCTCGGTCAGCTTCTCCACCGTCAGATCGAAAACGTCGTCCTTATAAGGATCGCGTTCCTCGGAGGTGCTCAAATCCTCCTCGAGCTTGAGGCTGATCGTCTGCGCCTGGCCCTCGCGCAGAATCTCCAGCGGGATTTCCTTGCCGATGCGGTAACGCCGGACCTGCGCGTAGAGATCATCCACGTCCTCCGGCCGCTCGCACTTGACCGGCTCGCCGTCGAGCTTCAGGAGGATGTCGCCCTGCTTCAGGCCCGCGCGCGCGGCGTTGTGGCCGCGATAGACCAGCGTCACGAGCGCGCCGCTCCGGCCCTTGAGGCCCAGCGCCTCGGCGAGGTCCGGGCTCAACGCCTGGAATTCCGTCGAGAGGCCCGGCTTGCGCGCCGGCTCCACGTCGGGCTTCTTCTGCTCCTTGCCGATCTTCACGACCGTCAAGAGCTGGCGCTTGCCCTGGTCGAATTTCACCAGCACGGGCTTCGTGCCCTCGACACCCTTGAGCTGGTCGTTGGTCACCTTGCGTAACTCGGCGGCGGAACGGACCGGCTGGCCGGCGACTTCCAGCAGGATGCAGCCCTCGCGGATCGCCGGCTTCGCGTCCGTCACCGCGCTCGCGAGGCCGACCGACGCGACGAGCACGCCGTTCGTATCCGGCCGCTGCCGCTCGATCGCCGCGAGCAGCGTCAGGTTGCGCACGACCATGCCCCACTCCTTGAACTCGACCTCGTCGGCCCACGCCTTGCCGCGCACGCGCGTCGTGAACGCGAACGTCTTTTCCTTCCCCTCGCGCAGCGCAACAGCCTCGACCTTTTTGCCGACCGGCGTCGAGAGCAGCAGCCGGTTGAACGCGGGCAGGTCCTCGTTGATGCGCGCATCCACCGCGACGCCGTCATATTTCACCAGCACGTCGCCGGCGGCAAGGCCCGCCGCCAGCGCGGGCGAATCCGGCAGCACGCCGCCGACGAGCACGCCGCGCTCGACACCGAGGTTCTTCGGCCGCGCCTGGCCCTCGATGCCCGTCCAGCTCCGCTGTACGCGGCCGGACCCGATGAGTTGCTGCGCCACATCCTGCGCGATCGCGCTCGGAATCGCGCCGCCGAGCGAGCCCAGCCCGATCTCGTTGACGCCGACGATTTCGCCCGCGAGGTTCACCAGCGGCCCGCCGCTGTTGCCGGGGAAAATCACCGCATCGTGCCCGATCCAGCGCACGACCGAGCCGACCTGCTCGCCTTCCTCGCGCAGGTCGCCGCCGAGGAACGCCGGCAGCATGAGCTGCGTATTGCTGACGATCCCTTTCGTCACCGACTGCGAAACGGCCGCCGGGCAGCCCATCGCCAGGACCACGTCGCCGATCTTCAGCTTGTCGGAAGCGCCGAACTTTGCGACGTGCAGCGGCTCCTTGTCCTTGCGCTTGGCAAGGTCGAGCTGGACGATCGCGATATCCGTCAGCGGATCGGTCGCGACGAGCCGCGACTCGACCTCCTCGCCGTCCCACATCCGGCAGATCAGCCGCTTGCCGCGCCCCGCGACGTGGTGGTTGGTGATGATGTAACCCTTCTCCGAGATGATCGCGCCGCTGCCCGCGCCCAGATTTTTTTCCAGCCGGCCGCTGCGCGGCGCCTCCATCACCACCATGATCCGCACGAGCGATTTATACATCTGGTTGACGGCGCGATCCACGACCTCCTGGTTCAGGATATCGGGGGCGGCCGGGGCGGCGGGCAGACCGGTCCAGCAGGCGGCCGAGAGCAGCAGGGCGGGACCGAGTTTCAGTTTCATCACGGGCATCCTTTGCAATGGCGGTTGCGGGGTTCAGACAGCCCCGGCGGCGCCGGTGTTCACTTATTCCTGCGTGCGCGGGAAAAAATGCGGCGGGAGCTTGTTCCAAGGCTTGGAAAAAAGCAACCGCCGTTTTCCAGACCGAGGACTACCGGGTGACGAACTTTCCCAGACCCAGGGGAACCCGGCCCGCTCCCGGTCCAATCCTTGGAAAATCAAATTCTCACACCTATAAAGGTGTGAGAATTGGGAGCCGCGGCGGGTGGCGGCCAGCGCAGTCTTGACCCGCCGTACGGGCAACCGCTAGGTTGGCGGCGCGGGCAGGTACGCCGCGCGGAAAGGCCCTATGAAACCACTGACCAGGTTGGTGTTCGTTTTCTCCTTCGCGATCTACGCCCATGCGGCGCCGGTGGCGGACCAGGTGCAGGATTGCGTCAGCCCCGTGCCGCTCGGCGCGCTGCGCTGGGAGGGCCATTTGGGCGCGCGCCTCGACACCATGGCCAAGGCCCGCATCCTCGACGCCGAGGCGTGGCAGAAATTTTATCCCGAAACCGAGGACGCGTTCCGGCTGCGGCAGGACGACGAAAAATTTCCGAAGCAGGGTGTCTGGCGCGGCGAGTTCTGGGGCAAGTACACGCTCGCGGCGCTGGCGGCGCAGCGCTATTACCAGTCGGCCGGGCTGAAGCAGCGGCTGGCGCAGGCGGCGCGCGGCCTGCTTTCCGCGCAGGAGGCCAACGGCTATCTCGGCACCTACAAGCACTCCGATTTCTTCCGCGGCAACACCTGGAATGTCTGGAGCCGGAAGTACACGCTCTGGGGCCTGCTGGAGGCGCGCGACCTGCTCGGCGATGAACCGCCCATCCTGCCGGCGGCAGAAAGGTTCATGGACCACCTGCGCAGCGAGGTCGGCCCCGGCCACATGCCGATCTGCGAGACCGGCAACTTCTACGGCTTGCCGAGCGACTCGATCCTGACGCCGCTGTTGATGCTCTACCGCGCCTCGGGCGAGCCGCGCTTCCTCGACTATGCGCGTTACATCGTCCAGCAGTGGACGCAGCATCCGGCCGGGCTGCCGGACGTGCTGCGCAAGGGGCTCGCGGGCCAGCCGCTGCACACGTGGTTCCCCGAGCCGGAGAAATGGGCCAAGAGCTACGAGTTCATCTCCTGCGTCGAGGGCATGGTGGAACTCTATCGCCTCACCGGCGAGCGCGATTTCCTGACCGCCGCGGAAAATATCCACCGGCAGCTCGTGGCGTGGGAGCGGTCGCCGGTCGGCACGGTCAGTTTCAACGACAAGTGTGTCGGCTCGCGGCGGCTGATCAACATCGTCGCCGAGCTGTGCGACGCCGTGTACTGGAACCGGCTCTCGTTCGACCTGTTCCGCCTGACGAAAAATCCCGCGTACCTCGACGAGATCGAGCGCACGCTCTACAACGCGCTGCCGTGCGGCGTGAAGCCGGACGGCACGTGGGGCCTGCGCCGCCTGCGCCTGACGCACGAGCACGTCCCGGCCCATCCGCATTTTCTGAAACATCACCAATGCTGCGTGGATAACCTGCCGCGCGGCTGGTTCCAGGCGGTCGAGACCAGCCTGTTCACCGACCAGGACGGCCTTTATCTCTGCCTGTTCAATCCGGCGACGGGTGCGGTGGAACTGCCCGGCAAAGGCCGCGTCCCGCTGCGCATCGCGGGTGACTTCCTGGCCGATGGCGCCGTGGAAATCGCGTTCGATCCCGCGCAGCCGGTGGAGTTCACGCTCTTCGTCCGCAAACCATGGTGGAGTACGAAGACCTCCGCGCTGGTGAACGGCAAAACCACCGATGCGGGCAGCGACAAATCATGGCTGGCTATCCGCCGCTCATGGCAGAAGGGCGACGTGGTCCGCGTCGCCTTCGAGATGCCGGTGCGCGCGGAATTCTTTGATCCGGTGAGCGCGCCGGCCGATGAGGCGCTCGTCGCGTGGCACCGAAAAGAATGGGGCGCGCTGGGCGTGATCCAGCTTGACCCGAAGACCTACAAGATCGTTCAGCAAAAGACCGTGACTGACGCCGACGCCCTGCCGCAACACAAGGCGTGCATGTTCTTCCGCGGGCCGATGGCGCTGGCGCGCGACGCGCGGCTGGGTGAGGTTGATTTCCGCGCTGTGCTCAAGCAGGTGCCGGCCACCCTGCCCGCGACCGCCTTGCAACCCGTGGCCGCGCCGGCGGGCATCTGGAAAGCGTTCACGCTGAAACTGCCGGCCGGCGGCGAGTTGAAGCTCTGCGACTTCTCGTCGGCCGGCAACACGTGGGACACCCGCTCGCGCTTCGCCGCCTGGCATTTGTGCGAGTGAAAGTGACTGGTGGCGGGAGAGGGAATTGAACCCCCGACCCAGGGCTTATGAGTCCCTTGCTCTGCCAACTGAGCTATCCCGCCAAAGGGGCGCGGAGATGCTACGGAAAAAATCCCCCGCGTCAATACCGCATTCCAGCCGCCGCCAACAGCAGCCATGGCACACTTGTGCAAGCGTACAATGGAGTTTGGGAGGGATAAGCCGCAGCTATTTTTTGCGCTCGGTGGCGGCGGCCCAGGTGGGCGAGGCCTGCTCCGCGAGCAGGCGGCCGCGCAGGACGCGGGCGCGCCAGGCCTTGACCTTGCCGCCCTCGCGGAAATCCTTTTCGGGGATGGTGAACACCGCCTTGCGCGCGCCCTCGGTCTTGAAGTCATACTGGATGTGCTGCGCGCGGACCTCCGGCGCGTTCTCCAGCACGTACTCGAACATCACCGTCACGCCCTCCGGCAGGCCGCGCCCGGCGGCGCTCCAATAGACGGCGAAGGTTTCGCCGCGCCGCGCGTCGTCATCGAAGAACTTCGGCAGTTGCGCGCTGGCCTGCGGCATCGGGTTGGCCGCGCCCGTCCGCTCTTCCTTGACGACCTTGGTGATGGCCGCCAGCGGCGCATCCTGCCCCGCCGCAACCAGACCAGCCCCGACCCACAAACCTATCAACATGGAGAATAGACGCGTCATTGGTCACTTGTCCTTTGTCGTCGTGGACACATAAATCTTAAATCGTAAATCATAAATTTCCTGTCTTCTTCCAGCGTCAACTCAATGAAGACAGCGCGTCGCCAGCGCCAGCAGGGGCTGCGGCCAGATGCCGAGGAACAACATGCCCGCCATGCAGATATAGAGCACGACGCGCACGGTCCACGGCACGGTGATCCGCGCGGCGGCGTCGGGCGCGGGATCGGCCCACGCGCCGCGCAGCACGCGCAGATAGTAGAACAACGCGATGACCGCGCCCACGATGGCGACACCGGCGAGTGCGTAGAAGGCGGGATCAATCCGCGCGCGCATCACCGTGGCCACGAGCACAAAGAACTTGCCCAGCGCGCCGCCGAGCGGCGGCACGCCCGCGAGCGAGAGCATCGCCAGCAGCAGCGCCAGCGCGAGCAACGGCGAGCGGCGGTGCAGGCCCATCAGCGTGTGACGGTCGGCGGTGTCGTGTGCGTTGGCGACCACCGTCAACACGGCAAACACGGCAATGACGGCGAACAGATATTGCACGAGATAGTAGATCACCGCGGCATGGCCGAAGTCGCCGCCGGCCGCGATACCGAGCAGCAGGAAGCCCGCGTTGGCGATCGAGGAGTAGCCGAGCAGGCGCTTCACATCGGTCTGCGCCAAGCCGCCGAGCGCGCCATAAAGCAGCGTGAGCGCGGCGAGCGCCATCAGCACCACCGGCTGTGCCTCCCACGCGGGCGGGAACACGTCGGCGAAGACCAGCCGCAGCAGGACGACGAAGCCGGCGATCTTGCTGCCGCTGGCGAGGAACGCCGCCGCGGGCGTCGGCGCGCCCTGATAGACATCCGGCGCCCAGATTTGCATCGGCACCATCGCCAGCTTGAAGCCGAGGCCGAGCAGCACCAGCGCGAAGCCGAACAGGTAGATGCCCTGCGCAGTCTTGTCGTCGTGCAGCGCGTGGTGGATGTCGCCGAAGTTCAGGCTATCGGCCGCGCCGAAGACATAGGCGAGGCCGTAGGCCATGAAGCCCGCCGAGAGCGCGCCGAGCACGAGATATTTCAAGCCCGCCTCCAGCGCGCGCGACTCGCCGCGCAGGAAGCTGTTGAGCACATAGAAAGTGATGGTCACCAGTTCCAGCGCGACGAACAGGAAGATGAAATCGTTGGCCGAGGTCAGCAGCATCATGCCCGCGGTCGCCAGCAACACGAGCGCGGCGAACTCCGTGCCGCCCTGCTTGCGCAGCGGCTCGTGCGCGTCGGCCAGCAGCAGCACCAGCGCCGCCGCGCCCAGCAGCACCTGCTTGAAGACGATGGCGAAGCGGTCGAGCACATAGGCGCCGCCGAACAGCGCGTGGTGTTGCGGGAAGACGAGGAAAAGGCTCGCGACCAAAACCACCAGCGCGCCCTCCGCCAGCCCGCGCCGGATCAGGCTGGTGTGCTTCGGCCAGAACGCGCCCGCCAGCAGGCCGAGCACCGCCAGCACCACCACCGCGATTTCCATCTGGAGTACGTAGAAGGCCATCAGGGTTGATTCCCAGCTTTGTTTTTTGCTGCCGTTGTGGGCGGGGTTTGTAACCCCGCGTCAGTTGTGATTGGGTTCGCGGGGTTGCAAACCCCGCCCACGGGAGCAGACTTTTCCAAGGCTTGGAAAAGCGCGGGGCTGTTTTTTCCAAGGCTTGGAAAACTTTGCTTCGTCAGGTCGGTGGCGAGGCGCGGCCAGACGCCCACGGCGAGCAGGAACGCCAGCAACAGCGCGACGGCGAATTTTTCGGCGTCGCTGGGCCCGAACAGTTTCTCGGTCGCCGGCGCGACGGGGCCGAAGCAGACCGTGCGGACGGCGCGCAGGAAATAGGTCGCGGTCAGCACCAGGCCCCAGACACCCGCGGCGACGGCGAGCCGCATCCACAGTTCGCCGTGCAGCCACGCGCCGAACAGGACGAGGATCTCGCTGACGAAATTCGCGAAGCCCGGCAGGCCGAGGGCGGCAAGCACGGCCATCGTGAAGGCGACGCCGAGGAACGGCGCGCGGCGCGCGAGTCCGCCGTAGTCGGCCAGCTCGCGTTTGTTCGTCTGCGCCTCGAGCAGGCCCCACAGGCCGAAGAGCAGCGCGGCGCTGACGCCGCTGGCGAAGAGCATCAGCGCGACGCCCTGCGCGCCAACGCCGGTGAGCGCGGCGAGGCCGAGCAGGAGATAGCCGGCGTGGCTGACCGAGGCCCACGCGATCAGTTTCTTGCCGTCGGTTTGGCGCAGCGTGATCCAGCCGAGGTAGAGGATGTTGATGACGGCGATGATCGCGAGCGTACGGCTCCACAGCGGCGCGCTCGCGGCAGGCAGCAGCGGCAGAACGAGGCGTAGCAGGCCGTAGGCGGCGAGCTGCTTGAGCACGCCGGCGCTGAACATCGCAACGGGGGTCGGCGCGGCGGCGTAGGCGGCCGGCGCCCAAATGTGCAGCGGCCACGCGGAGAGCAAAACCCCGAAGCCGACCGCGAGCAGCAGCACGATCCAGTTCGCGGCGGTGACGGAGAGCGGCGTCTGTTGCAGCGCGGCGGCCTGCTGGTCGAGGTTGAGCGCGCCGGGCGCGAAGCTGAAGAGCGCGAGGATGCCGAGCAGCGCGAGCAGCGCGCCGGCGGAGGCGAAGAGCGAGAGCTGCATGGCGGCGCGCTCGCGCTGGACGGAATCCTCGGGGTGGCCGCCGCGGCCCCAGCCAGCGATCAGCACGTAGGAGACGAGCACCTCGAACTCCATGAAGAAGTAGAAGAAGAACAGGTTGCGCACCGCGAACGCGCCGAGCGCGCCGCCCACGAGCACGAGGTAGAGCAGGTGGAATTCCTTCTGGCGCACCTGCACGTCGCGGCCGAGCAGCGTACCCGCGAACCCGACCAGCGCCGCCAGCACGAAGCCCACCGCGCTGACGCCATCGAGGCCGAGCGAGAACTTCAGGATATCGCCAAGCCAGTCGTGCGTGGAGGCGAACTGCACGCCGGTCTGCGCGCGGTCGAGGCCGGCGAACAGCACCAGGCTGGCGAGCAGCGTCAGGCCGGTGGTCAACTGCGCGATCAGGCGGAACAGCCGGCCGGAAAACGCCGGGACCGTCACGCCCGCCAGCGCCATCACCAGCGGCAGCAGCACCGTTATGACAAGCAGATCAGCCATAGCCGAAACCTGAAACCTGAAACCTGAAACCTGAAACCGAG
>CAISWQ010000041.1 GCA_903889245.1 uncultured Lentisphaerota bacterium | reverse complement strand
TCAGCTGCACCTCGCTGACGGACCACGGACTCGTCTCGCCAAGAATCTGCTGATAAAGGGAAGTGTCTTTCATGCCTGCATCCTACCTGAATCCTCACCTTTTGCTCGAAATATTCCCCTCATTAACCCAGTAGCGCCAAAAGTTTGTCGAAAAGTTCCAAACCTTGGAAAAACCGGCGGAAAATTTTCCAATCCTTGGAAAGGATGCGAGCGATGAAACAGATCATATTGGCGGTGGTGGTCCTCGGAAGCGCGCTGACCGCGCCGGGCGGCAGTCTCAAGCTGACGGCGGATACGCCGTGGTTGGTGGCGACAAACCAGCCGGAAGCTCTGCAACGGGCGCTCTCCGATGTCGAGCGCGACTGGTACAAGGTGTTCGGTCACCGGCCGGTGATTCTGGCGGAGGCGCCGCAGGACTGGGCTGGGCCGCTGGTGCGCTTCGGGCTGGCGGGCGCGGGCGGCGCGCCGGAGAGCTTCGCGCTGTGCGTGGAGAGCAATCGGCTAACGGCGACGGGCGCGGACGTGCGCGGCGCGATCTACGCGGCGTACGCGTTCTCGGAGGAAATCCTCGGCGTGGACCCGTGGTGGTTCTGGGCCGATCACGAGCCGGCGCGGCGCGACAAGATCGAAATCGCGCGCGACCTGAAAAAGGAATACGGCCCGGCGACGTTCCGCTACCGCGGCTGGTTCATCAACGATGAGGACCTGCTCGGCGGCAGCGCGCCCGATCCGCTGCGCGAAAATGTGTTCTCGCTGGAGATGCTCGACCGGATTTGCGAGACGCTGCTGCGGCTGCGCGGCAACATGCTGGTGCCCGGCACGTTCAACTATCCCGACGAGCGCTGCTGGGAACTGGCGGCGCGGCGCGGGCTGGCGCTGAACATGCACCACATCCTCGTCGTGGGCCTGAACACCTATCGCTGGCCGAAGGACGTGCCGTTCTCCTACTCGAAACACCCCGACATCATGGAGCGCTACTGGCGCGACTGCATCGCCGCCTATAAGGGCCGCGAGGTGGTGTGGACGGTGGGTTATCGCGGCAAGCACGACCGGCCGTTCTGGGCCGACGAGCCGGAGCTGAAGACGCCCGAGGCGCGCGGCGCGGTGATCACCGCCGCGATCGCCAAGCAGGTCGAGCTGATCCGCGCGGCCGACCCCAACGCGATGATCATCGCCAACCTCTGGATGGAGGGCGCGGAGATGATGCACGCGGGGCACCTCAAGCTGCCCGCCAGTGTCGTACAGGTCTGGCCCGACGATGGCAGCGGGATCATCCGCGACAACGGCACGGTGCAGGCCGGACAGGGCATCTACTATCACACCGCGATGCTCAACGGCAGCGCCAACCAGTTGAGCGAGATGGTCAACCCCGGCCGCATCTATGACGAGGTCGGCCGCTTCGTGCGCGCCGGGGCGACGAATTTCTTCCTGGTCAACGTGAGCGATGTCCGGCCCGTGCCGCTCTCGACCGAGTGCGCGATGCGTTTTGTCTGGAACGCCGCGCCGCAGGCGGGCAAGAGCGATCAGGAGAACATGGACGCGTTTCTCGCCGGCTGGTGCGGGCGGATGTACGGCGCGCCGCTGGCGGACGAGCTCGCCGCGCTCTATGCGCGCTACTACGCCATCCCCTACCAGCGGCGCGAGACACGCCACGGCGAGAACCGGCTGAACACGATGCAACGCCTGCTCGACCGCGCCGCCGCGCCGCAAATCGCCAAGGGCGAACCGCTCTCCAAGGACGCGCTCGGCAAGGCGCGCGCGATGCAGACCTTCGCCGTCAGCAACCTCGCCTATGTTTCCAAACTCGCGGCCGATGCGCAGCGGTCCGCGGCGCGCGTGCCGCCGCCGCGCCGTGATTTTTTGCAGGCGCACTTGCTTACGCCGCTCCAAATCCATCTCCATTCGCTGGAGATGCTGGAGGCCTACAGCGCGGCGCTGACCGAGTTTGGCCTTGGCCAGCAGGACCATGCCATCAACGGAACCGAGCGGGCGTTGGAGGCGCTGGAGAAGGTCTTCGCCGCACTGCACGCGGCCGAGAAGGGCAAGTGGAGCGGCTGGTATTTTGGTGAGCGCTTCATCGGGCTGGAGGCGACGCGCGACCGGCTGCGCGTGCTGCGCGCGCATTTGCGCGGCGAGCCGCCGCCACCCACGCACACGCCGAACGGCTATCCCGAACTCTACCGCTACCAGGAACCGTTGCAGGAAAACTTCCCGCGCATGTATCCGCACAACGTACAACCGTGAGCACCTTCTGCCCTACACAGCATGGTCTTGCATGCAAATCTTTTTCTGATAAAAGCTCCCTGCGTGACGGGCGCGTTCATCAAAATTATGCTGTTTCAAAAGAATATGTGAATGGGTGATCTAAAACACGTCAGCGTGAATTCTCATGGAACAGTGGTTGTATAGAGGTATGATGGCGGCGGGGGACGGCAAACCGGTATGCGGCGCGCGTGGCGATACTCTTGGCGCAAGACCTGACTATGACATCCCAGTGTTAGCAACAGGCACCGTCCTGCCGGGGACGGGTGGCATGTCCGTGACACCGGACGACATCAATCGTCTTCCACGACATACCAAACCAAAAACACTTGGGGGCCGCAGCGACAATCCGGTGTTCAGAATCAGTTGCGCTGTACTGCCTAAGACGTTATTTTACGCCGCAGATCGCAGGTATCATGGTAGTATTGAGCCCGCGCAGCAGTGTCAGTTCGACGACTATCAATCGAATCTGCATGAGACAAGAGTTCATTGGGAACAGGTGGACATATGAGTAGAGCTTTGGAAATGTATCGGGCGCTTGACGTCCGCTTGACATGGGTGCGGTTGATTCACTTTGGCAAACCATCCGAGGAAGAACGGCGCGTTCTTGATGAAATGGACGCCGCATGGCAGGCCTTGAGCGATGCAGAACAGGCCATGCTTTCGGCCGAGCCTGCACCCAAGGAGGATGTTGTGGGTTTGCTTGCCCAAGCCTTATTGAGGGATAATAAAGTGAACGTGAACGAACGCATCCCCGCACGTCATCTGGTAGCTGCGTGAGGCTGAGATGTACGCAACAGCACATCGAGTGTCGCGGCAGGAAACCGGAGAAACCGGCATCAATGCGTTTCTGTACCTCCAAGGTTTTCAGGCGCATCACGTCACGTCAGCTTGGACGGCGGCAGACATTGAGCGTGTGACCGCTAATGAGCCTGGCACGCTAGCAAACAAGCATTGTTCCATGGCACAGGGTGGCAATACGGTTATGAGCTATCTCGACGTGATCGCTCCCGATGGTATATCGGCCCAAATTATTGCGTCAGCTTTCGGAGCTTTCGCGCCTGTTGTCGGGACGGATGAAATGCCAATCATGCGTGTCTTTAACAATGTTGCCATCAATTTCAGTCTGGCCGTCCGCCTGTACGGCCAGGAAGAGCGCGAATACGGAGAATTATGCGCTACGATTCTCCGCTTGCTTGAGCCAACAGGCTCGGCTCCTGCCTCATAAATTGTCCGCAATCGGGAACCGTTTTCTCCTCCGCCGCTCTCACGAGTGCGGCTACTGGCAAAAGCAGAGGGGCGGTTCATCGCCGCCCCTCATCACTGAACCAAAGAAACACACATCAGAACTTGAGCGAACCGGAGCCGCCGATCAGGTCGGTGTAGCTGTAGGGCGGATAGGACTGGCTCTGGCCGGTCCAGTTGGCTTCCGGCACGGCACCGGAAACCAAGCCGCCCGCCTGCACGGTGAGCGCCGCGCCCGCGGCGGGCACCTGATCCACACGCACTTGCCATGACACGGTCTTCGTCGTGCCGGCGCCCATATTGCCGAGCGCGACCGTCTGCGCGCCGAGCAGCGACAGGCCGGCGGGCAGCGCGAGGCTTGCGCTCGCGTCGCTGGCTGGAAATTGCAGAGGGCTGAACGGCGCCGGGCACGGATAGGTCACGCTCGCCGTCACCGTGATGGTGTTGCCAACCTTCATCTGGCCCTTGGTCTGCACGTCCACTTTCCACGGCATGAGCGCGACGCCGAAGAACGGCTGCGGCGTGCCGTAGGCCACATAGTTCCAGCCCGTGGCCACCTCGGCATAGGTCCACGCGATGACGCCGGGCAGGCCGGGCAGATATTTCAGGTCGCGGCCCCACGGGTCACTGAAGTAGAGCACGCCCTGCGCGTCGTCGTAGCCGATGGCGACGCGGTAGTGGCCGCCGCCCGTGCCGTCGGGAGCGTAGTGCATCAGCATGATGACGGGGATATCCGCCGCGATCAGCGCCTTGAGTTCAGCGAGCCAGAACGTCGGCGCGGCATAGGAGAAGGAGGCGTAGCCCAGCGGCCGCTCCGGGAAGCCGGCGGTCGGGACCTCGTTGGGGAAGAAGCTGCCTTGCGCAGCACTCAACAGGCTGAAGTGGCCCGCGCGCTGGATGTCGTAGCTCCAGGTGCCGATGGAGGAACTGCGCGCGACATTGGCGATGGCCTTCTGCGCGGGCGCCGGCCCCCAGTAATCGAAGACGATCTGGAGGGACGCCGGCCCGCAGAACAGGCCGTTCATCTGCTCGTGCCAGGGCACGTTGGCGATGAAATGGCTGGACGGCAACGCGGGGGTGGGCGCGGCGGCGGCGGTCAGCCAGCAGCCGGCGACGGCGGCGAGGAGCAGATGTTTTTTCATGGCCGTATGATAGCAGCCCTCTGACATAGCGCAAAAAAATTTTGCGGGTGACCACACGGCCCTCTTCCAGGGATTGGAAAGCGGAGCGGCCGGTTTTTCCAAGGCTTGGAAGTCAGCCGCGCGGGACGTTGCGCTTGTCGAGGTCGGCGGCTTTCTTCTGGTAGCTGGCGGCCTTCTGGGCCTGGCCGTCGGCCTGAAAGAAACCCGCGAGCAGGCTGAACAGCTTGACCTGCGTCTGGCGCGAGAAGAAATCGCCCTTGGCCGTGCTGTAGTTCTTGCGAAAGACGGCCTCGATGGTGTCGAGGGCCTTCTTCGTCGCCTTGTTTTCCTGCGCGCACTTGAAGTAGCGGACGGCGAGCGCCTCGAAGACGGGGACCTCGTCGCCGAATTCCTTGAGCGTCTTGTCGTAGATGGTCAACGCGGCCGGGGCGCCATCGGCGGCGCGCAGGAGCTTGATGTGGCGCTCGACGGTTTCGAGGATCAGGTCGCTGCGCGCGCTGCTGCGCGCCTCGAGTTTGCGGACCTGGGTGCGCAGTGACTTGAGGATGTCATCAATCTTGTTCGCATCGAGGACGGTCTCGGTCTCCAGCTTGTCGAGGCGGGTGAGCATGTCGGGGTAGCCGCGGAAGTTGTAGCGCGCCTGCTGCACGACGGCCTTCCAGCGCTCCTTGGGCGCGTTGGTCTGTTCGAGAAAGTCGAGGTAGGCGTTCCACGCGGTCATGTTGCGCGGGCCGGTGACGACGGCGAGTTCGAGCAGCGCGCCGGCCGGCGCGGTCTGGCCGCGCGCGAGTTGGAGGCCCGCGAGCCAGGCGAGGCGGTTGGCCTTGTCATAGAGCGAGGTGTGCCGCTGGCTGTCGGCGAGGAAGTTGAGCATGTGGTCCTTGAGCGCGTGGCGCGTCTGGGGATCGGTCGCGTAGCCGGCGACGTACTGGTCGCTCTGGTAGCGGCCGGCGTTCATGTTCCATTTTTGCGTCCCCTTGAACGCGAACCAGGCGTGGCCGCCGCGCTGGCCCTCGCCGACCAGCATGATCGCGGGGATGCCGCTGGCCTTCGCGGTCAGCGCGGCGAAGTAGGCCTGGTCGCCGCAGGTGCCGCCCTTCTTGAGGATTTCCGCCAGCGTGTAGTTGTCATAGAAGTCGCCGCCCTGCGCGATCTTCGCCATCCGATATTCGATCATGCTGTAGGCGCGGCCCCAGCCGTCGCGCGGGAGGCGGACGTTCTTGAGCGCCCACTCCAGCTCGGAGGTCGGCACGGGCGCGTCCACGACCCAGATCAGTTCGCTGGCCGGCAGCTTGGCCAGGTCGGTCTTGAGCTTGTTCGCCTTGTCCTGGGTCCGGTAGTAGTCATAGCGCTCGTCCACGTCCACCGCGCCGCGCGGATCGAGCTCGCGCGAGACGCGCAGCGGTTTATCGAAGACCACCGCGCAGGCCAGCGCGAGGTGCTTATACTTCGCGCCGTCGGCGGGGTCCTTGTTCCAGAGCCGGCTCCAGATCGGGAACACCTTGGCCGGCTCGTTCTCCGGTTTGATGGTGATGAGGTAGGCTTCGAGCGCCTCGCGGTCGCCGAGAAACCATTTCAGGAACGCTGGCATTTTGGAGTCAGATTTGGCCAGGTCGGCCAGCGTGTCCGGCGTCACCTGGTGGATCACGGCCGACTGCGCGATGGCGAGCAGGGCGACCTCGTCGGCCAGCACCTTCTCCCACGCGGCCATGCCGGCCAGGTTCGGCGCCGGCTTGAAGTGGGTCAGCAGCAGGTTATCGAGGTAGTCCATGTGCGGCGCGAACTGGCCGCTCGCGAGCGCCTGCTCGGTCGCGCGCAGCAAATCCGCCGGCGCGAGTTTCTGGCCGGGCTGCGGCACCGCCGCGACCGGCAGGGTGGCGAGCAGCCCCGCGGCCAACAGCAGGACCCAGACTAATCGGTTGGACATCACGCGCGCATGGTAGCCGCACAACCCGCGCAGTCAAGACAGCGCGACGCTCGCGGACCTGAAGACACGCCAAAGATTTTTTGCATCACGGTTGACCCACAGCCCGTCAGCCCGTATTTTACGCGGCAATTGCGCACGGCATGGTGCGGAGACAGGCGCAGCAGAATGCGCAGGGGCGGGTGCGGCCTCATCGAGCCGGCGGCAGAAAGGCAGCCATGAATGACCAGCCACGCCGCATGGTAGGAAGAATGAGCCTCGCCTTTGGCGTGGCGCTGTTGATCTTGGGCTCACTCCTCTGGCAGGTGTACCGGCAGCAGATGGCATCCGCGCGCGCCGAGATCACGGCCGAGCTGGCGGCCATAGCCGAACTCAAAGTGCACGAGTTGACGTCCTGGCGGCAGGAGCGCCGCGCCGACGGTCAGTTCCTGCATCAGGATCCCCTCCTCGCCCGCCAGGTGCAGCAATTTTTGCGCGATCCGCAAGCCTTGGAACACCGTGCGCCACTCGTGCGCTTCTTGCAGACTTGGTGCCGGCAGGGAGCCTATGAGGGCCTCGCGCTGACCGACCCGCAGGGCCGGGTGCTCTTGGCCGAGGGTCACTGCCTGGATGCGGCGGAAGTTTGCCTGCAAAGCAACCTGGCCCAAGCCCGGCAGCGCCGGGAGGTGGTCTTCGCCGACCTTCATCGTTCCTCGCCCACAGGCAGCATTCATCTGGCCGTGCTGGTCCCCATCCTACAACCCGAGTCGCTCCCGCCCACAGCGGACTGTCTGGCCGTGCTGGTCCTGCACATGGATCCGGGGCGTTTCCTTTACCCGTTGCTCCAGTCGTGGCCGTTGCCCAGTCCCACGGCGGAAACCCTGCTGGTACGCCGCGAGGGTGAGGAGGTCGTCTATCTGAACGAACTGCGCCACTACACCAACACGGCCCTGACCTTGCGGTTGCCGCTGGCCCAGACCAATCTGCCGGCAGCGCTGGCCGTGCTGGGGCAAAGTGGCACTTTGGAAGGGCTGGACTATCGCGGCCGGCAGGTGCTTTCTTCCTTCCGCCCCGTGCCGGACGCCACTTGGGCGTTGGTGGCCAAGGTGGATGCGGACGAGATTTTCGCCCCCCTGCAAATGCGCTCGCGCCAGTTTGGTTTCGCCGGCCTGCTGCTGATCCTCATTCTCGGTGCCAGCCTGTTCATCTGGCGCAGCCGGTCCCACTCCAACTTCTATAAACAGCAACTGGCCCTCGAACGCGAGCGCCAGGCCTTGGTGCGCCATTTCGAATACCTGACCCGCTTTGCGAATGACGCCATCACCCTCGCCAACGCCGACCTGAAGTTTGTGGAGGTCAACGAGCGGGCGTGCGCACTCTATGGCTATGCCCACGAGGAGTTTCTGCGTTTGCATGTCTTTGAACTGCGCGCAGCGGCCGCCCGCCATGATTTGGAGAGAACCCTTCAGGGCTCAAACCTGACCAACGGCCTGCTGCTGGAAACCCTGCACCAGCGCAAGGATGGGACCACCTTCCCGGTGGAAGTGAGCATGCGGCTGATCGAGGTGGAGGGCGTGAAATACTACCAGGCGATCATCCGCGATATCACGGAACGCAAGGCCCATGAGCAGGAAATCACGCGCCTGAACCGGCTCTATGCCGCCTTGAGCCAAGTCAATCAATCCATTGTGCGCGTACGGTCCCGCGACGAACTGTTCCGGGAAGTCTGCCGGGTGCTGATTGAGTTCGGCCAATTCAAAATGGCGTGGGTTGGTTGGTGGAATCGTCAGACCCACCTGATCGAGCCGGTAGCCTCGCATGGCGATGACACCGGTTATGTCCGTAAAATCCGCGTCGCCATGGACGCAAGCCCCGAGGGGCAGGGGCCCGGCGCCACGGCGATCCGTGAGGGCCGCGCCTATATTTGCAACGACTTCGCGCACGATCCGCGCACCCTGCCATGGCGTGAGGCCGCGGCGGCCGCCGGCTTTGGCGCCTCGGTTTCGCTGCCGATCCGCCTGGCTAACGAAGTCGTGGGCGCTGTGCAGGTTTATGCCAGTGAGCCAAATTTCTTTGGAGAAAAGGAAGTGGCGCTCCTGGTTGAAGCGGCCCTGGATATTTCCTTTGCCTTGGATCATCTGGCCAGTGAGCAACTGCGGGTACAAACGGAAAAAGCGCTGCAGGAAAGCGAGGCACACTTCCGGACCACCATTGAACACGCCGCGAGTGGTTACTTCCGCCTGGATCAGCAGGGCCGGTTCGCCCAGGTGAACAGCGCCTGGTTGCGCATGCATGGGTTTACAGCCCCGGAAGAGGTGGTCGGCCAGCCTTTTGCCCTGACACAACTCCCCCAGGATCTGCCAGCCGCGGAGCAGATCTTCGAACGCCTGATGGCCGGCGAGGTCATCACCACCGGCACCTTCTCCCGCAGAGGCCGGGACGGTGCCACCGGCTATCACACGTTCTCGGCCAACCCCGTCAGGGAGCAGGGACGGATCACGGGGGCGGAAGGCTTCCTGATTGACATCACCGACCTCAAAAAAACCGAGGACGCTCTGCGGGAGAGCGAGGTCCGATTCCACTCACTTTTTACCACCATGACCGAGGGCATGGCGGTACACCGCATGATCTATGACGCGAACGGTCAACCGCAGGACTATGTTATTTTGGACGTCAACCCTGCCTTTGAAACCCAGACCGGACTATCACGCATTGCCGTCATCGGCAAACGAGCAACAGAAGCCTATGGAATCCCGGCGGCACCCTATCTGGAAAACTATGCAAAGGTTGCTCAAACCCAGGAAGCTCTCACTATTGAGGAATATTTTGCGCCGCTGAAGAAACATTTCCGTATCAAGGTATATGCCCCGCAGAAAGGTTTCTTTGCAACGGTTTTTGAAGACATCACGGAACGGATTCTGGCCCATACCGCCCTCCGCGAGAGCCGCGAGCATTTTCGCCAACTCTTCGACCAAGCACCCATTGGCTACCAGTCGCTGGACAACGAAGGTCGCTTCCTCGATGTCAACCAGACATGGTTGGCCATGACCGGTTATTCCCGTGAGGAAATCATTGGACACTGGCTCGGTGACTTCCTGACAGCGGAAAGCCGCGAGTTGTTTCCTGCACGCTTTGCCAAATTCATGGAACTGGGCGAAGCACATGGCGTTGAATTCAAATTGCAGCGCAAGGATGGCTCGTTACTGCTGGCCTCTTTCGATGGCCTCATTACCCATGATATGGACGGGCGTTTCAAGCAGACTCACTGTGTCATGCGCGATATCACTCAAACCCGTCAAGCCGAGGAACAACTGCGCTTGCAATCGGCCATGTTACAGGCCGCGGCCAATGGCATCGTGATAGCAGATCGCAAGGGACAGATGCTGTGGGTTAACGAGGCTTTCACCAAGCTGACCGGTTACAGCGCAGCCGAAGCCATCGGTCAGAATCCGCGGGTGCTTAAATCCGGCCAAAACGAGAACCTTTTTTACCAAAAGCTGTGGGAAACCATTCTCGCCGGCGAAGTCTGGCATGGTGAACTGATCAACAAACGCAAGGATGACACGCTCTACACCGAGGAGATGACCATCACGCCCGTCCAGGATAAGCAGGGCGAGGTCAGCCACTTCATCGCCATCAAGCAGGATGTTTCCGAACGGCGGGCCCTGGAAGAATCATTGCGACAGACGCAGAAAATGGACTCCATCGGCCGGCTGGCGGGTGGCGTGGCCCACGATTTCAACAACGTGTTGCAGACCATCCTTGGCTTCACCGACCTGCTGTTGACCGCTACGCCCGTGGAAGACAAACGCCACAGCGACCTGCTGGAAATCCAGAAGGCCGGCCAACATGCCGCCGACTTGACCCACCAGTTGCTCGCTTTCAGCCGCAAGCAGATGATCACGCCACGCGTACTCGATCTGAACAAGATCTTGGCCGACTCCGAAAAAATGTTGCGCCGCCTGCTGGGCGAGGATGTCCATATTCATATGCAATTGGACCCGGCCCTGCCGCGCACCGTAGCCGACCCCGGACAGGTCCACCAGATCATCATGAATCTGGCGGTCAACGCGCGTGATGCCATGCCCAACGGTGGCGACTTGACCTTCCGTACCAGCGGAATCGAATTCCATGAACATGATCTCTCCGCCATGCCCGAGACCCAGCAGGGATATTATGTATGCCTGGCGGTATCCGACACCGGCCAAGGCATGAGCCGTGAAATTCAGGAACACATCTTTGAACCCTTCTTCACCACCAAGGGCCTTGGCAAGGGCACCGGTCTGGGCTTGGCCGTAATCTATGGCATTGTCAAGCAGAGCCAGGGTTGGATTCATGTCTATAGTCAGGAAGGCTTGGGCAGTACTTTCAAGATTTATCTGCCTGCTCACATGGTTGAGCCTGCCGTGGCTGTCCGGCCAGCGCGGGGCACGGGTACCGCCCTGGAACGCGGCCAAGGCGAGCGCCTGCTGCTTGTGGAGGATGAGCCCAGTGTCCGCGCCTTGGCCCACCGGGTGTGTCTCAAGGCCGGTTACAAGGTCACTCTTTGTGTCAACGCACAGGAGGCGCTGGACCAGTGGGAACAAACCGGGGGCGCGTTTGATCTGCTCTTTAGCGATGTCGTCCTGCCCGATTTTACCGGCATCGAACTGGCCGAGCGACTCCGCGCGCGGCGCTCCACCCTGCCCGTCCTGCTGTGCAGCGGCTATAGCGACGAACGGTCGCGCTGGAGTTCCATCGCCGAGAAAAAATTCAACTACCTGCAAAAGCCCTATCCCGCCTCCACCCTCCTGCAGGCCCTTCGCCAGACCCTCGCCGCACCACCCAATTGACGCCGGCCAGGGCAACGGAGGCATACGCCGGGGTTGCAGTTTTTGTCCTCCACGCAAGGCCTGTAGTCAAAGCTTACCAGGAGAGCAAGAGCAGTGTATTTGGCACCCTGCCCACGGATTCCGTGGTTGACGCCAACCGGTGTTTCGGGCATGGGTCGCTTATGAAACTGATGGCCACCGGAATGGTTCTTCTGTTGGCGACGCCAGCTCTGGCTGGAGCCGCCGTGCCCGCCCCCGCGCCACTGGGCCTGGCGATGGTGGCCCACTCCAGCAACAGCATCACGTTGGCGTGGTACCGCGGCTCCAACGAGAACGTCACGGCCTATCAAGTGTTCTCCAGCACCTCGACCGGCGGAGTCTTCACGCGCTGGGCCACGGTTGCTGAACGGACGGCGACGCACAGCAACCTGACCGCCGGCGTGACGAATTTCTACAAGGTAGCGGGCGTCACCGCGGCCGGCGTAAGCGCGCCCTCGGCCCCGGTGTTGGGCTTCACGGCGACGCCGTGCGCGGGCGCGCCGTTTCCCGTCCGCGTGGCGAAGAACATGTGCGTCTCGCTCGGCGCCACGGTCGTGAGCAGCCAGCCGCCGCTGACGGGAAAACTGGCGGCGCTCGTGGATGGCTCGGATGCCACCGGCTGCCGGCTCCGGCGCAACTGCGAGCTGAAAATCAAGCTCGACCCCGCCGCTGCTCTGGCGGACGCGGAATATTTGCTGCTGCACTTCCGCACGGATTGCGGACCGGCGGAGTGGTCCAACGACAAGTTCGCGCGGACGCTGCGGAACTATGTCATCAGCGAAAGCACGGATTCAACGAACGGGGCAGACGGCTCGTGGCAAGTGCTGGCGTCGGGAACCAACACACTGCTCGATGGCGTGATCGTCCTGCCGAATCACAAGCCGAAGTGGCTGGGCATCCGCAGCGCGTACGGCGCCAAAGACGCCGTGCCGGCGGCGACGGACAAGCGGTTGCATCCGGGCGATCTCCTCCTCTGCCGCCTGGATATTTTCCGCGCTGCGCCGGCGGGCCAGCGCAACGACTACTGGCTTTTCGTCGGCGATAGCCTGGTCGTTCAGGATCTGCCCGGCGGCGCGGACCCAGAACGCCGCGCTTGGTTCAGCGATCTGGTGCGCCGACAGCATCCCGACCGTTATCCCATCGTCGTGCATGCCGGCCGCGGCGGCGAGATGCTGAAGGACACGCTGCCGCGTGTGCAAAGCCTGCTGCCGGTGGTGTCGCCCGTCAACGGGACCCGGACGCCGACCGGCACCCTCGTCTGCTGGGAAACCGGGTTCAACGATGTCGGCGTCGGCGGCAGCCTGGGCCTCGGCGCGCACCTCATCAAAAGCTATGAAGCCGCGCGCGCGCTGTGCGCGAGCAACGGCCTGTTCATGGTGCCCGTCCGCATCGAGTATGCCACGAGCTACCTCGATCCCGCCACGCTGGAGCCGGCCCGCGGCAACATCTTCGTCAACTCGCTGGCCGTGAACCTCGGCGGGGTGGATGTCTTCTGCCGGACGCGCACGCCCTACGCCTTCGACCCCGCCACCCAACGGCCCTATGCCGACTATTGGACCTGCACCCGGAAGCACCGGGCGACCGCGCTGGCCAAGGACGGCGTGCATCACACGAAGGCCGGCACCGACGCCATCAATCAACTCTGGGCCGAGGTCGCCGACAAGATGATCTACGTCAAGCAGCCCTGAAAATAAAACTGTACGACTGCCGTTATCGGAGGGACTTCGCGGCGCGGTAGTTTTCCAAGGCTTGGAAAAGCAGTGGCTCTTTTCTCCAAGGTTTGGAACAATCCGCGCCGCAGTTTTCCAACCTTTGGAAAAAGGACTGACAATGCGGACTTTGATCCTGATGGTGAGCCTGATGCTGGCGCTGGCGGCGAGCGCGGCGAAGAATCCCGCGCCGGAAAGAGCCAAGCCGAACAAGGAAGCCAAGGCGCAAAAAATGATCACCGCGCCGGCGGCGCTGGCGAACGCGGCCGAGGCACGCGACATCGTCAGCGGCGTCAACTCCAACGCGTTCGTCGCGCTACGGCTGGCGCTCGAGGACCTGGCGAAGTCGTTCCCCGATAAATATCCGCAGGGCGCGGGCTACCTGAAACAGCTCGACGCGCTCGAGAAGAAATTCCTCGCCGGCTCACCGGCGGAGGAGCTGCGCGCGCCGCTGCTGGCGCTGCGCAAGCAAGCGCTGCTGGAAAATCCGCTGCTGGATTTCGACAAGCTGATGCTCATCCGGCGCGCCGATCCGAACAATTCGCAGGGCGGCGGCCTCGGCCTGCCGCAGAACTGGCAGGGCGATGACGTCCTGCGCGGCAAATTCGATAACGAAATCGCCGTGCTTTCGCCGGTGCGGCCCGAGGGCAAACTGACACCGCTGTTCCGTCCGTCCGACAGCGTCTTCCTGGGCGATATCTGCCTGCACTTCGATGCCGATCGGTTGATGTTCACGATGCCGGTGCGGAAAACCAATGTGGTGGAGAACGCCAAGGGCAAGAAACAGGTGCAGATGGGCCCCGAGCGCTGGCATATCTGGGAAGTCCGCGCCGATGGCTCCGGCCTGCGGCAGGTGACGCCGGACGAGGACGACATTGACCACTACGACTCCTGCTATCTGCCGAACGGCCGCATCGTGTTCGATTCCACCGCCGGCTTCCAGGGCGTGCCGTGCGTCGGCGGCGGCAACGACGTGGGCAACCTCTACCTGATGGAGACCAACGGCGCGATCCGCATGCTCTGCTATGACCAGGAGCACAACTGGTGTCCGCGCATGATGAACGACGGCCGCATCCTCTACTCGCGCTGGGAATATACCGACACGCCGCATTACTTCACGCGCCTGCTGTTCGCGATGAATCCCGACGGCACCGCGCAGTCCGCGGTCTATGGCAGCAACTCGCATTGGCCGAACGGCGTCTTCTACGCGCGGCCGGTGCCGAACCACGCGACCAAACTCGTCGGCGTCATCTCCGGCCACCACGGCGTGCCGCGCATGGGCGAGCTGATCGTGTTCGATGTGGCCAAGGGCCGCTTCGAGGCCGAGGGCGCGGTGCAGCGCATCCCCGGCCGCGGCAAAAAAGTCGAGCCGATCATCCAGGACGGGCTGGTCAACGCGAGCTGGCCGAAATTCCTGCACCCGTTCCCGTTGAGCGAGAAATATATCCTCGTCTCCTGCAAGCCCACGCCGCAGTCGCCGTGGGGTCTCTACCTCGTGGACGTGTTCGACAACTTCGTGCCGCTGCTGGAGCAGCCCGGCACCGCGCTCTTCGAGCCGGTCCCGCTGCGCGCCACGCCGCGCCCGCCGATCATCCCCGACCGCGTCAAGCCCGGCGAGCGCGAGGCCACGGTCTATCTCGCCGACATCTACGCGGGCCGCGGGCTCGCCGGCGTGCCGCCCGGCACGGTCAAGAGCCTGCGCGTGTTCGAGTATCACTTTGCCTACCGCCGCATGGGCGGCCACATCAACATCGGCGTGGACGGTCCGTGGGACGTGCACCGCGTCATCGGCACGGTGCCGGTGAACACCGACGGCTCCGCGTTCTTCAAGGTGCCGGCGAACACGCCGCTCGCCGTCCAGCCGCTCGATGGCGAGGGCCGTGCCTTGCAGATCATGCGGAGCTGGTTCAGCGCGCAGCCCGGCGAGCGCCTCTCATGCGTCGGCTGCCACGAGAAGATGGATGAGACCCCCGCGCCGCGCAGCACGCTCGCCGCGCGTTCCGCGCCGGCCGATATCACGCCGTGGCACGGCTCGCGCCGCGGCTTCAGCTTCCCGCGCGAGGTCCAGCCGGTGCTGGACAAGTATTGCGTCGGCTGTCACAGCGGCGCCGCGCGGGCCGATGGCCGGGTGCTGCCGAACTTCTCGCCCGGCCGCGAAGAAGCGGCACTCGGCGGCAAGAAGAAGCGCGTGCTGCCGTTCGACGTGGCCTACCTCGCGCTCCATCCCTACGTCCGCCGGCCCGGCCCGGAGAGCAGCTACTACATGCAGATGCCGCTCGAATTTTCCGCCGAGACCTCCGAACTCGTCCAGATGCTGCGCAAGGGCCACCACGGCGTGCAGCTCGACGCCGAGGCGTGGGACCGCCTGATCACGTGGATTGATTTGAACGTGCCCGACCACGGCACCTGGGGCGAGCACCGCCAGATCGCCAACGACTATCACGCCAAGCGCATCGCCGCGCGCACCAAGTACGCCTACGAAGACCTCGACCCCGAAGCCTACCCCACTCCGCCGCCCGCCCCCGTCGCGTTTGTGAAACCGGCGCCACCACCACAAATCAACAATCTGCCATCCGCCATCGCCAATGTTTGGCCCTTCGACGCCGCCGAGGCGCAGAAGAAGCAGGCCAGCGCCGGGCTGCCCAAGACCATGAGCGTGGAACTGAACGCGACGCAGAAGCTGGACCTCGTGCTCGTGCCTGCGGGCGAATTCATCATGGGCAACGCCGGCGGCGCGCGCGACGAGCAGCCGACCTGCCGCGTCAAAATCCAGAAGCCGTTCTACATGGCGAAGTTCGAGATCAGCAACGCGCAATACGGCCTGTTTGATCCTGCCCACGACAGCGGCTTCATCTCCGAGTTCAACAAGGACCACAGCACCGCCGGGTTCCCCGTCCGCCAGGATCGCCAGCCCGCCGTCCGCCTCGCGTGGAACCGCGCGCAGGCCTTCTGCGACTGGCTGACGAAAAAGACCGGCAAGCAGTTCGCGCTGCCGACCGAGGCGCAGTGGGAGTGGGCCTGCCGCGCCGGCGCCGCCACGCCGATGAGCTACGGCGCGCCCGCCGCCGACTTCACCAAGCTCGCCAACCTCGCCGACGAGCGCCTCTGCGGCCTCACCACCCGCGACTCGCCCAAATGGATTCCGCACATCGCCAGCATCAACGATGGCGCGATGGTCACCGCCAACTGCGGCAGCTACGCGCCGAACGCGTGGGGCCTGTGCGACCTGCACGGCAACGCCGCCGAATGGACGCGCACCACCTACAAACCCTATCCCTACGCCGACGACGGCCGCGACCGCGGCGACGACGCCGGCCTCAAGGTGGCGCGCGGCGGCTCGTTCTATGACCGCCCGCAGCGCGCGACCAGTTCCTATCGCTTCGCCTATCCCGCGTGGCAGCCGGTGTTCAACATCGGCTTCCGTGTCGTCTGCGAAGACGTGAAATAACCGGCTCGCGGGTACGCTCGCCCTCCCCAAAACCAAACAGCCGCAGGAGGGCGAGCGTACTCGCGCGCCGTTCCAAGGATTGGAAAAATGTTGGGCGGTTTTTCCAAGCATTGGAAAAGTTGGCGATAAAAAGTTCCGAGCCTTGGAAAAACGGACGGGGAAAGTTCCAAGCCTTGGAAAATATTGAGGGAGTAATGCCATGACTATTCTGCGTGAGATCGTTGTTGCGCTGCTGTTCGCGGTGAGTTGCCATGCCGCGCCACAGCCGCCGCCGGCGCCGCCGCGCGCGCAGGTCGCGGCCGCACTGGTGAAACCGCAGGCGATCACGAACAAGCTGTGCGTCGTGTTGCTCGCCGATAAGAAGGACCACAAGGTCAACGAACACGATTATCCGCTGTGGCAGGATCGTTGGGCGCTGCTGCTCGGCGGTCGGGCGGCGTCGGAGGCGAAGCAGGTCAATCTGTTCGGCGACGCCATCGCCGACGCGCAGGCCGTCGCCGACGCGGAGCAGGTCGAGGTGCTGCGCGCCACCACCTGGCCGACGGCGGAGCAGTTCGCGAAGGCCAACGTCATTGTCGCATTTTGCTATCTCCCGTGGAATGACGCGCACAAGCAGGAGCTGCGGCGTTACCTCGAACGCGGCGGCGGGCTGGTGCTGATCCACTCGGCCACGTGGACCAAGCCCAAGGCCGATCCCGACGTCGCCGCGCTGGTCGGCGTCGGCGGCTTCACGCGCTGGCGGCACGGTGAACTGAAACTCGAAATCGCCGCGACCGCTCATCCCATCTGCCGTGGCCTGCCGCAGCGGCTGACGTTCCTCGACGAACCGTACTGGCCGCCCACCCCACCGCCGGTCGCGGGCCGCGTGCAGGCACTGGCGACCTCGCAGGAGGAAGACGCCGCGACAAAGCAGACCGCGGTGCAACCGATGTTCTGGACGGCCGAAACCGGACGCGGCCGCGTCTTCGGCTGCGTGCCGGGGCACTACACGTGGACGTTCGATGATCCGTGGTTCCGCCTGCTGCTCCTGCGCGGCATCGCGTGGGCGGCGGGCGGCGACGTCTATCGCCTTGATCCGCTGGTGCTCCGCGGCGCGCGCGTGGCGGACTGATGTTTGCCATCACCGGCGCTCGGCGCTGGGCGGGCGGCCATAGACGCGGCGGTAGAGCCGGTTGAAATGCGAGAGATGGTTGAAGCCGGCGGCATAGGCGAGGGCGCTGATGGGCTCGCGGCTGGAGAGGAGCCGGCGGCGCGCATGGTCGAGCCGCACGCGGTTGAGGAAGGCCGTCAGCGTGCAGCCGGTGTAGCGCGGGAACTGCCGCTCGAAGCTCGCCTTGCTCATGCCGGCCAGGCGCAACGCCTCGCGCAGCGGCAGCGGCGCGGCGTATTTTTCCAACACATGCCGGATGACGCGCTCGATGCCGGCCTGATAGCGCTCGCCTTCCCGCACACTGAACGGCAGGTGCGACAGCACCTTGCTCTGCGCCACCGGCAGCGCGGCGAGGGCCGACAGGATTTCCAGCAGCGCGCCGAGCCGGGCCGCAGCCGGGAGCCGGGGCAACGCCAGCAGGCGCGGGCCGAGCGCGCGGCAGACGGGCGGCCCAAAGACCAGCCCGCGCCGGGCGCGCTCCCACAGCGCGGTCAGTTGCGCAAATTCCGGCAGGGCGCGCAGCGGATGTTCCAGCGGCCAGTGGAACTGCGCGGAGAGTCCGGTCGAGCGCCGCAAGCCCTGGATGCAGTGCGGCAGGTGCGGACCCAGCAGTTCCAACTCCGGCCCGCGGAAGCGCTCGATATGATCGCCCACCAGCCGCTGCCCGCCGCCGCGCGCGACGAAGGTCAGTTCCATCTCGCGGTGCAGATGCCAGTGGTCGCCCGCGCCCACGAACGGCACCCAGCGCCCCTCGGCGGTGAACTGCTCGACGTCGCGCAGGTTATCGCGCCAGCGCAACAGCCGGAACGAGAGGCCCGCCGGCGGCGTGATGGTCTCGATGTGAATGGTCATGGCCGCGCCTCAAACCGCGGTGAGTGTCGCACGCGGGCGGCGGGGCGGCAAGCGACCGTTGGCGCGGTGAGACTGGCGTGCCAGTTTTTGAGACTATGCGCTCTGGCTTGCGGGATGGTTTCGGCTATAGTTGCGCCCCATGACACCGTTGCACGGCATGAGGCTGGTCGTGGCGGGTGCGCTGCTGGGCATCAGCGCGGCGGCGGGGTCACAGCGCCCCAACCTCCTGCTGATCATTTCCGATGACCAGGGTTATCCCGACCTCGGCTGCCTGGGCCTCAAGCCGGTGCGCACGCCGACGCTCGACCGGCTCGCGGCCGAGGGCGTGCGCGGGACGAGCTTCTATGTGACGTGGCCGGCCTGTACGCCCTCGCGCGGCAGCATCCTGACGGGACGCTTCCCGCAGCGCAACGGGCTCTTCGACATGGTCCGCAACGACATGACCAACTACGGCCACCGCTACACGCCGGAGGAATACGCGCTCTCGCCGGAGATGACGCTCGGCCTCGACCCGCGCGAGCAGACGCTCGGCGACGTGCTCAAGCGCGCGGGCTACCGCACCGGCGTCGTCGGCAAGTGGGACATGGGCCAGGCGCGGCGGTTCCTGCCGCTGCAGCGCGGGTTCGATTTCTTCCACGGCATCGGCAACAACGGCATTGATTACTACACGCACGAACGCTACGGCATCCCCTCGATGTTCCATGGCAACGAGCGGACGCAGGCCGACAAGGGGACCTATGTCACCGATGTTTTCAAGCGCGAGGCGCTGCGTTTCATCCGCGAAAGCCAGGGGCAGCCGTGGTTCCTCTACCTCGCGTTCACGGCGCCGCACAGCGCGTCGTCGTTCGGCAGCGATCCCGCCGACAAGAAGACACGGGAGGGCGTGCAGGCGCCGGAGAAGTACGTCGCGCTGTATCGCGACCAGGTGAAGGACGAGCGGCTCGCGAAATATTATGCGGCCGTGACCTGCATGGATGAGGCGATCGGCGAAATCCTCGCGGACCTCAAGCAGGCGGGTGCCGGCGAGAATACGCTGCTGCTGTTCCTCTCCGACAACGGCGGTTCGGGCAACGGCGGCAATGCGCCGCTCAAGGCCGGCAAGACCACGCTGTGGGAGGGCGGCCTGCGCGTACCGTTCCTCGCGTGGTGGCCGGGGCAGTTGCCGGCGGGCCGGGTCAGCGATGAGTTCCTGACCACGCTCGAAATCCTGCCGACGTTCGCCGCCGCCGCGCAGGCACCGCTGCCCGCGGCCGTGAAGCTTGATGGCTTCGATCTGCTGCCCGTGCTACGCGACGGGAAAAAATCGCCGCGCACGGAGATGTTCTGGCAGCGGCGCGGCGACAAGGCGGCGCGCGTGGGCCGGTGGAAATGGGTCGAGTCGGAGAAAGGCCGCGGCCTGTTCGATCTCGCGGCCGATCCGGGCGAGGCCCGCGATCTCTCGGCGGCGGAACCGCAGACGCTGAAGCGCTTGCAGGACCGGTTTGCCGCCTGGCGGCAGGAGATGGATCGGGCCGAACCGCGCGGCCCCTTCCGGGATTATTGAAAGATATATGAGCCACAACAGGGTTCTGCATTACCGAAGCTGGCCGGTGCTGGCTGTTGTTTGTGCGACCGTCGCACTGCAAACGATAGATGCAAAGGCGGGGTTCCGCGCCGGCGCCAGTGCCACCGATGTCACGCCGACGAATTTCCCGGTCATCGTCAACGGCGGCTTCCTCGCCAAGACGGCCGACAAGGTGCATGACCGGCTGCACGCGCGCTGGTTGGTGCTCGACGATGGCCGGACGCGCGTCGCGCTCGGCGTGCTCGATACATGCCTGATCCCCGCCGAGTTCGCCGACGCCGTGAAAGCACAGGCAGAAAAACTGACCGGCCTCACGTCGGATCGCATCATGCTCTCGGCCACCCACACGCACAGCACGCCCTCGCTCATGCAGTGTCTGGGCACACCGCCGGACACGAACTATGTCGCCTTCGTGTTGCCGCGCATCATCGCGGGCCTCCAGCGCGCCGTGGACAACCTCGCGCCGGCGCGCGTCGGCTGGGCGACGGTGCCGGCGCCGCAGCACACGCATACGCGCGTCTGGATCCGCCGGCCCGACCGGATGCTGACCGATCCGTTTGGCGAGCGGAGCGTCCGCGCCAACATGCACCCCGGCCACCAAAATCCCGACGCCCTCGGGCCCAGCGGGCCATCCGATCCGGAACTGACGCTGCTCGCCGTGCAGTCGCCCGACGGCCGGCCGCGCGCGGTGCTTGCGAATTTTGCGATGCACTACTTTGGCGCGCCGGCGCTCTCGGCGGACTACTGCGGCGCGGTCGCGGAGAAGCTCGGCCCGCTGCTGGGCGCGCGGGAGGATTTCGTCGGCCTCATGAGCCAGGGCACCAGCGGCGACCAGCACTGGATGGACTACAGCCAGCCGAAGAGCGTCCGCAAGCTGGAGGATTATGCCGGCGAACTGGCGGGGATCGCGGCCGACGCTTATAAGACGATTGTGTTCGAGGCTGCGCCGCCGCTGGCGATGCGCGAGAAGACGCTGCGGATCGCCACGCGCCAGCCCGATGCCCAGCGCCTCGCGTGGGCGCGTGACCTCGTGGCGAAGATGGGCGACCGGCCGCCAAAATCGCAACCGGAAGTGTACGCGCGCGAGCAGCTCTGGCTGAAGGACCATCCCATCCGCGACGTGAAACTGCAGGCGGTGCGCGTCGGCGACCTCGGCATCGCCACCTGGCCGTGCGAGGTCTTCGCCCTCTCCGGCCTCAAGGTCAAACTCCAGAGCCCGCTCCGGCCGCTGATGAACATCGAGCTGGCCAATGCCGAGGAAGGCTATATCCCGCCGCCGGAGCTGTTCCCGCTCGGCGGCTACAACACCTGGGCCTGCCGCAGCGCCGGGCTGGAGACCAACGCCGAGCCGCAGATCGTGGACGCGCTGCTCGGTCTGCTCGAAGACGTCAGCGGCCAGCGCCGTCGCGCAGTCGCCGCGACGCCCGGCGCCTATGCGGAAATCGTGCTGGCCTCCAAGCCGCTCGCCTACTGGCGGCTCGATGAGTGGAGTGGCCCCATCGCGCGCGACGCCACGGGCGCGGGCCGCGACGCGTCGTATGCACCGGGCGTGGCGCGCTGGCTCGACGGGCCGAAGTTTGCCGGCGAGGTCGGAGTCAACCGTTGCCCGCATTTCGCCGGCGGCAGGTTGAGCGCGACGCTGAAGGGACTGAAGGACAGCTACACGATCGAGTTGTGGTTCTGGGATGGTATGCCGGGAACGGGCCACCTGCTCGAACTCGATGGCCGGCCGGTCTCGCTCAAGCCCGCCGCACCGAAGACCTGGCAACATCTCGTGTTGATCCGCGACGGCGACCGCGTCACGACGTGGCTGGATGGCACGCTCGCACCCGAGGTCATCACCGGTTCCTTGCCCGCCGCGCCGGGGAACATCACACTCGCCGCCGGCTTCGAGGGCAAGCTCGACGAAGTTGCCATCTATGACCATGCGCTTGCAGCCACGGATATCGCGACGCACTGGCGGGTGTCGGGCATCGAGGGCGCGCGCGCCGCCGAGCAACGGGAGGCGGTACTCGCGGAGCGCACGCAGCCGCTGCAATTCGCCGGCGATTACGCCGGCGCGGTCCGGGCCATGAAACCGCGGGTCTATCTGCCGGTCGTCGCGGCGGATGCCAGGGCGCGCTCCGAACAAGTGGGCGGAAATTACAGCGTGGCGTTCTGGTTCCGCAACGACCTGCCCCTCGACGCCCGCCCGGTGACGGCCTATCTGTTCTCGCGCGGTCCCGCCGGCGATCAGGCCGCGCCCGGCGATCATCTCGGCATCGGCGGCAAGCACAGGCAAAACATGGGGCGCCTCTTCTTCTTCAACGGCAATCAGCGCGGCCAGGTCGTGGCCAGCGCCGGCGCGATGACGGTCGGCAGTTGGAACCATGTGGTGCTGGTCCGCGCGGGCCAACGCGTGACGGCCTATCTGAACGGCGCGGACGCGCCGGCGTTTGATGGCGAGGCCGAGGTGACGACCGGCGGCGCGGCCACCTTCTTCGTCGGCGCGCGCTGCGACCAGTTTGCGCCGCTGGAAGGACGGCTCGCCGAGTTCGCGTTGTTCGACCGCGCGCTCGGCGCCGCCGAGGCCGCGCAACTGTACCGCGCGGCCAAGGGAGTGCCTCGATGAGCGTGACGCGGCAAGTGCGGGTCTGTGTTGCTGCGCTCGTCATGGCGTGCGCCGGGATTGCCGCCGAGCCGTCGCGGCCGAACCTCGTCCTCATCCTCGCCGATGACATGGGGTTCTCGGATGCGGGCTGCTACGGCAGCGAAATCCAGACACCGAACTTGGATCGGCTCGCGGCGGGCGGGCTGCGTTTCTCGCAGTTCTATAACTGCGCGCTCTGCGGGCCATCGCGCTCGGCGCTGATGACGGGACTGCATCCGAGCCAGGTCGGGATGTTCAACTGGACGGGCAAGCTGAACAACCGTTGCGTGACGCTGTTCGAGTTGCTCAAGCGCGCGGGTTACCGGACAGGCGCGGTGGGCCGGCTGGACATGGTGACGGCGGAGGACTGGCAGGACCCGGTGTGCGTGGCGCGCTACGTGGACCGCTTCCTCGGCAACGCGGGCGGCGGCGGGCCGGGGCATTATTTCAAAGCCGTGCGCACTATGAAAAACTTCAGGGACGGCCAGCCGTTCACGCTGCCGGAAAATTGCTACAAGACCGACCTGATCACCGACTTCGCGGTGCAGTTCATCGCCGAGGCGGCGACGAAACCGCAGCCGTTCTTCCTCTACGTCGCTGAATACGCGCCGCACTGGCCGTTGCATGCGAAGGAGCAGGACATGGCGAAGTATCGCGACCTCTACCGGCGGCTCGGCTGGGACGAGGCGCGGGCGCAACGCCACAAGCGCCTGATCGAACTCGGCCTGATCAGCAAGGCTTGCCCGCTCGCGCCGCGCGACGCGCGCGCGCCGGCGTGGGCGGCCGCGCCGCACAAGGACTGGGAGGCCGCGCGCATGGCCGCGTTCGCCGCGCAGGTGGATTCGCTCGACCAGAGCATCGGCCGCATCGTCGAGGCGCTGCGGCGCGCGGGCGCGGACAAGAACACGCTGGTGCTGTTCCTTTCTGATAACGGCGCGTCGGACCAGGCGATGGGCAGAGCGCTGGACAAGCCGGGCGAACCGTGGCGGCTCGATGGCACGCCCACGCGCGTCGGGAACACGCCGGACATTCCGCCGGGTGGGCCGGATACGTTCGTGACCGGCGGCCCGGCCTGGGCCTGCCTCTCGAACACTCCGTTCCGCGAACACAAGCAAACAAACTTCGAGGGCGGCATCGCGACGCCGTTGATCGCGTGGTGGCCGGGCGTCATTCAACAAGCCGGCGCCATCACGCACGAGGTGGGCCACATCACCGACATCACGGCCACGTGCCTCGACGCGGCGGGCGTGGCGTATCCGGCCGAGTTCAACGGCCGCCGCGTGTTGCCGCTCGAGGGCAAGAGCCTGTTGCCCGTCCTCAAAGGCGGCGCGCGCGACGGCCACCCGACGCTCTGCTGGGCGACCGGTGGGAGCCGCGCCATCCGCGAGGGGCCTTGGAAACTCGTCGCCGGCCAGGGCGGGCCGTGGGAACTTTTCGATCTCGCCACCGACCGCGCCGAGTCGCAGAATCGCGCCGCCCAAGTTCCCGACATCGTGAAAGACCTTACCGCCAAGTGGCAGCAGTGGGCCGACCGGTGCGGCGCGCGGCCACGCGCGGCTTCTGCTCAACGTCCCGTTTCCAAACCCAAAAAGAACAACCCAAACCCACGAGGAATTCAACCATGAAGCAGCAGCTCAACCGCCGCGGTTTTCTGAAAAGCTCGACCGCCGCGCTGGCCGCCCTCGGCCTGCCGACCATCATCCCCGCCACCGCCTTCGGCGCGAACAACAAGATCGCCATCGGCTGCATCGGCGTCGGCCGCATGGGTTCGCAGAACATGCAGAACTTCCTCGGTCTCGATGACGCCTGCCGCGTCGTCGCCGTCTGCGACACCTACGCCGAGAACCGCGAGAAGGCGAAGCAGCGGGTGGACGGCCGCTACAGCGACCAAGGGTGCGCCATGTACGGCGACTACCGCGAGCTGCTCGCGCGCAAGGATGTGGACGCCGTGATGATCGCGGCGCAGGACCACTGGCACGCGCTGATCGCGACCGCCGCCGCCGCCGCGGGCAAGGACATGTACTGCGAGAAGCCGCTGGGCGTTTCGATTGAACAGTGCCAGTTGATCCGCAAATCCATCCGCGACCATAAGCGCGTCTTCCAAGCGGGCACGTGGCAGCGCTCGCAGGTCAAGTTCCGCCACGCGTGCGAACTGGTGCGCAACGGCTACATCGGCAAACTCCGCGAGGTGCAGGTCTCCGCGCCCGGCCCGCAATATCAGCCGAAGTACGAGGGCTCCATGGACCCGCAGCCGGTGCCGGAAGGTTTTGACTGGCACATGTGGCGCGGCCCCGCGTCCACGCAACCCTATAACCCCGGCCGCGTCGCATGGCCCGATTGGTACCTGATCTGGGATTATTGCGCGGGCTTCATCTGCAACTGGGGCGTGCACCACCTCGACATCGCCAACTGGGGCTGCCCGCAGCTCGGCACCGAGCCCTTCGAGGTCGAGTGCCAGGGCGTCTATCGCAAGAAAGGCTTCACCGACAACATCGAGAGCTGGCGCGCGGAGTTCACCTACGCCAGCGGGCTCAAGATGATCTTCACCGACCCGCAGAAGCAGAAGACCGGCACGCGCTTCATCGGCGACAAGGGCTGGGTCCACGTGGACCGCGCCGGCATCTGGTCGGAGCCGGAGTCGCTGCTGAAGACCGAGCTCAAGGAGCACGAGCTGCACCTGCACGCCTCCAAACACCACCAGGACGACTTCCTCACGAGCGTCCGCAGCCGCCAGGACCCGGTCTCCGATATTGATGCGACGCACGTGGCCAGCTACCTCGGCCTCATTGCCGAGATCGCCGCGCGGCTGGAGAAGAAGCTCAAGTGGGACCCGAAGGCGGAGAAGTTCACCGGCTGCGACGAGGCCAACGCGCGCCTGACCCGCCAACTGCACAACGGCTGGAAGCTGTGATAATCGCCTCCATCATGCGCCACTTTTCCAAGGCTTGGAAAATTTCGGTCCGGTTTTCCCAAGCCCTGGAAAAATTTCCGCGAGTTTTTCCAATGCCTGGGAAAAGGGCGGTTTTATTTTCCAAGCCTTGGAAAAGCCGGCGCGCGCATGATTTTGGGAAAGGAAATATTCTATGAACAAGCAGATCAGTCGCCGTGATTTCCTGAAGAGTTCCGCCGCGGCTGCCGCGGCGGTCAGCCTGCCGACCATCATTCCCGCCACGGCGTTCGGCGCGAACGACAAGGTGACCCTCGGCTGCGTCGGCCTCGGCATCCAGGGCATGGGCAACATGCAGACGTTCCGCGGCAATACGGACGTGAAGGTTGTCGCGGTCTGCGATGTCCACGACGCGCAGCTCGCCCGCGGCAAGAAGGCGGTGGACGATTTCTACGGCAACCAGGACTGCGCCACGTTCAAGGATTTCCGCGAGCTGATGCAGCGCAAGGACCTCGACGCCGTCCAGATCACCGCGCCGGATCACTGGCACGTGCTGATGGCGCTGGAGGCGGTGCGGCGCGGCAAGCACATGTATTGCGAGAAGCCCGTCGGCTGGAGCGTCCGCGCGGCGCAGGCGCTGCGCAAGGCGGTCAAGGCCAGCAACGTCGTGTTCCAGTTCGGCACGCAGCAGCGCTCCACCGGCCAGTTCCGGCGCGCGTGCGAGCTGGTCCGCAACGGAAAGATCGGCAAGCTGCAGACGATCCTCGTCGGCGTGCCGGGCAGTTGGACCTATCCGAAGCAGGACGCCGAGCCGGTGCCGAAGGAGCTCGACTATCCGATGTGGCTCGGCCCTGCGCCGCTGGCGCCCTACTGCTACCAGCGCTGCCGGCCGTATAGCAAGGGCCAGGGCTGGGGCGGCTACAGCATCTGGTACTGCATCTCCGATTATTGCCTCGGCATGATCGGCAACTGGGGCGTGCATCACCTCGACATCGCGCAGTGGGGCAACAACACCGATGTGAGCGGCCCGACGGAAATCGCGGGCAGCGGCATGTTCCCCAAGGACATGCTCACCGACTGCGCCACGCATTGGCAGGTCGAGAACCGCTACGCCAACGGCGTCACGCTGATCCACATGGACGATGCGACTGCCCGGAAACATCCGCTCCAGAAGAACGGTCACGGCCATGGCGTGCTGTTCCTCGGCAGCGAGGGCTGGATCCACGTCGACCGCCAGGGCATGGATGCCGAGCCCAAGTCGCTGATCAAATTGCAGACCGGGCCCGATGAACTGCATCTGTTCAAGAGCACCAACCACCACGTCAACTTCATCGATGCCGTCCGGGGCCTGACCAAGCCGGCGGCGCCGATCGAGAGCGCCGTGTGTTCGGATATCCTGTGCAACCTCGAGCAGATCGCCATCAAGCTGAACCGGAAACTCCGCTGGGACCCGGCGCAGGAGAGCTTCCTCAACGACGACGAGGCGAACAAGCTGCTCGACCGGCCGATGCACAATGGCTGGAAGATCGCATGACATCGCGAGTACGAATTTCCAAGGCTTGGAAACTGGGCTGCGAAATTTTCCAAGCCTTGACGACTCCGATAAAAGTCCGGAATCCCGGCCACGACGGAGCGTGGCCCTCCAGAAAGCTTAGCAAAACGGCCTGTTTGTTCGTGGAGGGACGCGCTCCGTCGCGTCCGCTTCGCCTTTTGTCGGTGCCATCAAGCCTTGGAACTGATCGAAACGAGATGAACAGCACGTGAAGCTGATCCTCACATGTCTCGCAGTACTGTCGCTCGCGGCAGCAGCCGCGCTGCGCGCCGCCGATGATGCGCCGTGGCCACCGCCGGAGATGAAGCAGCTACCTGCCGATTATCTGGAGCGTCTGCGGCACGCCCTCCAGCTCGCCGCCGATGAATTCGGCAGCGCCAGATTCAAGCAAGCCGACGTGATCAAGGTGCGCGTCGGGATCGCCGGCCTGGCACTGGGGCAGCACGTCGAGGCGTTGAACGCGTGCTTCGCGGTGGATGGCTTCGGGTGGAAGTCGAACGAGAAGTTTGGCTTCAGCCTGTTCTCGTCAGCCTTCGTGCGGCTCTACGCGCTCTTCAACGACCGTACCGGCGTGCTGAAGGGGCGGCTCGCGCCGCAGGCGCAGGCGAACCTGGAAAAATCCTTTTGGGCGTGCGCCAAGGTCTACGGCAAGCTCACCGAGGCGCAGCGCGATGTGTGGATGTCGGAGGGTTCCGAGAACCACCACGTCACGAGCAAGGTGTCCGACTTTCTCGTCGCCCAGTTCCTCAAGGACCTCCCCGCCTACGCCGGGCTGCGCTACGACGATGGCTCGACGCTGCGGCAGCAGTACGAAACCCGCCGGGACTACTGGCATCAATGGCTCGACCAGCGCGCCCGGCGGGGCTTGTTCACGGAGGATGGCTCCAGCTACGAGAACTACACCATCGAGGCCCTCCTCAACCTGCGGGACTTTGCCGAGGACCCGGTCCTGCGCCGCAAGGCGGATATGTTCCTGGACCTTGTCTTCGCCAACTTCGCCGAGGAAACGCTCGGCTCGGTGCGCGGCGGGCCGAAGAGCCGCACCAAGGAGGAGGGCTTCGAGGCCATCTACTACGGCTTGCTCTTCAACCAAGGCGCGGGCTTCCGGGCGCGCGCCAACTACTTCTGCGCCACCAGCAGCTATTACCCCGCGCCGGCCATCGTCGCGCTCGCCCGCGAGGCCGGTGGGCGCGGCGCCTATGCCTGGTCGAAGCGCTGCCCGGGCTTCAACGCCCTGGCCCAGGAGGATGCTGCCCCGGAATGGCGCGCCCTTGACCGGGAGCACTCGCTAATCCGGAACGGGTTTGCCACGGCCCAGTTCCATCTGGGCTCGCACGCGTTCGATGCCACGGCCAAGGTCCTATGGCAGAGCCGGCAGCAGCGGTGGCAGGGCGTCATCTTTGCCAACCACCCGCTGGCGCGCATCAGCATGGATGGCAAGAGCGCTGCCGATATCAAGTCCGGCTACATCAGCCATCCCTTCAAGACCATCCAGGACCGCAACATCATGGTCACCACGAAATGGGGGCCGGTCGCCGACGAGAAGGTTGATCCCAAGCTCTGGATTTACTTCAGCGCCGCGCTGGATACGGTGGAGGAAGCGCAAGGCTGGATCTTCGTCAAATCCGGCGGGGCCTTTGCCGCGGTCAACATCGTGGGTGGCCACGCGTGGGTGACTCCCTGGAAACATAGCGATCAAATGCGTCCGAAAAGTTTCGTCCGGCTGCTGCGGGAAGAGGCCCCGGTCATCACCGTCATCAACGACGCCGCCGACTACAACGGGGACTTCCGCGCCTTCCAGCAGGCCCTGATGGCCCAGCCCGTGACGTGGACGGCGGGTGTGCTGCAGTTCGCCACCATCACGCACGAAGGCGCGTTGAAGCCTGGCAAGATCAGCGGGCAGCCTGTGGGCCTTGCGCCTGCGCTCTTGAACGATTCGCCGTTCATCCGCTCCGCCTGGGACAGCGGCGTGGTGTATATCCGCAAAGGCGACGAAACGCTGAAGCTGGACTTCAGCGATCCGCGGAATCCGCAAAAGACCGTGCGCGGTCCCATCACGCCTGCCTACCCGCCGGGTGCGGGCCACGCGCAACCCCTCGTCTTTGGCTCTGGTGGAGAAATCTTGCGATGAACGAAACGCTCACACGCAGCCGGGCCATCCTGACCAGTATCCTGTTGCTGGCCGCGCTAGGCGCGGCAGCCAACGCGGCGCCGCCGGCCGGCGCGCGGGCGGAACGCGCCGCTGCCGTGCTGCTGGCGTTCGATGGCTCGGGCGACTTTGGACCACGGACGCCGGGTACGCGCACGGATGGCTGGCAGGAGGCGCTCGACTGCTGCGTACGCGAAGCCCGCGATCTCCATGTGCTGGGCGGCTTCGGCGGGCGCAAGCCCGTCTATCACATCCGCGAAACGATCCGCTTTCCGGCCGCGCAGGATTTTCGCGTCACGGGCGGCGTGTATGTGCTCAACTGGGAAGGGCCGCCCGACAAGGATCTGCTCGTGCTCGACTCGGCGATGAACTGCGAGTATCGCCTCGGCATCCTGGTCTATGGCGGCAAGGCTGCAGCGCTGCGCCTACGCGCGGAAAAGCCGGTGCCGCTCGATGGTTTCCCCGCGTGGATCGAGACACAGGTGTTTTCCCAAGGCATGGCCGACCCGCAGCCGTTCCGGGCCGGCGAACGCAAGGCGGGCACAGGTGTCGTGTTCGATGGCAGCGACACGGCGATCCAGTGCTGCGACTTTTGTTTTGCCAGCGTGCTGAACTTCCAGACCTGCGTCGAAGTGAAAGGCACCGTGAGCTTCAACGACCTCCGCATTCCACACCTGCACAGCAACGCCGACAACGGCACGTTGTTGGTCGTCGGCGAAAAAGCGTTCGGCAACCGGATGCAGTTCACGCTCGGTGTGGATCAGGGCGCGAAGAACGTCACCGGCGTGGTCCTTGGCGGCCAGCGCAACACCATCGAGCTGGGCAAGCGCGGCTGTAACCAGCGCTTCCCGCAAGGCCGCGCGCTGATCCTCACGGAAACCGCCGAGGGCAACCAGATCAACCTCGCGGACGCCGAACTGGACGATCCACACACGATCCTCACCGACCACGCACGCGTGCCCTCGAATCAACTCACGTGGACCGGCCCGCCACTGCCGTTCCGGAAACTGGAAAACGTCGGCAGCAACTTCGCACATATCCAGCGGCTCTATCCGGCCACGCTGCGCTGGTCGGGTGGCGCGGTCGAGGGCGTGACGCTGGTACGCGGTGGCCGGCAGCTCGACCTCGGCAAGGGGACCGACCGCGAATGGTCCCTGAGCGTGGGCGATGAACTACGCCTCCGCAGCACCACGCCGCCCACCATCCAGCTTGTTCCACTGAAGACCCGATGAAACCCTTACACTCAAGGCAGGCACCATGAAAAAGATCATGTTTTTTCTGTTGTTGTCGTTTCCGCTGGCCCACGCCGGCGAGCTCAAGATCGGCGCGGCGCAGGTCAAGATCACGCCGCCGGTCGGCACGCCGCTGGCGGGCTCCTATAAGGTGCGCGTCTCCAATGGCGTCCTCGATGACCTCTTGGCCAAGGCCATCGTCGTCGAACAGGATGGCGCGAAGGCCGCGCTGGTCGGGCTCGACATCGTCACGACGACGCGGCCCGCCGTCACCGCCGCGCGTAAGCTGATCGCGGAGCAGACCGGCATCGCGCCGGAACGCGTGATGATCTCCGCCACGCACACGCATAGCGGGCCGGTGCAGCCGCGCGGCAACCTGATGGACGAGATCACCGGCGCGACGCGGCCGCTCGCGCAGGAGTTCACCGCCGGACTGCCCGAACTCATCGCGCGCGCCGTCGCCGAAGCCAATGCCAAGCTCGTTCCAGCACGCGCCTCCGCCCTCATGGCGCGCGAGGGGCACACCAGTTTCAACCGCCGCTACTGGATGAAGGATGGCACGCTCGGCTGGATGGCGGGACGCAGCCCCAACGCCGTGCGCCCCGCCGGCCCGATTGATCCCGATGTCGGCGCGTGTTTCTTTGCCGGCACGGGCGATGAGCCCGCGCCGCTGGCCGCCTACGTGAACTTCGCCATGCACGCCACGGTTGTCGGCGGCACGAAGTGTTCGGGTGATTATCCGGCCGCCATCGCGAAACGTTTCGCCGAGTTCAAGGGCACCAACCTGGTGACGCTGTTCGCCAATGGCTGCTGCGGCAACGTCAACCAGATCAATCCGCGCTGGCCCGCGCAGGGCCACGGTCCGCAGGAGGCCGAGCGTATCGGCACCGTGCTCGCCGCCGCCGTGTTCCGTGACTGGCCGCAGCTCCAGCCGCTGCACACTTTCGCGCCGCGCGCCCGCGCGGAAACCTTCACACTGCCGCGCCGGAAAATCACCGACGAGGAAGTGACCCAGGCGCGCCAGCTTTATTCTCAGATGGAGAAGGGAAAAAAGTTCGCCATCCCGGTGCTGGCCAACGCCGTCTGCGTGCTGGAGACGCAGGCCAACAAGGACAAGCCGCTGGAGGCCGAGGTGCAGGTGATCGCGTTCAGCGACGACCTCGCGATCGTGTCGCTGCCCGGCGAAATTTTCGTCGAGTTGGGTCTCGCCATCAAGAAGGCGTCGCCGTTCAAGCACACCTTCATCGCCGAGTTGGCCAACGGCAGCATCGGTTATGTCCCGAACAAGTCCGCCTATGCCGAGGGCAACTACGAGGTCGTCAGCGCCCGCTGCGCCGAGGGCAGCGGCGAAATGTTTGTGGATGCAGCGGTGAAACTGCTCAAGGAAATCGCGAAGCCATGAAACTCTTGCCCCTGATCCTCGCGTCATTCATCAGCCTGCACTCGTCAGCGATGGCGGCGACTCCCAACATCGTCCTCATCCTCGCCGATGACCTCGGCTACAACGACCTCTCCTGCCAGGGCGCGACCAAGGTCACCACGCCCGGCATCGACCGGCTGGCCCAGGAGGGCATGCGGTTCACGGATGCGCACACCCCGGCGGGTTTGTGCTCGCCTTCCCGCTACGGCGTACTGACGGGACGCTATCCGTGGCGACGTGACAGCCTGAACACGTGGGCTTCTCCCGGCGCGGCGCTGCTGATCGAACCGGGCCGGATGACGACGGCCTCGCTGCTCAAGCAGGCCGGTTATGTCAGCGGCATCGTGGGCAAATGGCATCTGGGTTTTGGCACCAAAGAGAAGCCCGTGGATTGGAGCAGCGAACTCAAGCCCGGCCCGCTCGAGGTGGGCTTCGATTATTTCTTCGGCGACGTGGCCAACCGCTGGGGTTGTTATGTGGAGAACCATCGGATTCTCGGCCTGAAAAAAGGCGAAACCATCCGCTTCAAGGAAGGCGCGAAAAGACCCGTCAGCGGCAGGGCGGCCTTCACCATGGTCAACGAAGACAACGCCACCGTGCTGCACGAAAAGGCCATCGCCTTCATCGAAAAGAACAAGGACCGGCCCTTCTATCTCCACTACGTGCCCAACAACATCCATACGCCCCTGACGCCGAACAAGCGCTTTCAAGGCACCAGCCAGTGCGGAGTCTACGGCGACTTCATCAAGGAACTCGATTGGTCGGTGGGCGGGTTGCTCGCCACGCTGGACCGCCTGGGCCTGGCCACCAACACGCTCGTCATTTTCACCAGTGACAATGGCGGCGTGTATGAGAAAAACGCGCTCGCGGCGGGTCATCGTTGCTGCGCGCCGTTCAACGGCCAGAAGGCCGACATCTGGGAAGGCGGCAACCGCGTGCCATTCCTGGCCCGCTGGCCGGGACACATCCCCACGAACACCACGTCGGCCCAACTGCTGTGCATCACCGACCTGCTGGCCACCTTCGCCGCGGTGACTGGGCAAGCCCTGCCGGCTGGCGCCGGGCCGGACAGTTGCAACCAGTTGCCGGCCCTGCTGCAGACAACGCCTGTTGTCCATACCCGTCCGAACCTGATCGTGCAGTCCGGCAAGAACACGATGGCCAACAAGAAAGGCGACAAGGCCGTGGAACTCTGGGCGGTGCGCGAGGGTAAGTGGAAGCTGATTCTCGGCCAAGGAGCAGGCTCTTCGACCACTCCGAGCAAAGGCGTGCAGTTGCGCTTTCATGAGGTGGGGATGACCAACAGCGATTTCTCCGCCGCAGGGGTACTCAACACCAATGCACCTGCGGCGCAACTCTACAACCTGGCCGCCGATCCCGGCGAGACGCGCAACCTCTATCGCAAACATAGGGAGGTCGTCGCGCGTCTGACCAACCTGTTCAAACAACTAGGCAAGGCGGAGGACAACAGCCCACCAAGTGACGGGGAGCCCACTTCCCACTTGTCTGGCCCATGAGGCAGGCGCAACCTCCGCGCGCATCAAGCAACACACAACTGGAGCAACCATCCATGAAAGAACTGCACGCAACGGGTTCATCAGCATGAAGCCTTTGCTGATAGCCCTTCTTCTCTGGGCGGTTGCGGCGCGCGGCCAGGCCGGTGCGCCGGTGGATGGAGCGCCGCAGGGCGCGGTCATCAAGGTGTGGGGCGTGGATGCGGAGGTGGCCCGGTTCGCCGTGGGCGAGAAGATTTTTTCCGGCCGGCGCGGTTTCGAGATGGTCGAATGCCCCGAGTCGCTGAAGGGCCTGGCGTTCGTTCGCGACCACATCGAGGACGATATCTTCGAGTGCGTCGAGGACGGTCTGGTGACGGTCCTGACGCCCGCACCGGACAAACACGGTTCCTTCGCGGCCCGCATCTCGCGGGCCGAGGACTTGTTGCGGTCCGGGTTCGTTCGTCTCAAGACGCCGCCGTTCGAACTGGTGCGCAGCGTGCGCGTGGCGCTGTACCAGAAGCACCTGGTCAAGGGCGAACGCTTCCGCTTCCCGGACTCGCGGTGGGTGGTGCTCACGGGTTTCCGGCGCGCGGAGCTCGTATCGGCGCCACACCAGGAAATCCAGGCCCTGGCGCTGCAACCACCCGAGGTCAACTGCGCGCCGGACGCCCGCTATGCCGATGAAAACCGCGCGATGAACATGTTCCTCGGCGCCGACCGGACGCCGGGTGGGCGCATCTGGGCGGCGTGGGTTTCCGGCGCCGATGGCGAAAAAGGATATATCGTGGCCGCCAGCAGCAACGATGAGGGGGAAACCTGGACCCCACCGCGCCTGGTGCTCGATCCCGCGGATCACCCCGCGGGCATGCGCCGCCGCGCGCTGGTGGGCAATTTCTGGACCGACCCCAAGGGCCGCCTGTGGCTGTTCTTCGATCAGTCCATGTATTACTTCGACGGGCGCGCGGGCACCTGGTTCATCCGGTGTGAGAATCCGGACGCCGCCGCCCCCGTGTGGACAAAACCGGAACGCATCTGGCACGGGGCGCTGCTGCAGAAACCGCTCGTGCTGTCTTCCGGGGCATGGCTGCTGCCGATTTCGCTCTGGAACTTTCCCGGCGCGGGTCGCTTTGAGGAGTTGGACCCCGACCGCAAGGCCTGGCTGTTCGCCAGCACCGATGAAGGCCGGAGCTGGCATAAGCAGGGCGGTGTCCGGTTTCCGAATTTCAACTATGACGAACACATGGTGGTCGAACTTCGGGATGGCCGGCTCTGGCTGACGGCGCGCACCCGTAAAGGCATCTACGAATGTTTCTCGACCGATCAGGGGAAAACCTGGAACAAGCCGAAGCCGGCTGCCATCGTGAACGACTCCACGCGCCACTTCATCCGCCGCCTGCAATCCGGCCGGCTGTTGCTGGTCAAGAACGGCCCGCCGACCAAGGATGTCGGACGGCGCCAACTGATGGCCTTTCTGTCGGACGACGAGGGCCAGACCTGGAGCGGGGGGTTGGAACTCGAAGCCCGCGACCGGTCTTGCAGTTACCCGGATGGTTTCCAGGGTGGCGATGGTCGCATCTTCATCGGTTATGACCACGAGCGCACCGGCGCCAAGGAAATCCTCATGGCGCGCTTCACCGAGGCCGATGTCCTCGCCCGCCGCCTCGTGTCCCCCGGCTCCCGGCTGCGCCTGCTGGTGAACAAGGCGAAAGGGACCTCCGAATGAAACAGCGGCACGAGCTTCCCGCTTGTGCGCCGCGGGGCGCTGGCGTAACCTCCGCCCGACCTGTGATGCAAACAACCAACCAACAGCAAGGACAGCTCATGAAAACCATGCTCTTCACCGCCCTCCTGATCGCGTCGGTCACCACCGCCCGCGCCGCCGGCGACGTCGAGAACTGGTTCGCCAACGGCAAGCTCGAGGGCTTCAAGGTCGTCAGCGGCACCGCCGCCTACAAGGTCGAGGACGGCGTTCTGATCGGCACCACCGTCGAGGGCAGCCCGAACACGTTCCTCGCCACGGTGAAGCAGTACAAGGATTTCGAGCTGGAGTTCGAGGTGAAGGTGGATGACCAGCTCAACTCCGGCGTGCAGGTCCGCAGCCACCTCGCCAAGGAAGGCGACCAGGCGCCCGAAGGCTCCAAGAACAACAAGCCGCTGCCCGCCGGCCGCATGTTTGGCCCGCAGTGCGAGATTGCCGTCAACGGCACGGCCGGCGATTTCTATGACGAGGCGCGCCGCGGCACTTGGTGGAGCATCCTGACCAAGACCGAGAGCGTGCGCACCTCCGCCGCCAAGGACGCCTTCAAGAAGGGCGCGTGGAACCACTACCGCATCGTCGTCAAGGGCGACCATTACCAGAGCTGGGTCAACGATGTGACCGCCGCTGATTTCAAACAGCCCAACGATCCGGAAGGCCACATCGGCTTTCAGGTCCACGGGATCAAGAAAGGTACCGGCCCGTTCTCCGTGCGCTGGCGCAACGTGAAGCTCCGCGCGCTGTAAGCGCACGCTGTGACGGTGGCGGCCGGCCGTTCATTGCAGGAGCCACCATGAAGCAGATAGCAGTTGTTGCCCTCGGCCTCGTCTGGCTCGGTGCCAGCGTCTCCGCGGCGGAACTCTGGCTCGGCGCGGCCACCACCGACATCACCCCCGACCGGCCCGTCGCGCTCGACGGCCAGTTCAATACCCGCATCTCGCGCAAGGTGGAGACGCCGCTGACGGCCTCCGCCGTCGCCATCGAGGCGCGCGAGGGCGGCCGCGCCACCGACCAGGCCGTGCTCGTCTCGCTCGATATCGTCGCCATCCGTCCGCCCGTCCTCACGGCGGTGCGCGAACGCCTGCGCGAGAAAGTGCCGGAGCTCGATCCACGCAAGCTCGTGCTGACCGCAACACACACGCACACCGCGCCGGTGACGGAGACCGGCAAATATCTCATCCCGACGAACAACGTGATGCAGCCGCCCGAGTACGTCGCCTTCCTCGCCGACCGCGTCGCCGGGATGATCGCGCAGGCGTGGAACAGCCGCCAGCCCGGCGGTGTGAGCTGGGCGCTCGGCAGCGCCGCGATCGCGCACAACCGCCGCGCCCTCTACGCCAGCGGCAAGGCCACGATGTACGGCAGCATAAGCTCAAATGAATTCCGCGGCCTGGAAAACGGCGAGGATCACGCCCTGCAGACGTTGTTCTTCTGGAAGCGCGACGGCCAGCCGCTCGCCGCCTGCATCCACGTCCCCTGCCCCGCGCAGGAAGTCGAGCACCTCAACGCGATCAACGCCGACTACTGGCATCCCGCGCGGCTGCGCCTGCGCGCCGCGCTCACCAATGACCTCATCATCCTCGGCTGGCCCGGCGCGGGCGGCGATGTCTCGCCGCACCGCATGCTCCGCAAGGCGGCCGAGGATCGCATGCTCAAGCTGCGCGGCCTGACCGCCGTGGAAGATATCGGCCGCCGCATCGCCGCCGAGGCCGCCGACCTGTTCGCGCTCGCGCGGCGCGATGTGCAGACCAATCCCGCCTTCGCGCATCGCGTCGCGGAACTGGAGCTGCCGGTGCGGCGCGTCACCGAGCAGGAAGTCGAGGACGCCCGCAAGCAGATCGCCAAGCTGAAGGCCAGCGGCGACACCGGCCGCCGCGGCAACTGGTATCAGGCCACCGTGGATCGCTTCCAGACCCAGGACCAGCACCCCACGTGGCCGACCGAAATCCACGTCGTGCGCCTCGGCGATATCGTCATCGCCACGAACCCCTTCGAGCTTTTCCACGAATACGGTGACCAGATCCAGGGCCGCAGCCGCGCGCTGCAGACGATCGTCGTGCAACTGACCGCGAGTTCCTCCGGCTACCTCCCCACCCAGCGCGCGGTCGAGGGCGGCGGTTATAGCGCCGTCGTCCAGAGCAGCAAGGTCGGCCCCACCGGCGGCCAGTTGCTCGTCGACCGCACCGTCGAACTGATCAACAGCCTCTGGACCGCCAAGCCATGACTGCGTACTGCGGCATGTCTACCGCGAATTACGCTAATAGCGCGAATTCCAGATACGTCTTCATTCGCGTAATTGGCGCCATTTGCGGTTCCAAGGATTGGTCCCGACGCGCTTCGCGGTCGGGATTCCAGGCATTGGAAAATCTCGCCGCAAAACTTCCAAGGCTTGGAACTTTTCTACGGTTTTTTTCCAAGCCCTGGAAAATTCCGCGCCATTTTTTCCAAGCCTTGGAAAACGGGACTGCCGCATGAACCTGCGCGCGTCACTCGTGGCCGCCCTGCTCTGCCTCGCGCCGTGCCTGGCGGAGGACGCGGTCGAGCGCGACTGGCGGATGCAGGACGGCCTCGGGACCGAGCGCCATCCGAGCACCTATGCCGCCGCCATCAAGCTGCTGCTCCAGCGCGGCGATGCCTTGATCGCCGATCTGCGCGCGACAGGCGACGATGTGGTCGAATGGGAGCGCCTGCGCCGCGCCGCGCCGGACGAGGTGACGTGGCGGCAACTGCATCAACTGCGCCGGCGTATTGCGCTGGCGAATCCACTGGCGCGCACGGGCCCGCTGCTGTTCATCAAGCAGGTGCCGAGCTGTTTCAGCCACCAGCTCACGCAGTATTACGGCAGTTGCGCGCGGCCCGGCGGCGGCGTCTTCGTGCTGGAAGAGCCGGGTGTCTCCATGCGCTGCCGCCAGCTTGCCACGGAACTGCCGCGCGGTAGCTTCCAGCATCCCGAAGTCTCGTTCGATGGCCGGCGTGTGCTGTTCGCCTATTGCCAGGCCGATTCCGCGCCCGCGAACCGCGAGACGCACCTCGACCGGTTCTATCACCTCTACGAAATGGCGGCCGACGGCAGTGGACTGCGACAGCTCACCAGCGGCGCGTTCGACGACTTCGCGCCGCGCTATCTGCCCGATGGGAAGCTGGTTTTCATCTCGACGCGGCGCGGCGGTTTTCATCGCTGCGGGCGCGGGCCATGTCCCACCTATACGCTGGCGACGGCCAACAGCGATGGCTCCCAGCCGCACCCGATCTCGTGCCACGAGACGCACGAGTGGGATCCGGCGGTGCTCAACGATGGACGCGTCATCTACACGCGCTGGGATTACGTGGACCGCAACGCGGTGCACTATCAGCAACTGTGGAGCGTCCATCCCGATGGGAGCCATGTGCGCGCGTTCTACGGCAACCACACGCTCAACCCGGTCGGCGTGTGGGAGGCGCGGCCGGTTCCCGGTTCGCCGCGCGTCATGGCCACCGCCGCGGCGCACCACGCGATGACCGCGGGCTCGATCATCCTGCTGGATACGACGCGCGGCGTGGATGGTGCGGCACCCATCACGCGGCTGACGCCCGATGCGCTCTTCCCGGAGAGCGAGGCGCCGGTGTTGCACAGCAGCACGGGAAAAAGCGTCTGGCATGCGCCGGCCGGCGTCGCAACGCCGCCGGCGGTGCCGCCGGAGGCCGCGCGCTGGCCGGGCCACTGCTACCGCTCGCCGTGTCCGCTCTCGGAAAAATATTTCCTCGCCGCCTACAGCTACGCGCCGCTGATCGGCGAGCCCAGCGCGAATCCCGCCAACCAGTTCGGGCTCTACCTCGTGGATTGTTTCGGCAACAAGGAACTGCTCTACCGCGATGCGGAAATCAGCAGCCTGTGGCCGGTGCCGCTGCGCGCGCGGCCACGGCCGCCGGTCTGTCCCACCACCGCCGCCGCCACGACCAACGGCACGTTCTTCCTGCAAAACGTCCGGGCCGCGTGGCCGTATCTGCCGGAGACGCCAATCACCAAGTTGCGCATTCTGCAGGTGCTGCCCAAGACCACGCCGCACGCCAACGCGCCGATGGTCGGCCTCGCGAATGCCTCGCCCGGCAAGCAGGTGCTCGGCACCGTGCCGGTCGAGCGCGATGGCTCTGCCTTCTTCCGCGCACCCGCCAACATCGCCCTCGCCTTCCAGGCGCTCGACGCACAGGACCAGGCAGTCCAGACGATGCGCAGCGTCACCTATCTGCAACCCGGCGAGAACGTGTCGTGCATTGGCTGTCACGAGCCGCGCGCGAGCGCGCCGGCGGCGCGGCCCGCCGCGCTCGCGCTGCAACGGCCGCCTGCGGAGATCACGCCCGGCCCCGATGGCTCGCGGCCGTTGAGCTATCCGCTGCTCGTCCAGCCCGTGCTCGATAAGCATTGCATCGCCTGCCACGGCGGCGCGAAACCGCGCGGCGGCCTCGCGATGACCGGCGCGCCGCAGGGCCGCTACACGGTTTCCTACAATGTGCTGGCGCCGCGCGTCGCGTTCGCCGCGTGGGGCGGCAAGCCCGGCGACTTCCGTGTGACCAACAGCGAGCCACTGACGCAGCCCGATTTCTTCGGCGCGCGCGGCAGCCCGCTGATGAAGATGCTGCGTCGCGGCCACCATGATGTCGCGCTCCAGCCGGCCGACTTCGAGCGGCTCGCCACGTGGATGGACGCCACCGCGCTGTTTTACGGAACATTCGATGTCGCCGCCCAGGCGCGCCAGCAGCGTGGCGAACGCATAGCCGGCCCAGCTTTAGAGTAGACCCATGAAAATAAAAAACACCCTCAGCCTGCTCACCGCCCTGCTCATCGGCACCACCGCCGGCGCGGCGAACGCGCCCGCCGAGCCGCCGCTGGGTTGGCGCGTGGGACCCACCGCGTGGAGCTTCCGCATCTTCACCTTCCACGAGGCCATCGAGAAAACCGCCGCGCTCGGCATGCGCTACCTCGAGGCGTTCGAGGGCCAGCGCGTCAGCAAGGAGAACGACGCCAAGCTCAACGCCGGAATTTCCGACGCGGCCCTCGCCGGCATCCGCGTCAAGCTCGACACCGCGCAGATCAAGCTCACCAGCATCTATATCCACAACATCCCCGGCGACGAGGCCGCGTGCCACAAAACATTCGAGTTCGCGCGCAAGCTGGGCGTGGAGTTCATCGTCTCGGAACCCGCGCCGGACGCGTTGCCGCTGATCGAGAAGTTCTGCGAGGAATACCGGATCAACCTCGCGCTGCACAATCATCCGGAAGGCAAGTCGCGCTACTGGCATCCGCGCGAGGTGCTCAAGGCCTGCGCGGGCCGCGGGCCGCGCATCGGCGCGTGCGGCGATACCGGCCACTGGCTGCGCTCCGGCCTCAAGCCCTCGGAGATGGTGCCACTGCTCGGCAGCCGCCTGCTCGCGCTGCACGTCAAGGACCTCGACGATGCCAAGCACGACACACCGTGGGGCACCGGCAAGGGCAACATGGTTGACCTTTTCCAGATGCTGCACCGGCTCAAGCTCAAGCCGGCGCTGTTCGGTATCGAGTATGAATCGAAGTGGGAGAACAACTCGCCCGACATCGCACAATGCGGGAAATTTTTCGAGCAGCAGGTCCGCAGCCTGACCCAAGCCCATGAATAAAAAACTGCTCGCCGGTTTCGTCGCACTGGCGCTGCCAGTCTTGAGCGCGACGGCCGGGAAGCCGGCGCCGCCCAATATCATCTTCATCCTCACCGACAACCTCGGCTACGGCGACCTCGGCTGCTATGGCTCGAAGCTGCACCGCACGCCGCATCTGGACCGCATGGCGGCCGAGGGGCTGCGCCTGACCAGTTTCTACAGCGCGAGCGGCGTCTGTACGCCGTCGCGTGCCGCGCTGATGACCGGCTGCTACCCGCGGCGCATCAATATGCACGTCAGCGGCGAGGGCAAACTTGTGCTCATGCCGGGTGACAGCAAGGGGCTTAACCCGGAGGAGAGCACCATCGCCAAACTGCTCGCCGGGCGCGGTTACGCGACGCTGTGCCTGGGCAAATGGCACCTTGGCGACCAGCCGTCGTTCCTGCCGACGCGCCACGGCTTCGGGCAATTCTTCGGCATCCCTTACAGCGAGGACATGGTGCCCGGCCCGCAGCGCCCGCGCGCGCCGCCGCTGCCGCTGATGCGCGACGAAACCGTCATCGAGGCCCCGGTGGATCGCGACCTGCTCACCCAGCGTTGCACCGCGGAGGCGCTCCGCTTCATCGCCACCAACACCGCGCGGCCGTTCTTCCTCTACTTTGCGCCGGCGGTGCCCGGCAGCACCGCGCGCCCGTTCGCCAGTCCCGCGTTCCAAGGCCGTTCCCAAAACGGCCCCTATGGCGATAGCATCGAGGAACTCGACTGGGCGGTCGGCGAAATTCTCGCCGCGCTCAAGCGACTCGGCCTCGACGAAAAGACGCTCGTGGTCTGGACCTCCGACAACGGCGCGGTGCGGCGCGTCCCACCGCAGGGCAGCAACGCGCCGCTCACGGGCTGGGGTTACGACACCTCCGAGGGCGCGATGCGGATGCCGTGCCTCGTGCGCTGGCCCGGCCGCGTGCCCGCCGGCAAGGTCGGCGACGAACTCTGCACGATGATGGATTGGCTGCCGACCTGCGCGAAGCTGGCCGGCGCCGAACCGCCGCGCGACCGCATCGTGGATGGTCACGACATCCGCGCTCTGCTCTGCGGCGAGACAGGCGCAACCTCACGCTACGACCAGACCGGTTTCTTCTTCTACCGGATGGGACAACTGGAGGCCGTCCGCGCCGGGGCGTGGAAACTCTATCTGCCGCTTGAAAAGAAAATCGGGAAAGGCAAACAGGGCGCGGCGAAAGCGCCGCTACGCCTGTTCGATGTTCGCGCCGATCTTGGCGAGACGAACGAATGCGCCGCCACGCATCCTGATGTGATAGCCCGCCTGACCGCGCTGGCGGAAGCCGCGCGCGCCGACCTTGGCGATGGCGAGCGGGCAGGAAAGAATCAGCGTCCCGCCGGCACGGTGGATCAGCCCAAACCACAACGGCTGCCCGCTGGCGGGAAATAACCGCTCCGGATCACTCCTCGGAGAGTTCTTCGATCTGCGTCAGCGTCCGGCCGGCCGGGCGGTAGCGCAGCTTGTCCTTCTCCGACTGCGACTGGCACTTGATGCAGAGCTTGGCGCAGGGGTGCGCCTGCAGGCGGGCCTTGGCGATCAACTCGTGACACAGCTCGCACGCGCCGTAGGTGCCCAGTTCCAGCCGGTGCAGCGCGGCCACCAGTTCGTTCAGCGAGGCCTGGCCGGTGCTGACCAGTTGCAGGTTGTCGTGCGCCAGAAACTGGACGCCCTTTTCCGCGCGGTCGCGCAGGGTCGTCAGCAGCACCTGAAATTCTTTTTTCTCCGCTGCCGACCATTTCACCTGCTTGAGCGCCACGACCTCGTCGGCCTGCGCCACGGGCGATCTGGCGCTGGCCGCCATTTTTTTCACCGACGCCGGCTTGGTTTTCTTCAGCACTTTTTTGCTCATCATAAACCCATCCCCGCCCTCCTGCGCACCACCGTCCGCAAAAAGGGCCGCGGCTTGTAACAGAACCCCACCCCTGCGTCAACGACTTCACCAATCTTTTTTTTATGCCCGTAACCGGCATTGCGCCGCCCGCTGGTTTTGGGTAAATAACCGCCCATGTTGCGCGCCCGAAAATCGCCCGTTTCCAAGGCTTGGAAAACCGGGGTTGATTTTTTCCAAGCCTTGGAAAACCAGGCTGGGAAATTTTCCTGTGCCTGGAAAAGTCGCCGGCTCCACTTTCCAAGGCTGGGAAACTTTTTGCCCGCCGGGTCGGAGACCCGGCCTACAAATATCGGCGTGCTGTTGCGCAACGATCCGGGAGGGCGAGCGTACTCGCGATCCGGATTCACGCTGAACGGCTCGCGAGTACGCTCGCCCTCCCGCGCTGTTGGTATGGCCAGCCTGCGCTGTTCGCTGTGCGCTTCGGCCCTGTTT
>CAISWQ010000040.1 GCA_903889245.1 uncultured Lentisphaerota bacterium | reverse complement strand
CGTTCTTTTTCAGTCAACTGCGTGTACTCTCGCTTCATGGACGGGTCTCCTTGCGGGGGTTGTTAGGTCCAACAACCGTTAGGTGTACCCGTCCGCTTTCGGTGGTGCACTTATTATGTGCATGCGGGGCCTTGGAAAACCTAATCCATGCCCGCCGCATCCCTAGCCTTGTCCCTGCCACCGCCAGGGATGTCCCTGGAGGGAAAAGGGGCGTCCCTGACGGCTTCAGGGACGGCAGATTTTCGCGTTTTTCCAAGGGTTTAGCCTTTGCGTGGCGTGAAAGATTGGCCTGTCGCTTGCTGGATGGACAGAGGCGGGAAGCGGTATACACTACGGCCGGGGCCGGCAGGATATGACACCAGTATGAGCAGGACAGTCCAAACAGGGTGGCGGGCTTGGGCGCGGCGGGGTGCGCTGGCCGGATTGTTGTGGGCCTGCCTCGGCAGCGCCGTCTGGGCCGCACCCTTCGCCAAACGTTTCACTTACACGCAACCCGACGGCACCGTCTTGGAACTCTGGGGCGAGGGCGATGAGTTCCACGCGGTCTTCGAGACACTGGACGGTCATACCGTGGTTTTCGATCCGCAGACCAAGTGTTATCACTACGCGCGCCTCTCCGCCGATGGCGCGGACTTGGAAGCGACCGGCGCGGTGGTGGGACAGGCCAACCCGCGGGCGCTCGGGTTGCAGCCGCACCTGCGCATCGCGGCAGATGCGGCCCGGCAGCAGGCGCGGGCGCGGCGGCAGCAGTGGGACCGGACACTCGAGGTGGACGCGCGCTGGCAGACGCTGAAACGGAACGTCGCCACGTTGTCGGCGCCGGCCGGCGATCAGACCACCAGCGTGCCAGAGGCCACCGTCTCGGCGCCGCCGACCAGCACAACCACCGGCAGCAAGGTCGGACTGTGTCTGCTCGTGGATTTCAGCGATGACCCCGCCACGGTGGCCCAGGCCGAGCTCGTGGATTTCTGCAATAGCACCAACTACACCGGCAACGGCAACAACGGCTCGGTGATGAAATATTTCCAGGATGTCTCCAACGGCCTGCTGACCTACACCAACGTGGTCACCATCTATATCCGCGCGCCGCAACCGAAGAGCTATTATAACGACACCGCCGTCAGCGAAGGCACCTGCGGGCGCCTGCTGCTCAACGACGTCCTGACGACGATGAAGGCGCTGTCCAACTACACGACGGACATTCTCCCCACTTTCAGCGGGCTGACGGTGGATGGCAGCAGCCGCGTGGTGGCCTGCAATGTTTTTTTTGCCGGCAACGATAGCGGCGTCTGGGCCATGGGCCTGTGGCCGCATTCCTCCTCGTTGCTGGCCTCGGTGAATCTGGGCAACGGCAAACGGGTCTATCGCTATCAGATGACCGACATCGCCACGGCGCCCACCATCGGGACGTTCTGCCACGAAAACGGGCACATGCTCTGCGGCTTCCCGGACGAGTATGACTACGGCTCCGATTCCACCGGCGGAGCCGGCAAGTTCTGCCTGATGGGCAAGGGCGGCAGCAACGGTAGTCCCTCCGGCTCGAATCCGGCGCAGGTCAATGCCTATCTCAAGCGCGCCGCAGGCTGGGCCACCACGATGGAACTGACCAGCGCCTCCAACCTGCTGGCCACGGTCAGTTCGTCCGGGACGGACTTCAACAAGTTCTACCGCTTTCAAAAACCCGGCGTGAGCACCGAATATTTTCTCGTGGAGAATCGCCAGAAAACCGGCCGCGACGCCAATCTGCCCGCCGCCGGCATCGCCATCTGGCACATTGATGAACTGGGCGACAAGAGCATCCAGAGCACCAACTACAACACCTCGCACCAAAACTACGAGGTGTCGCTGATGCAGGCCGACAACCTCTGGCACTTCCAGAACAATGTCAATTCGGGCGACTCCAAGGACCTCTACTACGCCGGCAATACCGCCACCGCCTACACCGGCCAGTTCACCGACGACTCCGCGCCGGCTGCGCGCTGGTGGGACGGCACCGCCTCCGGCCTCGACTTCCGCAACTTCGGTGTTTCCGGCGCCACCATGACCTTCGAGGTCAACGGCTGGACTCCGGCGACGGCGCTGCTGACCGTTTTGGCCAACCCGGAGAACGGCGGGCGCGTGTCGGGCGGCGGCACCTATCAGGTCGGCACCAACGTCACCATTACAGCCACGGCCTCCAATCTATGGCGCTTCACGGCATGGAACGACGGCAACTCCAACGCCAGCCGGAGCGTGACCGTGCCGGACGCGGGCGCCACCTACACCGCCACCTTTGTGCAGACGGCGGCGGTCATCAGCATCGCGGTGAACACGAATGTGGGCGGGCGCGTGACCGGCGCCGGCACCTATCCCGTCGGCAGCAACGTCCTGCTGACGGCGACGGCGTCCAACACCTGGCGCTTTGTGGACTGGCAGGATGGCCTGACGAACAGCTCGCGCTCCATCCTTGTGGTGTCCAACGCCGCCTACACGGCCAACTTCGCCTCGACCATCGCCACGCTCACGGTGCAGGCCAATCCCACCGAAGGCGGCCGCGTCACCGGCAGCGGCACCTACACCATCGGCAGCAATATCTCGATCACGGCGACCGCTTCCAACCAATGGCGTTTCACGGGCTGGAACGATGGCCCCACCAACACGCCGCGTACCGTGACCGTACCGGCCGGCGGCGCCACTTATATCGCCAGCTTCGCGCAGATTGCCACGATCGGCGTTGTGGCCAATACCAACCTCGGCGGCAGTGTGACCGGTGCCGGTACTTTCCTCGTGGGCGAGTGGGTGTGGCTTTCCGCCACGGCGTCCAACGGCTGGGCTTTCGTCCGCTGGAGCGATGGCGTCACGGATAATCCGCGCCAGATTCTGGTCGGCGTCGGCGGCGCCACCTACACCGCGCTCTTTGCGCGTACCGCCGTCATCACCGCGCTGGCCAGTCCCACCAACGCCGGCAGCGTCACCGGCGGCGGCGCCTATGTGGTGGGCAGCAACGCGGTGCTCACCGCGACCGCCTCGAATCTATGGCGCTTCATCAGGTGGCAGGATAACGCGACCAACACTCCGCGGACGGTGGTCGTGCCCACCGGCGGCGCCACCTATACGGCGAGCTTCAGTCCGCTGGGTACCGTGGTGGTGGTGGCCAGCCCGACCAATGGCGGCAGCGCCTCCGGCGGCGGCTTGTTCGTGGTCGGCTCCACCGCCACGGTCACCGCCGTGGCGGCGACCAACGGCGCGTTCCTGACCTGGAACGGGAGCATCACCAACAACCCTTGGAGCTTCAGCGTCACCAACGGCACCACGGTCTGCACGGCCAACTTCACCCACTTGAGCACGGTTTTGACGTTGGCCAGTCCGGCCGGCGGCGGCGCCATCACCGGCGGCGGCGTGCATCCCATCGGGACCAAGGTGCAGCTCACGGCCACGGCCTCCAGCGGCTGGCTCTTTACCAGTTGGGATGATGGCGTGGCGACCGCCACCCGTACCGTCACCGTGTTACCCAAGGCGGCGACCTATACGGCCATCTTCACCCTGCCCGCCGTGAGCGCCGCGCTGGGCGGCGCGCTGAATGCCACGGGTCTGCCCTGGCAGACCGGCGGCGACGCCACCTGGTTCGCCACCGCGGCGGGCTCGCGCGATGGTCTGGCGGCGCAGAGCGGCGCCCTCGCCGGGGGCGGGCAGACGTGGCTTCAGACCATCACGAACGGCCCCGGCTCGCTGCTGTTCTGGTGGCGCAGTGCCGCGCAAGCCAGCGATGTGCTGCAATTTTCGGTCAACGGCCAGCTCAGGGCCCAGCTCACCGGTTCCGCCGACTGGCAGCCACAGGTGCTCTTCCTCGGCTCGACCAACTCCTACACCTTGCGCTGGACCTTCCAGCGCCTGACGCTGACCGGCGCCGGCCCCTACGCCGGCTGGCTGGATCAGGTGACCTGGCTGCCCTGTCCCTACGCGACCCATGTGCCGCAGCTTTTCTTCCAGGAGCCCTCCGGCCTGGTCGCCAGTTGGGTGGTCGAGACCAACGGCGCTTTCCGCTTCGCGCGCGTACTCGCCAGGACCAGCGGCTGGGCGCTGAAGGCCGCGGGCGACATGGATGGCGATGGCGTCAGCGATCTCCTCTTCCAATCCGCCGCCAGCGACACCGGCGGCTGGTTCCTCAACCCCGACGGCTCCGTGCGCGACGCCCGCTACTGGTTCAACATCGGCACCTGGGAGATCAAGGCCGCCAGCGACTATGCGGGGCTGGGCCGCGCCCAGATCCTGTTCCAGAACGCCGCCGGCGCGGTCGCCTATTGGCTGCTCGACACCAACGGCGCCTTCCTCGCCGCCGCCCCGCTCGGCACCATGACCGGCTGGCAACTGCGCGGCGCGGGCGACCTCGATGGCGACCACCAGGCGGAACTTTTCTGGCAGACCGCCACCGGGCTGGTGGCCATCTGGTATCACAATCCCGATGGCTCCCTCCGCGGCGCGCTCGCCTTCAACACCGGCGAGTGGGCCTTGTGCGGGGTGGCGGATGTGGATAACGACGGCGCGTGTGACCTGCTCTGGCAGACGCCGGATACGCGCACCGGCGGCTGGTTCATGAACTCCAACGGCACCGCGCGCGCCGCCAGCTTCTGGTGGCCCACCGGCGGCTGGCAACTCAAGGCCGCCGGCCGCTGAAAACCGCCCCTGGCCCCCGCGTCTATCCAAGGATGGGTACGCTGAACGCGCCCGGAGGTCGCGTTCCACCCTTGCTTTTTCCAAGGATGGGAAACCCGCGCGGCGTTTTTCCCAAGGCTTGGAAAAGGGAATCGCCGATGCGGTCGCAGCGACCGGCTATCGGCGCTGATCTGCGTCCTTCTGCGGTTCCCTTTTCCGGGGCTTGGAAAAATCCACGCGTACTTTTCCAAGGCTCGGAAAGCTACCGGCCACCTCCCCGCGCCGTCCGGGCACGTCCCCGCGGCTTCCGGGCAGGTCCCAAAAGGGACCCGACCAGCCTGCCAGCCGGCCCCCGCCATGGTTTTGTGTAAGATTTTGGCCCTGTGCGGGCCTCTGTGGCCTCCCTAGGCGGCATGGCGTGTGCTATTTTTCGGGGCATGAAGTGGCTGGGTGCCAGTTTAACCGTGCTGATGATCGGGGCCGCCGTCGCCCAGACGCCGGGCGCGGCGCGCTATGACACAGGCTCGCCCACACTCACCTGGGTCTGGGTCAACCCCACCAACGGCAACGATGCCGCGAGCGGCGCGAGCAACGCGCCGCTGCGTACGCTGACCGAGGCGTGGAACCGCATTCCATCGAGCGCGACGCTGACCGGCCACGGCTACGGGATTGCGTTGCTGCCCGGTGATTATGCTGCCGCGGCGGTGCCGGGCTGGATGGCTTCGCGTTGGGGCACGGCGAGCGCACCCGTGCTAATACAGGCGACGGGCGGGCGCGGCACGGCGCGGCTGCACGGCTATCTGGATATCTTCGACTGCCGCTATCTCTATCTCGTGGACATCCACATCGTCACCGACCCCGGCTACGGCGGCGGCGGCAATGTGGTGCATCTGGCCAACTGCGACCATGTGTTGCTGCGCGGCTGTACGCTCGATGGCTTCGACGGCACGACGCGCCAGCCGCAGGAGACGCTGAAGGCCAACCAGACGCAACAGCTCTACGTGGAGGAGTGCGACATCTCCGGCGCGTTCTGGTATCCGCTGGACTATGTGGCGGTGCAGTACGGCCACATCGTCGCGAGCAAGATCCACAACGCGGGCGAGTGGTGCGTGCTGGTCAAGGGCGGCTCGGCCCAACTGCTGATCGAGGGCAATGAGCTTTTCAACGGCGCGACCGGCGGCTTCGTCGCCGGCAACGGCACCGGCTTCGAGTTCATGGTCGCGCCGTGGCTGCATTACGAGGTCGAGGACCTCAAGTTCGTCAACAACCTGATTCACCACACCGGCACGGCGGGCCTGGGCGTCAACGGCGGCTACAACGTGCTGCTCGCCTACAACACGCTCTACAAGGCGGGCACCAACGACCACGTCATCGAGGTCGTCCACGGCGCGCGCAGTTGCGATGGCGACACCGCGCGCTGCGCCGCGCTCAACGCCGCCGGCGGCTGGGGCAGCGCGACGGCCAGCGGCGAATTCATCCCGGCCCGCAACGTCTATATCTATAACAACCTCGTCTATAACCCCGCCGGCTCCGGCAGCCGCTGGCAACACTTCGCCATCAATGGCCCCGCGACGCCACCCGCCGGCTGCAACGTGAGCGACCCGTCCGTCGTGGACACCAACCTGCGCATCGCCGGCAACCTGATCTGGAACGATGGCTGCACCACGCTGGGTTTGGGTGACACAGGCCAAGGCGGGCAACACACCAATCCGACCTGCAACATCACGCAGGTGCTCGGCGACAACCTCATCAACAACACCGAGCCGCAACTCGTGGATCCGGAGCATGGCGACTATCGCGTCCGCGCCGGCGCGAGCCTCGGCATGACCTTCGCCACCATCCCGGCGTTCCCCGGCGATGACCGCGCCACGCCGCCCCTCGCGCCGCAGGGCAACCTCACGAATACCGTCACGCTCATCAAGCTCCCCTATTCCAGCAACGCTGTCTCGGCCATAGCCCTGGGCACGGCCGTGAATCAGCCGGCGTGGACCTGGACCACGGGCGGCGACGCGAACTGGTACGGCCAAGCGGCGCTCACACGCGATGGCGCCGCCGCGCAAAGTGGCGCGATCGGCGCGGGCCAGCAAACGTGGTTCGAGATCACAACCAATGGCCCGGCCTCGCTCCTGTTCTGGTGGAAGGTATCCTCCGCGGCGACCAACCAGCTTCAGTTCCAAATCGGCACTCAGCTTGTCAGCCAGATTTCCGGCAACGTGAACTGGAGCCAGTATGCGACCTTCCTCGGCTCGACCAACACGGTGACGCTCAAGTGGACCTACACGAAGAACAGCCCCGCCGTCTCCGGCAGCGAGGCCGGCTGGGTGGATCAGATAACGTGGCTCCCGTGCGCCTATGCGACCAACGTGCCGCAGCTTTTTTTCCAGGAGCCCTCCGGCATGCTCGCAAGCTGGGTGCTCGGCAGCACCGGCAGCTTCCAGTTTGCGCGCATCCTCGCCCACACCGGCGGCTGGGCGCTCAAGGCCGCCGGCGACGTGGATGGCGATGGCGTCAGCGACCTGCTGTTCCAGGATGCGGCCTGCAACACCGGGGGCTGGTTCATGCAGGCCGATGGTTCGGTCCGCGAGGCGCGCTTCTGGTGGAACACGGGCGGCTGGGAAATCAAAGCTGCCGGCGACTATGAAAACCTTGGCCGGGCACAGCTTTTCTTCCAGACCGCCTCCGGCAACACAGCCTACTGGCGCCTCACCACGAACGGCGACTTCCTCGCCGCGGTAGTGCTGGGCAACATGGGTGGCTGGAAGCTGCGCGGCGCCGGCGATCTCGATGGCGATCGCCAGGCCGAACTGTTCTGGCAGAATGCCGCGGGTGCGGTGGCCATCTGGCATCACAACCCCGATGGTTCGATCCGCGGAGCCGTTGCTTTCAATACCGGCGAGTGGGCGCTCTGCGGCGTCACCGATGTGGACAACGATGGCGCATGTGATCTGCTCTGGCAAACGCCGGACAGCCGCGTCGGCGGCTGGTTCATGAACACCAATGACACCACGCGCTCGGCCAGCTTCTGGTGGCCCACGGGCGGCTGGAAACTCAAGGCCTCGGGACGTTGAGCTGCCCGGCCGCGCGCTGCCAACTTGCGCGGAACAAGCGAATGGCAACACGCTCGCGCCAGAGCGTCTGCCACGCAGCGACATATTCCCGTGGATAGCCACGCGCCAGACTTTCCAACGCCTTCGCGCCCTCGCCCAACAGATGGAGCGCGAGCCAGCCCGGCGGATAGTTGCGGAAGACAAACTGCAACCGGTTGCGCTCATAGAAGCGCATGAAGCTCCGCTGCGGCAGCAATTTGAATGTCGCCGAGCCCAGATGCACCGCGCGGCACTCCGGCACGAACAACACCGGCCGCCGCGCGCGCCGGAACGCGAAACCGAGCTCGGCGTCCTCATAGTAGCCGGGCGCATAGCCTTCGCTGAAGCCGCCGACCGCCTGCCACGCCGAGCGCCGCACCAGAAACAGCGGACTGTGGAAATCCACCCGCGTGGTGTGCGCGCCCGGATCGCGCGCGCCACGGCTGCCGAGCAACGCGCTCCAGGGATGCAGGCGCGTGCCGCAAAATTGCGTGGTACCATCCGGTCGCAGGATCCGCCCGCCCGCCATGGCCACGGCGGGATCATCCACCAGTGCCGCCACCAGCGGCGCGAGCCAGTCTGGCTCCACGCGCACATCGGGATTGATCTGCGCGACGAACTCCGTGTCCGCCAGCGCGAACGCACGGTTCACGGCCGCAGGATAACCAAGGTTGCTGCCCATCTGCTCCACGCGCACCTCGGGCCAGCGCTGCCGGATCAACTCCACCGTGCCATCGCTGCTGGCATTGTCCACCACGAGCCAGCGTGCCGCGGGATAGTTCGTCACCGCGAGCAGCCGCGTGAACGTCTCCGGCAGCAGTTTGGCCGAGTTGAACGTCACCATGCAGAGGGTGACCGGCGGCAGCGGCGTTGTGGTCGGCGCGTTCATAGCGATTTCCAAGGCTTGGAAAATACGGGCTTATTTTTCCCAAGGCTTGGAAAAGAAACCCGCCGGTTTTTCCAAGGCCTGGAAAAACCGACCCTGCCCCTTTCCAATCCTTGGAAAATCATCGCCCCCACCCCAGCACGCGCAGCGGCCACGCCGCCGTGCGTACAGCCCGTCGCCACCAGTAGATCGGCGCGGAAAAATGGGCGCGGACCAGCGCCAGATAGTCGCGCTGAAACGCAGCATCGGAACGCCGCGAACTGACGCCGGTGCTGTCGTTGAATTCGGCGATGACCTCCGGCACATACTGGAACCGGAACCGGCCATCGTGCCAGCAGCGCATGTTCAAGGCCCAGTCGGCCAGCACGCGGTAACGAGTGTCGAAATTATACTGCGCGAACACGGCGCGCGGATAAAACAGCGCCTGCTGGCAGATGTTCCGCCGCGCGAGCTTGGCCGCGGTGAACACCCCGTCGTAGCGGCGCTGCCGCGAGGCCAGGAGTACGTCGCCGTAGTACAGCGTGTGCGGCTCACGCAACTGCCCGGCGGCGGCGGAGAACCCGGGCCGCAGCTCATCATCGGCGCCGAGGAACAGCAGCCAGTCGCCGCGCGCCTCCTGGAGCGCCGCGTTCATCGCCGCATACAGGCCGCTGTCCGGCGCGCTGCTCCAGACCTCCAGCCGGTCGGCGTGGCGGCGCAACAGGTCCAGCGTGCCATCGGTGGAGCCGCCGTCGCGGACGATGATTTCCAGCGGCGCATAGGTCTGCGCCCAGACGCTCTCCAGCGCGCGCGCCAGCGTCGCCGCGCCGTTCTTCACCACGATGATGACCGACACCAGCGGCCGGCCGGGCGCGGCGGGATGGCCCTGGCCGCGCGCGCGCGCGCCGCCTTGCCAGGCGACGGAATGGGAGGACGCCGCACTCATGTGGCGCGGATGGTAACGGACGGGCGCGGGAAAGTCAGCGGCCAAAGAGGCTGCGTCGGCTGGAGCGGTACATATCCGGCGGGACCGCCCCCGGGGACGGCGGCAACAACTCGGCGGGGACGGCCTGCGGCTGGCTGATCCCGCCGGGCAGCGGCAAGGCGATCTTGTCGGCCTCCGGCGGCAACGTTGGGTTCAACAGTTGGAACTTTTGCAGTTCCCAGCGGCGGCCCTCCGGCGAATAGGGGCTGGGCTCGTGCGGGGGCGGGCCGAGGATCGCACGCAACTCCGCGGGCAGATGCTGCGGCAGCGGCGGCGGGCCGGGCTGCAACGCGCTGGGGGGCGGCCCAAAAGGCATCACCACTGCGGCGGAAGCCAGCACCGCCGCCTCACCCGGCTGCAAGCCCAGGATGAGCAACTGGCCTTCGCGCTTGATCGTGACCTGTTCCCTGGCGTAGTCCACGGCGAGCAACTCCACGTCATGCTCACTCTTCTCGTTCACCCGCAGGACGAAATCGTTCTTGCCCTGCCCATCCACAAAACCGGCGCGCGGGCCATCGGGCATCCGCATCAGCATCGAGAGGCGCAGATTCTTGAGCGTGGCCACGGTTTGCGTGGGCGGCGCGGCGACGCCGAAGGGCGCGCGGTCGAGGATGATCTGATAGCGCTGGAACGACTCGGCCGCGGACGCGGCCCCGCCGAGCCACACCAGCCCGGCCGCGAGGATGGATAGTTGCTGCACGGCCGCATCATATCCGAAAAGCCCCCCGTTGCAACGCCCAGCCCGCCGGCAAAACCAAAGAGAAAACCTGCTGCTGACTACATAGAGGGCCGAACCGCAACCTGGACTTGCGCCGGACAACCCCTCCTCCGGTCAGCCTCTCCCTGTCCCCTGTTTTTCTGTCCATCTGCTGCCATGCTTCTGCCCTCATGATTTTGTGCCCTGCCTCTTCCCGCCCTCCCGTCTTCACTGTTTATTTTCCGGCTTTTTGAATAAGGAAAGCAGGAACGCCGGAACGAAGAAGACAGATAGGGAAGGTGCGAGCAACTCTTCCCGTCTGCGCTGTTCAATTCTCCGCGCGCTCGACAGGGCGCTGCCCATACAGCAGCCATGTACCCCCACCACCCATCACTCGCCCCTCGCCCCTCGTCACTTTCCGCGGCTGGACACGGCACAATGCACGGCCTATAAACTCGCACCATGAAAATGAAATCCGTCCTCGCCGTCCTGCTTTTCTGCCTCGCCCTGCCCGGCGCGCAGGCGCAGCGCGAAATCCGCGCGCCGTGGGTTCACACGTTCATCCCCTCGGCCGCGGGTGGCGAGCGCGGCATCGCGGTGGGCGTGTTGCCGCCGCTGACGCCGCGCTATAGCGATGGCGCGCCGGTGGTCGTCTTCGTCCCCGGCGGCGCGGACAAGGGTGCGGCGGAGGGCGCGCCGGGTCATTCCGGCTTCGGCTTCGTCGAGGTGCGTTTTGCGTTTCCCGGCGGCGGTCACGGCGAGTGGACCAGCGGCGGCACCTACGATCACCGCGGCCCCGACTGCATCCGCGCGCTGGCCGACGTGATCAAGTTCGCCAGCGGCAAGCTCGCCGACAAGGACGGCCGCCGCATCGGCGAGCTGGTCCCGCGCACCAGGGTGCTGACCGCGCTTACCGGCATCGAGGGCTCCAGTCATGGCGGCAACGCGTGCGGTCTGGCGATGGCGACGCACGGCGCGGAATTCCGCGATCTCGCGTTCTATGCCTCGATGGAGTCGCCCTACGGCGAGGGCGCGGTCAACGTGGAGCTCGGCGGGCGCGATGACAAGCTCAACCCGGCCTATAACCCGGAGACCGGTGTGCTTGATCTGGCCAAGCTCGCGTGGGACGCGAACCTCCAGCCCGGCCCCGGCAAGCGCTGGCGCGGCGCGGGCACGCCGCTGCGCGGCTCATTGTTCTTCGACGTGGATGGCGATGGGAAATTTTCGGAGCAGAGCGATTTCGCCGTCAATGCGTTCACCTTTGATTGCGGGCAGGGGCAGAAGGTCTGGTACACGCCGCGCCTGATCCGCGCCGCCGAGGCCCGCAAGCTGTTCGGCGGGTCGCGCCCCGCGCACATCCCGATGCTCGCGGAGGCCGAGGAGTTCTGGCGCTGGCGCGACGCGCAGAACAGCATCACCAACGCCGTGCGCAACTGCACCAACCTCGCGGTGATCGTCTATGCCAACGAGCGCGACCACGTGCAGATAGCGCCCGACCACCCGCACATCCTGGCGCAGGTCGAGGGCTACCGGACCGCGGGCGCGAAGTTCGTGCGGCTCAACGCCGACCGCGCCTACACCGAGCGCGTCGCCGCCGGCTTCCCGCGCGAACGCACCGCCGGCCTGAAGTTCCCCGACAACGATGCCGGCCTCGCCTGGTCGCGCCGGAACATCCGCACTGGGCTCGAACCTCAAGAGCTGCCGCTGACGCTCTACATGAAGGCCGTGGTCTGCGAACTCGCCGACCGCTGCCACGCGCAGAACTGGTCGAAGAACCTCGACGCGGTGCTCTATCCCAAGGCGCCGTGGACCCTCCCTGCCCCGCAGCAGCGCGGCGGCGCGCTGCCCCCGCGCGGCCCGTTGCCGCCACGCCGCGGCGGCCAGGCCCTGCCATGATCTTCCTGGAGACAGCCATGCACAAAATTCTGTTCGTGTTGTTCCTCGTGTTGTCCGGCGCGCGCGCCGAGTCCGTGCTCGCGGAAATCAAATTCGGCGACGGCCGGCAAACCTATGCCGGCGAGCGCTATCTTTTCCTGGGCGACTCCGCGCTGCGCCTGACGATTCCCGTCGCGCCCCAGCCCGGCCACGTGCTGAATCTCCGCTGGGGCGCGAAGAACGACCAGCGCGGCGCCGCCATGAAACTCAACGGGAAAACTCTGCCTTTGCAGTCGGGCGGCTACGACGGTTATCGCTGGCTGCGCGTGCCGGTGCCTGCCGGCGTCGCCGGCGGGAAATATGAAATTGAACTGGCGCCGCCGCCCGGCGGCAAGGCGGCCTTCCTCTCTGCGGTGCAACTGCTGGCGCCGGAGGCCGCCGCCGCGCCGGTCGCAATCACGGTTCAACCCATCAAGGCGGAGCGGCCGGTGGCCTTCGCCGAGATGCGCGCCGTGTGGGACCGCGTGCCGCCCGCGCCCGCGTCCAGTACGCCGCAGGAAACTCTGTTCCGGCGGGCGGAGCAACATGCGCGGCAGGCGGCCGAGGCGTTCTACCGCAGCCGCAAATATATTGATGGCTGGCTCGCGCACGCTGATCCCAAGACCGGCCTGATCCCGCGCAACCTGCGCGAGTCGCACTACTGGAACGGCCGCGACGCCGCCGCCGATAACTACCCGTTCATGGTCCTCACCGCCGCGCTGACCGACCGCGCGCTGCTCGCCGGCCGGCTCACCGAGATGCTGCAAACGGAAAGCAAGCTGACCTGTCGCGTGGACCGGCTGCCGGACGATTTCGACTTTGTGAAGCAGGGCTGGCGGCGCGAGCAGGTCAACCTCGACGCGATCATTTTCGACGGCACCGAGTACGTGAAGGACGGCCTGCTCCCGATTACCGAGTGGCTCGGTCCCAGCCCGTGGTCGCAGCGGGCGACCGGGATCATTGACGACATCTGGAAGCACGCGCCCATCGCGACGCCGTCCGGCAACATCCCGACGCTGAACTTCGAGGTCAACGGCGACCTGCTCCAGGCCTGCGCGCGCCTCTTCTGGTTCACCGGCGACCGCAAGTATCTCGACTGGGCGATCCGCCTCGGCGACTACTACCTGCTCGGCGACCACCACCCGACGCGCGACATGAAGGAACTCCAGTTGGGCGACCACTCGTGCGAGGTGATCAACGGCCTCTCCGAGCTTTATCTCGCCTGCCACTTCGCCGCGCCGGCCAAGAAGAAAGCCTACGAGAAACCGCTGCATGAACTCTACGATCGCCTGCTCCAGATCGCCCGCAACGAGCACGGCCTGTTCTATCTGCGCGTCAACACGCGCACGGAAGAGCATACGCCGGCGTTGACCGACAACTGGGGCTATAACCTCGATGGCCTCTACACCGCCTTCCTGCTTGACGGCACCCCCGCCTACCGCGACGCCGTGCGCCAGGCGCTGTCCAACCTCAAGGCGCATTACACCGGCCAGGGCGGCATGTGCCAGAGCAGTTCCGCCGATGGCTACGCCGATTCCATCGAGGGCGCGATCACCCTGCTCAACCGCGAGCCGGTCGCCTCGGCCTTCGAGTGGGTGGATGCCGAGATCAAGACGATGTGGGGCAAGCAGCAGCCCGATGGCGTGATCGAGGGCTGGCACGGCGATGGCAACTCCGCGCGCACCTCGCTGATGTACGCGCTCTGGAAGACGCAGGGCTGTCACGTTGAGCCGTGGCGCGCCGATGTCCGCCTCGGCGCGGTGCGCGAGGGCGACCGGCTGCTGCTCAGCCTCGCCGCCGACCAACCGTGGAGCGGCAGGCTGATCTTCGACCGACCGCGCCACAAGGAGCACCTGCACCTCCCGCTGGATTATCCGCGCATCAACCAGTTCCCCGAATGGTTCACCGTGGCGGCCGGCAGCCGCTACCTCATTTCCGGCGCGCCCGCCGGCCGCGAGCAGCAGGCGACCGGGCAGGAGATGCGCGACGGCCTCGCCCTCGCGCTCCAGCCCGGCGTCGAAACGCGCCTGATCGTCAGCCCCGCCGCGCGCTGATTTGATTAAGGCTTGGGGATGCTGATGAGATCGGCATGGCCGTCGGCATAGGCGACGGCGCGGCGGGCGCCGGGGCTGGCTTGCTTTTCGCGTACGAGCACGGTGGCGGCCGGCTCCTTGAGGTCGGCCAGTTTGCCCTTGGCAACGAGTTCAAAGGCCTCGAGGTTTTGGAGGCCGGTGTAATCCTTGAGCACGGCGAGGCTCTCCGGCAGTTGGCCTTGATGTTCGTTGGCCCAGACAAAGCAGGCCAGGGCCACCTGCCGCGCCTCGTGCGCGGCCACAATGCCGCCCACCCGTCCGCGCGGCCCCGGCGTTGTGCAGCCCGCGAGCAACAGCCCCACCAACATCAGCATCAGTTTCATAGCGTCAGTCCTCTCTCGCTTTTTGAGCGGCCACGACGGAGCGTGGCCCTCCACCTTCCAACCAAATTACCGTGTCTCTTGCCACTCGCCCCTCTCTTCCCTCAAAACTCGCGGAGCAGTTCCAGCAACTGGCGGTCGAGTTTGTGGCCGCGGAAAGCCTCGTACTTCACGTCTTTGCGGTCGCTATCGAGGATGCCGAAGCTGCCGCGGAAATTCCAGAGCGCCCAGCCGAAGTTCGCGCGCTTCCAGTTGGCGAGGCAGTCGCGCGCCCACGCCAGCACCACCGCGTGCGGCGTGCGGTTGTGGCAACCCCACTCGCCCACCATCACGCCGACGCCACTATCGCGCAGCTTGACGAACGGCTCGACGTTCTTCGTCCAGAGTATGTCGCGGTCGCACTCGACCTTGGCGGTCGCGTTGCGGGCGACGCCGTCGGCGCCAACCGTCCACGTCGCCTGCTTCTGACCCCACTCGCCGGCGGCCTCCAACCTGGTCGCGGGCCCGCCCGGCGGCGCGAGGTCGAGCTGCTTCCACGTCACCCAGTCGCCCTTGTCCATCGCCACGGCGATCTCCTGCGTGTCGGAGGTCAGCGTGGCTTCGAGGCTCTCCTTGATTTCCGGCTGGCGCTGGGCGGTGGTGGTCGTGAGTTCCCTGCGCGCGAGCGGCCGGCCATCGGCCTTGATGACGAGCTGCGCGGCATAGCTGACCTTGGTCAGGTGCAGCGCGACCTTGGTTCCCGCCGGAAAACGGCCCTTGAGCACGAGCGGCGTCTGCCATTCCTTTTTGCCGTCGCCAAAGAGATAGCTGCACGGCCGCGCGAGCTGTGGCCAGGTGGGCAGCGGATAGTTTTCACTGCCGGACACCCAGCTCGCCTTGTAATGCGTCAAGTGGCCGGGCGCATAGCCGCGCGTCGCCTGCGCGATTTGCAGCGCCTTCAGCTCCGGCACCGGCTGGCTGCCCCAGTCGAGGCCGTCGGCCACGACGAGCCGGCCGGGGTCGGCGCGGCGGATGGCGGCGACGGCGGCGGCCGCGGCGCGGACATATTTCTCCGCCGGCACGCGCGCCGGCTCGTTGACGAGGTTGAACGAAAGCTCGCGCGTGGGGATACCGCGGTAGCGCGCGGCGAACATCTGCCACTGCGCGGCGAACTGCGCGCGCGCCTCCTCGCCCTCGGTGCCATCACTCCAGAGGTCGAGCTTCTCGGCCGGCTGCGCCACGGTATAGCCCGGCGCGCGGTGCAGATTCAGCAGCGTGTGGATGCCGCGGGCGCGGGCGAACGCGATCGCCTCATCAAGCTGCTTCAGCGGCGCCTCGCGATAGTTCCCCGGCGCCTCGGTCCAGATGCGGTAATCGCACGGCAGGCGGACGAAGTTGAAGCCCCATTCGGCGATCCAGTCGAAGTCGGCCTCGACGAACGGCTTGTTGTTCCAGTCGCGCTGGAATTTTTCCAGCAGGTTGAACCCGCGCCAGCACGGCAGGCTCTGCCAGGTGGCGTCGGGGAACGGCGGCGCGGCGTGGGCGCGGCCGGCGGCGAGCGCCGCGCCGGAGAGCGCGGCCGTGCGGAGGAAGTGACGTCGGTTCATGGCGCTTTCTAACTTTTTCCCGCCGCACTGCCAACCTCGAACCGCGCCGGGTGTCCAAGGATGGGAAAGCCGGACCGGCCTTTTTCCAAGGCTTGGAAAAATTGGCGCGAACTTTTCCAGGGCTTGGAAAAGGCCGCGCGGATTTCGGATTTGAGCGCGACCGGGCCGCCGCGTATGATGCGCGCGTGCGCCAAGAGGATACTTTCGATGCCGGATGCAGCGCGGCCGCCGTCGTCGCCGACGCCCTTGCGGTCTTCGCCGGCTTCTGGCTGGCGGTCTGGCTCCGCTTCGACACCGGCTGGATCCCGATGCTCCACGAGGCGCCGCTCTCGCGTAATCTCTACCTTTACGGCGCGGGCGTCGGCACCATCCTCTTCCTCTTCATCTTCCGCTCGCTCGGTCTTTACGTGCGGCCCCAAACCGGTTCGTTCAGCGATAAGATTCCACGACTGACGAGGACGGTGGGCTGGGGTATTTTGCTGGCCACGGCGCTGGCGTTCGCCATCCGTACCGAACCGCCCTTCTCACGCGTGGTCACCGGCCTTTCTTTCTTTACCATTCTGTTGCTCGTCGTGCTGGAGCGCTGGCTGCTCTTCCGGGTTGAATGGAACCTGGCGCGGCACAAGGCGGAGAGCAAACGCGTCGTGGTCATCGGCGCCAACCCGCTGGCCGTCCATATCCGCGACGCGCTCAAGCGCACCCCCACCCTGCGTTCGCACATCACCGCCTTCCTGCGCACCAACGACCAGCCGCCCGATCCCGCCCTCCCTCCCGAATTGACCCGCGGCACGCTCGCTGACCTCGCCAGCCTGATCGAGCGCGGCGAGGTGGACCAGGTGATCTGCGCCGACTTCTCGCTCTCCAACGACCGCCTGTCCGAGTTGCTCCTGTTGAGCGAACGCAACCTCGTCAGCTTTCACACCGTCCCCGACATGTTCGGCATGTTGACCCAGAAGGTCCACATCGAGATGCTCGGCGACATCCCGCTGTTGGGCATTGATAAGTGGCCGCTGGACTATGTCATCAACCGCCTGCTCAAGCGCATAGAGGATATGGTCGGCGGGGCGCTGGGGGTGTTGCTCTCGGCGCCGGTGATCGCGGTCGCCGCGGTGCTGATCAGGCGCGAGTCGCCCGGTCCCATCTTCTACAGGCAGGAACGCTGCGGCGAGGGCGGCAAAACCTTCCACATCGTCAAACTCCGCACGATGCGCGCCGATGCCGAGCAGGCGACCGGCCCCGTCTGGGCGCAGCCCGACGACCCACGCCGTACCCAGATCGGCGCTTGGCTGCGCGCGCACAACCTCGATGAGCTGCCGCAGTTCTGGAACGTGCTCAAGGGCGAGATGAGCCTCGTCGGCCCGCGCCCGGAGCGCCCGCACTTCGTCGAGCAGTTCAAGGACGACATCAGCCGCTACATGTGGCGCCACGCCTCCAAGCCCGGCATCACCGGCTGGGCGCAGGTCAACGGCCTGCGCGGCAACACCAGCATCCGCGACCGCATCCAATACGACCTCTACTACCTCGAAAACTGGTCGCTCGCCCTCGACTTCAAGATCATCGTCAAAACCTTCTTCGCGCGGCAGAACGCGTACTGAAGAGAAGAATGGAGTGCTGGAGTATTGGAGTGGTGGAATGATGAAACCGAAATCAGGCTCAATCCTGCTAATCGTCTTCGGCTCCCTATTGTCACTCGGCCCCGTATGGGGGATGGTTGTTACCGTCATCTGCATGGTTCGCGCTTTTTTCGAGATTGGTAAACCTGGCGCAACTTCAGATCAGCTAGCCACGAATATCAGTCACGGTCTTTGGGCTTCGTTTGTTGGCGGCATTATTTGCCCCATCGGGATCGCCATGCTGGTCGGCGGAATCATGTGGTTCAACCGGAGCAAGAAGAGCGTGGCTCACGCATGACTGCGCAACCTCTGCACGCTGTCACCGGCGCGTTCGGCTACTCCGGCAAGTACATTGCCCAGCGGCTGCTGGACGCGGGGCAGTCCGTGCTAACCCTCACGAATTCCCTCCAGCGCCCGCATCCGTTTGGCGAGCGGCTGCAGGCGGCGCCGTTCAACTTCGAGGAGCCCGCCCGGCTCACGGCGTCGCTGCAAGGCGTGAGCGTGCTCTACAACACCTACTGGGTGCGCTTCAACCACTCCACCTTCACACACGCCGACGCGGTGCGTAACACGCTGACGCTGTTTGCGTGCGCCAAGGCGGCGGGCGTGGAGCGCGTGGTGCATGTGAGCATCACGAACCCCTCGGAGGCTTCGCCGCTGGAGTACTTCCGCGGCAAGGCGCGGCTGGAGCGCGCACTGCTGGAGAGTGGCCTCTCGTATGCGATCCTGCGGCCCACGGTGCTCTTCGGCAAGGAAGACATCCTGGTGAACAACATCGCCTGGGCGCTGCGCCGCCTGCCGGTGCTCGGCGTCTTCGGCGACGGCCGCTACAAAATCCAGCCCATCTACGTGGATGATCTTGCCGCACTCGCCGTGGAGCAGGGCCGGCGTCGCGAGAACATCATCATCAACGCGATCGGGCCGGAGACCTTCACCTATCGCGGCCTGGTGGAGACAGTCGGCACCATCATCGGCAAGCGCCGGCCGGTCCTGCCGGTGCCGCCGGCGCTCGGCTACGCCGTGGGCTGGGTCCTTGGGAAACTGGTTGGCGATGTGATGATCACGCGCGAGGAGATCGCCGGATTGATGGCCAATCTGCTGTACGTGGATGCGCCGCCCGCCGGCCACACGCGCCTGACCGCGTGGGCCCAGGAACGCGCCGCCACGCTCGGCCTGCACTACACCAGCGAACTGTCCCGCCGCCGCAACCGCCAGGCCGCGTATCGCAGCAATTAATCGCACCACCATGCCCACCCGCTTCGCCATCCTCTTCGACATTGACGGCACACTGATGGATTTTCACGGCGCGGGACGCCGATCGTTCGTCCAAGCCTTGGAAAAAGTTTTCGACTGGCGCGACGACATCGCCTACATCCAGTTCCACGGCAACACCGACCTCAACGTGCTCCGGAAAATTTTCGCGCGGCACGGCGCGGAACTGACGGCCGCGAAGCAGCGGGAATTTTTTGCGGCACTGGCGGTCGAGCTGGAGCAACTCGCGGCGGGTGCGGCCTCGACGCGGCATCCGGGTGTGGCCGAGCTGCTGGCGGCGCTTGCGGCCGATGACCGCGTCGCGCTCGGCGTCGTCACCGGCAACATCGAATCCACCGCGCGCATCAAGCTCCGGCACGTGGGCCTGCACCACCACTTCGCGCACGGCGGCTACTCCGATGACCACGCCGACCGCGCCGATATCGCCCGCGCCGCGCTTGCGCGGCTGCGCGCCACACTGCCGCAGGGTGAGGATTTTTCCGCCGTGTGGCTCATCGGTGACACACCTTTCGATGTCGCCGCGGCGCAGGCGCTTGGCGCGCACTGCCTCGCCGTCGCCACCGGCCGCCCGACCGCCGCCGAGCTGCAAGCCGCCGGCGCCGACGCCGTCCTGCCCAACCTCGCCGACACCGTCGCCGTGCTTAAAATCCTGGGACTTACTCCACGCGCAGCGTGACGAGGCCCCAGGCGGGGACGCGGATTTTTTCCGGCGCGGGCACGAGCGGATACTCGCCGAGGTTGCTGATGAACGTCTGCGCCGGCGCGGGCGCGCTCCACTTCAAGCGCACGACTTCGTCGCGGCCGGACGCGCCGTAGAGCCGCACAAGCCAGCCGCGGCCGTCATCGGCGGGCTTGAGCGCGGAGACGATGACAGTGTCCGGCTCGACCGTCAGGCGCGGCACGGCCACCGGCGCCGGCCCGTGCGCGGGCGTGACGAGCAGCGGCTGGCAACGCTCGACGCCGAAGCGTGCCGCGGCGAGCGCATCGAAGCCGCCACGGTGCGGTTGCACGGCATAGCGGAATTCCAGCAGGCCGTCCTGGTCGGCCTTGTAGTTCGTGTGCCAGTGGTTGTTCAGGATCCACGAGTAGAGCGTTTGCGTCGGCCCGATTTTTTGCAGCCACGGCTTCCACGGGTCCGGCTGGTGACGCGGCACGTTGGCGGTGAGGCCGCCGACCTCGATCAGCGGCGTATCCAGCGTCGCCAGCAGCACACCCATCTTGCTGTTGGAGACATCGGCCCAACGGCTGACGCTGAACCAGTTCTTGCACGCGCCGGGGATTTGATCGAGTTCGGGCCGCGTCACGCCGAACTGTGTATCAAGCCGCACCTGTCCCTCCGGCACGCGGAAGCCGAAGCCGATGTGCGCCCCCTCGACCTCGCGCACGGCGAGCTTGTCGAGGCGGTTGGCGAACTCGAGGCGCGGCTGGCCGCTGACGACGCGGACCTCGCGGACGAGCTGCTTGCAACCGGGCGCGTCGGACTCGATCCGCAGCGTCGCAACGAGCGGGCCGGCGTCGGCGATGCTGATGCGCGGCGCGCCGTTGCGCTGAAGGCCTTTCAGATCAGCGCCGGGCAGATAGAAGTAATCGTTCAGCGCCGTGCCGCTCGCGGCATCGACGAGATTTTCGTCATGGCCTTTGAAGCGCAGCTCGCAGACCGCGCCGCTCTTGGGGTCAAGCTGCGCCGTCAGCCATTCGTTGGCCACGCCGTTCATGGTTGCGCTGGCCGCGCCCCGCTTCGTCGCCGGACCGGGACCCGCAAACAGCCGCCGCCCGGATAGCGGCGGCAGATTTTCCACCAGCACCGCCAGTTCGCCAGAGGCCAGCCGCTGCGACGGCACGGCGCGGCCCGCCGCATCCACGAGACTATCGCCCACGGGGCACAGACGTTTGGGAATCAGGACCACATCGGTGCGCGGCCAGTTGGCGGTGTTGAAGACATCCACGGCGCAGTTGCTGACCGCGCCGCGCGCGGCGGCGGCCTTGGCGAGCAGCTTCTGCGACTGCACATCGGCGTCGAGCGCGAAGGCCTGCTTGATTTTCCACTGGCCCTTGGTGAACTCGCTGTCCGGCTGGCTGACGCTGCAATGCGCGCCCCATGTGTGCTCGGTGTACATCAGCACGTTGCGCCACGCAGAGCGGAACTCACCGGAGGGGAACCTGGCCTCGGGCGAGAGCGCAAAGACCGTTTCCGCCTGCACCAGCCGTTCGGCGGCGCAGCGGTTCAACGCGGTCTCGCGCGCAGTCGAGCCGGCGCCGTCCTCCCAGTAGGGCGTGAAGTCGCCGCGATAGACCGGCAACTGGTCGCCGTAGCGGCGCTCGAAGTCGCGGAACATGTCGCCCGCGGTGGAGATGAGGAGGCGCGGCCAGACATACTTTGCGTTCCACGCCAGCACCGCATCCACGAGCGTCGGGTCCGGCACGGCGTTATCGCCGAAACCGCTCCAACGCATCTGCACGATGTCGTAGGGATATTTCTGTTCATCGAGTTCGCGCAGCCGGTCGAGCAGCCGCTGCTGCGCCTTGGGCGCGGTCAGCACACCCCAGAGATGCGACGCGGCGTAACCGAGATACGGCGTCCACACCAGCACGCGCCCGCGGCCGGAAGCGGGCGCCCACCAGAACGGCTTGTCCTGCCACGCGACCAGCGCGCTGCCGATGCGGTCGCAATAGTTCACGCCGTCGGAAATATATTTCACGTTCGCGGCGACGAGCGCGGCCGCCGTGCCCCACGTCAGGCCCGGCACGTCGCTGATCATCGCGCTCTCGATGCCGACGCCGGTCCTCGCCTCGAGCAGCTTCGCGTAGCGCAGGTGGCGCAGCAGCTCCTCCGGTGTCGCCAGGCCCGTCAGCAGGTTGTCATAGAGCGCTTGCGGTTCGATCCAGCCATTGCGGATCGCGGCGACGACCTCCTTTGCCGCCGCCGGTTGCAGGCGCTCGAGATCGTCGAGGCTCCAGAGCACCTCGGCGTTCCAGCGGTAGCGCGCGCCGGGCGCGTTCGTCTGCGTCGCCGCCGCCAGCCGCGCCGCGACGACAAGGTTGCTCATCTGCTTCGCCTGGATCTCCGGCTGCAGCGCCGTGTAGCCGAGGTCGTGGTGCGAGTGCGGCAGCAGATAGACCGTGAGCTGCCGCACCGGCCGGTGAATGAAATTCGTCTGCACAATGACCTGCCCGGCCACCTTCAGCACCACCGGCAACGACTCCTCGTGCTGCACGGCGGGCAGCAGCAGCTCGTGCGTTGCGCCGCCCGGCTTGAGCTGGAGCGCGACCGGCGCCACGCCAGCAACTTCGAGTGTCGCTTCGGCGGCTTCCGCGTAGTCGTGCTGTACGGCAATATCCACCGGCTGGAGTTGCTTGCCCTCCTGCGCGAGCACGACAGGCGCAGCACGAACCCGAAGCTGGTCGCGGACCGGCGTGGCATCCGGCGCGGCGGTGGTGAAGAAGGCGAACTCCGCGCCGCCGACCGCGGCATGGCCCTTGGCGTTGATCGCCGTCACCTGCCAGCGCACGTAGCGCGCGGTGACGGGCGCGAAGCTGGCGAGCGTGACGCCCGCGCGCTGATCCACGTGCGCAACCGCGACCGTGGCGAGCGACGCGCTGAAGTCAGGCTTGTCGCTGAAAAGCAGTTTCGCCGCCTTGACGGTGGCCGGATCGTCGCGGTCAACGTGCTTGAACGCCACCAGCGCCACCGGTTTGCCAAAATCGAAATCGAGGAACGTCGCCGCGCCCTTGCTCGCCGAGGCGTAGGCCGTGCGCAGGTTGCCATCGAAAATGTTGCGCGCATCCCAGCCGCCACCGAACGCCGGCGCGCCGCCGATGATCTGCGGCGATTCCAGCGGCACCAGCGGCGTGAACACCGCCCGCGCCGCGAACGGAACCAAACCCACCGCCAGCAATAACCTCTTCATGGCCGACTCCTTTCGCGTCCGACTTTTCCAAGGATTGGAAATGAAAACAGCGTTTTTTCCAAGCATTGGAAACTTTCACCGCCAACTTTTCTGAGCCTTGGAAAAACACTTCACATTTTTTCCAAGGCTTGGAAAATCGCACACCAAACCATCGCGTTCGGACTGTCCACTAAAACCAAGAAGAGTCCACTTTCCTATGGAACTGGAAACCCCTTGATTCTGGACATCCACTCGCAATAACCGATGAGCAAACCAGTATGGTGCATGATCAGTACAGTTAGCCAAGCGAAGACACCCAACATAGCTGGGCTAATGGCAATGGCCGGACGCAGTGGTTTGAATTTGCCGAGAATGAAACCAGAAAAAGCGCCGGCGGTCACAAAGCACGCTAAAAGAAAATGGGTGAAAGGGAAATAACTATCATCCACATGATTTTCCCAGCGAGTGGCATGATAATCGGTAAAGAACAAGAACAGGCGATAGAAAATTTCCGCCCACCACAACAGGGCAACAGCGGCGGTGACAAACCACACAAACATACCCAGGTTGGTGAGAAGTCTTTTCATGGCAGCGGCGGGGTGACGCCCCAGTTTTTGTTCGGCTGCGGGCCGAGGTCGAGTTCGAGGGTGCCGCCCTTGGCGAGGTCGGCGTGATAGAACCAGCAGGCAGTCAGCGGCTGGCCGTTGAGCTTGGCCGACTGGATGTAAATATTTTCCGGCTTCTGGTTGTGCGCGATGATTGTGAAATCTTTGCCGGGGCCATACGCGCCGTTCAGATGAATCGTGACGCGGTCAAACACAGGCGCGGTGAGCTGCCATGTGGGCTTTTGCGCGCAGCCGCCCTGCTCATCGAAAAGGCCGATCGCCATCAACGCGGCGAGCGCGCCCATCTGCCCCTGGTCCTCGTCGCCGTGGTAGCCATCCTGCGGCGAGATGTCGCTGAAGACGACGCGGCGTACCTCGCGCACCCACTGCTGCGCGAGCCACGGCGTGCCGGCGTAGTTGAACATGTGGGCCATGCCGGTCGAGGGCTGGTTCTCGTAATCAATCCACGCGCCGCCGTGCTCGCCGTGCGGGATGATGAAGTGCTGCGGCACAGCGCGCTTGAACTGCGCGTCGAGCGCGGCGGCATATTTTGCCGGCCCGCCGAACAGGCGCATCAGGCCGCGCGGGTCCTGCGGGACGTGGTGGGTGTAGATCGCGCCGGTGGCCTCGCAAAAGCCTTTCGTCGTGAAGCTCTTTCCTTTCTCGCCGACGGGCGCGAAGTTTTTGATGAAGGAGCCATCCTTGTTGCGCGGGTGCATCCAGCCGGCCGCGCCGTCCCAAAGGTTGGTGTAGTTCTGCGCGCGCGCGGCGAAGAGCTGCGCGTCGTCGGTCTTGCCGAGGCTCGCGGCGAGCTCGGCGAGGCACCAATCCTGGTAGGCGTATTCGAGAGTCATGGAAGCGCCATCCTTGTGACCGCCCTTGCCCTCGATGCCCTCGGGCACGTAGCCGCGCTCGACATAATACTTCGTGCCGCCGCCCGCCGCGTTCTTGCGGTCGTGCTCGTAACCGGCGTGGTCGCGGATGCCGCCGGGGAACGCGTTCTTGCGCAGCCCCTCGTAGGCGGTGGCGCCGTCGTAGCTGCGGATGTTCTTGTGCCACGCGGCGGCGAAGAGCGAAACGGCCGGGTCGCCGATCATGACGAAGGTGTAGTTGCCGCCGCTCGGGCCGCGCGGAACCAGCCCGCCGTTGCGGTACATGTCGAGCATCGAGTTGCAGAAGGCGTCGATGACCTCGGGATAGGCGAGCGACCAGAGCAGGTTGATCGACCAGTGCGCGCCCCAGAACGCGTCGAAGTTGTGGTGCGGGAAGAGCGGCTGGCCGTCGGCGCCGGTGTGCACCTTGCAGATGCGCGTCGCGTCGCCGGTGTTGTCGGGATAGCTGCCGTCGACGTCGCTGATCACGCGGCGGCCGAGCAACGAGTGCCAGAGGTCGGTATAGAAGCGCGTGCGTTCCTGCGGCGTGCCGCCGGCAACCTCGATCTTGCCGAGCTGGCGGTTCCATTCGTCGCGCGAATCGCTGACGACACGGTCGAAGTCCCAGTGCGGCAACTCCGCCGCGAGATTACGCCGCGCGCCATCGAGGCTGGTGAAGGAGAGCGCGACCTTCATCAGTAGCGACGCGGCATCCGGCGCGAACTTGACCCACACGCCGGCGCCCTTGCCTTCCACCGCGCTTACGTCGGCGAGCGGTTGGCCTTCGCGCCACGCGCCGAAGCTCTGCATCGGGCGGTTGAACTGCGCGACGAAATAGACGGTGAACGGCTTCGGCCGGCGCGAGGTCGGCGCCATCACGGCGTGGCCCTCGACTTCCGTCGCGCTGATTTTCTTCACGGCGCTCGACGCGATCTTATCCATCAACGTCGCGCCGGTATCGAGCAGCACACCGACGGGCGCGTCTTTCGGGAACGTGTAGCGGTGCAGGCCCACGCGCATCGTCGAGGTCAGTTCCGCGGTGACGCCGTAGGTTTGCAGCACGACCTTGTGATAGCCGGGCTGGACGACCTCGTTGTCGTGCGAGAAGTCGGACTGGTAGGCGTCCATGCCGAGGTGGCCCTTGCTCTCGCCGGTGAACGGCATGGTGGCGAGGCCGTAGAGCTGCCAGCCGTGGAGGTGGCTGAAGCAGCGGATTTTTTTCTCGTTATAGAGGTAGCCGCAGCCCCAGTCGCCGCCGGTCTTCGTGTCCGGGCTCAAGTTGACCAAGCCGAACGGGCGGCACGCGGAACTGAAAAAAATCCAGCGCGAGGAGCAGGTGCCGCTGCGCGGCTCCACCCAATCCACCGGCGTCTTCTCCGCCGCCGCTGCCCAGCCGCCCGCAAGCGCGAGCGCCGCCACGATCATCGCCTGTCTCTTCATGGTTTTCCTTCCCGTTCGTGCGCCGCTATTCCTGCGCCCAACCCTTCCCCGGCGCAAGCCGAAATTCCGGCTTGTCATCGCCGCGCATCGGACTACCCTTCCGCCAGCGTCGGTCAGGGGCCGCGCCATGGGGACAAACGGGAACGCGCATGAAAGCACAACGCCAACCGGAGGATTGCAGATGAGCCAACAGAAACTTGTCATCGTCGCGCATGGAATCGGCAGACATGCGGAAGACTTTAAGAAGCAGTGGGAGCCGTTCCTGTTGCCGCTGGCGCAGGCGACCGGCGTGAAACTCCAGGTGGAAGGACTGTGGTGGGATGACATCCAACAGGCCCTGGATGAAAAATATGACATCAGCGCCACCGCCACCGCCTTGGCAGGTCAACTGGGCTTTCCGCTCCAGGCGGGCGGCACGGCATATCAGCAGGCGCGCGACTTCTACAAGGATGTGTTTTTCTATCTCTGTGCGCATGAGATGTCCACGTTCCTGCAGATCGAGTGCGCCAAAAAACTAAGGCGACTCACGAAGGGGCAAGAGGGGCACACACTGCTGATCGGTCACTCGCTCGGCGCGGCCATGTTGCCACACGTTATCTGGCGGCGTTTCGGGAGTACCGGCGAGAACCTTTTTCACAGCCTGATCCTGCTGGCTTCGCCGCTGGGAATGTGCTCGCCGCTGCCCGGCTTGGTGGCGGATCCGCTGGAGATCATGCGCAAGCTGATCAAGGAATATCAGACCGCTAGTCGGACGGAGTTGCTGGGGGCGTTCGGCGACTGCTGGGGTCCGCAGCGCTTGAATTTCATCAACAACCGTCGTGACCTGGTCTGTGCAGAGGTCACCTATGAGGATTCGTTGCCCAACATTCCACACGTCTACGTGAAGGGCCACCTGTTGCCGGACATCCAGAAGGAATTTTCCGGGCAGGAAATCGAGGCCGTGGCAACCGCGCGACAGACGGTCCAAAAGTTTGCCTTTGGTGAGGCCCGCCTGAAAGCCATGGTGGCCAACCACGCCGTCGAGGTCTATCTGGCCTCCCCCCCCTTCAAAACCACCTTCCGCCGCCTGCTGCGCGCCTGAGGAGATCAGCCATGAACAAACCCAACCACCGCTATGCGGCCACCATCCTGGCCAGCGCCCTCTGCTTGGCAAGCATGGTCCGGGCCGCGCCGGCGCCGTTGCCGGCGCAAGCCTTGCGGGCCGACTTCTCTGCCTATGTCACCCGCCTGAACGGTTTGTGCGCCAGCAACAGCGAGGTTGCGCTCAACCTGTTCCCGGTGTTGACCTATCTGACGACCTGCCGCGACGGTGCACAAGCGGTGCTGGCCCGGCTGGGACACGGCGGAACATGGGACTTGCTCACCGGCTTTCGCGACCAGCGGATCACCGCCCAGCGGATTGCACGCAAGCAATTGGGCGGCACGTTGCATGTCAGCCCGGCGATGGCAGACGAGGAAAGCGTTTACCGCGAGCGCATCGGCTCCAAGTTGGAAGAAAAATATGGCCGCGACATCGAAATCCAATCCGAGCTGTTTCATCGCAAATATCTCGCGCCGGACGAGGGTCAGGCGAACATCTTCGAGGCGCTCGCGCAGGCTTGTCCGCTCACGTGCTTCAACGAATCCAGCCAGGCGTGGTATCGCACCACCGGCGTCTCGGCGTGGGAGGTCAAGCTGCGGCTGGAGCCGGTCATCGTCTTCGGCAGCAGCACGGACCCGGCGGTGCTGCTCTCCGGCGGACTGGTCTTCAACTTTTTCCCCAGCGACTTCACGGACACCGGCGCGGTGAAAAAAGAAACGCTGCTCTCGGACTATGTGAAGCGCACCGGCCTGTGCCTCGGCGTCGGCGCGCGCTTCCACGCCGGCGGCCAGACGCTGCTCGTCAGCGGCGGCTGGCAACTGCGCTGGGTGACGCTCTGGGGCCTCTACGACACCGCCGCGCACGAAACCTTCTTCGGCCTCGGCGTCAGCGAGTGGGACTGGCTGAAGAATTTCCTGCCCGGTGGCCTGCTCAACTTCCTGCCCCGGTGACCAGGCCCATCCCCCAACCTTGGAAATAGACACGCAAAAAATTCCAAACCCTGGAAAAAACGTCGGGAATTTTTCCAAGCCTTGGAATCCGCTTTACTCGGTTTTGGGTTCCGCCGGCGGCGGGGGCGGCGGCATGACGCCCGCGCCATAGCAGGTGGGGCAGGTTTTCTGCACGCGCTTATCCACCTTGCCCGAGGAGTTGCAGAAGTAACACGGTTGGTCCTGGGGGGCGGCGCTGGTGCCGACACTGCTTTTGCCGCCCCGGCCGCCAAAGCCACCGCTGCTCCCGAAACCCCCGCTGCTCGTGGTTTTGACGATCTTGCCGGCCCCGTTGCAGGTGGTGCAGGTAAGCGAGACCTCCATGACGAGCACTTTCTGGCCCGTGCAATTGGTACAGCCGATGAACTGCTCAAAAACGGCGGTCTCCAACACACCCTTGGCCTGACAGAGCGGACAGGGTTGCTGTACAAGGTTGATGACCTTGCCGGTGCCCTTGCAGAAATTGCAGGGGGTCTCGGTCTTGGTGAAGCCGGAAACCGTCTTGCCGCTGCCATTGCAACTACGGCAAGCGCCCTCGGCCTCGACGCCAATCGTCTTGCGGCCGCGGCAGGCGGGACACCAGACGGCTTTGGGTTTGGCAACATTGGTGGCGACCACCGCAGGGGGCGGCTTGACCACCGCCCTCGGCGCGGTGATCACCGGCGGCGGCAGATGCTGCACGGCCTGGGCGCGCGCTTGGGACGCGGCACCGAGGCTCATTATGGCGGCGGCCATCAGAAACAGGTGTGTCTTCATGTTGCTCCTCAAAATTTCGTCGCCCAGCGGAAGATAGCCATGCCTCCGCAGGAATCAAGTGCCCGGCGGCGGCGGGGGCGGCGGCTGATGCGTCACGCCCGCACCCAGGCACTCGGGGCACTGGCGTTTATCCTTCCGCTCCAACTTGCCCGCGCCATTGCAAAACGGACAAGCGCCAGTCGTCTTTTTGGTCAGCTCGCTGACCACCTTGCCGGAGCCGCGGCAGTTCTGGCAGACGGCTTGCGAGTCCACCATCACCGACTTGGCCCCCCGACATTTGGGGCAGGCCTTGAACTCGGCCGCTACGGACTTGGCGAGTTGGCCCGTCTGCTTGCAGGTGGGGCAGTCCTGCGCCACCATCTTGAAGGTCTTGCCGCTGCCCCGGCATGAACTGCAGACGCTGGCGGTGCGCGAAGCCCCAACCCCGGGCAGCGAGCCCTCGCCCCCGCACGCCCGGCACATGACTTCCTTCTCCACCTGAATTTCCTTCTTGCCCTGGCAAGTGGGGCAAACCACGTGGGGAATCGCGACCACCGCGTTGGTCTTGGATGACGCACCGGCCGGCGGTGATGCGATGGGAGTAACGGCCGGCGACGGAGTCGTGCTGGCGGCAGCCAGCTCCACGCCCGGCGCTGCGGCCTCGCGGCGCTGCATGTCCCACGTGGCCCACGCCAGCGCGAGTACCAGCAACAGGAGCAGCAGGGTCAGCAGTTGAAAAATTTTCATAGGGCTCCCAACTTCGCCACGCGGTTTGTAGCGCAAGCGGCGGGGGCTCACAAACATTTTTCATCGTCAGCGCGGCGGGGGCGATGCTACTTTCCGGCCATGTCATCGGGGGAAGTCATCGTCTCCGCGCCGGGCAGCCTGATGCTGATGGGCGAGCACGCCGTGCTGCACGACCGGCGCGCGCTCGTCGCCGCGATCAACCGCCGCATACGCGTGCGGCTGACGCCGCGTGCTGACCGGAAGATCTGCATTCGCTCCGCACTCGGCAGGCTGGACACAGCACTGGACCGGCTCGCGATCAAGCAGCCCTTCACCTTTGTCACGGCGGCCTTGCTCCAGCAACGCCCCCATCTGCGCGGCGGCCTCAACCTCGAAATCCAGTCGGAGTTTTCGCATGAGATCGGCTTCGGTTCCTCGGCCGCGGTGACCGTGGCCCTGCTCCGGGCGTTGGCCGAACTCAACCGGACTTCGCGCGCCAACAAAAAGATTTTACGCGACGCCGTCGCAGTGATCCGCCAGGTGCAGGGGCGCGGCTCCGGCACCGATGCCGCCGCCAGCTTGCTCGGGGGCATCGTCTGTTATCGCGCCGAACCGCTGGCCTTCCGGTCGTTCGCCATCGCGCCGCCGCTGGCCGCCGTCTATTGCGGCTATAAGACACCCACGGCCGGGGTAATCGCGCAGGTCGAGCAGCACCGCCGCCGGCAGCCGCAACTGTTCGGGAAAATCTTCGACCTGATGGATGACTGCGTGGCCCGCGCGTGGCCGCTCCTGCGCCGGAAACAATGGCGTGCGCTCGGCGAGGTGATGAATATCCATCATGGCTTGCAGACGGCGCTCGGCGTCAACACACCCGAACTGGAAGACATCTGCCAGCGCCTGCGCCGCGCATCCGGCAGCCTGGGCGGCGCGAAAATTTCCGGCTCCGGCCTGGGCGACTGTGCCATAGCCCTCGGCCGCCCGCGCGGCAACTTCAAGCCCTATCCGCTCCATCAACTTCAGGTGGAGCCCACCGGCGTACGACTGGAAAATGAGACACAGGCAAAACAAGGATTAACCCCTCCGAATCCATTACTCCAATCCTCATGATCGCCTTCCCCCCATCTTGGTCTTCGCTGGACGTCGCGCTCGCACACGACTGGCTGACCGGCATGCGCGGCGGCGAGCGCGTACTCGAATGGCTTTGCCGCGGTTTCCCGCACGCGCCGCTCACCACGCTGATCCACGACCCGGCGCGCATCTCCGCCGAGATCAACGCGCACCCGGTCCAGACCTCGTGGCTCCAGCGCGTGCCCGGCATCACGCGCCGCTACCGCTGGTTCCTGCCGCTCTATCCCGCCGCCGTCGCCGGCCTGCCCGTGCCGGAGGCCGACGTGCTCATCAGCACCAGCCACTGCGTCGCCAAAAGCCTGCGCGTGCGGCCGGGCGCAAAGCACCTCTGCTACTGCTTCACGCCCATGCGCTATGCCTGGTTGTTTCACGATGAATACCTCGGCCGCAACCCACTCAAACGCGCGCTCGCCGCGCCCGTGCTGGCCACGCTGCGCCGCTGGGACCGCGCCACCGCCGCGCGCGTGGATCGCTTCGTCACCTTGAGCCGCCACGTGCAGGACCGCATCCGTCGCTTCTACGGCCGCGAATCCGATGTCGTCTATCCGCCGGTGGACGTGGACTTTTTCACGCCCGGCGGCGTGGAAGAGCCGGACGACTTCGACCTGATCGTCTCGGCGCTCGTACCCTACAAGCGCGTGGATCTTGCCGTGAAAGTTTATTCGCAGCTCGGGCGGAAGCTGAAGATCGCCGGCACGGGCACCGACTACGCCGCGCTGAAACAGATCGCCGGCCCCACCATCGAGTTCCTCGGCTGGCAGGGCGATGAACAACTGCGCGAGCTCTACCGCCGCTGCCGTCTCCTCGTCTTCCCCGGCGAGGAGGACTTTGGCATCGTTCCGCTCGAAGCCCACGCTTGCGGCCGGCCGGTCGTCGCGTTCGCCAAGGGCGGCGCGCTGGAAACGCTAGTGGAAGGCGAAACCGCCGTTTTCTTCCGCGAGCAAACCGAGACAGCGCTCGTGGCGGCGGTGCAGGCCGCCGCCGCGCGCCGCTGGCCGCGCGAGATCATCCGCCGCCAGGCGGAGCACTTCGCCCCGCAGCACTTCATCGCCGGCCTCGCCGCCAGCCTCGAAAAATGTCTGGCGGGAGCTTGACAAGCGGGCGGCGCTTCTCTACTTTCTCGCCCCTCGCCGGCTGGGAACGGTTCTAGGCCGGCTTTTTCGTGGAATCGAGGTCAGTCATGGATGCCTATGCCGTTGTCGAGACCGGGGGCAAGCAGTACCTGGTCAAACAGAACAGCCAGTTGGACGTCGAGAAGCTCGCCGGCGAAGCCGGGGCGGGCCTCACCCTTGACCGCGTGCTCGCCGTGTCCGACGGCCAGACGCTCAAGGTCGGCGCGCCGGTCATCACCGGTGCCAGCGTCATCGCGGAGATCGTCAAGCAGTTCCGCGGCGAGAAGGTTGTCTCCTTCAAGAAGAAACGCCGCAAAGGCTATCACAAGAAGATCGGGCACCGTCAGTCGCTCACGCGCCTGACCATCAAGGAAATCAAGGCCGCTTGAGCGGCCTACGTTTCGGAGGGAGTCACCATGGCAGGTAAATCAGCTTCAGCCAGAAACGGCCGCGACAGCAACGGCCAACGGCGCGGCGTCAAGTGCTACGGCGGCGAGACCGTCACCGCCGGCAGCATCATCGTCCGCCAGCGCGGCACCAAATTCGTACCCGGTGCCAACGTCCGCATGGGCAAGGACTGCACGCTTTTCGCGGTCGCGCCCGGCGTCGTCTACTTCGACAAGGACAGCAAGCGCGTCAACGTCCGCGCCGCCACGGCCTGAGCGAAGCCAACCGCCAAGCAAACGGGCGAGCCTGCCGGCTCGCCCGTTTTGTTTTCCCCGGTGTGGCGGGGCTGCGGCCTGTCCAGTTTTTGTTGCCGGGTTGCGCCGCCGGTTATTTTTCAAGCCTCGGAAAAATTCCGGCCCAATTTCCCAAGCCTTGGAAAATTTCCAGTTTCCGTTTCCAACCTTTGGAAACCTGCTACGGCTCGCGAGTACGCTCGCCCTCCCTTTCGATGTTCGCTGCTCCCTCATCCACCATCAGCCATCCACCCTTCTTCCTGCATCGCCTTCGTCACGGCGAATGCGTATGCTCCCGCGCCATGCAACAGCCACATTCCTCGCGGCGGAAATTCTTCGGCCAACTCCTCGGCGGCGCGGCCGCCGGCACACTGTTGCCGGCCGGCGCGGCGGCAGCCGCGACGCCGACCGGCATGGTCCGCGAACCGGCGCGCGAGATTCCGCTGCGCGACGCCGCCGATGTGATCGTCTGCGGCGGCGGGCCGGCCGGTACGGCGGCGGCGATCACCGCGTCGCGGCTCGGCGCGCGGACGCGGCTGTTCGAGGTGCACGGCTGCCTCGGCGGCGTCTGGACCGCCGGGCTGCTGACGTGGATTTTCGACTTCAACAAGCCCGGCTTCACACGCGAGCTGGTGGCCGAACTCGATAAGCGCGACGCGCGCCGCCACCAGCACGCCAGCCAATTCGTCTATGAGCCGGAGGCGATGAAGTTGCTGCTCGAGGAACTCTGCGCCAAGGCGGGCGTCAAGGTGCAGCTCTTCACCAGCGCCGTCGCCGCGCAACGCGCGGGCCGCCAACTCACGGCCGTCATCACCGAATCCAAATCCGGCCGCGAGGCGTGGCCCGCGCCGGTCTTCATTGACGCAACCGGCGATGGCGATCTCGGCGCGCACGCGGGCTGCGGCTGGGATACCGGTCGGCCGGGCGAAGGCGTGCCGCAGCCGCTGACGATGAACGCGGTGGCGGTGGTCAGGGACGCGCACGCGCTCGCCGAATACATTTCGTTTTTCCGCGACGTGCAGCGCCATATCCCGGCGGTGGAGGCGTTCAAGCGCGAGCTGCAACGCGCGGGTATCGAGACCTCCTACGGCCACCCGACGCTCTTCCACATCCGCGACAATCTCGTGCTGGTGATGATCAACCACGAGTACGGCGTCAAGGCAACCGATGCCGCAGCACTCTCGGCGGCGACGGTGCGGGCACGCGCGGAAATCTCCCGCGTCGTCGCCGCGTTGCGCCAGCTCGGCGGGCCGTGGGCCGGGATGCAAGTCGTCGCCAGCGCCGAGCAGATCGGCATCCGCGAGGGCCGGCGGCTGCACGGCCGTTACACCGTGACGCGCGACGACCTCCTCGCCGGCGCGCGCCACGCCGATGCCGTCACGCGCCCGACGTTCGGCGTGGATATCCACGCGCTGACGCCGGAGGGCAACAAGCAGGAAACCATCTCGCACGGCGGCTTCAAGATGAAGCCCTACGACATCCCGCTGCGCGCGCTGCTCGCGAAGGACGTGGACGGCCTGCTCATGGCGGGCCGCTGCATCAGCGGCGATTTCATCGCGCACGCCAGCTACCGCGTCACCGGCGATGCCGTGGCGCTGGGCGAGGCCGCTGGCGCGGTCGCCGCGCTGGCGGTGCAAAACCAAAAGCCACCGCACGAAATCGCATGGGCCGATGCCGCGCTGGCGCTCGAAAAACTGCGCGCCCGTCTCTGATAGACCCGCTTTCCAAGGCGTGGAAAACTTCGGCTTTCTATTTCCAATGTTTGGAAAAATTGTGGTGGGTGTGCTAGAAGCCTCCAGTCGGTTTGCAAACCACAGGAGAACGGACATGAAGCAGGCGGGCCAGTTCAGTCGGCGGACGTTGCTGCGGGCGGGCGTTGGGGTCGGGGCGGGCTTGCTGGTTTTACCGTTCAGCCGGGCGCGCGGGCAGTCGCCGAACAACAAGCTGAACATCGCCGTCATCGGCGTCGGCGGCCGCGGCGGCGGCAATCTGTCGTCTGTCAGCGGCGAGAACATCGTGGCGCTCTGTGATGTGAACGCGAACAACCTCGCCGCCGCCGCCAAGAAACATCCGAACGCCAAGACCTACGTGGACTGGCGGCAGTGCCTCGACCACAAGGGCCTCGACGCGGTCGTCTGTTCGACCACCGACCACACGCACGCGTTCATCAACCTCTGGGCGCTGAACCGCGGGCTGCACGTCTATTGCGAGAAGCCGCTCGCCAATTCCGTCCACGAGGCGCGGCTCGTGCGCGAGGCCTACCTGAAGCACAAGGGCAAGGTCGCGACGCAGATGGGCACGCAGATCCACGCGAGCGAGAATTACCGGCGCGTGGTCGAGCTGGTGCGCGATGGCGCGATCGGCACGCCGCAGGAGGTGCGCGTGTGGTGCAGCCGCACGCCGAAGGGCGGTTCCTATCTGCCCGCGGCCGGGCCGGCGCCCGCGCATCTGAACTGGGACCTCTGGCTCGGGCCGAGCCGCGAACATCCTTTCAATCCCGGCTACATCGGCGGCTGCCTCGCGTGGAATCCGTTCTGGGATTTCGGCAGCGGCCAGATCGGCGACATGGGCAGCCACATGCTGGACCTCGCCTACTGGGCGTTCGACCTGCGCTTCCCGACTTCGTGCGAGGCGACCGGCACGCCGGTCAATCCCGATACGTGCCCCGAATGGCTCACCGCGACGTGGGAGCATCCCGCGACCGACAAGCGGCCGGCGGTGAAAGTCTATTGGTATGACGGCGGCAAGAAACCCGGCATGCCCAACGCCGCGTTCGACCGCGAAAAACTGTTCAAGGGCCACATCTTCAAGGGCGATGGCGGCACGCTGGTCACCGACTACGACCTGCGCATCCTCGTCCCGAAGAGCAACATGACCAAGTACCGCGTGCCGACGGACGCGAACCTGATCCCGCCCTCGGTGGGCCACCACCAGGAATGGATCAACGGTTGCAAGACCGGCAGCCCGACGCTGTGCAACTTCGACTACTCTGGCGCACTGATCGAGCACAACCTGCTCGCGCTGGTCGCCTATCGCGCCGGCCAGAAGCTGCAATGGGACGCCGCGAACCTCAAGGCCACCAACTGCCCCGCCGCCGATCAGTTCATCCGCAAAACCTACCGTGACGGCTGGGCGCTGAATGGATAAAGGAGAAAACATGAACACCATGAACCGACGCCAGTTCCTGACCACCACCGCGGCGGGCGCCGCCGCGCTCTACGCCGGGCGCGCCACCGCCGCGCCGAAATTCACGACGACGCTGAAAACCGCGCTCATCCGCGGGCTGCCCGACGAGAAAAGCCTGACCGAGCTGAAGGCCGCCGGCTACGATGGCATGGAGTGCAACGCGTGGAAGGTCGCACCGGAGCAGGCCTCCACCGCGCGCGCCCTCGCCGAGAAAATGGGCCTGAAAATCCACAGCGTCCTGTTCGGCTGGGCGCAGCTCAACGACGAGAAGAAGTTCGACGAGGGTATCGCGAACATCACCAACGCGTTACAGGTCTCGCAGGCCTACGGCGCGGACGCGCTGCTCGTGGTGCCGTGCCGCATCGGCGGCGGCACGATGAAACTGCCCAAGCCGCGCGAGTTCCAGTTCGAGTTCGATCCCAAGACCGGCCGCGTCCAGAAGTGCGTCGCCGGCGACAACGCACCTTACGCCGACTACATCAAGGCGCATAACGTGGCGATTGACGCCTCGCGCAAGGCGTTCGAGAAGCTGATCCCCATCGCCGAGAAAACCGGCGTCGTCCTCGCGCACGAGAACGTCTGGAACAACCTCTGGGTCAAGCCGGACCTGTTCGCGAACTTCGTCGGCAGCTTCCAGAGCAAATGGCTGCGCGCCTACTTCGACATCGGCAACCACGTCAAGTACGCGCCGCCGGAAGAATGGATTCGCGCACTCGGCAAGTTGCTGGTGAAGCTGCACGCCAAGGACTTCAAGCTCAACGATGCGCCCGGCGGCGACGGCAAATTCGTCAACATCCGCGATGGCAGCGTCCACTGGCCGGCGGTGCGCGCCGCGCTGGAGGCGGTCGGCCACAGCGGCTGGCTGACGATCGAGGGCGGCAACCTGACGCCCGCCGAGCACCGCCAGCGCCTCGCCCAGATCGTCGCCGGCGAGTAGCCGCCTTTCCCAAGGCTTGGAAAAAGCCGCGCCGTTTTTCCCATGCCTTGGAAAACGGCGCAGGCCGGCGCGGTTTTTTAGATTGCCGCCACCGGATGCAGTTGCTAACAACTCCCGGCAATTTTGAAGGTTTTCATGAAAGATAAGAAGAATCATAAGCTCACTGCGCCGGAAGCCGCGCCGACGACGGGGCCTGCGCCGGATCCGGCCGCGCAACTCAAGGACCAGTTGCTCCGGCTGCAGGCCGACTTCGACAACTTCCGCAAGCGCACGGCGCGCGAGCGCGTGGAGTCGCAACAACAGGCGGCGGCGCAGCTCATCGGCGCGCTGCTACCGGCGCTCGATCATTTCCAGCTCGGCCTGAAGAACGCGCAGGCGCACGCCAAGGACGCCAACATCGTCACCGGCTTCCAGATGATTTACACGCAACTCATGGAGGCTTTCACGCAGGCGGGGTTGACGCCGCTGGTGGTCGAGGGCCAGGCGTTTGATCCGAATTTACACGAGGCGGTGACGACCGTCGCCTCGGAGGAGCATCCCGAGGGCACGGTGATCACCGAGGTGCGGCGCGGCTATATGCTCGGCGGGAAACTGCTGCGCGCGGCGCAGGTGATCGTCTCGCGCGGCCCGGCCGAGGCCGCCGCGGAACCGGCGGCGGAGCCGCAGGCCCTGCCGGAAGAGGGCGCCGTCTGATGGCTGCCGCGAAAAGAGATTTCTACGAGGTGCTCGGCGTCGGCCGCACGGCAACGCTCGACGACATCAAGAAGGCCTACCGCAAACTCGCGATGCAGTATCACCCCGACCGCAATCCGGGCAACAAAGAGGCCGAGGAAAGATTCAAGGAAGCGACCGAGGCCTACGAGATTTTGAGCGAGCCCGAGAAGCGCCAGCTTTATGACCAGTACGGCATGGCGGCGTTCACGCCCGGCGGCGGCATGGGCCGTGGCGGGGGCATGGGCGGGATGGGCATTGACTTGGAGGAGGCGCTGCGCACGTTCATGGGCACGTTCGGCGGAGGGGGCGGCAGCATCTTCGATAATTTCTTCGGCGGCGGCCAGGACGAGAACGGCGCGGCGCGCGGCGCGGACCTGCGCTTCGATCTCGAGATCGAGTTCGAGGAGGCGATCTTCGGCTCGCAGCGCGAGATCGAACTGAACGTCCACGAGCAGTGCGGCGGCTGCAAGGGCAGCGGCGCGGAGCCGGGTAGCGGCACGGAGAAGTGCCGGCGCTGCGGCGGGCGCGGCGTGTTCGTCACCAACGCGGGCCTGTTCCAGATGCGGCAGACGTGCCCGAACTGCGGCGGTGCGGGCGAGGTGATCGCCAAGCCGTGCCGCGCGTGCCGTGGCGAGGGCCGCGTGCGCGGCCGGCGCAAGCTGCAGCTCAACATCCCCGCCGGCGTCGAAACCGGTTCGCGGCTGCGGCTCGCGGGCCAGGGCGAGGGCGGCCTGCGCGGCGGCTCGAGCGGCGACCTGTTCATCGTTTTGCACGTCAAGGCCCACCAGCTCTTCCAGCGGCGCGATGAGGACATCCTGATTGACTGGCCAATTTCGCTGCACGTCGCCGCGCTCGGCGGCGAGGTCGAGGTGCCGACGATCCACGGCTGGCGGACGCTGAAAATCCCAGCTGGTACGGCGAGCGGCACGATCATCCGCATGCGTAACGAGGGCTTGAGCGGCGTCCGCGGCATGCGCGATGGCGACCAGCACGTCCGCGTGACCATCGAGGTGCCCGTCAAGCTCGGCAGCAAGCAGCGCGATCTGCTGCGCGACTTCGGTACGCTGTGCGAGGAGGCGAACCATCCCGTGCTGCGCCAGCAACGCGAGCGTTTCGCCGAGTTCCTTGAGCACAAGCAGGCGATGAAGAAATAGGCGGGGAAAACCCATGCGTTTCGAGATCAAGCAGGGCCCGACGAAAAAAAACGGCTGGCTGCCGCTGCTGTTCTTCGCCCTCTTCTGGAACGGACTCGTCAGCCTCTTCGTCGGGTTCGTCGTTCACAGCTTCTGGCGCGCGGCCGACGCGCAACTCCGCTACCAGGCCACCGAGGGCACCGTCCTCGAAAGCCGCGTCACCTCCAGTTCCGACAGCGATGGCACCACCTACGGCTATGGCATCCGCTATCGCTACGCCGTCGCCGGCCAGACCTTCGAGGGTGATCGCTATGCCTTTGGCAGCGGCAAATCCAGCGATGGCCGTGCACACGCCAGCCGGCTCGTCAAGCAGCACCCCGTTGGCTCCAAGCTCACTGTCTATTTTGATCCGGGCAAACCGCAGGAAGCGGTGATCGAGCGCCACGTTGATCCGATGATGAAATTTCTCGTGCTGTTTCTGCAGCCGTTCGTGCTCGTCGGCGTCGGCCTGATCGGCGCGCTCATCGCGTATCCCTTCAACCGGGGGCGCATCAAGCGCTTCGCGCAACGCCCGGCCGATGTGCCGTGGGACATCCCCTCGTGGGGCCGACTCGAACGCGGCTTCGCGGGCTTCACGCTCCGGCCCAAAGCCACGCTCTTCGGCATGGCCGGCGCGGCGGTAGCCGGCTACGGCGTCACCAGCTTCTTGAGCATCTTCGTCGTCGGCTTTTTCTTCGGCGGCTTCAGCGGCGGCCGGCCCAACGCCATCCTCGGCGCGTTCATCGCCTGCGTGCTCGGCGGCCTCGCGGGCGTCGCGCTCTACCGCCGCGCGCAGGGCAAGAAGGCGCAGCTCGCGCTCGACCCCGGCGCCGGCGTATTCAAGCTGACCAGCCCCCTGCGTACGCTCGAAATCGCTTTCGACGAAATCGCCGGCTGGAGCCTCAAGCAGATTCTGAATCCGCGTAACGTGAAGCAGGAGAGCCAATCGGCTTTTGTGCCGCTGCTCTCCATCCACACGACCAAAGGCGACGACGTGCCCGTCCACGTTTTTTCCGCCGACGCCGATGCGCCCGTCATCGCGCAGAAGGTGACCGAGACCTTCGCCGCGTGGACGAACAAGCCGATCTTCGAGGAGCCGCCGCCCAGCACCGACGACTTCATGAAGCTGATGACGACCGGCGGCACGCTCGCCGCCGCGCGCGAAATCAAAGCCGTCGCCGCGCAGCTCAAGGACCTTTGCTGACGCGCGCGCCGCGCCGCCCGGTTTTATTCCGCCATCATTGGGCTTGCCATCGCCCGGGACTCGCCTACGATACCGACCATGCTTTCGGTCGGGTTGCTGGCGGGGCGCTGGTCGGGGCTCAGCCAGACAACAAGGAGAGCGCGGATGAAAACAAAGTACATACGGACCAAGACGGCCGAGGTTTTTGACAAGCCGGACGGCAAGCGGAGTTGCGTGCTGATCTATGGTGACGAGGTGGAGGCCGGCGGGGCCGTCACCGCCGGCCAGACGCGCATCACCTGCCGCGGTCGCGAGGGCGTCATCAAAACCAGCGCGCTGGGCGCCAAGCCGGCGCTGGAGCTGTACTTCATCGACGTCGGCACCGGCGATGCCGCCTTCATCGTCACGCCCGGCCGGAAGAAAATCCTGATCGATGGCGGGCTGAACAAGCGCGCGCTCGGCTTCCTCGCGTGGAAGTACCGGCTGGACCAACCGGGGCATAGCGTGGACCTTGACCTGCTCGTACTCACACACGCCGATGATGACCACATCACCGGCCTCATCCCGGTCGTGCAGCACCCCGGCATCAACGTAAAGAAAATCGTCCATAGTGGTATCGCCACCTATGCGGACGGGGCGTTCAAGACGGAACTGGGCGCGCTCTCGGTGGACAAAAAACATTTGGTCACGCGCCACAGCACGCTGGCGGACCTCGGCGGTGCCAGGCTCTCGCCGCTGTTCGCGTCCTGGATCAAGGCCATCAAGGCGAAGGGCGCGACGCTCGACTATGGCGCGGTCAGTACGGAGACCGGCGAACTCAAGCTCGGCGACGACAGCGTGAAGCTGGAGGTGCTCGGCCCCGTGCTGGACAAGGTCGGCGGCAAACCCGCCTACCCGTGGTTCGGTGACAAGGCCCACACCATCAACGGGCATTCGGTGGTCCTGCGCCTGACGCACGACAAGGTCCGCGTGCTGTTCACCGGCGACCTCAACACCCGGGCCGAAGAGCGCCTGCTGGCCAAGCTGCCACCGGCGGCGTTCGATGCCCACGTTCTGAAGGCGCCACACCATGGCAGCCAGGAATTCACGCCCGCGTTTCTCAAGGCCGTCCGGCCGCAAATCTCCGTGATCTCCTCCGGCGACGAGCGCGACTTCGGCCATCCGCGGGCCAACTTCATCGGCGCCGTCGGCCGCGCCTCGCGTGGAGAAGAGCCGCTGGTGTTCTCCACCGAGCTGGCGGGCAACTTTGTGGAGGTGGATGCGAAGGAGGGCCCGCAGCCCGCCAACGCCAGTCCGGACGCCAAGCGCCGCGTGCTCTTCAAGCGGCGGCTCAACGGCATGATCAATGTGCGCAGCGATGGCGCCAAGTTGTTTGCCGCCCGCCGCGTTGCGGCCTCCTTCTGGTGGGAATCCTACGACCTTACGCCGGCCGCACCTTGAGTTCGGGGCCGTCCGGGAATCAGCGACCGGCCCGTCGGCGCAACTTGGTGCGGTAGCTCGTCGGCGAGCAGCGGTGGACGCGGCGGAAAAGACGGTTGAAGAACGAAATCTGCGTGAAGCCGCACGCCAGTGCGATCTCTAGGACGGGATCATCAGTCTCGGCGAGTTCGCGGCAGGCGGCCTGCAGGCGGATCTGGTTGATGAACTCGCTGAAGGTTTTCCCCGAGTGCTGCTTGAACTGGCGAGCGAAGGTCGGCTTGCTCATGCCGGTCAGGCGCAAGACGGTGTCGAGCCGGATGACCTCGCGGAAGTTGGCGAGCAGGAGGCGGACGGCCACGCCGATCCGCTGCTGGTGGACCGCCGCAGTCGGCAGCGCGAACGCGCGCGAGGAGAGCGGCGTGACCTCGCCCGCCGGCGCAGCGGCGAGCAACGCGAGGAGGTTCAGGAGCTGGCCGAGCCGGGCCGGGCCGGCGCTGCCCGCGAGCGCGTGCAGCGCGGCGGTGAGCGTGGCGGCGGTGCGGCCGGTATAGCGCAGGCCGCGCGCGGCCTCCTTGAACACGCCGCCCAGCGCAAGCGTCTCCGGGAAACTCCAGAACGGGTGGCCGTGCGGAAAGTGCCACTGCACGGCGAGGCCGGCCGTCGGGCCGCGCGCATGCCAATAGTGCGGCAGCTTTTCGCCGAGCAGCACGACGTCGCCGGAGGCGAAGGGCGCGATGTGGTCGCCGACGAACCGCGTGCCTTCGCCGGCGGTGAAGCACGCGAGCTCCATCGCGGGGTGATAGTGCCAGTGGTTGCCTTCGCCCTTGAGCCGCACCGCGCTGCCGGGCGCGAGCAGGGCCTCGACTGCGTGTACGCCCTGCGACCAGCGGAGCACCCGGAAAGACTGCCCGCCGGGCACGTGAATCTGTTCCCGCCGCCCGCGCATGGCGCGTACCGTAGCATCCGCTGCCGCCCGGTGGCAAGAATGATGAGACGATAGTCGCAGTCCGTGAGACCTTCGGCCTAGCGGGTTGTTGCGCCGCATGGCAATCTGCGGCCATGAAAACAAAAAACAAGACCACCTACCGGTTCTCGTTCGGGCCCTGGAACATCAGCGAGGGCGGCGACCCCTTCGGCCCGGACAGCCGTGCGATCTTCCCGCACGACCAGAAGTTCGGGCTCTACCGCAAGCTGGGCTTCGAGGGCATGCAGTTCCACGACGACGACGTGGTGCCGGGCCTCGACGAGCTGAAGCCCGCGCAGATGATGCGCCGCTGCGCCATGGTGAAGCAGCGCCTCGCCGATGAGGGCCTGACGCCGGAGTTCGTCGCGCCGCGCCTGTGGTTCGCCTCGCAGACGATCGATGGCGGCTACACCGCCAACAGCGCCGCTGACCGCGCCTATGCGTGGGAGCGCACGAAGAAGTGCATCGACATCGCGCGGGCGATCAAGTGCAAGGCGATCGTGCTCTGGCTCGCGCGCGAGGGCAGCTATATCCGCGAGGCCAAGGACGCCAAGCTCGCCTACGATCGCCTGCTGGAAGCGATCAACAAGATGCTCGCCTATGATCCGAAGATCGAGGTCTGGATCGAGCCGAAGCCGAACGAGCCGACCGACCAGGCCTATGTCCCGACCATCGGCCACGCCCTCGCGCTCTCCTACGCCTCGAAGGATCACAAGCGCGTGAAGGGCCTGATCGAGTCCGCGCACGCGATCCTCGCTGGGCTCGATCCCAGCGACGAAATGGCCTTCGCGCTCGCGCACGGCAAGCTCGCCAGCGTCCACCTCAACGACCAGAACGGGCTGAAGTTCGATGAGGACAAGAACTTCGGCGCCGTCAACCTGCGCGCCGCCTTCAACGTCGTGCGCGTGCTCGAGGACAACGGGTTCTGCACGCGCGGCGAGTTCGTGGGCCTCGACGTGAAGACGATGCGGACGCAGAAGGGCTGCCCGGTGCTCGAGCACCTCAAGAACAGCCGCGCTTTCTTCCTGATGCTGCTGGCGAAGGTGCGCTCGCTCGACCGCAAGCTGGTCCAGCAATATCGCGATGCGCGCGACTACGAGGCGCTGGAGGCCTACACGCTGCGTCACCTGATGGGCGTGAAGTAAGCGGCGATGACAACGGCAACGCCAGCGACGGCGGTGGTCGCGGGGCACATCTGCCTCGATATCATCCCGACCTTCAAGACGCGGCTCGGCCGGGCGCAGGATTTCTTCGTGCCCGGCGACCTGCTCAAGATCGGCGCGCCGGTGGTCGCCACCGGCGGCGCCGTCTCCAACACCGGCCTCGCGCTGCACCGGCTTGGCGTGCCGACGCGCCTGATGGGCAAGGTCGGCGACGACCTTTTCGGCCGCGCGATCACCGATATCGTCCGCGGCGTCGCGCCGGAGCTGGCGGCGGGGATGATCGTGGCGCCGCGCGAGACAAGCTCCTACACGGTCGTGCTGAATCCGCCGGGCGTGGACCGGATGTTCCTGCACTGCCCCGGCACCAACGACACGTTCGGCGCGGCCGATGTCAGCGCGGCCCGCTTGCAGGGCGCGCGGCTCTTCCACTTCGGCTATCCGCCGTTGATGCGGCAGATGTATCTCGACGACGGCGCCGAACTCATCCGCCTGTTCCGCCGCGTGAAGCGCGCGGGCCTGACGACTTCGCTCGATATGTCGATGCCTGACCCGCGCTCGGAAGCAGGTCGCGTGAACTGGGCGAAGGTGCTGCGCGGCGTGTTGCCCTTCGTGGACCTGTTCCTGCCAAGCCGCGACGAGATCGATCTGATGCTCGACAAGAAAATGACGTTGAGCGCGCTCGCCGATCTGCTGCGCGCATGGGGCGCGGGCACGGTGGGGTTGAAACTTGGCGACCAAGGTTTTTATGTCCGCACTGCGCAGCGCGAATTGCTCGCGCCGTGCTTTGCGGTGGATGTCGCCGGTACGACGGGCGCGGGCGATTGCACGATCGCCGGCTTCCTCGCCGGTTGGCTGCGCGGCCTGCCGCTGGAGCAGACGCTGACTGCCGCGACCGCGGTCGGCGCGTGCTGCTGCGAGGCGCCCGACGCCGGCAGCGGCATCCAGCCGTGGGCCGCCACGCAAAAGCGGATCGCGCGCGGCTGGCGGCGGCGCGCCGTCACGCTGTCGCTACCCGGCTGGCGCTGGGACGCGAAGCAACAGCTTTGGATCGGGCCGAACGACGGGAAATAATTTTCCAGGGATTGGAAATGAACCCTTGGTTTTTTCCAAGGGTTGGAAAAAATAGCGCCGGACTTTTCCAGGCCCTGGAAAAACCGGGCTGAAACGTTCCAAGGCTTGGAAAATTTCCGGCAACATTTTCCAGGGTTTGGAAAAAGCAAACGCGGAGACAAACATGAATACGAATCGCAGACAGTTTTTGACGCTCGCGGCCGCGGGCGGTCTCGGACTCGCCACCGGCTGCGCGACCATGCCGCGCCGGGTGGTCGCGAAGAACGCCAAGCTCCAGCACGCCTGTATCGGCGTCGGCGGCATGGGTATGCAGGACTTGAAACAACTCAAGGACATGGACAAGGCGCAGATCGTCGCTATCTGCGATGTGGATAAAAAGCATCTGGCGAAGGCGGCGGAGTTGCTGCCCGGCGTCCGGCAGTACACCGACTGGCGCGAGCTGTTCGCCAGGGAAGGCGACCGCGTGGATTCGGTCAATGTCAGCGTGCCCGACCACATGCACGCGCTCATCACGTTGACGGCGTTGCGCGCGCAGAAGCATGTCTATTGCCAGAAGCCGCTGTGCCACGACGTGGCGGAATGCCGCGTCATCACCGACGCCGCGCGGGCGGCCGGCGTGGTGACGCAACTGGGCACGCAGCACGCCTCCGGCATTGGCGACCGCATGGCGGTGCAGTGGCTGCGGGAGGGCATCCTTGGTCATGTGCAGCGCGCGTTCCTGTGTTCCAATCGCTCCAACATCATCGGGAAATATCGGTTAGAGGGCCCGCGGCCCGCGCAGAGCGTGCCGCCGCCGCCGGAACTGAACTGGGAACACTGGCTCGGTACGGCGCCGGAACGGCCCTATGCGCCGGAAATTTATCATCCTGCAAAGTGGCGCACGTGGCTGGACTTTGGCACCGGCTGGTCGGGCGACATCGGCTGCCACATTTTCGACGCGGTCTGGAAGGGCCTTGACTTGAAGGCGCCCAAGTCGGTAGTGGCCGAGGTGCAGCAGTCGTGGCGCGACGCGCCCGCGCGGCGCGGCGATACGTGGCCACAGAGCGATCACATCACGTGGGTCTTCCCAGGCAACAAGGCCACCGGCGGCAAGGACTTGACCGTGGAATGGTTTGATGGCGAATTTTATCCGCCTGCGGAATTCCAGAAGCTGACCGGGCTGGAAAAATATCCCGAGGAAGCCGCGCTGATCATCGGCACCGAGGGCGCGATGCTCGTGCCACACCAGAGCGGGCCGCTGCTGCTGCCGCGCGAGAAATTCACCGGCCGCCCGAAACCCAAGCCGGGGCCGCGCAACCACTACCGGCACTTCATCGAGGCGTGTCTGGGCGGCGAGATGACCGAGTCGCACTTCGCGCAGACCGGCCCGATGGCGGAGGCGATCCTGCTCGGCACCGTGGCGATCCGCGAGCCGGGCACGCTGCTCGCCTGGGACGCGAAAAACCTGCGCTTCCCGAACGCGCCGCAGGCCGAGCGCCATCTGCGCCGCACCTACCGCGCGGGCTGGCAGATCGCCGGCCTGTAGCCGTCGGTTCCGGTTTTTGAAATAACCCGCGGCCACCGCGGGCCAGTATGGTGATTTGATCTTCGAACCAGGAGATACGTCCGTGAAGATTACACCCGTGCATCTCGTGAAAGTTCCCGTCATTGTAACCCTGTGCGCCTGGCTGGCCGGTTGCGCCACGCCGCCGCCGGAGGGACCGCTGAACGGATTGGAGCGGCTGAAGAACTTTGAGAGTCGCCGCGCCTCATCGAGCGCGCCCGACTGGCGTAACGGCAACGGCGACGCGCGGCCGATCAAGGCCGGCGAGACGCTGACGGTCGCCGACATGGAAGGGCCGGGCATCATCACGCACATCTGGTTCACCATCGCGCACGAGGCGAAGTTCTATTCGCGCCTGCTGACGCTGCGCATCTACTGGGACGGCGAGGAACATCCGAGCGTCGAGTGTCCCATCGGCGATTTCTTCGGCATCGGGCACGGCGTGGACCAGGCGTTCATGTCGCTGCCGATCCGCGTCACGTCGAACGGCCGGGCGCGGAATTGTTATTGGCCGATGCCCTTCCGCCAGTCGGCTCGCATCACGGTCACCAATGAGAGCGACAAGCCCTGCCGGGCGCTCTACTACTACGTTGACTGGCAGAAGCACGAGTCGCTGCCAGAAGACACTGCATATTTTCACGCGATGTACCGGCAGGAGTATCCGTGCGTCATGGGCCGCAACTATCTGCTCGCGGACATCGTGGGACGCGGCCACTACGTTGGCACGATCCAGAGTGTCTATCACACCTCGCCCGGCTGGTACGGCGAGGGCGATGATTTCTTCTTCATTGATGGCGAGCAGGCGCCCAGCCTGCGCGGCACGGGCACCGAGGATTATTTCTGCGATGCGTGGGGCTTCCGCGAGCAGGACGGGCCGTTCTACGGCACACCGCTCTGGGAGGGCGGCAAGACCGGCGGGCGCGGCACGGCCTATCGCTTCCACATCCCCGACCCGGTCGTGTTCAAGCAGTCGCTGCGCGCCGAGATCGAGCACAAGGGCTCGCAGCATTTCCCCGATGGCAAGGTCAACGGCTTCATCGAGCGCGATGACCTGATGTCGTCGGTGGCGCTGTGGTATCAGACCGAGCCGCACAAGCCGTGGCCGGCGTTGCCCGCCGGGCCGGACCGCCTGCCGTTCCGCGACACGACGCTGCTCATCGGCTGGCAGGCGTTGGCGCAGGCGAAGCATTCGGTGCATCCGCTGACGACGCAGCCGATGAAGCCGGCCAACGGCGGCAAGCAACTGTGGTTCAGACCGGCTGACGACAAGGGTTGGCTGGAGATTCCGTTCCGCGTGGAGAAGGAGATTACAGCCGACCTGCTCTTGCGGATGACGCATTCCTGGGATTACGGCACCTACCGCGTGCTGCTCGATGGCAAGGCGGTCGGCACCTTCGACCTGCTCGCCCCGAAACCGACGCCCACCGAGGACGCGCTCGGTCGCCACACGCTGAAGGCCGGCGCCCACGTCCTGCGTTTCGAGTGCGTCGGCCACAACGCCGCCTCGAAAGGCTACCTCCTCGGCTTCGACTGCCTGCAAGCCCGCATCCCCGTCTATGCGCGGCCGGAAGGCAAGGACCTGCGCGACCTACAAGTGAAACCATGAGACTGGCGTGTGTCTTGCCGGTGGCGCTGGCAGCGCTGATGGTCGCGCCTGTGGAGGGCGCGCCGCGGGAGGAGGACGTGTCGGCCAGTGCGGTGCGCCAGCAGGTCGAGGAGGACTGGCTGAAGTCGCTGGCGACGCCGCTCACCACGCAGAGCGATGCAGCGGGCGCGGTGGATGGCGTCAAGGACGGCAAGTATGCGTTTCACACCGGCCATCAGGCGCATCCCTGGTGGCAGGTGGACCTCGGTGGCGTCACGCCCATCGCGCGCATCATGGTGTTCAACCGGCTCGATTACGCGCCCGGCCTCCACAACGCCGACCATCTCCGCATCCTCACGTCCGATGATGGGAAAAGCTGGAAGCTGCGCCACGATAACAAAGGCCGGCATTTCGGCGGCGTCACCGGCGCGAAGCCGCTGGAGGTCGTTTTCAAAGATGGCGAAGTTAGCGCGCGGTTCGTCCGGCTGCAAGTGCCGAGCGCAAAGCCGCTCTTCTTCCATCTCGACGAGGTGGAGATTTACGGGCCGGGGCCAGACGCGCGCAACCTCGCGTTGCGCCGGCCGGCGAACCAATCGAGCCTAAGCCAGTGGTCCACGGCGAAGATCAAACGTGCTGACGACTTCCCGACCGCCGCGTGCCTCGCCCGCGCGCGGAAACTGGCCGCCGAGCTGGCCAAGTCAGGCGTGGATGTCGCGGCGCACCTGCGCGAGCTGGACGCCATCGAGAAACGGACCGCCACAACGCCGGCGGAACGCCGCCAGCTTTACCTCGACACGCGCTGGATCATCCGCCGGCTCGTGTTCGCCAATCCGCTGCTGAATTTCGACCGGTTGCTGTTCGTGAAACGTTTCACGCAGGAGACCTATCCCGATGTGTGCCTCAACCACATGCCGTGGGTCTCGCGGCCCGGCGGCGACCTCTGCGTGCTGTCGAATCCGTTTTCACCGGCGGGCGAAGGCCAGAGTGTGCGGTACATCCTCAACGGTGCGCTCGGCCCCGGCCACGTTCACGGCATGGACCTGTGGTGGGACGGCAGCCGCATCGTGTTCGGCTACGCGCAGGCGAAAAGCAACGCGCCACCGGCGGGCTGGCTCGACCGCCGCACCAACTTCGACCTGCGCCGCAGCGTGGAGCCGATCCATCTCTTTGAGATCGGTGTGGACGGCCGGCGGCTGCGCCAGCTCACGCGCGGCGAGTGGAGCGACCTCGACCCGACCTACGCGCCCAACGGCGACATCGTCTTCGTCTCCGAACGCTGCGGCACATCGCTCCAGTGCAACGAATATGACAAGGACGAGACGAGCTGCAACCTCTACGTCATGCGCCCGGACGGCAGCGGCATCCGGCGCATGAGCGTGAACAAGGACGGCGACTACCTGCCGCACACGCTCGACGATGGCAGCATCGGCTACACGCGCTGGGAATACCACGAGCGCAGCTTCGCGTTCATCCAGTCGCTCTGGCTCATCCGGCCCGACGGCACCGGCGCGGATGCGATCTTCAAGCAGCATTTCGCCAACCCGTGGGCGCTGGAGGATGTGCGCTCGATCCCGCGCAGCCGCAAGCTCGCCGCCATCGCCACCGGCCATCACACGCTCGCGGTCGGGCCGCTCGTGATCGTGGATGCCGCGCCCGGCATGAACGAGCCGCGCGGCCTGGGCATCGTCACGCCCGGCGTCAAGCCGCCCGAGGGTGGCATGGATGGCGTACCCGTGCCCGAGGGCGGTGTCGCCGACCACGGCGGCCTCTATTCCACACCGTGGCCGCTCTCGGAAAAACATTTCCTCGTTTCCTATTCGTTTTCGGACAAGCAGACCGAGGCGACCGGCCACGGCCTCTATCTCGTGGACGTGTTCGGCAACAAGGAACTCATCCATCGCGACCCGGCGATCGCGTGCTTCATTCCGGTGCCGCTGCGCGCCCGCCCGCGCCCGCCGGAACTGCCGGACGCCACGGACCCGGCGAAAAACTACGCGACCTGCATCGTCAGCGACGCCAGCTTCGGCAGCGCGGAACTTGCGGGCCGCATCCGCTACCTGCGCATCGCCGAGCCCATCGGCTGGCCCTACGACAACCACCACGGCGGCCAGCGCTATGTGGAGGATCACAATTGCCAGAAGCCCTCTGGCGAAAAACGCATCGCCGACAACTGGACGCCGGTGCGCATCCTCGGCGACGTGCCGGTCGAGCGCGACGGCAGCGCGCACTTCCGCGTGCCGCCGGACACGGCGGTCTATTTCCAGTTGCTCGACGAGCAGCGGATGGAACTGCGCCGGATGCGCAGCTTCATCAGCTTCCAGCCCGGCGAGCAGCGCGCCTGCGCCGGCTGCCACGAATCGCGCAACGTCGTGCCGCGCGCCGCCCCGCCACCGCTCGCCGCCCAGCATCCGCCCACGCCGCTGCTGCCGCCGCCGTGGGGCGACCGGCCGGTGAACTTCCTGCGCGACGTGCAACCGGTGCTCGACCGCCATTGCGCGCGCTGCCACACCGGCCTGAAGCCGGCGGGCGGCCTGGACCTCGGTGGCGGACTGACCAGCTTCGATCTCGCGGTGCCCGGCTACGGCTATAACCGCGCCTATGCGACCATCATGGAGCGCGGCCTGGTGGCGTGCTCGCCCGCGCGCGCGCAGGACGCCACCATCACGCCGCCGCTGGCCTACGGTGCGCACAAGAGCAAGCTGCTCGCGACGCTGGGCAGGGAACCGCACACGCAGCGCGTGAAACTGGACACCGGGGACAAGTTGCGGCTGACGATGTGGATTGACGCCAACGCGCCCTATCACGGTGCCTTCGTGAACAAACGCGCGCCGCAGCCCGCCTACGATCTCGCCGCCGACGCCGACCTGCGCGCGAACCTCAAGGCCATCCACGCGCGCCGCTGCGCGTCCTGTCATCGCGCCGACGAGGTCACACGGCTCGACTGGATCAACCTCCAGAACGCGCCGCGCAGCCTGTTCCTGAAAGCCCCGCTGGCGAAGTGCGCGGGCGGCGACGCGAAATGCGAGGGCGTGGTCTATGCCGATGCACAGGACCCCGATTATCGCGCGGCGCTGGATCTGGTCACCGCCGCCGTGCGGCGCGCGTGGGCCCAACCCCGCCGCGATCTCGCCACACTCAACCCTGACGCGGCTGGGCAAGTAGTTCCATGAATGAGGTGTATCACATCCGCCCGCCACTAGAGGCCAGCAGGGCGGCGGCGTTTTCCAAGGCTTGGAAAAATTCCGGTGAAATTTTCCAAGCCTTGGAAAAAATGGCGCCAAACGTTTCCAATCCCTGGAAAAACCTCCGCGATTTTTTCCAATCCTTGGACTTTTCAGCCTGGCGTCGTCAGCCACGAAGGGAGCAGCCATGATAATCCCAGCCTCAACCACCGGTCGCACGCGCCGCCAGTTCCTCGGCACGCTCGCGGGCGCGCTGGCCGCGCCGCTGATCGTGCCCGCGTCGGCGCTTGGGCGCGGCGGCTTCATCCCGCCGAGCGAGCGCATCAACGTGGGCTTCATCGGCGTCAGCCCGAACGGGCAGAGCGGCGGCCATCTCTTCGGCGGCAGGTGGACCTATGTGCCCGGCGGCTACGCGGGACGCGACGACGTGCAGGTGGTGGCGGTGTGCGATGTGTTCAAGGACCGGCGCGAGGCGGCCCGGCAACGGCTCGACGAAATTTATGCCGCGCGGTTCGGCGCTGGCAAGTACACCGCGTGCTCGGCCTACAACGATTTCCGCGACCTGCTGGCGCGGAAGGATATTGACGCGGTGGTGATCTCGACGCCGATCCACTGGCACGGCGTGATGTCGGTGTTGGCGGCGCAGGCGGGCAAGGACGTGTATTGCGAGAAACCGACGGCGATCACAATCCGCGAGAGCCAGGCGATGCGTGCGGCGGTGCTGCGTCATGGGCGCGTGTTCCAAGCCGGCACGCAACAGCGCTCGGAATATGAGGGCAAGTTTCGGCATGCCTGCGAGATCGTCCGTAGCGGCGCCATTGGCAAGGTGCGCGAGGTCTACGCCTTCAAGCCCGGCGGCACATTCGCGTGGAAGCGCTTTGGCCCACCCAAGCCGGCGCCCGAGGGGCTGGATTGGGACCTCTATCTCGGCCCTGCGCCGTGGCAACCCTTCGCTGGCGTGGTCAATGCCCACATGTTCATGGGCGAGGGCGATATCAACTGGGCGCCGCATCACTACGACTTCATCCAGTGGGTGCTCGATGCCGACCGCAGCGGGCCGGTCGAGATCTTTTTCGAGAAGGACGTACTGCAGTATCGCTATGCGAACGGCGTGGTGGTGCATGCCTGCCTGCCGCCGGAGGGTGGCCCCGGCGGTTCCGGCGGCGCGCGCTTTATCGGCACGAATGGCTGGGTCGCGGTGGATCGCGACAACATCACAGCCTCGCATCCGGAGCTGCTCACGGCGCCGCTGGGGCCGGGGGCGGCGGCGGTCTATCACAGCACGAGCCACGCGGGGAATTTTCTGGAATGCGTGCGCACCCGCAAGCGACCGATCTGCGACGTCGAGACGGCGCATCGCTCCGCCAGCACGGTTATCCTCGGCGGCCTCGCGCTCGTGCTCAAGCGCACGCTGAAGTGGGACCCCGTTGCTGAATGCTTCCCCGGCGATGACGAGGCGAACCGCCTGCTCGCCACCACCTTCCGCCCGCCATGGCAGGTCTAAGGAGAACACCTGATGAAAAACATCTTCCTGCTGCTCCTCGTGACCGCCACCTGGACGCTGGCCGCAGACGCCGCCCCCGAACAAGAAGCGCTGGCCGTCCTGCAAAACGCCGCCGCCGACACGGCGGCCAAGTGCAGCGCGTTGCAACGGCTGAAGCAAAGCGGTACCGCCCAGGCGGTGCCGCCGCTGGCCGCGTTGCTGGCCGATGATGATCTCTGGCAAGGGGCGCTCGACGCGCTGGAAACGATGCCGTGCGCCGAGGCAGGCGCTGCGTTACGCGCGGCGCTGTTCACGACCGGCGGCAAAGCCAAGGCCGCGCTCGCCCACGCGCTCGGCGAGCGGCGCGACGCGCGCGCTGTGCCGGACTTGATCAAGTTGCTCGCGGACCGCGACGCGCTGGTGGCGGCGGCATCCGCACGGGCGCTGGGCCGCATCGGGGGCCAGGACGCGCTCGCTGCGCTGATGCAAGCAAGGCGGAGCGCGCCGGCACCGCTACAGCGTGCGCTCGCCGAGGCGCTGCTCGGCTGCGCAACGCGCGAACGTGGACAGGCGGTGACCATCGGCAAGGAGCTTTTTTCGCCGACGGAGCCCGACGAAGTGCGGGCCGCCGCCTTGCGTACGCTGGCGCTGGCGGCGGATGGTGACGGCGTCGCGCTCGTTTGTGAGGCGCTCAAGGGGAAAGATCCCGTGTTGCAGGTGGCCGCGGTCCCGCTCGTGCGTGAACTTCCGGGCCGCGGCGCGGCGCAAAAAATCGCGGAGGTTCTGCCCGCCATCGCTCCGCTCGCGCAGGTCGCGCTGCTGGAGGCGCTGGGCCAGCGTGGCGACGCAGCCGCCGCCCCGGCGGTGGCTGCGCTGGCGCGCAGTCCCGACGCGGCGGTGCGCGTCGCGGCGATCAAGGCGCTGGGCGCGCTTGGCGATGCCACGCACGTCCCGATGCTGGTCGTGGCCCTGGCGGGCACGGACGCCGAGCGCGAGGCGGCCCGGCTGGTCTTGCGGCGCCTGCACCGCGGCGAGGTCGGCGGCGCGCTGGTCGCACAGCTCGAACTGTCGCCATCGAAAATCCAGGCCGAGGTGATGCAAGTGCTCGTGAAGCGCGGCGAAAAAGCAACTGCGCCGGCGCTGCTGAAACTGGCGCAGACCGGCGATGCCAGGGTGAGCCTGGCTGCGATCCGGGCGCTACAGGAGCTTGCAACCGGGGCGCAGGCCGAGGCGCTGTTCGAGCTGATCCTACGCGCGAAAACCGATGCCGCTCGCGATGCCGCGGAGTCCGCCTTCGTTGCGCTGGCGGCGCGCTCGGTGCAGCGCGAGCCGTTGGTGGCGCTGGCTCTGGAGGCTCGGCCGGATGCGGACCTGCCTACGCGTTGCACGCTGCTGCGGACGGCGGGCCGGATCGGCGGCCCGCAGGCGCTCGCCGCCTTGCAGGCCGGCGCTAGGGGTTCCAACGCGGACCTGCGCGATGCGGCGGTGCGCGCGCTGGCGGACTTTGCGGATGTCGAGGCGCTGCCGGCCTTGCTGGCGCTGGCGCGCGAGGCAGCCGGCGAAACGCAGCGTGTGCTCGCGCTGCGCGGCTACTGGCGGCTCGTGGCGCAGGCTGGAAAAACGCCGGCCCCGGAGCGTCTCAAACTGTGCGCCGAGGGACTCGCCGCCGCGCAACGACCCGACGAGAAGCGGCTGGGGCTGGCCGAACTCGGCAAGGTGGCGCTACCCGCGGCGCTGGAACTGGCGGAAAAATATCGTGCCGATACCGCAGTCAAGGCCGAGGCCGAGGTCGCCGCGCGCCAGATTCGCGCGCATCTCGCCGGCGTGCAACCGAAAGCAGGCGGCGCGACCCCCAAGATGGGCGGGCCCTTCATCCGCGACTGGCTCGTGTGCGGTCCCTACAGCCAACCCGGCGTGACCGGCGCGCTCAAGCTTTTCGACATCGCGTTCGGGCCGGAAAAACCCGGCGAAAAAGTGGAGTGGAAACCCGTGCCGAAGGCCGACCGGGTGAACCTCCTGGCGATGTTCCCGGACCAGGTGAATTGCGCGGCCTACCTGAAGACGGAGATCATCGCGCCGCAGGATGGCGACGCGACGCTGCTGCTTGGCAGCGACGATGGCGTGAAGGCGTGGCTGAACGGCGTCGTCGTCCACAGCAACAACGTGGATCGTCACGGCCTGCCCGATCAGGACGCGGCGCCGATCAAGCTCAAGCAGGGCAAGAACGTCCTCATGCTCAAGATCACGCAGGGCGGCGGCGGCTGGTTCGCGTGCGCCCGGATCGTGCGCGCCGGTGCGCCCGCCGCACATGCCGCGCCGGCCGGGCCGCCGCCAAAACCTGCTGTTCTCCCTCCGCGCGACGCGTTCAAGCGGCTGAAACTCTCCGACCAGTTCTACGCCGAGGGCGCCTACTCTGGCGACTTCAACCGCGATGGAAAGTTGGATGTCGTCGCGGGCCCGTTCTGGTTTGCGGGGCCGGACTTCCAGCAGCGGCACGCCTACCGGCCGGCGAAAACCTTCGACCCGAAGGGTTACTCCGACAACTTCCTGACCTACACCGGTGATTTCAACGACGACGGCTGGACCGATATCCTGTGCGTTCCCATGCCCGGCAAGGAGGCCTTCTGGTACGAAAACTCCGCGGGCAAAACCGGGCCGTGGAAACAGCACCTGGCCTATACCTTCGTCGGCAACGAGTCGCCCGTGTGGGGCGACCTCAACGGCGATGGCCGGCCCGAACTCATTTTCTGCAACGATGGCTACCTCGGCTACGCGACGGCGGAGCCAGCGAAACCGGAAGAGCCGTGGGTGTTTCACGCCATCTCGAAACAGGACAAGCGTTATTTCCGGTTCACGCACGGCCTCGGCTTCGGCGACATCAATGGCGACGGGCGCACCGACGTGGTTGAGGCGCTCGGCTGGTGGGAACAACCCGCGCAGGCAACGCCGGGCCAGCCGTGGGTGTTTCATCCGCAGCAGTTCGCGGCGGCCGGCGCGCAGATGCTCGTCGGCGATGTGGATGGCGATGGCCGCGCCGACCTCATCACCGCGTGGCACTGTCACCACTACGGTTTGGTCTGGTGGAAGCAAATTCGCAGCGGCGCTGGCGCACCTGCCTGGCGGCAATACATCATTCTTCCGCCCGCGCCGGATTTGAACTCGTCCGCCTTCCGCGTCAGCCAGCTACACGCGCTGGAACTGGTGGACATGAACGGCGACGGCGTGAAGGATGTCCTCACCGGCAAACGCTACTGGGCGCACGGCCCGACCGGCGACAAAGAGCCCGACGCGCCCGCCCTCGTCTTCTGGCTGGAGACGCGCCGCGACGGCCAGGGCGGCGCGACGTTCGTGCCGCACCTGATTGATGATGATAGCGGCGTCGGCACGCAGGTCGCCGCCAGCGACCTCAACGGCGACGCGCGCCCCGACGTCATCGTCGCGAACAAGAAAGGCCTCTTCATCCACCTGACCCAACCCGCGCCCCGGAAGGCGAATTGAAAAAGCAACTTGAGCCGGGCGGCGACGCCCGTATGATGGCAACCAACCGAAGGAGTACAACATGGCCAAGATAGCAATGCTCGGCGCCGGCAGCCTGGTGTTCTGCAAAACCCTGATGTCGGATTTCCTCGCGACCAAAGCGCTGGAGGGCAGCGAGTATCGCCTGATGGCGCTGACGCACACGCGGCTTGACAAGATGCGCGACTTCGTCGGGCGCATGATCCGCGACAACAAGGTCAAGGCGACCGTTACCGCGACCACCGACCGCCGCGAGGCGCTCAAGGGCGCGGACTATGTGGTCATCATGATCCAAGCCGGCGGCGTCGCGGAGTTCAAGCAGGACTACGAGATTCCGCTCAAGTACGGCGTGGACCAGTGCATCGCCGACACGCTGGGCCCCGGCGGCGTCTTCCGCGCGCTGCGCCACATCCCGAAGTTGCTGGAGATCGCGCGCGACGTGCAGGAGCTGTGTCCGAACGCGATCGTGTTCAACTACGCCAACCCGATGGCGATGTGCTGCTGGGCGCTCGGCCGCGTGCCGGGCCTGCAGTTCGTCGGCCTCTGCCACGGCGTGCAGACGACGATGGATTTGATCGCCAGCTACGCGGGCGCGCCGAAGGCCGAGATTGATTTCGTCGCCGCCGGCATCAACCACATGGCGTGGTTCCTCAAGCTGGAGCACCGGGGCCGGGACCTCTACCCGCTGCTGAAAAAGAATTTCGAGCAGCCCGGCTTCTACGTGAACGAGAAGGTGCGCGGCGAGGTCCTGCGGCACTTCGGCTATTTCATGACCGAGAGCACCGGGCATCTCTCCGAGTACCTGCCGTACTTCCGCAAAAACAAAAAGGCGCTCGACCTCTACTGCGACGAGCCCTCGTTCGGCGGCGAGACGGGCGCGTACTATAAATACTGCGCGATGCTCGCCGAGAAGTTCGCGAAGACGGACCCGCTCTCCATCGAGTCCACCAAGCTCGGCCCGCGCAGCGCGGAATACTGCTCGCACATCATCGAGGCCAAGGAGACCGGTGTCGTCTTCCGGCTCAACGGCAACGTCCGCAACGATGGCTACATCACGAATCTGCCTGACGGCTGCTGCGTCGAGGTGCCGGTCTATGTGGACCGCCTCGGCCTGCACCCCACGGTCATCGGCAACCTGCCGCCGCAGTGCGCCGCGCTGAACCTGACCAACGTGCTCGTGCAGGGGCTGGCCGTCGAGGCCAGCTTCTCCGGCGACCCCGAGCTCGTGATGCAGGCGATCGCGCTCGACCCGCTGACCGCGGCGGTGCTGACGCTCGATGAAATCCGGCGGATGACCGCGGAGATGCTGGAGGCGGAACGCGCCTATCTGCCGCAGTTCGCCGGCCGGCAACTGCGCGCCGTCCCGGCAATCCGTGTGCCCGCCAACGTCAAGCGCGCCGAGGTGCCGCTCGACCCGGCGCTCGCCATCGCCAACCGCTTCGGCAAACTCGCGCAGGCATGAGGTGGATGCGAGGCCGGAGATGACCGTGCGTGGGCGGCTGGAAAATTTTCCGCGTGTTTTTCCAAGGCTTGGAAAAAACAACACCGCGCTTTTCCAAGCCTTGGAAACGTGTCACCGCCACACCTCCGCGTTGCCAAAAAAGGATGATTGCACCATGAAAAAAATAATCATTGCCAGCGCCCTGCTGCTCGCCACATGGACCGCGCCCGCCGCGCCGCGGCCGAACATCGTGCTGATCCTGGCCGACGACCTCGGCTACGGTGACCTCGGCTGCTATGGCCACGCGAAGTTCAAGACGCCCAACCTCGACCGGCTCGCGGCCGAGGGCGCGCGGCTGACGCACTTCAACTGCGCCGCGGCGTTCTGCGCACCGACGCGCGCGACGCTGATGACCGGGCGCTATCCGTTCCGCTGCGGCATGACGCAGAACCCGACGCCCGACGCCGGGCCGGCGGCCGATGGGCTGCATCTGCCGGAGGACGAGGTCACGCTGCCGCAACTGCTCAAGCAGGCGGGCTACGCGACGGGCATGGTCGGCAAGTGGCATCTGGGCCACGCCAAGCCGGAGTGGCTGCCGACGCGCCGGGGGTTCGATGAATATCTCGGCATCCCCTATTCAAACGACATGCGGCCCGTACAGGTGCTCGAAGGCACGCAGCGCGTGGAGTATCCGGTGGTGCAGGCGACCTTGACGCAGCGCTACACGGCGCGCGCGCTGGACTTCGTGGAGCGGAACCGGGCGCGGCCGTTCTTCCTCTACTTCGCGCAGATGCTCGTCCACAAGCCGCTCGCCGTCGCCGAGGAACGCTACAAGCACAGCGGCGCGGGGCTTTATGGCGACGCGATGAGCGAGCTGGACTGGAGTGTCGGCGAATTGCTCGCGAAGTTGAAGGCGCTCGGCCTCGAGGAGCAGACGCTCGTGCTCTTCACCAGCGACAACGGGCCGTGGTTCGGCGGCAGCAGCGGCGGCCTGCGTGGCATGAAGGGCAGCACCTACGAGGGCGGCTACCGCGTGCCGTGCCTCGCGCGTTGGCCGGGGAAGATCCCCGCCGGGCACGTCAGCAGCCAGCCGGCGGTGATGATGGACCTGTTCTCCACCGCGCTGCAGGCCGCGCAGGTCGCGCCGCCCGCGGGACTCGCGCTCGATGGCTGCGACATCATGCCACTGTTCTGTTCGGATGCGCCCAGCCCGCACGCCGTCATCTTCGGCGTACGCGGGCCGCAGCTCGCCACCGCGCGCGACGCGCGCTGGAAGCTGCACGTGCTCGCGCCGGCCGACCAGTTCCTCAAGCTCGGCAAGAGCGGCCAGCCGTGGGTGGATCCGCGCGGACCGGATGGCGTGACGATCCTCGCGCCCCACGAGCAGTATCAGCCCAGCGAGCATCCCGGCGTATGCTCCGGCGACGCGCCCGCGCCTATGCAGCTCTTCGATCTACTCGCCGATCCCGCCGAGCAGCACGACGTGGCCGCGCAACATCCCGACGTGGTCGCGCGCCTGAAGCAGGCGTTCGACGCCGTGAACGCGCAGCCGCGCCCGCATCCCGAACAATCCGCCGCGCGCGACAAACCCAAGAAGGAAACCGCCCGATGAAATTCTGTCTTGTCTTGTTGGCATGGCTGGCCGGCAGCTTTACCGCGCTGGTCGCGCAGCCGCCGAACATCGTACTGATTCTCACCGATGACATCGGCTGGGGCGATTTCCGGTGCTACAACCCGGCGAGCAAAATTCCTGCGCCCAACATCGAGAAGCTCGCGCAGGCGGGCATGCGCTTCACCGATGCGCACACGCCGGCGGCGCTGTGCTCGCCCACACGCTACGCGATGCTCACGGGCAACTATCCCTGGCGCGGTCTGGCGGCGAATGGAGTCTGGGATTTTGACCGGGGGACCTATTTCCTGCCTGGCCAGAAAACCATTGGGCACCTGCTGCAGGCGGCCGGCTATCGCACTGCGATGTTCGGCAAGATCAACGTCGGCGGCGTCTTCGAGCACACCGCGGATGGCAAGGAAGTGGATTGGAGCAAGCCGATGACGAGCGGTCCGCTCCAGTGGGGTTTTGACTATTCCTATATTTTGTCCGGCGGCCATGCCTTGCCGCCCTTCCTGTTCCTGGAGAACAACCGCGTCGCGGGCGATGCGACGAAGGTGACGGAGCTCAAGAAGGGGCCGCAAGGCGGCGGCATGATTCCGAGCGCCGGGCCGGGTCTGCCGGATTTCGACAGCAGCAAGGTGGGCGAGCTCATCCTCACCAAGGCCATCGCCTTTCTGGATGAGCATCTGGCGAAGAACAAGGCCGCCGGCAAGGACCAACCGTTCTACCTGCACTTCTGCACCGATGGCTCGCACAGCCCCTACACTCCGCCGGAGCACGTGCTGGGCACCCCGGTGAAGGGCGCCTCGCAGATGACCGAGCACACCGACATGGTGGTGGAAACCGATGTGTTGCTCGGCAAGCTGACCGCGGCGTTGGAACAGCGCGGGTTGCTGGCCAACACGCTGCTGGTTTTCACCAGCGACAACGGCGGACTGCCCTTCGAGCGCGAGTGCGGTCACGACGCCGTGGGCGGACTGCGCGGCTGCAAGTCGTTCATCTATGAGGGCGGACATCGCGTGCCGTTCCTCGTGCGCTGGGGTGATGGCACCGCCGCCGGTTCAAAGATTGCGCCCGGCAGTGTGCGCCAGCAGCTCATCGGCGCGCACGATGCCGTCGCGACCTTCGCCGAGGTGGCCGGAGCCAAGCCCGGCGCCGATCAGGCCCGCGACAGCATCAGCCTGCTGCCCGTGTTGCTCGGTCAGCGGGATGACCGCCAGCCTGTGCGCCAGACCTTGCTGGTGCAGGGCAGCCCGAACCGCGATGCCTTTGCCGAGGCTGTGCCCGCGCAAGGGCAGAGCTTTAACGCCGCCTACGCCGCCGTGGGCAAGGCGACGAAAGCCCAAGGCGCGAAGGCCAAGGGGCGGGCGCTCAAATCCAGCAGCGACCATATGCCGCACGCGCTGCGCGAAGGCGACTGGAAGCTCACGCTCAACATCGTGGACCAACCGGCTGCACTTTATAACTTGGCCGAGGATCTGGCCGAAAAGAAAAACTTGATCGCCGATGCGGCGCAGGCCGAACGCGTCCACCGCATGGGGCAACTCTATCGCGAGCAGCGCGCCGCCAAGCGCAGTACGCCGCCGCTGCTGAAATAAGCCAACCTATGAAAAAGATGCTTCTCCCGCATACAACACGTGCGCTCGCTGCGTTAGGCCTCGGGTTGATTATGATAGCAACCGACACGCGCACGGCAGGGGCACCGCCCGCGCCCATGCAGCTCTTCGATCTACTCGCCGATCCCGCCGAGCAGCACGACGTGGCCGCGCAACATCCCGACGTGGTCGCGCGCCTGAAGCAGGCGTTCGACACCGTGAACGCGCAGCCGCGTCCGCATCCCGAGCAGTCCGCCGCGCGCGACAAACCCAAGAAGGAAACCACCCGATGAAACTCCGGCTCGCCTTGTTGGCGTGGCTGGTTGCCGTCTGCCTGGCCCCGGCGGCACAACCGCCGAACGTCGTCATCATCCTCGCCGACGACCTCGGCTACGGCAGCGTGGGCTGCTATGGCGCGCCGCCGATGGTCTTGAAGACGCCCCACATTGATCGCCTCGCGCAGGACGGCATCCGCTTCACGCAAGCGTACACGCCCAGCTCGTTGTGTACGCCGACCCGCTATGGAATGATGACGGGCCGTTATTGCTGGCGGACCAGGCTCAAAAGCGGCGTGCTGGGCCATCTCGATCCGGTGTTGATCGAGACCACGCGCCCGACGCTGGCTTCGCTTTTCAAGCAGGCCGGCTATGCCACCGCGGTGGTGGGCAAGTGGCATCTGGGCTTCGGGAACCAACCGCGCGCGGCGGCCGACTTGAGCTCGCCACTCTCGCCGGGGCCGTTGCAGGTCGGCTTCGATTACTTCTTCGGCATTCCGCAGAATCACGGCGAAAACTGGGGCGTCTTCGTGGACAACGAAGTGGTGTGGGGTCTGCGCTCTACGAATCACATTGATTACCCGCAGCCGAGTTATTACGGGCGGAAGTTCATGGGCTTCGATGCGCCGCAGCGCGACGACTGGACGGCGCAGACCGTGCTGACCGACAAGGCGGTCGCCTGGCTCAAGCAGCAGTCGCCAGCGAAGCCGTTTTTCCTCTACTTTGCCTCGGCCGCCATCCATGAGCCCATCACACCCACGAAGGACAGCCAGGGCACCAGCGGGGCCGGTCTCTACGGTGACTGGATTTGCGATGTGGATCGCTCCGTGGGGCGCATCCTCCAGGCGCTCGACGAGGGCGGTCAGGGCGCCAACACGTTGGTGATTTTCACCAGCGATAACGGCGGGCATCAGGTGGAGAAACCCATGCCGCATCGCCCGGTGCTGCCGCCCTATACCTTTGTGATGGACACGGTCTGGGACGCGCAGCAGAAGGGTCTGAAGCCTAACGGGGATTTGCGCGGACAGAAGGGCACGGTCTATGAGGGCGGCTTCCGCGTCCCGTTCGTCGCGCGCTGGCCGGGGCACATTCCCGCCAAGTCCGTCTCCGGCGAGATGGTCTGTCTCGTTGATGTGATGGCCACGCTCGCGGAACTGGCCAGCCTGCCGATGCCTAGTCCTGCGGCGGGCGGCGAGGATAGCTTCAGCTTCCTGCCGGCCCTGCTGGGGCAGACGCCGCCCAAGCCGGGCCGCGAGACCCTGGTGTTGCATAGCGGCAGCGGCGTCTTCGCCGTGCGGAAGGGCGGGTGGAAATGGATCGAGGGCCTGCCCGTCGCGCAGCCCAACAAGCCCAAGCCCAAACAGGTCGAGGAACTTTATAACCTCGCCAACGATCCCGCGGAGAAGGAGAACCTCATCCAGACGCGGCCCGAGGTCGCGCGGGAATTGAAAGCAGTGTTGCAGTCCATCCGCTCCCCAAAAAGCAGCCGGGTAAAAAACGAATGAAAAATCTGATCAAAAAAACAAACGTCGTCCCTGTCTTGCTGGCAGTCGTGTTGGGCGCGTGGAGCGCTCTGGCGCAGGCGCCGGTCGCGGCGCGGTGGAACGTGAAGGAGTCCGGCGCGGTCGCCGATGGACAGGCGGATTGCACGGCTGTGTTCCAGCGGCTGCTCGATGGGGCCGGTGCGGCCGGCGGCGGCGTGGTGGAGGTGCCGGCCGGTCGCTACGCGATCAAGGGCCATCTGAAAATCCCGGCGGGCGTGACGCTGCAGGGCGTCTATCGCGTGCTGCCGACCACGCAGCGCAACCGGCAGACGCGCGAGCTCGGCGGCTCGGTGCTGCTCGCCTACGCGGGGCGCGGGCAGGAGCAGGGCGAGCCGTTCATCCGCCTCGCGGGTAACAACGCGGTGCTCGCCGGCATGGTCATCACCTATCCGGAGTGGAAGCAGACCGATGTGCCGCCGGTGCCGTACCCGCCGTGCGTCTATGCGGAGCACGCCGAGAACGTCGGCGTGGAAAACTGCCTGCTGCTCAATCCCTACGAGGGCATCAAGCTCGTCAGGTCGGCGCGGCACCTGATCCGCAACGTCTGCGGCTACCCGATCAAGCGCGGCCTCTACGTGGATGAGTGCTATGACATCGGCCGCATAGAGAACATCCACTACTGGCCGTTCGGCGTGCATTACAAGGCCGACGACCCGTTCTGCAAGTGGATCAACACGCAGGGCGTCGCGTTCGAGTTCGCGCGCACCGACTGGCACTACGTCTGCAACACGTTCTGCTTCGGCTATGGCGTGGGCTACAAATTTTCCGAGACGAAGGCCGGTAGCGCGAACGGCAACTTCCTCGGGCTCGGCGCGGACTCGTGCCAGCGCGCGGTGCTCGTCGAGCAGGCGCAGGGATCCGGCTTGCTGATCAGTAACGGCGAATTCGTTGGCCGCTGGGGCAGCCGCGACTCCATCACGCTGGAAATCGGCGAGAAGGCGAAGGGCAAGGTCAGCCTCGTCAACTGCGCGTTCTGGGGCCCGATCGAGCGCGATGTTTGGATGCGCAGCGCCGAGGGCCAGTTCACCGCGAGCGCCTGTCATTTTGTGAATTGGGACAACGCCGGCGCTGGCATGCCCGCGATTCAGCTCGATGCCGGGCGCGCGATCGTGCAGGGCTGCACGTTCGAGCAGGATGGCACACATATCCGGATCGCCGCTGCGGTGAAGTCTGCGTTGCTGACCGCCAACCAGGCCGAGGGCGGCTTCGAGGTGGAGAACGCCGCCGGCAACCGCACGCAGACGGCGGCCAACCAACCGCCGCCTGCCGAGTGGAACGCCGAAGCGAAGAAGCACTACCAGCTCGCCATCGGCGCCGCGGGCGACGGCCGCTTCCTGCAAGGCTGGCACGGCCGCGAGGTCCACATGCGCTGGTCGATGGCCGAGTCGCTGCTCAAGCTGCCGGTGGTCCCGAACGAGCCCTACACACTGACGTTGAAAATCGACGCGCCCAAGCCCGCGCTCTCGCCGGAGGCCGGCCTCTACCTCGACGGCAAACGCCTCGCATCATTCGCGCCGGGCGCCGGCACCGTGACGGTCGAGCTGCCCGCGACCGCGGCCGACCGCATCACGCTCGCGGTGAAGTGTACAGCCTGGGTTCCCGCGCAGGTACACAAAGGCTCGCACGACGACCGCACGCTCGGCGTCCATCTCTCCGAACTCACCATGCGCGCCAAGAGCGCCGGCCCGCGCGTCTTCAACGCCAACACCGGCGAGTGGAAATAATTTTCCCGCCCTCCTTGCTTGTGGGCGGGAGCTCCAGCTCCCGTTGGTTCTGGGTTGCGGTTTGTTCCGCGCTCTGACGAGCGCGGCTACAGGCTATGTCGCTCGGCAAACGCTGTCGTCGGTTACGCTGCCGTCTCGTGGAGGCTCGCCCCTATGGGAGGGAAAGTGCATGCCGGTTGGCGCGTGGCCAGTACTCCATCACTCCATTACTCCGTGTGGCAAGACAGCAGATGCCGATGGCTGACCCGTTGCGCATGGCCACGATTTCTGGCGCAAACCTGTCGGTTGCATCCCACGCCGGTTGCGTTACCATTCCGGCACAACAACGGAAGCCACCATGCAAAATCTTTTCGATCTGAAGGACGAAGTCGCCGTCGTCATCGGCGCGACCGGCGTGCTCGGCGGCGCGCTGGCCGAAGGGCTGGGGCAGGCGGGCGCGAAGATCGCCATCCTCGGGCGTAACCAGCAGCGCGGCGAGGCGCGCGCCCGCGCCATCCGCAACGCGGGCGGGCAGGCGCAGTTCTTCGCTGCCGATATCAACGTGCGGCGCTCCCTGGCCGACGCGCACAAGCGCCTCACCGCCGAACTCGGCGCGCCGACCGTGCTCGTCAACGCCGCCGGCGGCAACGATCCCAAGGTCACCGTGACGCCGGAGCATCCGTTCGAGAGCATTACGCTGGAGGACTGGCGCGCGAACTTCGACCTGAACCTCGTTGGCGGCGTGTTGCTGCCATGTCAGGAGTTCGGCCCGGCGATGTGCCAGCGCGGCAAGGGCAGCATTATCAACATCGCCAGCGTCAGCGCGCACCTGCCGCTCTCGCGCGTCGTCACCTACAGCGCGGCGAAGGCCGGCGTGCTGAACCTGACGCTGTTCCTCGCCCGCGAGTGGGCGCCGCGCGGCGTGCGGGTCAACTCCATCACGCCCGGCTTTTTCCCCGCCGAGCAGAACCGCAAGCTGCTGTTCAACGACGATGGCACGCCGACCGCGCGCACGAAGGCGATCCTCGGGCGTACGCCCATCGGCCGCTTTGGCGAGGCGAGCGAGCTCGTGGGCGCGTGCATCTACCTCGCCAGCCCGCGCGCCAGCAGCTTCGTCACCGGCACCGACCTGCGTGTGGATGGCGGCTACATGTCGCAGACCATCTGACGTCCAAGGCTTGGAAACGGGACGGGCCGATTTTTCCAAGGCTTGGAAAAGTTCAGGGCTGGCGTTGCCGGTGCGCGAGAATCGCGGTCGCGGAGCGGGTGAAGTCACGCCAGAGGATGATCTCGATGATGGTCAGCGGGAGGATGAAGAGCAGGCCCAGGTAGGGGATGATCGTCAGGAGGGTGAGGATGCACCACGCGAGCGACAGGCCGGTGCTCACCGGCTCGGCGGCGATGTTGCGCTCGCGCGCATAGGTGTTGAGGTCGTTGGCCAGGCCGTGGATGGCCTCGAAGATCCAGTAGAAATTGAAGAACGGGATGAAGCAGAAGCCGACCGCCTTGCCCGGCGTGGAGCGGGCGCGGCCGTCCTGGATGATCGCCCAGAAGCGGTAGAGCATGATGAATTGCAGCACCGTGGCGGCGATCAGCATCGGGATGCCGATGCAGAGGAACATGAGCGGCACGCCGAGGCCGGTGAGCCACGCGAACCAGAGCCAGGACGTGCGCATGGCTTCGATCGGGTAGGTGGCGGCCGCGGGCCGATAGGCCACCGGCACCGGCGCGGGCGGTGGCTGCACGGCGGGCGGCGCGGTGCGCAGTTGTTCATAGAGTTCGGTCTGCTCGGCGGGCACCCAGTTGGCCATGCCCTCCTTCCAGACGAGCGTCTGCCGCGTGAGCGCGCCACCCTGGATCAGTCCGGCCACCGCCGCCGGGTCCACCGGCCCCTGCCGCTGATTGCCCTGTACGTAATACCACATGACCGCCTCCTGACTGCCGGCCTCGCGCCGACGCGGCCGATGCTAGACGCCGGAACTGCTGTGTCAATGGCATACTTCGCGTGCCGGGGTGCGCCAGTCCGCACATCCGCCGCACTCCACACTTTCACATCGTCTCCGCCCGCGCGCGGGACTACGTTTTGCCCATCATGACCAAGCGGTAATTCAATGATTGGCAGACGGCTGGCGACGCGAGCGCCCTACCAACATTTCCCAGACCTTGGGGAAACCACGTCTTCTCTTTTCCAATCCATGGAAAATCTCTGGTGATTGCACCAAGCACGATGGGCTGTTAACGTCGCGGCAAACGGAGAGCTAACATGAAAAATATCGGATTGGTTGGGCTCGTGCTGGTGGTCGGGCTGGCGGCGGGCTGTGCCTGCCCGTGTGCCAAGTTCAAGGGCGCGGCGGCGCAGGAGAAGGTGCTGAGGCATGTGGTGATGTTCCAGTTCACCGCCAACACCACGCCGGAGCAGGTCAAGGAGATCGAGGCGGCGTTCCGCGCGCTGCCGACGAAAATCCCCGGCATCACCGGCTTCGAGTGGGGCACCAACGTCAGCCCGGAGAAGCTGAGCCAGGGCCTGACGCACTGCTTCTTCCTGACCTTCAGTTCGGCCGCGGCGCGCGATGCCTATCTGCCGCATCCGGCGCACAAGGCCTTCGGCGCCTCGCTCAAGGGCCACGTCGAGAAGGTCTGCGTGCTCGACTACTGGGCGCAACCCTAAGCGCCCTCAAGCCAATCCCGGCGGCGGCTCCATGGCATGGCACAGGTCAAAGAGGCCTGTGCGGGCCGGTCGGTGGCTAGTCGCGGCTGTAGAAGACTTTCCAGAGGAAGAGGCCCTGCGGCGGCGCAGTGGGAACTGTGGCCGTACGGAGTTTGGAGTCGAGGATCGTGCGCGCGGATTCCGGCGGCAGCTCGCCCGCGCCGACGCGGATCAAAAACCCGGCGAGGCTGCGGACCATCTTGTAGAGGAAGCCGTCGCCGCGCGCCCGGATCACAATTTCCGCGCCGCGCTTCGTCACCGTCAGCGAATGCAGGTGACGGACGGTGCCGCTGATCTCGCGATTCGGGTTGGCGGAGAACGCGGCGAAGTCCTGCCGGCCGGTGAGCAGCCTTGCGGCGCGCCGCATCGCGGCGGCGTCGAGCGGCTTGCGGACGGCATAGTGATAGTGACGCAGATGCGGCGGCATGACGGCGGCATTCCAGATGAAGTAGCGATACTCCTTGCCCTTCGGGCTGAAGCGCGCGTGGAAGTCCGGCTTGGCGCGGTTCACTTTCAGCACGCGGATGTCTTCCGGCAGTACGGCGTTGAGGCTCAACCGGAGCTTGGCGAGGTCGAAGGTTTTGGCGAGGTCGAAGTGCGCTACCTGTCCGACCGCGTGAACGCCCGCATCGGTGCGGCCGCTGCACTGCACGCGCGCGGCCTCGCCGGTGACCTGCTTGACCGCCGCCTCCAGCTCGCCCTGGATCGTCACCGCGCCCGGCTGCACCTGCCACCCGGCGTACGCCGTGCCATCGTAGGCCACCACCGCGCGGTAGCGTTGCATGCCCTCCGGCACTTCCACAGATTTTCCGGGACTTCGATGTTCGACGTTGGATGCTCGCTGTTCGATGTTCGACTCCTGCTTCAACACCACGTCAAATTTCATCCAGTTGGGGCGGCGCGGCATGCGCGTCGAGATAGGTTTGCAGGAAAATCTGCGCGGCGAGTTTATCCACGATCTGCTTCCGCCGGTCGCGCGCGAGAGCGGACTCGCGCATGGCGTGGTGCGCGCTGACGGTACTCAAGCGCTCGTCCCACGTTTCCACCGGGATCGTCAGGCGCTGCTCCAGCTTCTCCTTGAGCGCGAGGACGCCCTGCGCCGCAGGGCCGAGCGTGCCGTTCATGTTTTTGGGCAGGCCGATGACGAGCTTGACCGCGCCAGTCTCCTTGCATTTACGCTCGATGACGTTGAGCGCCTGGTTCGGGTCGGCCAGCGCCTCGACGGAATGCGGCGTGGCGAGCATACCGGTGGGATCGCTCAACGCAAAGCCGAGCCGCTTGCTGCCGAAGTCGAGACCGAGGATGCGCCCCATCAGAGCACCTTGTCGTAGGTCTGCGCGGCGCGCAGTTTCTCGACCAGCTTCTTGATGTCCTGCGCGCGCGCCTTGGGGCACACGAGCGTGACCTCGCCGGTTTGCACGACCACCAGGTTGCGTACGCCGATCAGCGCGGTCAGGCGGTCGCGCGAGACGACGATGTTGCCGGTGGCGTCATAGCTTTCGCAGGTGCCGACGGTGGTGTTGCCGTCGGTGTCCTTGGGCAGGTGATTTTCCAGCGCGGGCCACGAGCCGACATCGTCCCACGGGAACGTGCCGCGGATCATGGCGATGTTGTTGGCCTTCTCCATCAGCGCGTAATCCACGGAAATCTTCTCGAGCTTCGGATACTCCGCATCCATCGCGGCCTCGAGCTGCGCGGGCGTGCGTGCCTTGGCGACGCGCTCCGTCATCGGCAGCAGTTGCGGGCGGAACTGTCCGAGCGCCTTGTAGAGCGAGGCCAGCGACCAGATGAACATGCCGCCGTTCCAAAAGTAGTGGCCGCTCTTCACATATTCCTCCGCCGTCGGCAGGTCCGGCTTCTCGACGAACCGCCGCGCCTTGTGAATCGTGATGCCGTTGTTCTCGGCGAGCACGTCACCGGCCTCGACATAGCCGAACCCCGTGCTCGGGAAGGTCGGCTGGATGCCGATGGTGATGAGAATATCCAGCTTCGACGCGAGCTTGAGGCCCTCGCGTAACGTGCGCTGGAAGAGCGGACGGTTGCCGATAACATGATCGGCGGTCAGCACGCAGAACGTCGCGGCCGGGTCGCGCGCGGCGATCAGCGCGGCGCCGAGCGCAATGGCGGCGGCGGTGTCGCGGCCCACCGGCTCGCCGATGATCTGGCCCGGCGGCAGCATCGGCGCCGCTTTTTGCGCTTCCTTGACCAACTCACGGTTGGTGATGACGAAGATGTTCTGTGGTGGAATCAACCCTTCCAGCCGGTCCACCGCTTGCGCGAGCAACGTCTTCTCGCCGACCAGCGCGAGCAGTTGCTTCGGCCGCTTCGCCGTGCTCGCCGGCCAGAACCGCTCGCCCTTGCCGCCGGCCATGATGATGGCATAGAACGATGAAGCTTTCTTCGTGGATTTCTTGGCGCGAGGCGCCGGCTTAGCTGCGCGTGTTTTCTTTTTCATCTTCGTCCTTCGTTAACTTCTGTTCAAACCTTCTTCACGGCCCTGACCAGCGTGCCAACCCAGCGCGCGGCGGCGGCGCGGCCCGTGGCTGTGTGCTGCGCCTGGTGGAAACGGTCCACGATCGCGCTGCCGACGACGACCGCATCGGCCTCCTGTACCGCCGCAGCCGCGTGCTGTGGCGTCGCGATGCCAAAGCCGAGCGCGACCGGCAGCTTCGTCAGCCGCCGCGTTGCCTTGAGCAACTTGACCGCGCCGGGCGCAAGCTGCTGCTGGACGCCGGTGACGCCCTCGCGCGAGACGCAATAGACGAACCCGCTCGAGGCCGCAACGATCCGCTTGATGCGCTCCGCCGGGCTCGTCGGCGTGACGAGCCCGACGTGGTCGAGGTTCAGCCGGTCCAAGGTCTGGAAATTCTTCGCGGCCTCCTCCACCGGCAAATCCAAAATCAGGAAGCCATCGGCGCCCGCCGAGGCGGCATCGCGCGCCGTGCGGTCGAACCCGCGGACGAGCAGCGGATTGAGGTAGCTGAACAGCAGCAGCGGCACCTCCGAGCGCCGCCGCAGCCGCGCGACCATCCCCATCAGCCGCGACCACGTCGCGCCCGCCGCCAGCGCGCGGCCGGCCGCCGCCTGGATCGTGGGCCCATCGGCGAGCGGATCGGAAAACGGCACGCCGAGTTCCACCACGTCCACGCCGGCGTCCTCCAGCCGCAGGATGATGTCCTCGGTCGCGGCGAGGCTCGGATCGCCGCCGGTGACGTAGGCGATGAAGCCCTTCTTCCCGCGCGCCTTCAGGTCGGCGAGGCGCGCGGCGATGCGGGTGGCGTTTTGCATGGCGCGCATCCTAGCTCGCCGCCGCCGGTTTTCCAAGACCGCGAATTCTACTTGAGTAGAGCTTGCGCGAGGGCGACCGCGCCCCAGAGCGGCGCATCGTCGCCCAGCGAGGCGGGCACGATCTCCACGCGCGCCTGCGGCAGCGCGGTCGCGCGCGCGGCCGCGCGCAACGCCGCCCACCAGGCCGGGCCGGATTTTGAAACGCCGCCGCCGACCACCACGCGTTCGGGATTGATCAGGTTGAGCGCCGTGCCGATGCCAATGCCCAGCGAACGCGCGGCCTCGAGCAGCACCTCGGTGGCGAGCGCATCGCCCTCCGCCGCGGCCTGCGCGACGAGCTGGCCGGTGACGTTCGCGATGTCGCCGCCCGCGAGCGCGCGCAGCTTCGCGCCCGCGCCGGGTTCGGCGCGCAGGCGCGCCTGCGCGACTTCCGCAAATTTGGGGCCGCACGCCAGCGCCTCGACGCAGCCGTGGCGGCCGCACACGCACAGCGGGCCGCGCGGGTCCACGGTCGTGTGACCGATCTCGCCGGCCATGCCGTCGGCGCCGGCGAAAATTTTCCCGTCGAACACCCAGCCGCCGCCGACGCCGGTGCTGACCGTGATATAGAGCAGGCTCCGGCAGCCGGCACCCACGCCGAACACGTACTCGCCCAGCGCGCCGATGTTGCCATCGTTCGCCATCGCGGCGGGCGCGCCAAACTCGGCCTCGACCTGGTCGCAGTACGGGATGTTTTCCCAGCCCGGGATGTGGTGCGAGAGGAAGACGAGCCGCCCGCCGGCATCCACCGGCCCGCCAAAGCTGATGCCGACCGCGGCGGGCCGCGCACCGCCGAGCAGCTTGTGCGCGAGCGCGTGCATGGTTTTGCGCTCGTAGTCGCCATCGTGCTGCGGCGGCGAGACGCTGCGTTCGAGCGCCAGCCACTGGCGCGCGCCCCGCCCCACCGTCGCGGCCATCAGCTTGGTTCCGCCATAATCGAGCGCGAGGATCAGTTGGTCTTGGGCCATGGTATGCCTGTGATGTTGAGCACCGGTTCCAGTTCCACGCCGCAGAGCAACGCCTTGCCGGTCACCGGCGTCAGCGTCAGCGTCACCACCCCCGGTTGCGCGAGGTGGATGGGCCAGATATGCATGAACATGCGGTTCTGGCCGCCAGCCGCGGCGAAAACATCCACGCGCGTTTCGGGCACCGCCGCGCGTGCAGGCGCCGCGCGGAAATTTTTCACGGCGCGCCACTGCTGCCCATCGTTGCTGACCAGCACCTCGAACTGCGGCTGCCGTTCCGGTCCGCCGAACCACGCCATATCGATACGGTCCGCCGGCACGGTCGGATCCAACCGGAACTGGAGCCACTCGTCGCGGCCGCGCGTGGCCCACCGCGTACCGGCCTGGCCATCGGCGGCGGCGGCCGCGGGGAAAGCCTGCAAGGCGTGGCTCGCCGTGACCACCGGCGCGTTGGTGTCCTTCGCGAGTGCGGCGAGCGTGACATCCACCATGCTGTTCCAGTCGTTCTGCGTGTTGCCGTGGCAGGCGATGCGGAGGAACCGGGCGCGCTCCGGCTCGAACGCATAGGTGCTGCTGACACCGCGGCTGGACGTGCTGGCGGAGATTTTGAACACGCGCTGGCCGGCCGCGGTCGAGGTGGGATCGGAAAGCAGCAGGCGCAATCGGTAAGCGCCGGCCGGGAGGACGGCGCTATCTTTCCGGCCGCCGGCCATCGGCGTCAGTGCAAGCGTGACCGGTTGCGCGCTCTCAAGGCCGCTTTGGCCCAACTGGGGCGCGCCTGCCACGCCGAAGGTTTCCGCGCCGGTCTCCGCCGCGCCGAGCGTCTGCCACAGCCGGCGGCCCTCGCCGAAGCGGAAGGTGAACCGGCCCGCCGCCTGCGCGAGCGGATCGTGCGAGGTCGGCCCGAAATTGTAGCGGATCGCCTCCAGCCCAAGCTGCTGGCGCAGACGCACGATGTGCGGCAGCCAACGCGTGTTCAGGGAGACCACCAGCCCCTGCTCGCCACGCGTCAGGCCGCCGAGCGAACTGTAACGCGCGAACTGTTCGATGAGCACGGTCGGCCGGCAGCCGACCATGGCCGCATGCGCACCCGCGAGATCGTTGGACTTGAGCGCGCCTTGTGCGCGCTGGTAGGCGTCCTGTGCGAGGAAGAAGGCGCGAATGAACTCCTCCTGCCCGCGATAGTAAGCCACCTGCTCATGCTGAGCCTTGGTCAGCTCGTTCGTCTCCGCGGCCACCAACAGTTTCAGCCGCTCATTGCAGCCAACGACCACGTCCGCGACATTCGTCAACGGGCGATCAATGAAATGGTCGCTCGTCTCGCGCGCGAACTTCGGCGCCTCGGTGACCCAGCGCTCGAGGTATGCGCCCAGTGGCGCACCGAACATCCGCGCGGCCATGTCGTCGCAGGTGGCGCGCAGCGGGCGGTCCATCGTCGCGTTCCATACCTGCTCGGCGTGGCTCTTGAAGAACAGGTCCAGCGGGCGCGTGGTCCAGTGGATGATGCCGTAGCCGCCGGCCTTCGCCTCGGCCAACTTCGACGCGAACTCCGGGTACGGCGTGTACGGGCGGCCGATGTAATTGCCGTCGTCGTGGTGCGCCCAGATCACGGGGACGATCTCGCGCTGCGCGCCGACCTCGGCCAGCTTCTGGCGTTTCTCGGCCGTGCCGAGCTTCGAGTCATCGTGCAGCACGCCGTAGTCGAGGCCGATCAGCCGGACCTGCTTCGGGAAAAACAAATCGGCGCCCGGCAGGAACGCGAAGTTCCACGTGCCCGCCGCCAGCCGCACGCGGTCGCGGCCCAGCTCCTGGAGCGCGCGCTCATAGGCGCGGGTGATTTTGCCGATGGCGAACAGATGGTGCGCGTGCCAGTATTTTGCGGCCTCCGGCGTCTTGGCGACCGCCGCCTTGAACTCCGCCTGCCACGCCGCCGGCAGTTCCTCGAGCTTCACGCTCATCCACGGCGTGCCGCCATTGCGGAACCACACGACCAGCGACGTGATCTGCGGATAGTCCGCGAGCAGCGCCGCCACCTGCGCCTTATAATAGGCATAGCCTTCCGGCGTCTCCGGGTTGGCCAGCCAGAAACCCTGGTCGCCCTCGCCGCTCACGCCGGTCATGCCGCCGGCCTGCGTCCGCGTCACAAAGCGCGCAGCTTCCGGCAGCGTCCGGATCAGCTCCTGCGGATTGGCCGAGCCGGTATCCACATCGTTGGCGAAGACCACCTCCATCGCGCGCTCGCCGGCGTAGGCGAAGACCTCCTGCATCAACTTGCGCGCGGCGGCGGCGCGCTGCTCCTCCGGCCCCTGTGCAGCGGCGGCACCAAACACTTTGTCGCGAAACGTTGTCCCGCCCCACATCATCCGAACGTCGTTGACGTGCATCGTGGACCAGTCGCGGCCGCGCGCCGTCGTTGAGAGGTAGCCGACCGGCTTGGTCTTGCCGTTGAACGTGAAGCTGACCATCGGGTTGTTGCCGTAGGCATGGACCATCACCGCGTTGAACCGCTGCTTCTGCGCCTGCAGGATCCACGCCTTCCAGTCCGGCGCGTTCCACGTCGAGCAGCCGCTCAGGAAATTATGCCAGTCGAAGACGAGCCGCTCGCGCACCAGCGGCGTATCTTCCAGCTTCCAGCCCTCGAAGGCGAACGCGCCCGCGCGCGGGGGCGGCAACGCGTCGCCGGAGATGTAGAAACCGCAGCCGAGCTTTTCGAGCAGCGCATACACCCCGAACACCACGCCGCGCGCGTCGGCGCCGGCCACCACGCCCACCGTGCGGCCGTTCTCCGTCCGCGTCAGCACGCGGAAACTTTCCGGCGCGCCCGCCGGCGTCAGGGCGATTTCTGGATCGGCCTGCAACCCGACGCGGATCAGCGCGCCATCCGCGGGCGCGGCCGCCACCACGGGAAATTTCGCCGTCGGGTAGAGTTGCTGGAGATAGCCGGCGAGCTCGGTCGCCGCGGCGCGCACCACCGGCGCGGCCTCCGGCCGGACCACCACCGGGAACTCCTGCGCCCCGGCCGCAACCGCCGCCAGGCCCAGGCCCGCGACGCACGCCCAACCCCACCAGCCAGCTTGTTTGATGTTCATGGTTCCGCCCGTGAAAAGTTGCGCGCTTGTAGCACAGCCCGCCCATGAAAGCAGGAAAATTCAGGCCACCGCACACCAGACCGCCCGCCGACCCAATTCCACACTTGCGCAGGTGTGGAATTGGACCGGCCTTGCGCTGACGGAGACACGCAGGCTGATCGCGCCGTCTTCCAAGGATTGGGAAAATTTCCGGCAGTTTTTCCAGGGGTTGGAAAATTTCGCAGAAAAGTTTCCAAGCCCTGGAAATTTCCGGCGCTTTTTTTCCAAGCCTTGGAAAATTTCAGCGCGGCTTTCCCAAGGCTGCTGAGAACCGACGTTGAAACCGAGCCTCCAACTCATCCTTCCCATCATTACACGGCGCAACCTCGTATGAATAGCCAAGCTCATACGACGCTTCTGTGCCATCCGGCCAACTGGCCTTGGCGGTGAAACAACACCGCCCCCAGTCAGCCGGATTTTCAAACCCGTTTCCCGTGTCCCGTATCCAGCATCGGTTTTCTGGGGGCGTGGAAATTTATTTCGTCCCGGCCTTCAACATCTGGAGACCAAAGACGCCGCCGGCGGTGTGGCCGGGCTGGGCCTGGAACTTGATGACGAGGCTCTGCCGGCCGCGCGTCAGCTCCGCGGGGATGGCGTAGTCCGCCCAGAAAAATTCCTTCGGCTTGTTCTTGAGCAGTTTTTGCGTGGCGAGCTTGGTGTCGTTGCCGAGGATGTCGAAGGTGCGCCGGCCGCCTTCATCGCCCCAGTAGTGGCAGCGCAGCGTCATGGGCTGGTCGGGCAGCACCTTGACCTCGTAGCTGATCCAGGTGAGCGTGTCGCGCCAGGAGCGGTCGTGCAGGTAGCCGGTGCGGGTCTTGTCGCCCTTATAGTTGTGGTCGGTCTCCGACTGCTGTTCGCCGGGGCGGACCTCGTCCACGAGCCGCGCCTCGAAGGCCTTGCGCTCCGCCTCGGCCGCGGCGTGGGCGGCCGCGCGCACCTGCCAGTCGGCCTCGGTGAAGCAGGACCAGTAGACGTTGAGGCGCTGGTGATGGATGCGGTAGTACGGCACCAGCGTCACATCGGCGGGCCGGCCGAGCCCCGCGGTGCGGAAGGTCAGCGGCTGGCCGGGGACCGGCGCGATGTGCCGGAGCAGGTCGTCGGGCGTGCCCATGAACACGGGCGCCTCGGGCGTGGGGCTGCCGGCGAGGTCGAGCTGGCGGCCGATATAGAGGTTCAGCTTGTCGAGGCCCGCGGTGCCGAGTTCGCCGGCGAGAACCACCGGGCCGTAGCAGAGCGCGGCGAGCTTGGGCGCACCGGGCAGCGGCTCGACGCGCAGCGCCATCGGGAGGCGCACCTCGACCTGGTCGCCATCCTTCCACTCACGCTGAAGCGTCGCGTAACCGGTCGCGTCGGCCTGCGCTTCGGCGGCCGTGCCGTTGACCGTAAGTGCCAGCTTGGCGGTCCAGAACGGCTGCCGGATTTTCAGCGCGAGCGTCACGGGCTTGGCGCACGTGAAAATCAGGCGCGTGACCTCGCTCTCCGGGAATTTTGTTTCCTGCCGCACCACGAGTCCGCGCTGGGTCCACGTCAGCTCCGAGGCGATGAACAGGTTCAGGTAGAGCGCGTCGGCGCTGTGCGCATAGATCATTTCGCCATAGCGCGCGTGGTTCTCGACGCCCGTGCCGGTGCAACACCAGAAGGAATCGTTGGTGGTGTTATAGCTCATGAAGTGGCCGGGCTTGAGCGTGGCGAAGTAGATCATCATGCCGGTGGCCGGATCCTGCGAGGCGAGGATGTGGTTGAGCAGCGCGCGTTCGTAGAAATCCATCGTGCGTGCCGCCGGCTGCCACGCGAACAGGTGGGCCGTGAGCTTGAGCATGTTGTAGGTGTTGCACGTCTCGGCCGTCACCGGCGTGAGGTGCTTGGCGAACTCCGTCAGCGGAAAGAAGTGCTCGCTATCGCTGTGCCCGCCGAGGCAGTAGGAGCGGTCGAGCGCGACGAACTTCCAGAAGTTGGAGGCGACCGCGCCGAACGCCGGCTCGCCGGTCAGCTCGAACTCGCGCGCCGCGCCGATGATCTTCGGCACTTGCGTGTTCGCGTGCTTGCCGTTGAGCTGGTCCTCGCCCCTGGCCAGCGGCGCAAAGATCGTCTCGTGGTTGAACGCGCGCGCCAGCTTGAGGTGTTCGGGGTTGCCGGTGATGGCGTAGAGGTTTGCCAGCACCTCGTTCATGCCGCCGTGTTCGCAGTTGAGCGCCTTCTGCTGCTGCTCGTGGCTCAAGCGGCCGAGGCGGAACTGCAACCACGCGGCCATTTTGTTCAGCACGTCGAGCGCCTGCGCGTTGCCGCAGAGCTGGTGGGCATCGAGCAGGCCGGCCATGATTTTGTGCAGCGTGTAGTACGGCGCCCAGACGCGCTCGCACTTGTCCACGCGGTCGAAGAACGACTCGGGAAAAGCGGAGAGATAGCCCGGATTGAACTTCGTCGCCGGCAGGGCGGCCTGGCACTTGGCGAACTCGGCGACGAGATAGTCAGCCTTCGCCTTCAGCCGGGCGTCGCCCGTACTCGCATACATCTGCGCGCAGGCCGAAAGATAGTGGCCCGCAAAGTGGCCGTGCAGTTCGCACTTGGGCGCCTCCCAGCCGCCGAGCGGCTCGGCGGTCGAGGGCAGACCGGCGTTGAGGCGAAAGTTATGCAGCAACCGGTCGGCGTCGAGCAGCAGTAGATAATTCCGGTCGCGCTCCTGCGCCTCCTGGAACGGCCCCTCAAGCAGCCGCACCTGCGCGAGCGGGAACGGTTCGGCCGCCGGCGGCGCCACGGCGGCCCGCGCCGTCAGGGCCACCATCCACACCCATGCGATCAGGAGAATTTTCCAGTTCATGGTTGACTCCACGGTTGAAAACGGCGGGATTTTTAGCGGGCGACGGCGCGGACGGCGAGACTTTTCAGGGCGCGGCGGTTTCGGTGTTGACGCGGCGGGGGCTTCCACGCAATATCGCCGCGCCGTACGAGGCTCGTGATGAATCTTAGAAAAGCTTTAACGCCTGACACGATTGTCATTGAACTCAAGGCTGCCACCAAGGAAGCCGTCATTGAGGAGTTGGTGGATGTGCTCGTGACCGCCGGTAAGATCAAGGACCGCCTCGAAGCCTTGCGGGCCGTGCTCGAACGCGAGAAGAAGATGTCCACCGGCATGCAGAGCGGCATCGCCATCCCACACGGCAAGACCGACACGGTCGAGGGGCTGATCGCCGCGTTTGGCATGAAGCACGCCGGTGTGGACTTCGAGGCGCTCGATGGCCTGCCCTCCCGGATCTTCATCATGACCCTCTCGCCGGTCAACCGTACCGGCCCGCACATCCAGTTCCTCGCCGAAGTCAGCCGCCAGCTCAACGATCCGACGATCCGCGACCGTCTGTTGCAGGCGGCCACGCCCGAGGATGTCCTGAACATCATCGCGGGTTGAGCAGGCAAACACCAAGTGGGTGATGAACATGGCCGGGTGGCGTCATATTCTTTTGTGCTCCTTGCTCACGTCGCCTGTCCTGCTGTCCGGCTGCGGCCGCGACCCGCGCGTCGCGCCACCCGTGTCGCAGGTACAGGACGCCATCGCCGCCGCACTACCCGCCCATCTCACACTGCTCACGCTGGAACAGGAGCCGATCCCCACCAGCCGCGAAGACGTCAAAATCAATTTCAAGGCCACGCTCGAAGCCGCGGAAGAACTCTACACGGTGGAACGCGTCGCCGAGGGCCTCGCGCCCGTGACGCTGCTGCGCTTGACGCAGCCCGGTGGCGCCCAGCTGACTCTTTATGGCCAGTTGCCGGCGCACCGGCTCATGGACCAGTGGACGCTCGACGCGCCGCAGTTCCAGCAGGATGTCCGCGCGTGGGGCCAGCCGCACGGCGCGTTCGGTGCGCGCGCCTATCCCGCGGGCAGCGCGGCGGCCGCCGCAGCCCTGCGCAAGCTGGCCGCTGACGCGGAACAGATGCAGCAGTTGCAACAGACGGTCACGGAGCAACAGGAACGCGCCCGCCAGGAAGACGCAGAGCGGCAGGCGCGCGCGGAGCAGGAGCGCAAGCAACGCCTCGCCCAAGCCCGCCGGGCCTTCGAGGAACAGCACCGGCAGGCAACCGCGCAACAACAGCAGACCACGACACAGCGCGAACAGGCCGTGGCGGAAGCGCGCCAAAAATGGCTGGCAGCCACCGCACCCGGCACGCGTTACCTCGGCACGCGCCTCGGTAAAAATAATTCCACGCAACGGCTCGCGCTTGTTTTCCTTGAACCCAAGGACGCGCGCCTGCGCGCCGAGGCCAGCAATCCCGACGACCCGCGGGAACAACGCCTCTTCACCGGCGAGTTGCGCTTCCATGCGCTGCCGGAAAAGAACGGCGCGCCCGCCTACCCCATCGTGTTGCACGGCCAGCCCAGCAACAAGGTGCCTCCTGAACCGAACAGCATCTATGAGCGCGCGGTTGACCTGAAGCTGCGTCTGACCGCACAAGGCCTGGACGGCCTCGCCGACGCCGGCCTCGGCGTGCAGTTCCTCATCCACCTCCAGCGCGCTGGCCCATAACGTCCGCGTGAGCGCGCGAGGGGGAGGGCGCGTTGCACCTCAACCGCGTAGCCTGTTCCAAGGCGGTGGACTTTTCCGTCGGACTTTCCCAAGCCTTGGAAAACGTCGTGGCACCTGGTTCCAAGGATCGGAAAACAAGGCCTGGCTTCGTCCTTTTATAGGATTGACGGCGTACATGGCGGGGAGTAGGGTTCGCGCCCGTGTGCGGGAACTAATTAGCTGGAAAGGGACAAGCATGAAGAAAATGTTCACGCGGTTGACAAGAGGATTCACCCTGATTGAGTTGCTGGTGGTCATCTCCATCATCGCGATTCTGGCCGCCGTGCTGGTGCCAGCCGTCAGCGACGCGTTGATGAAGGGGAAGATGACGGGTACGCTTTCCAACGGGAAGCAGATTTTCACAGCAGCGTTCGGCCGGGCGATTGACATCTCCTCGAGCCAGACCTGGCCGGATTACGCGACCTATACCACCGCCGGCTCTTCCGGGTTCTTCACCAATCTGGTGGGTACGGGCACCTTGAAAGTGGATTATTCCTTCTTCAGCGCGCCGGGCATCCAAGTGTGTAAAAGCACCAACGCCGCCACGTTCATGGGCTTTGCCGGCAAAGCCAATGCCTGGGTGGTGACGGCTGACATTGCAGACCAGCAGGCGGACCAGACGCCGTTCCTGTTCACGAAGAATTTGAAGATCAGCACCAGCTTGCGCGAGGCGCTACCGAGCGTCAACGTGGCCAGTCTGTTGCAGGGCGTGGATGGCAAGGGCAATCCGGCGCCGTTTGGCGACAAGGGTGTTTGCGTGGTCGCCAAGGGCGGGGCTGCCAACATCTGGAAGACGGATAACGTCACCAGCAATTTCAACATTGTGGCCGCCACCAACTACGTGTTGACGGCCAAGTAAGCCGTCCATGGACGGTTGGCAAGCGCTCTTCTGGTCCCGTGCTGGAAGAGCGCTTTGTCTTTGCCGGATGGCAACATGAGGGCGGAGAAAGGGGATAGGCGTCATGTGTGGCATCGTAGGTTATGTGGGATCGCGCGCGGCAACGCCGTTGTTGTTGGGTGGGTTGAAGCGGCTGGAATATCGCGGTTATGACTCGGCGGGCGTAGCGGCGTGGCAGCCGGAGACACTGGCCATCCGCAAGTGCGTCGGCCGGTTGAGCGCGCTGGAGCAGAGCCTCGAACAGCAGCCGGTCGCCGGCACCTTGGGCGTCGGCCACACGCGTTGGGCCACCCACGGCGAACCAAGCGAAGTCAACTCCCACCCCCACACCGACTGCTCGGGCCGGATTGCGGTCGTGCATAACGGCATCATCGAGAACTATCAGGAGTTGCGCGCGGAACTGGAACGGCAGGGCCACAAGTTCTGTTCGCAGACCGATACCGAGGTCATTCCCCACCTGATCGAGGCCGAGTTGAAGGTCGGCGCGGCCTCGCCGGAAGAGGCCATCCGCCGCGCCTTGCGTCGCGCCAAGGGCGCCTATGCCCTGGGGGTTTTGTTCCATGACCAGCCGCGGACCCTGTATGCCGCGCGTTGCGGCAGTCCCTTGATTGTCGGCGTGGGCCAGGGCGAGCAGTTCATTGCCAGCGATGTGCCCGCCATCGTGGATCAGGTCCGGCGGGTGATCTACCTGAACGATGGCGAGGTCGTGGCGTTGCGGCCGGAAGGCGTGAGCATCAGCAAGCTGGATGGCACGGCCGTCGAGGCCAAAATCCAGCCGGTGACGATCGCCGCCGAGTCGGTGGAGAAGGCCGGTTTCGAGACCTTCATGCTCAAGGAAATCCACGAGCAGCCGCGCATCCTCCGGCATCTGCTGGCGCAGCACGGCTGGCAGAACGGCAGTGTCGCCATGCCGGACTTTGGCTTGGGCGCGCCCTATTTCCGCAAGCTCAACCGCATGATGGTGGTGGCGTGCGGCAGCGCCTATCACACGGGCATGTACGGGAAACTGCTGCTGGAAAATTTCACCAGCCTCGCGGTGGAGACCGATCTCGCCAGCGAGTTCCGCTATCGCGACCCCAAGATTGATCCGGGCACGCTGGTGGTGGCGGTGTCGCAATCCGGCGAGACGGCCGACACGCTGGCCTCGATCCGCATGGCCAAGAGCTGGGGTTGCAAGGTGCTCTCGATTTGCAACGTGCCGGGCAGCACCGTGGCGCGCGAGAGCGACGCCGTGTTCTTCACCGAGGCCGGCCCGGAGATCGGCGTGGCGGCGACCAAGTCGTTCACGGCGCAGCAGATGGCGTTCGCGCTGCTGGCGCTGTTCATCGGACGCGCCCGCAACGAGGTCAATGAAGCGCAGGCGCAGGAGTTGTTGAGCGACCTGCAGCGCGTGCCCGACGCCATCGTCTATGTGCTGGAGCGCCGCGAGGCGGTGCGCAAGGTGGCCGACAAGCATCACGATGGCCCCAGTTCGCTCTACCTTGGCCGGCGGTTCAACTATCCGACAGCGCTGGAAGGCGCGCTCAAGAACAAGGAGATCTCCTACCAGCACGCCGAGGGCTATGCCGCCGGCGAGATGAAGCACGGGCCGATCGCCCTGATCAACGAGTATCTGCCGGTCATCTGCCTCTGCACCCAGACGCGCGACGAGGTCTATGCCAAGATGATTTCCAACATGAAGGAAGTCGAGGCGCGCCACGGCCGCATCATTGCGCTGGCGACCGATGGCGATGCCGCCATGCCGGGACTGGCGGAGGACATCATCTGGGTCCCCGCTGTCCGCGACGAGTTCTCGCCGCTGGTCAATGTGGTGGCGCTGCAATTGCTGGCCTATTATGCGGCGCAGGCGCGGGGCACGGACATAGACAAGCCGCGTAATCTGGCTAAAAGCGTGACCGTGGAGTAGGGCAAAAGGTGATTGGAACAAGGGACTGATGTGTTATACTGTCCCGCGAGGTGACTATGAAAAGAATGCTGCTGATGGCGGGGCTGGTCCTGATGGCGGTTGTCGGCTGGACAGGGTGTGAGACTCTGCAGCCGCGCACCGAGGATGATGGTGTATCGCAGGCCGTGATGGAGCGGTTGTATCAGGATAATCTGGTGCGCCGGCAGGTGCTGGGCGTCTCCGTGGTCAATGGCGTGGTTACGTTGCGCGGCAACATCACGGATGAGAGCCTGCGGATTCGCGCCAAGAGCATCGCGGAAACCACCCCGGGCGTGACCAAGGTCGTTGATCAAACCACACGTCGCTGAGCGCTGGGCCGATAGCGTGTATCGGCCTAGTGGATGGGCGAAGGTCATAGGCCATGAATGAGGTTCCCGGCAATTTGTATTCGCACCGCGAACAACGTCCGTCCTTGGCGGACGAGTTCGACCGGGACAAACATGTGTCACCCATCTTTGGCGGTGACCTGCTGAAACAATTACGCGCCATGCGACGCCGGCGCACGCTGGCCCGGCGCATCATGGTCATCGTCGCCTTGGTTTATGCGGCTGGCATGGCAGCTTTCATTGCCTTGCTCGTGCTGCGCAACTCTGCCGATCCCGGACAGACCGCAGCGGCCCCCAAGGGGGAGAAGGCGGCGTTGAGCACCCCCACCCATGAGCTGTTGACCCCCAAGACCATGCGGCTATCTGTGCAGCAGTGGAAAGACTCCACCGAACGCTTGCGCGAGGCGCGGGTGTGGATTCAGAAGGGACGCCATGACACGGCTAGCGCGCTCCTGCAGGGCTTGCTGGCCAGCAACCCGAACCATGGCGAAGCGTTGCTGGAACTGGCGCAAATCTATTTCCAACAGGGCGCGGATGTGCAGGCCTGTAGTTTGCTGCAACGCCTGCTGACCATCGAACCGCAGCGCAAGCTAGCCGCCCAGATGCTGGCCACCCTGTACTCCCGCGCCAGCCGGCATGAACAGGCGCTGGTGCTGGCCAACTGGATTCTGGATGTTGAACCGGATGCCACCGAGGCTCACCGCGTGGCGGGTTTGGCCTACCTACAAACCAACCGCCTGGACCTGGCCTTGGTCCATTTCCGCAAGTGGGTGACGGCCGAACCCGACAACCTCGCCGCCCAAAAGCAATATGCCGATGTGCTGCTGGCCCAAGGCGAACTGGAGAAAGCTCGTGCGATTTACGAGGCCATCCTCAAGAAAAAACCTGAGGAAGCGGATGCTTATCGCCAGTTGGCGATTTGCTATGCGCGACAAACCTTGGTGGAGCAGTCGGTCTCGACGATGATTCAGGCCATCTATGTCATCGGAGCCTCCAAGGTGTCCACTTGGTTCAAGGATCCCGGCTTCGCCAGCGTGCGCCATCAGAAATTATTTGCCCTGCTGGAAAAGCAGGTGACCACGCCTCAAATAAGTGCGCACGTTGTACCACAAGCCGGGATGCAGATGGGGCCCAACGCCAACTTTGACTTGCGGCGACTGGAACAGGTTCAGGCGATGCTCAAGGCCCACTATTGAGCGGGCCGGCTCCAGTTCCAGCCGATCTCACGCGCAGAGACCAGCTATGACCACCCCCCGCGACCAACTGCGCTGGCAACAGAACCTGACGGCCGAGCGCAATGCCGCCGCACTCTATCAGGCGCTCGCCGAGGCCGACCCGCAGGCGCCCGCCGCCAAGCTCTACACCAAGCTCGCCGACACCGAGCGGCGTCACGCCGCGCATTGGGAACAGCGGTTGCGCGAGGCCGGTGTGGAGCCGCCCAGGCTTGGGTTGAACTGGCGCACGCGCGTCCTCGGCTGGCTCGCCCGCCGCTGGGGGCCCGCGCTCGTGCTGCCCACGCTGGCCGAGATCGAACGCGATGCCGGCAGCGAATACGCCGGTGACCCCGACCAGGCCGCGCAAAAGATGGCGCGCGACGAGCGCGGTCATGCCCGGATGTTCGCCGCGCTGGCCGATGGCACCAAGCTCGAGGGCGGTGAACTGGCCCGGCTCGAGGGCCGCCACAAGGCCGCCGGCGGCAACGCCCTCCGTGCCGCCGTGCTCGGTGCCAACGATGGCCTGCTCTCCAACTTCAGCCTCATCATGGGCGTCGCCGGCGCGCAGGTCGCCGGCGGCACCATCGTCGTCACCGGTCTGGCCGGCCTGGTGGCTGGCGCCTGCTCCATGGCGCTGGGCGAGTGGTTGAGTGTACAGAGCGCCCGCGAACTCTACTCGCACCAGATCAAGATCGAGGCCGATGAACTCGCCGAAACGCCGGCAGAAGAGATGGAAGAGCTGGCCCTCATCTATCAAGCCAAAGGCCTCTCGGCGGCCGAGGCGCGCAAGCTCGCCGAACGCCTGCTCTCCGATAAAGACCACGCCCTCGATACGCTCGCCCGCGAGGAACTCGGCATCAATCCCGAGGACCTTGGCGGCTCGGCGTGGGAGGCCGCGGGCACCTCTTTCCTGCTGTTCGCCGTCGGCGCCATCATCCCGCTGCTGCCGTTCTTCTTCACGCACGGCACGACCGGCGTGCTGTGGAGCGCCGGTGCCAGCGCGCTCGGCCTCTTCGCCATTGGCGCCGCCATCACGCTGATGACCGGCCGCAATGCCTTCTGGGCCGGCCTGCGCCAGGTACTCATCGGCGTCGCTGCCGCCGCTGTCACCTACTTCCTCGGCCATCTCGTTGGCGGGCATCTCGGCTGAAAACCGCGACCGCTTGACATCGCGGCCGCTTGTCGTATTTTCCCCGGCCACTTAAACAACCCAGCAAAAGGAGAAATAAAAAAATGAGTGAGCAAGTATGCGCGATACAGGTCGGCCAGCAGGTCCCGGACTTCAAGCTGGACGTCTATGATCCCAAGCAGCACGACTTCCGCGAGGTCACCCTGACCGGCCTCCTGAAGGAAAAGAAGTGGGTCATCCTCTTCTTCTATCCCGCCGACTACACCTTCGTCTGCCCCACCGAGCTGGCCGACCTCGGCGAGAAATACGCCGCGATCAAGCAGCTCGGCGGCGAAGCCCTCTCCGTCAGCACCGACACCAAGTTCGTCCACATGGCCTGGCAGCGCGACGAGAAACTCCTCGCCGGCGTCCAGTACCCCATGGGCGCCGACCCGACCGGCAACGTCTCGCGCCTCTTCGGCGTCTATGACCCGGCCAGCGGCCTTGACTACCGCGGCACCTTCATCATCAGCCCGGAAGGCAAGCTCGTCTCCGCCGAGGTCAATTTCCTCAACGTCGGCCGCAACTGCGACGAACTCGTCCGCAAACTCGAGGCCAACGCCTACCTCGCCACGCACGGCGACGAGGCCTGCCCCGCCAAGTGGAAACCCGGTGCCAAGACCCTCAAGCCCGGCGCCGCCATGGTCGGCAAAGTCTACGAAGCGCTGAACGGCTAAATATTGCTGTTCGGTAACGCAGCGGCGGTTTTCCAAGGCTTGGAAAAAGAAACGGCGCGTTTCCCAAGCCTTGGGAAACGCGCCCTCGCAGACAGAGGGTTGACTACTCCGCCTTGGCGATGGTTTCGATACGGTAGTGCTCGGCGAATTTCCACTCGACGGTAATCTTGTCGCCGACCTTGAAGGCGCTGATCTGCTGCATCATGCCCTTGTCGAAGCCGCCGCCGGCCTTGGGCGAGCCGCCCTGCCAGTAGGGCATCACCGTCAGCGTTTTCTCG